>JBKDMX010000086.1:0-52837 GCA_046343855.1 Planctomycetia bacterium
CTCCCCGACTCTACTTCCAAGCAGGGGTCACGCGCTGTGCTGAGAAGCCCGCAGCGCGAGCGAGGCAATATGGAAAAACAGCAAGCCCGGGGCATGGATGCCCCGGCGGGCGTGAACCCGCGGCAGGATGCCGCGCAAAAAACAGCCCGCCGGGGGCATGGATGCCCCGGCGGGCGTGAAGTGGCGGGGACAGGATTCGAACCTGCGACCTCGAGGTTATGAGCCTCGCGAGCTACCGGGCTGCTCCACCCCGCGTCATTTGGGTGTTACGAGCATCATATCCGGCGAGTCACTGAAAAAGAAGGGCACGTTTTTCAGGACGGGCTTTTTTGGCATTGCCGATCGTGGGAAGCGTCGAGAATAACGCTTGCGACGCACGAGCCATGCCCCCAGACGACCAGACGAACCCTGAGCCCCCATTTCCGGCCCCGCCGTCGGGCGCTCGGTCGTCGGCGGTGGTCGGTGGATTTCCATGGTCGTACGAGCCCGCCGCGGCACCGCTGCCGCAATTCGACGTGCGGCCGTCCACCGTGACGCAAACGCCGATCCAGCGTCGGCCGCCAGAGCCGCTCTTGTGGCCCGTCGTGCGCGAGCGAATCAGGTCGATCATCGACAAGAGCCCGGCGTGGACCTTGAGTCTCTCGCTCCACCTCGTCCTGCTGATCGCGCTCGCGCTTTTCAGCGTGCGGCAGATTGAGCCGAAGCGACCGACGCTCACGCTCACGTTTGCGCCCGAGGCCGGCAAGACAGGCGAACCCGACGCGGCCGACGTGGCGGAGACGCCGGACGTGGTCGAGATCGTGAAGCCGAACGACGCGGAGGTTGCGGTTGCGGCGCAACCCGTCGTGAACCCCGAGCCAGTCGTCGAGCCTGCCCCCGCGCCGCCCTCGCCCGAGCCAGTCGTCGCAGTGGAGGCGGGGGGGGCAGCGGCGGCGCAGCGGATCGTGATCGGCACCGCGCTTTCGGGCCGCGCGCCGGCCGCCCGCCAGAAACTCCTCGGCGATGGCGGCGGAACCGACGCCACCGAAGCGGCCGTGGCGCTGGCGCTCGACTGGATCGTCCGGCAGCAGAAGAAAGACGGCCTCTGGAGTCTGAAGGGCCCGTATGGCGACGGCGGCTCGCAGGAGAATCGGCTGGCCGCCACGGCCATGGCGCTCATCGCGCTGCAAGGGGCGGGCAACTCGACCCGCGAGGGCGACCACCGCGCGATCGTGGCCAAGGCCTGGAAGGCACTCGTGAAGGGGCAGAAGCCCGACGGCACATTCGAGACCGGCGGCATGCTCGAGCAGCATGCGATGTATGCCCACGCGCAGGCCACGATCGCACTCTGCGAGGCCTACGGCATGACGAAGGATCCGTTTCTCGAGGAGCCCGCGCGGCGGGCGCTCGGCTACGCCATCGCCGCGCAGATGCCCGACGGTGGCTGGCGCTACCATCCGCCGCAGCCCGAGCAGGACAGTCGCGGCGACATGTCGGTGACGGGCTGGTATCTAATGGCGCTCAAGAGTGGCGAGATGGCCGGCCTGCCCGTGCCGGCCGCGGCGTATGAGAAACTCTCAGGCTTCCTCGACGCCGTGTTCGTGTCGGACGAAAAGGGGTACGGCTACCAGATCAATCCCAATCAGAAGTTCTTCGATTTCCGGCCGGCGCTCACGGCCGAAGGGCTGCTCTGCCGGCAGTATCTCGGCTGGCGTCGCGATGAGCCGCGGCTCGTGGCCGGCGTGGAACTGCTCCTGCGCGAGGCGCCGATCGACTTCGACTACCGGAAGAAGAACGTCTATGCCTGGTATTACGCGACGCAGGTCTGCCATCACCTGGGCGGGGCCGCATGGACGAGATGGAATCGACGGATGCAGGAGCAGCTGCTTGGCGAGCAGGTGCAGACCGGCCGGGAGAAGGGGAGCTGGGATCCCGCGAACGACCAGTGGGGGCACGTGGGGGGGCGGCTTTACATGACGGCGCTCTGCGGCTGCATGCTCGAGGTGTATTACCGGCATCTGCCGCTGTATTCGGAGCGGGATCGCTAGAACATGGGGCAGGACAGGCACGGAGGCCTGTCGTACGTCTCGTAGGACAGGCGTCTCCGCCTGTCCCGCTTCAGCCGCGGGACACGAGCCGGGAGGCGCGGGTGGTGAAGACGTTGCGGCCGTTGCCCGTGATCACGTTGCGCTGCACGACCGAGCCGGTGGAATTGCCCGAGGCGAAGAGGCCGAAGCCGCGGTTGCCGGTGATCGTGTTGCGGTCGGAATCGGTCGTGCCGCCGACGAGCACGCCGCGGGCGGTCACGAGCATCACGCCGCTGCCGTTGCCGCTCACGGTGTTGGACTGCACGCGGCTGCCCGTCGCGACCCCCGTGACATAGACCCCCGTCGAGTAGAGCCCCCGCGCGGTGCCGCCGGTGATCACGTTGCCCGCCCCGGCCTGCCCCACGGCGATGCCTGTGGCGTTTTGAAGATAGACGCCGATGAGCACGGTGCCCGTGATCGTGTTGCTTTCGAGCCTCGCGCCTGCGAGACCGCCCGTCGCGTAGATGCCCCAGTTGCGGCTGGCCGTGATCGCGTTGCCCGAGGCGACGGTGCCGGCAGCACCGACGAGCGAGAGGCCGTTGAAATTGCGAACCAGCGTGTTGCCGTCGAAGAGTCCGTTGGCCGCGGCCGAGGAGATGCCGCTGCCGCGGGCGAAGCCGCTTACCGTGAGCGACCGGATCGTGGTCTGGGCCGCGGAGGCAGCCACCGTGAAGCCGTGGGCCGCGCCTCTCACGGACGCGCCGCTCACCGTCACCGGCTGCGTGCGGCCGTCGATCGTCATGCCGCCCGTGATTGCGGGGAGGGCTGACCGCAGGGCGATCGTGGCCGGCGAGCTCGTGGGCGCGATCGCGAATTCGATCGTCTCCGAGCCCGCGTTGGCGTTGGCAAGCCCCATGGCGCTGCGGAGGGATCCCGTGCCGGCGTCGGCGGCCGTATCGACGACGAGCGTCATCACCCGCGCCGCAGCGGAGAACTCCGACGTATTTTTATCACCGGAGTCAGGCGTGGCCGTGACGGTGATCCAGTCGCCGAGGAACGCCGTGCCGCGGGCGAACGTCGCGTTGAAGGGGCCCGCCGCCTGCTTGATCTCGCCGAGCAGCGTGCGGCCTTCCACGAGCGCCGGGTTCTGCGTGTCGGCATAGGGGCTTGCGAAGAACTGCAGCCAATAGTGCCCCGTGGAGCCGGTCGTGGCGGCGAGCGAGCCCGACACGGCGAGCGTCTTCTCACCGACAAGCCGCACCACCGAGTCGAGCAGGGGCGCGACCTGCTCGGCGTTGCCGCCGTTCGCGAGGTCGATCCCGCGGCCGTCGTTTTTGAAGATCGAGTTGGAGCGGATCTCGTTGCCGGTCGAGCCGATGCCGTTCACCGTGACACCGTTGCCCGCGTTGGCGGTGATCGTGTTGCCGTGCCGGGCTGCGTCGCCTCCGACCCTCAGATTCGTGACGCCCGCGGGCGCATTGGGATTTGCATGGTGGGCCGCGGTGAACCGGCCGCCGCTGCTGGCGAAGGCGTTTTGGGCGTTTGTCGTGCTTCCGACCTTGAGGCCGAGCAGGCCCGCGGCGGCGTCGTAGAGATAGTCGAAGGCCGCGAAGACCTTGCGGCCCGTGTTGAAGAACTGGCTGCTCTGGGGCGGGAGGTTTTCGGTGAAGGTGCCGGCGAGCGGATTGAAGAAGGCGACGGCTGTGGGGTTGAGCAGGTTGGCAGTATTCGACGTGTCGATGCCGTAGTGCACCGCGCCATTCGAGTTGAGCAGGTTCACCGTCATCGTGCCGCCAAACTTCGACGACGGCGTCTTGCCCGGCAGCGTGAGGATGCCGCTGGGAATGCCCATGTCGATCACGATCTGGCCGGTGCCGCTCGTGGTGCCTTGATAGTCCACGGTGCCGGTGGCCGGCTGCCAGTCGGGGGCCGACTGCGTACCCTGCGGGAGGCCGGTGGGGGCGAGATCGGTCGAGGCGAAGCCGCTCACGGTGCTGTCGAGGCCGAGTTGCACGCCCGTCGCCGAGATCACGTAGCCGGGCCGCATGGTGCCTGCCTGCATCTCGGCGAGATTCAGGAACGCGTTGTAGAGCTGGTTGCGGGAGCCGGTGGTCGGCGCCGTGCCTTGCCCCGAACGGTCGAAGCCGATGCCGAAGTTGGCCACGGGCGCGAGCTTCGACGTCGTCGCCGTGAGCATGTTGTCGGCATAGTTGGCCCACCAGCCGCCGGGAATCGTCACGATGCCCGCCGGGCCGCTGCCCGTGACGTTCGGCACGATGCCCACCGTGCGCGTGAGCGTGCCATTGGTGATCGTGATCGAGCCGCTCGAGATCGTCGTGGCAAACGTGGTGTTGGCGACGGTCGCTCCGGGCGCCGGCGTCGTCGAGGCGCCGATCGCGGCGACCACGAGGACGGGCACGTTTGCCTGTGCCTTACGGCTCAGGTCGCTGCCGGCGGACGTGACGTACGACGACTGCGTGAACGTGATCTGCTGGCTCGACCACTGGCCGAAATAGAGGCGATTGGAGCTATTCAGAAAGACGTGCCCCTTCGGCCCGTCGAGCACGATATTCGGGTCGAGCTGGAGGGCGTTGAAATAGAGGCCGCGGGAGCCGGTGTCGAGGTTCACCGCGAGCTGCCTCGTGCCCACCTGCATCGCGATCTGCGGATCGGCCGGTGGATTCGCGGTGTCGTAGAAGTTCGGGCTATTGGCATAGGGCACGAGATAATGTCCCACTGCGGCCGAGTAGCCTGCCTGCGGATTGCCGCCCGCGGTCGTGCCCTGCCCGATGCCGGCGCCGAGCGAGATGCCGTCGCCGCCATTGAGCCGGATCGTGTTGGCTGTGATCGACGTGTCGGTGAAGTCGCCCGTGGCAGCCTCGATGCCGTGGGACGTGTTGCGCTCGATCGTGTTGCCCGAGATGCTCGCGCCTTGGACGCCGCCGGGCATCATGATGCCGCTGCGGCGACTGAACCGGATCGAATTGCCTTTGATCGCGGTGCCGGAATAACTGCCGGGAGCGAGCACGATGCCGTGCGTATTCGGCCCGCCGCTCACATAGCCCCAGGGATTCGTCGCGCCCTCGCGGCCGATCGCATTGTCGCGGATCGCGAGGCCACGAACCGGCCCGGCCACCTCGATGCCAAACGCCCCGTTGCCATGGATCGCGTTGCCCTCGATCACCGTGCCCGCGTAGTTGATCGTGCCGCCGGCGCTCTTGGCCGCGATCTGGATGCCGTCGTAGACGTTGTCGGCGATCTCGAACCCGCGGAGGTGCGAATGCTGCGACTCCTTGTCGAAGACCACGCCGCTGCCGGTGAACCGGCGGATCGAGCCGCCCGCGGACAGGCGGGCCGTGACCTGATCCTCCACCACGAGCCCGTCGGCGGCGGCGCCGAAGCCGCCGCCGTCGAGATGCACGGCCGCCGTGAAGACCGCGGATTTCGCCGATTGGATGGCGATGCCGCCGAGCGGCTGCGAGCCGCCCACGCGGCCCGTCACCGTGATCGTGTCATCGCCCGCATCGAGCGTGAGCGGAAACGCCGACTCGGCGCGGGAATCAATCCGGCCGGCGAACTGGATCGGTCCGCCGTTGCCAACGCCATCGGCGCCAGAGGTCTGGATCGTGACCGTGCCGGCGAGCGTCGCATCGCCGGCGACCGAGAAGATCGCGTTATTCGTCGTGTAGATGCCCGCCAGCGTGGCGGCATCGCCGAATCGCTGGCTGCCCTTGGTGGTGACCGCGACGGCCGATGTCGAGCCGCCGGCGTCAGTGGTGAGGCTGGCCAGCGGTCGCACGCCGCCGACCGGCCGGATGAACCGGGTCGCCGCGGATGAGTTCACGACGAGCGGCTGGCTCACGCCGGCCGCCGAATCGACCGCGCCGCTGAACGTCACCGCGCCGGTGCCCGCGGCGACGGTCGTGGCACCGGCGAGCGTCGTCGCGCCGGCCAGAGAAAACTCGCCGCCCCCGGTTGCATACGTGCCTGAGAGGGTCGCGTTTTGGCCATACCGCTGCGGGCCCAGCGTCGTTACCGACTCCAACTGCACGCTCGACAGGCCGCCGCTCGGCCGCACGCGGAGATAGCCCGTGGCCACGTCGAACATGACGTCGTAGCCGTTGTAAAAGTTGAGGCCCGTGTTGAGGCTGTTGGTCGGGGAGGCGGCGCTGCCGGAGGGTGTGAAGGCGATCGCGTTGACCGAGGCCTGCTCGCCGGCGACGAAATTCCAGTTGAAGAGCGGCACGCCCATGGAATCCGAAAACAGGCCGGTGAACGTCGTGCCGCTGGTGACCATGCCGTCGCCGACGAACGGCGGGCCCGGCGGCGTCGAATCCGGATAGTGGATCGTCATCGTGGGCGCGCCAGAGTCGATCAGCGTCTGGATCGTGCCGAGGCTCGCCTGCTGGCCCTCGCGCGCGAGCGAATACTGCCCCGAAAACGCGAACTGCTCGTAGGCCTGCCGGCGGAAGGCCGCCCCGTTGGGATTTGGATAGAGCAGGCCATCGATCTCGGTGAGGGGGATCGCCGTCGGAAACTGGGCCCGCAGGTCGTCGGTGATGCCGACCACCACCCGCGGCGACGTGCCGAGCGGGCCGAGCTGCACCACGAATCCGCTCGAGAGATTGCCCGGCAGTTGCAGGAGCGGATTGGTGACCTGCACAGGTGGATCGACCTGGCCTCCCGCCGGCTTCGCGATCCCGAACGACGCGCCGAAGTCGCCGAAGAAGTGGCCCTCGATCGGCGGCTTGCTGGCGGTCGAGAAATCGAACGTCGCCCCGGTCTTGTCGTTGCCGCCCGCCGTGATGGCGGTGATCTGCACGGCGCCGCCGGTCGAGACCTTCTGCGACCCGCTGCCGAGCGTCAGCACGGCATTCGTCGCCAGGCCGTCGAAATAATTCCCGGATGTGTACTTGTTTTCCATGAGTGCGGCATTGGCCGCCGGCACAACGCCCTGCCACCACTCGGGGTTGTAGCCCGCCCAGAAGCCGGTGCCGCCCGTGTCGAATTCATACATCCGCGCGGGGTTGTTGCCGATCGCCACCTCGATGCCGTATTTGTCTTCCACCAGGCCATTGGGCGCGGTGTAGGGGAGATAGTGGAGCGGGATCGTGCGGCTCTGGGTCGTGTCGGCCGAGAGCACAAGCGGCCGCGTGGCTCTCGTCTCGAGGCTTTCGAGCGACACCGCGGCACCGACGGCCTCTTCGAAGATGATCGTGCCCAGGGCCGTGACGGTGAGCGATTGCCCGCCGCGCGACTGGCCATCGACGGTGCCCGTCAGCGTCACGCTGCCCGAGCCGCCGTCGATCTCGACGTCGTTTGCGAGCCGCACGTCGGCAGCGAGCGTGACGCCGCCGAGGCCGCGGATACCGCTCGACACCACGAGCGGCCCCGTCGTGAGCGAAGCCTGCACGGTGCCGGTGGCGACCGCGCCGGCCTCGAACGCGATCGATCCGATGCCCGATGTCTCGATGTCGGCGGCGAGCGTGCCCGCGGTGAAGACGAAGCCTCCAACGCCGGTGTTGCCGCTGACCGTCACGTTGGTCACGGTGGCCGGGTCGAACTGCTGCGCGGACGTAAACGCCCGGTTCGCCGCCACCTCGATTTGGCCGGCCGTTGTTCGGAAGTAGGCGGTGGCCCCGCCGTTCACCGTGATCACCAGATTGTCGAGCACCTGCACGGCAATGACCGATAGCGGGGCTGTGGGAACGACGGCATTCGACAACTCCGAATAGGGCCCCATGGCAGTCTGATCGATGGCCGCCACGCGGAAGCGATATGTCTCGCCGTTGACCAGCCCGGTGGCCTGGTAGGTCGTCGCAGTCGTACCGGTGTTTTCGCTGAGGACAATCGTGGTCGAGCCTTCAATTGCCTCGATGCGGTATCCGGTGATCGTGCCCGTGGCGGGGCGGTGCCACGAGAGCGCCGCGCTTGCATCGCCCGCCACCGCACTCAGGCCGATGGGAGCGGCGGGATCGAGGATCGGCTTTCCCGAGGCGCTCGCCGCCGACCAACTGCCTGTGCCGACACCGTTGATGGCCGCCACTTCGAACTGATAGCCGCTCCTGCTCGTGAGCCCCGTGACCGTGTACGACGTGGCGGTGGAAAACGTGTTGGCGGTCGCCACGGTCCACGACCAGCCGCCATCGGTCGAGTAGCGCACGGCGTAGCCCGAGATCGCCTCGCCACCAGTGGTCGTCGGGGCGGTCCAGGTGAGGGCCACCGATTCGAAGCCGGGTTGCCCCTGCACCCCAGTGGGAGCGCCTGGCACTTGGCTCGTGACGGATCCGGTATAGGTGCGGGTGGAGGTGGCCACGGCATTGGGCTGCGCGGTGACCGTCACCGTGAATGAATATTGGCCGGGCTGGGTCGGCGTTCCCGAGAGTTCGCCGGCGGAGTTCAGCGACAGGCCGGCAGGGAGCGCCCCGGATGTGACCTCCCAGGTCGGCGTGAACGAGGCGTCGGGGAATGTTGCCACGAGCTGCTGCTGCGTGGCGGTGTCTACTTGAAGAGTCCCGATCGACGTCGTGGCAATGTGCACCCACTCGATCGTGGCCGACGCCGTGAAGATGTTGTAGGCGAGCGATGCGGTCGCATTGGTGACGAGCGCAGGATCGGCATACGACGAGCCGCCGCCGCCACCACCACCGGCGCCGGCCGTTCCGATGAAGCCCGCGGTGCCGGCCTGGCCGCCAGCGCCGCCGAAGTATCCGCCCGCGCCGCCGCCTCCGCCGCCATTGGCAGTCAGCGTGCCCGCGCTTCCGCCGACCGTCGATTGCCCATTCGGAATCTGCCCGCCAGCCCCGCCGTCGCCGCCATCATCACCTTGGCCCGCGGCGCCGTTGCCGGCCGGCCACACGCCGGCCACCGCCGTGCCCGCACCGCCCGTCCCGCCGTTCCCTCCGATCTCCGGCGAGTAGCCGTTCGGATCGGTGCCGCCCGACCCGCCCGAGCCGCCGGCGACCATCACGCGGGTGCTCGGCAGATAGCCGCCGATGCGGATGTCGGTCGCGCCGCCACCACCGCCGCCGGCGTTCGACGACTCGCTGCCTGTGCCGCCTTGCGCGCCGCCGTTGAAGCCACCGGCGCCTGGCGAACTTTTGCCGCTGGCATTGCCGCCGTTGCCGCCGACCCACACAAAAAGCGCGGGCGTGCCGGCAGACCACGTGAGCGTGCCCTGCACCTGGGCGGACGGCATGTCGTAGTTGAGTCCTGAGCCGTCGGCCCCTCCGAGGCCGCCGACGAGCGTGATCGAAGCGCTCTGCACGCCGGCGGGAATTTCCCAATCCTGCGGGCCGCCCGTGGGATTGAACACCGCCTGCCCCGCGGCCAATAGCGCGCGGCTCTCGAGCCGCTCAGCCGCGAAGCGGTGGTGGCGACGACGCTGGCGGCTGCCGCCCGCGCGACGGCGGAAGAGACGCGAAAGGCTCATGGCTCACTTGGAGGGGGGCGGTGGGCGACGCCCTCCTCCATCATGGTCCAGCGAGCGTTTTTTTCAATATTTTGGCGGGGCGCGATCAGCGCCGGCCCCGCAAAACCGCCAGCGGCTCATAGATTCTGAATGTGAGCAGCACCTCGCTCGCCGAGAGGGAAGAGGTGTAGATGCCGGCGGACCCGCCAGATAATTGATTGACGAGGGGCGTCGAACCGGTGTCGACCGCGAAGAACCGGTAGCCCAAGTCGATGTCGAGTCGGTCCGACGGGCTCCACACCAGGCCTCCGCCAGCCTGCCAGGCGAAGCCGCCGGTCCGGTTGTAGCCCTGCGCGTAAATCTGGTCGTCGACCGTCAGCCGGTAGCCGCCGCCGCCGATGCCGCCGCCGGCGTAGAAGTCGGTGCGGTCCGTGATCGCAATGTCGCGCCAGAGGTTTGCCGTCACCGACCAGCCGTCGGCGGCCTGCACGTCGTACAAGAATGGATCGCCGACGAAATTCGTCTGCCCCGCGAGGCGAGCCCGTTGGCGGCCTTCCAACTCCGCCCGCCATTGGCCCCCGCCGGATGGGATCGCAAGGCCCAGTGCGCCGCCGCCCGTGAAGGCGCCGCCGGTCGCAGCGCCGGCGTTGGCGGCGGACGCGGCCGTGTTTTCGCCGCCGCTCGTGAGCGTCATGAACGAGCCGCCGACGATGCCCGACACATACCAGCGTTGCGATCCCAGATCGCCGAAGGGGTCGGCCGCGGCAGCCCTTGTCAACGACGACCCCAGCGCGGCGGCGACTGCGACCAATACGAGCGACCTGAACATCTGGGCCATCCTCCCCCTGTGAAGAATAAGGAGAGGTATCGACCATTGCGGTCGGACCGGCCCGTTCGTGAATTGCCTGCCTGTTAAAGGTTGCCCGAGCCCCGTGGCCGCCATCCAACCGATGGCAGGATCTAACGCCTTCGGGTAACCTTGCCGACGCAGTCCAATCCTTAGTTCTGGAGCATCAGCGATGAAGGGCAACCGCCGCGGATTTCTCTCGTCATGTGCCACGGCCGCAGCGGCCACGGCCGCCACGCCCTACTTCTTCTCCGCGCCGCGGACGCTGGCCGACGAGACGCAGTCGAAGAACGACCGGATCGCGCTGGGGCTGATCGGTGCCGGCGACATCGCGAAGGCCAATATCGGCGTGGCCAAGGACTGGATCGACGTCGTGGCGATCGCCGATGCCGATGCGAATCGCGCTGCTGAGTCGAACGAGCGCTATAGCCAGGGCAAGGCCGCCGTCTACGACGACTACCGCAAGATCCTCGAACGGAAAGACATCGACGTGATCCACGTCGCCACGCCCGACCACTGGCACACGAAGCCCGTCGTCGAAGCGATGCTCGCCGGCAAAGACATCTATTGCGAAAAGCCGCTCACGCTCACGATCGACGAGGGCAAACTGATCCGCAAGGTGCAGCGCGAGACAGGGCGGATCGTGCAGGTGGGCACGCAGCAGCGGAGCGCGTTTTCACTCTTCACGACGGCGATGGCGCTCGTCGCGGAAGGTCGCCTCGGCAGAATCAAGCGAGTGCAGGCGGCGATCGGTGCGCCCCCGTCGAGCCCCGCGCTGCCCGTGGTCGCCGTGCCGAAGGGGCTCGACTGGGATCGCTGGCTGGGGCCGGCGCCGGTGGCCGACTATCGCTGGCTGCAGGGCCCGGCCGTCGTCGGCAAGGAGGGCAAGGAAACGCTGCCGAATCCGCAGACCAACTGCCACTACGAATTCCGCGGGTGGTACGAGTATTCCGGCGGCAAGTTGACCGACTGGGGCGCGCATCATGTGGACATCGCCACCTGGGCGCTCATGCTCAACGGCCAGAAGGCGTCGCCACTGGCCATCAGTGGCACGGCGAAGCACCCCGTGACGTTCAAGGACGGCGTGCCGGTCGAGAAGGATCGCTACAACACGGCGACGGAATTCCTCTTCACAGTCGATTTCCCCGAGGGCACGCAGATGGTGATCCGCCACGACACCGACAACGGCGTGCTGATCGAAGGCGACAAGGGGCGGATCTTCGTGAGCCGCGGCAAACTCGCCGGCGAGCCGGTCGAGGCCCTCAAGGACCATCCGCTGCCCGAAGGGGCGATCGCGAAGGTCTACAAGAACCTGCCGATGGAGCACAACGAGCGGAAGGCCCACTGGGCCAACTTCCTCTGGTGCGCGAAGAACAAGAAGGAGCCGATCTCCGACGTCCATTCCCACATGAAAATGCTCAACATCTGCCACCTGGCAGGGATCAGCGCCCGGCTGGGGCGGTCGCTCAAGTGGGACGACGCAGCCGAGCAGATCGTGGGCGACGAAGAGGCCAACGCGATGCTCGCCCGGCCCTCGCGCAAGGGCTACGAGATCGAGATGTAGGACAGGCCTCTGTGCCTGTCTGTGTACACGCAAAACATCGGCGTCCTGCCGATTTTTACTTGAAGGGCTCCGCCCTTCGTAGGACAGGCCTCTGTGCCTGTCAGAAGCAAGACAGGCACAGAGGTCTGTCCTACGCCAGCCCGCCGAATTGGCGGACGGCCTCGTAGGCCACGAGCGCGGCGCAATTCGCCACGTTGAGGCTCCGCACCTCCGGCCGCGCCGGAATCGCGAGGTGCCGGTCCGGGTGAGCCGCGAGCAATTCAGCCGACAGCCCCTTCGACTCGCTCCCGAAGACGAGCACGTCGCCGCGGGCATACGCCACGTCGGTGTACTGCCGCGGCCCCCCCACCTCGTAGAGCCAGTTCGGCTGCCGGCCCACGGCCGCGAGCCGTGCGACCAGGTCTGCCCAGGAATCGGCCACCTCCCATTCGAGGTGCTCCCAATAGTCGAGGCCGGCCCGCCGCAGGTAGTAGTCGTCAAGCTTGAAGCCGATCGGCTTCACGAGCCACATCTTCGCGCCGATCGCCACGCAGGTCCGACCCACGTTGCCGGCATTGGGCGGGATTTCCGGCTCGTGGAGGACGATATGAAGGAGCGGGTCATATCGCATGGGCGTATCCCCGGCGGGGTGGCGTCTGCTATTGTTTCTACGGAGAAAAGTGTCACACGAGGTGCAGCCTTGGTCGAGATCAAGCGAAATCCCACGCGGCCCGTCAGGATCGGCTCCATCACGATCGGTGCAGGCCACCCGATCGCCCCGCAGAGCATGACCGCCACCCACACGCAGGACGTGGAGGCGACGCTCGCGCAGGTGGAAGACCTCCACCGGGCCGGCGCGGGCGTGGTCCGGATCGCCGTCGACTCGAAGAAAGACGCCGCCGCCCTTCCCGCGATCCGCGCCGGCACAAAGGCCAATCTCGCGATCGATCTCCAGGAGAATTACCGGCTCGCCGTCGAGGTCGCCCCCCACGTCGACAAGCTCCGCTACAACCCCGGCCATCTCTATCACCACGAGCCGACGAAGCCCTGGCAGGACAAGGTGAAGTTCATCGCCGACGTCGCCGCGGCCAACGACTGCGCCCTTCGCGTAGGCGTGAATTGCGGGAGCGTCGACCCCGCCAAGAAGGAAAAATTCGCCGAGGACGATTCGCTCGGGCCGATGCTCGCCAGCGCCCTCGAGCACTGCGAACTGCTCGACTCGATCGGCTTCACGCGGTATGTCGTCTCGCTCAAGGACTCCGACCCCAAGAAAGTGATCGAGGTCAACAAACGGTTCGCCGAGGCGCGGCCCGACGTGCCGATCCATCTCGGCGTCACCGAGGCGGGCATGCCCCCCGACGGAATCATCAAGACGCGGATCGCCTTTGAGCAATTGATCTCGCGGGGCATCGGCGACACCGTGCGGGTGTCGCTCACGGTGCCAAATGCCGACAAGCCGCAGGAGATCGCCGCCGCCAACGCGATTCTCGCCGACATCGCGGCCGGTCGCGTGCGCAGCGTGGTCGATTACGGCCTCTCGTCGCTCAACATCATCTCCTGTCCGAGCTGCTCACGGGTGGAGAACGAGGCCTTCATCGAGCTCGCCAAGCAGGTGAAGGAGATGACGTCCTACGCCAAGGAGCACGCGATCACGATCGCCGTGATGGGCTGCCGCGTGAACGGCCCGGGCGAGACTGACGACGCCGACCTCGGCCTCTGGTGTGGCCCGACGCACGTCAACCTCAAGAAACGAAGCGCCGAGCTCGGCGCCTTCCCCTACGATGCGATCCTGCCGAAGCTCCGCGAGGAGCTCGACAAACTGATCGCCGCCAGAGCCTGACGCCATGCAGCAGCTTCAGATCGTCGATCCCTCTGCGAGCGCGTCGTGCGGTGCCGGCACGTCCGTGATGCCGTCGATTGCGCCGGTCGATCCGGCCACCTGCCGCGGCACGTTTGCGATGGTGAGCCTCGGCTGCCCGAAGAACCTCGTCGACACCGAGCGGATGCTCGGCCTCCTGCGCGACGACGGCTGGCAGCTCGTGGGCGAGCCGGCGGGCTCCGACCTCGTGATCGTGAATACCTGCGCCTTCATCGACGCCTCGCGGGCCGAATCGTATGCCGCGATCAACGAGATGCTCGACCTCAAGAAGACGGGGCAGACGCGGGGCGTGATCGTGGCCGGCTGCCTCGCCGAGCGGCAGAAAGACAAGCTCCTCGACGAACTGCCGGGCGTCGATGCCGTGATCGGCGTCTTTTCGCGAGACGAAGTGGCGAGGTCGGCGGAGCGGCTGATCGGCCGGCTCGGCGAGCAGCGAAGCATCTTCAAGCCGGCCCCGGCGCGGGCTCTCGACGACTCCGGCCGCATGCGGGTGACGCCGCGGCACATGGCCTATCTCAAGATCTCCGAGGGCTGCGACCGCACGTGCACGTTTTGCGCGATCCCGAAGATGCGCGGCAAGCATGCCACGAAGCCGATCGAGGAGGTGGTGCGCGAGGCGAAGGAACTCGCGGCCGACGGCGTGAAGGAGCTCGTGATCGTCGCGCAAGACACGACCTACTACGGGATGGATCTCTACGGCGAGCCACGGCTGGTCGAATTGCTCGCGGAGCTCGAGAAGATCGAGGGCTTCGCCTGGATCCGGCTCATGTATCTCTACCCGATGTATTTCACCGATGAGCTCATCGATGCGATCGCCGCGAGCAAGAAGGTGATTCCCTATCTCGATATGCCGCTGCAGCACGCGAGCGATCCTGTGCTCAAGCGGATGCAGCGGCGGGTGGCGAAGCAGCCCACCGAAGCACTGCTCGAAAAGCTTCGCGCGCGGATCCCGAACCTCGTCCTGCGGACGACGTTCATCACCGGGTTTCCCGGCGAGACGCGGGCGCAGTTCGCGGAAATGCTCGACTTCGTGCGACGCTGGCGGTTCGAGCGGGCGGGCGTCTTCACCTATTCGCTCGAGGCCGACACGCCGGCCGCCAAGCTCGACGGCCACATGGACGAGGTGGAGAAGGTGGCCCGCCGCGACGAGCTCATGCGTGAGCAGCAGAAGATCGCCCACGAGCACAGCCGGGCGCAGGTGGGCAGGGTGCTCGACGTGATCATCGACCGGCAGAGCGAGGAGCGGGAGGATGTCTGGATCGGCCGGACGTATGCCGACGCGCCTGACATCGACTGCGTGGTCTACGTGACGGCTCGCGGCAGCTCGGCGAAGCAGCCGCTCACCGGCAGGATCATCCCGGTCGAGATCGTGGCCTCGAGCGGCTACGACCTCGCCGGCGCGCCGGTGTAGGCGTCCCGCCTCGGCTAGAGCCGTTCTGGAATACGTGTAGCGATGACTCGGCAAACCACGGACGGAGGCGAAGGGATCGGCTGAAGCTCGACGAGCATTTGGCCGCCGCGGCCACCGCGAGTCGACTTCTGCCGTCCCGAAGCCGGCGATACACCAAAGTCGAATGCGTCCTAGAATGCCTCGCATGAAGAGCTCCCCGGCACTCGATCGCGTGTGGACCGTGCCGAATATTCTCTCGGCGGTGCGGCTGCTGCTCGCGCTCGTGCTCTTCGTCGCGATCGAGCGGGGGGCCTGGGAGGCGTCGTTCTGGCTTTTCCTCGTCGCCGCCTCGACCGACTGGATCGATGGCTGGTGGGCGCGGCGGTTCAACCAGGTGAGCCGGCTCGGCAGGATCTTCGATCCGCTGGTCGACAAGGTGATCGTCTGCGGCGGGTTTGTCCTGCTCGCCGGCCGCGGTGGAGCGTCTGCGATCCTCCCGTGGATGGCCGTCGTGGTGGTGGTGCGGGAATTGGTCGTGACGGCCGTCCGCGCGGAGATGGAGCGGGCCGGACACGATTTCTCGGCGGGGCCGGCGGGCAAGCTGAAGATGGTGCTGCAGTGCCTGGCGATCGCGCTCGAACTCGCAACGCGGGCCTGGCCTGAGGCGACGCTCGGCGGCCTGGCCGTGGCCGAGGTGGCCCGCTGGACGGCCTGGGCCGCCGTCGTGACGACGGTCTATTCGGGGCTCGAATATCTCGTGGCCGCCCGCGGGCTCGTCACCGGGGCAGGGCGGTGAGGCCCATGATGCAGCCGATCGGAGCTCTCGACGTGGAAGAACAGCGCGAGCCGGTGCCCTGGGGCGGGCTCGACGTGGCGATCCTCGTCTATCTCTGGCTCTGCTGTCAGATGCTCTCCTCCGCGCTCGCGGCCAGGCCGACGACCGTCGGCGACCAGCTCGTCGGCGGGGCGGTCGCGATGGCGTCGGCCACGAGCCTGGGGCTGGCCTATCTGCTGCGCCGCGGCGCCTCGTGGCGGGCGCTCGGGCTTTCAGGCAGCGATCTTCTCGCGCACGCCCGACTCGGGGCTGTTGCCTGTGCGCTCGCGATCGTGCCGTTGCTCGGCTGCGCGGGGCTGCTCGACAGGCTCGTGCCCTACAGGCATCCGATCATCGATTTTCTGCTCGAGCACCGCGGCCCGCGGGCGATCCTGGCCGTGACGCTGGCGGCGGTGGTGGTGGCGCCGGTGGCCGAGGAGTTTTTCTTCCGGCGCGTGCTGCAGGGCTGGCTCGAGAAGGTCTGGGGGCCGTGGCCGGCGATCCTCACGTCGGCGGTGATCTTCGGGCTCGCCCACCTGGGCCACGGCCTCGGCTGGATTCCGCTCATGGGCTTCGGCCTCGTGGCCGGCGTGCTCACCCGCCAGACCGGCTCGATCCTCCCGGCGATCGTCCTCCACGCCCTCTTCAATGCCGCGAGCCTCGCCCTCGTGGTCTGGCAGACCGCGCCGGCACCGGCCCCCTGAACTCAACCGCGCGGCGGCGTGAAACCGATCTGGTGTGGGGATCGGGGTTTTGGGAGCATCCGCCTCGTCCGAAGCCGCCCCGGAAGCCATGCCGCCCGTGTCTCGACCGCTCGCCACCCGCCTCGCCGACGCCGCCGCCTATGCGGCTGTGCGGGTCGCCATTTGCGTGGTGCAGAGCCTGCCGCGGAGCACCTGCGAGCGGGTGGCGCGAAGCTGGTCCGACTTCCTCGCCAACCGGGTGAAGATCCGCCGCCGCGTCGTCCGCGACAATCTCCGGCTCGCGTTTCCCGATTGGTCGAACGAGCAGTGCCGCGACGTGGCGCGGGGCATGTGGCAGCACCTGCTTTTGATGGTGATCGAGATCGCCCACGCACCGCGGGTGATCCAGAAGACCACCTGGCGGAAGCATCTGCGGATCGAAGGCATGGAGCAGATGGTGCGGACCCTCTGGCTCGATCGGCCGAAGGTGATCCTCTCGGGCCACTTCGGCAACTTCGAGCTCGCCGCCTATCTCTTCGGCGTCTTCGGCTTCCGGATCTTCTCGGTTGCCCGCGAGCTCGACAACCCTCTGCTCGACGAATTCGTGACGAACTTCCGCGAGTCGCGCGGGCAGAAGATCCTGCCGAAGAAGGGGAGCGCGCCGGACGTGGCCGTCGTGCTGGATGAGAATGGAGCGATCGGCCTGCTCGGCGACCAGGCCGCCGGGCCGCGCGGCTGCTGGGTGGAGTTCTTCGGCCAGCCGGCCAGCGTGCACAAGGCGATCGGCGTCTTCGCGCTGTCCTCGAACGCCCCGATCCTCGTCTGCTCCGCCACGCGGCGCGGCGGGCGACTCTTCGATTACGACCTGCGGCTCGAGGGCGTGGCTGATCCGGCGGCGAACACGGAGGAGACCGCCGGCCTCACGGCCGTCTCGCAGTGGTACACGAGCCTCCTCGAACTGGCGATCCGACGGGCACCCGCGCAATACTGGTGGGTGCACCGCCGATGGCGGGGAATTCCCGCAGCGGCTACAGTGACCCGCACCGCCGCCTGAGTTTCGGGCCGCGGTCCCTGCCGCCCGCCCGCCCATGTCCGACTGGATCCGCATCGCCGACGCCTCCGAATGCCCGCCAGGCGGCAGCATCGAGCGTGTGGTCGATGGTCGCCTGGTGGCGCTCTGCAATGTCGATGGCGCCTGGCACGCGATCGACGGCCTCTGTCCGCATCAGGGCGGGCCGCTCGGCATGGGGCGGCTCTGCGGCACGACGCTCACCTGCCCCTGGCACGGCTGGCAGTTCGACGTGGGGACCGGCAGACACAAGCTTTCCGCGACCGTCCGCCAGACGGTGCATGAAGTGCGCGAGGAGGGCGGCGCTGTGTTCGTGAGGCTCGGCGCGGCCGACGGCCACGAAGCGGAGGCCGCGACGTGATCGAGATCCGCTGTTTTCGCAACGACGACCCGCCGCGGCTCGCCGATGTCTGGCGGTCGGCCGACCTGGGGCCCGCCGCGATGCAGCCGATGACCTCGGCGATGCTCGAGGCCTGCGTCTTCTCCAAGCCCTACTTCGATCGCGAGGGGCTGATCGTGGCGATGGATGGCGATCGTGCCGTCGGCTTCGCGCATGCCGCGTTCGGCCCCAACAAGGATCGCTCCGCGGTCGAGCGGCGCGTCGGCGCGACGCTGCTCGTGGCGGTGGTGCCGCACGAACGGCATGAGTCGATCGGCGACGAGCTGCTCCAGCGGTGCGAAGACTATCTGCGGCAGCGCGGGGCAGAGGTGTTGCTCGGGGGCGGCTCGTTCGAGATGCGGAGCTTCTACCTCGGGCTCTACGGCGGCTCCGACCTGCCGGGCGTGCTCGATTCATCGGCGTCGATGCGGGGCGTTTTCGAACGGGCGGGCTACGAGGTGGCCGACCAGATCGCCGTGCTGCGCCGCAATCTGGCGGGGTTTCGGCCGCCGGTGAACCGGCTGCAGCTCGCGATCCGCCGCAACACGGTGCTCCGCGTGATTGACGAGCCCACCCGCCGCAATTGGTGGGAGGCCGCGACGACCACGGGAATCGCGCTACGGCGCTACGAACTGCGCAACCACGCCGAAGAGGTGCTCGGCAGCGCGTCGTTTTGGGACATGCAGCCGCTGGCCGCGGCCTGGGGCGTGCAGGCGGCGGGGCTGATGGATGTGGCGATCGAAGGGGAGCGTCGTCGGCAGGGGCTCGCCCACTATCTCGTGGCCGAAGCGATGCACGACCTCGAGCAGGAGGGGGTGACGATCGTCGAGACCCATGCCTCGCGATCGAACACCGCCGCCATGAAACTCTTCGAGAAGCTCGGGTTCGAGGTCGCCGAGTTCGGCACGCTCTATCGCAAGCCGTGAGCCCGGTCACCGGGAGTATGTGCCACGAGTGAGAGGTCAGCATGGACGCCCGTGAGCCCGCTTCCGCATCGATCCCCCAGCAACGCTGCGTGCTCTGGGTGGGCGCGACGACTGGCACGGAACTGGGCCTGGCGCATCGCTGGCTCGCGGAGCGCGCGGCGGTGATCGTGGCCGAGACGGCTTTCGCGGCGCCGGCCGCGGTCGAGGCGGCCGGACGTGGGCTTCCGGTGCTTGCCGTTTTCGCGACCGACCGGCCCGGCCGATTCTCGCTCGACGACGTGCTCGCAATCGCGCGGGAGTGGCCGCTGGCCTCGCTCGTGTCGGTGGCCGCGAGTCTGGCCGACGGCAGGCGGCGGAGCGGGCCACCGCTGTCGGGCATCGAGGAGGTGGCCTGGCATGAACTGCCCGGCAGGCTCGAACGCTGGTTTGCCGATCTCGCGGCCGGTCGCCCCGGGCTGCTCGGCCTGCCCGCAACGTCGCGCCGCGAGGAGCGGATCCTGGCGGCCAGCGACAGCCTGCGGGCGTCGCGGGCCGCGCATGAGCCGCTGCCGGTTTCGGTGGTCGCCGCCCGCAGCGACGACCTCGATGGGCTCGTCGATCTGATCGCGCTCTCTGGAAGGCGCATCGCCCGCCGCACCCGCGGCCGTCCGCCGCTCGACGAGCCGGCCGCCCTGCTCGTCTGGGACGTGGGCTGCCTCGGCGAGGAAGACATCGCCTGGCTGCGGATGCTCGTCGCCAATCGGCCCGATCTGGCCGTCGTGCTCCTCGAGTCCTTCCCCCGGGGCGAAGCCACGGAAGCGGCCCTCGAGGCCGGGGCCAAGGCGGTGCTCGGACGGCCGGTCACGCTCGAAGTGCTGGAGGGCACACTCGCCAGGCTGGAGGGCACGCTCGCCGGTCTCGGACTCCGCGGCCCCTGAGTGGCCTTGGCCCGGCTGACGGCCCTCGCTAGCATCCCGCCACATGCATCTCCAGCCAGCGGCATTTCGTCTGCCCGCGTCTCTGTTCGCCTTCATGTCGGCGAGCCTCCTCGGCGGCTGCGCGCACCTTGCGATCAGCGCGGTGGGCGCGAAGAACGGCGACTATCCCGATCGCTCGGAGGTGGTCGCCGGCCAGCTCGTGATCCACGCCGATTTTCCGATCGCCGGCCAACACAGGATGGTTCGCGACCTCGAGACGCTTCGCACCGACGTCAGCCTGGAACTCGGCCTGCCGGTCTCCGACGAGCCGGTGCATCTCTATCTCTTCGAAGACACCGCCCGCTACGACGCCTTCACGGCGAAGTATTTCCCGGGCTTTCCGGTGCGCCGCGCGTTTTTCGTGGAGACCGACACCACGCTCTCGGTCTTCGCCCCCTGGCAGGACCGCATCGCGGAAGACCTTCGGCACGAAACGACTCACGGCTATGTGCATGCCGTCGTGCCCACCGTGCCGCTCTGGCTCGACGAGGGAATCGCCGAATATTTCGAGCTGCCACGCGGCGAGCAGGGCACCCACCGCGACCACATCGCCCACCTCAACGGCAGGCTGCTCGAAGGAACCTGGCGAATCGACATGGCCCGGCTTGAATCGCTCACCTCGGCGGGCGAACTCTCGCAGGATCACTACGCGGAGGCCTGGTGCTGGGTGCACTGGCTGCTCCGCACGACGCCCGAGCGGCGGAAGCTCCTCGAGGAATACCTCGACGATTTGCGTCGCGACGGCCAGACCGCCCCGCTTTCGGTGCGGCTCGTGCGGCTCGAAGGCTCCGCCGCCACCTGTGCCGCCTCGGTCCGCGAGCATCTCGAAAGCCTCGCGTCGGCCAAGTAGACGCGGATCCCTGTTGGTGACGCACCGGCTCGGGGGCGGCAGAAGTCGAGTCGCGGTGGCCCTCGAAGACTCGGTCCAAATGCTCCTCGAGCTTCCGCCGACCCCCTCGCCTTCGTCCGTAGGACAGGCCTCCGTGCCTGTCGAAAGCAGTTCTGCTTGCGGAGCAAGCGATCTCCATGCAAGCCTGGCAAGACGGGGCGACTTGAGAAACGTTTTTTGGGCTTGACCCGTCGTTCTCGAAAAAACGTCGCGAACGCGGGATTGACCCCCTTTGTCACCCGCGCACAATTTCGCTCCAACCGCGTTCAAGGATGAGTGCGGGTTTTGGGTGGTGCGAGGCAGGAGGCCCGTCATGTTCGAAGCGATGGACGATGATTCGTGCTGGTCTGATCATCGGCACGAGCCGCTGCGTGAGCCGGAAATGATCGTTCGGCGGGGCCGTGGCGTCCGTCTCTCGGAGTTGCTCCCCACGACGCGGTTCGTCGCCTGCGACGACATCCTCGCGACAGGCTGCCACGACGACCCCGATGCCTGCGGCCCCGGCGACGTGTTCGTGGCGCGGCTCACCGGCCATGGAGATGGCCACGAATTGGTCGCGCGGGCGATCGCCCGGGGGGTGAGCGGGATCGTGGCGGAGCGGATCATCCCCACGTTTGGCACGCCTTTGTGCATCGTCCCCGACAGCGTCTGGGCCCTCGCCCGGCTGACGCAATCGCTGGCGGGCGACCCCACCGGTAGCATGCGGGTGATCGCGATCACCGGCACCAGCGGCAAGACGACGACGGCCTGGCTCGCCGCCGCCGTGCTCTCGGAAGCCGGCCTCCGCGTGGGCGTGCTTTCCGACCTGGGCTGCCTCGACGCCGATTCCACGGAGCCGGTTGCTGCCGATCTCGAAGAGCCGTCGGTGCTCGCCGGCTGGCTCAAGCGGCTCGCCACGAGCGGCTGCACGCATGCGGTGGTGGAGGTGTCGAGCCGGATGCTCGCCCGCCATGCCCTCGCCGGCATCGCCTGCGACACGGTCGTGGTCACGAATCTCGCCACGGCGCATCTCGACGACCACGGCTCGGTCGAGGCCTACCACGAGATCAAGGCGCGGATTCTCGACAGCCTCGGCGCGCATGGGTGCCTCATCGCCAACGTCGATGACGAACGAGTGGAGCGGCTCGCCGCCCGCCACCGGGGGCCGCGGCTCACCGCGGCGCTCACGCACGACGCCGATCTCACCGCGATCCTAGTCGAGCGCAGCCTCCACGGGCAGATGGTGCTCCTGCGATCGGGCGGGCACGTGGCGCCGGTGACGCTCGCGACACCAGTGACCTCGTTTGCCCGAGACGCGCTCTTTGCCGCGGCCGTCGGCATGCGGTATCGGGTTCCGTTCGAGCGGATCGCCCGCGGCCTCGAGGCGGCCGGCAGCGTGTCGGGTCGGCTCGAAAGGCTCGACCGCGGGCAGGATGCGGCCGTCTTCCTCGATCGACCGACGAGCGGCCATGCCCTCGCCACAACGCTCGCGAGCCTGCGGCGGCTCACGCCGGGGCGGCTCGTGCTCGTCGCGGAGGAGTCGCTCGCCGAAAGGATCGATGCGGGCCGCTTCGCGGTGCGGGCCTCGCGCTGGTGTGACGAGACCGTCATCGTGCCGGCCTCCGTGCTCGATCAGGATGCCGGCAACGAGGCGGTGGTCGCCTATGCCCGGCTCGATCGTTTGCTTTCGTCGCTCGATGGCCGGGATTGCGTGGTGGTCCTCGGCGAAGGGCTTCGGCGGCAGGGCGACCCGGGGGATCCGGGCGAGCCGCAGGCGTCGCTCGCCGCGCTGGTCGACGGCTGGCTGCAGCTGGTCCATCCGCCCGTCTGGGGCCGTCGCCGCGCCGCCTGAGGCGGCCGATGCCGCAGCCGTTCTCCGCGGCCGTGGCCGGGGGCCATCTCCGCATTGCCGCTTTCCGGCCGTCTTGGCCAGAATAGGCTCGACATTCATTCCCCCGAAGCGAGCGTAAGCCAGATGACCAAGGGTTCGAAACCGGCCGCCAGCACTCCCTTCGACGATCTCGGCCTCGCGGTCGCGTGCCGCGAGCCTTTGTCACATCACACCTGGCTGGGCATCGGCGGCGAAGCGGCCTTCTTCTGCGAGCCGGTCGATGTCGAGGCCCTGTCGCGGGTGGTGAAGCGGTGCCACGAGCGCGGGATCGCGCTTCGCGTGATCGGTGGCGGCTCCAACATTCTCATTCCCGCGACCGGCTTTGCCGGCATGGTCGTGCGGCTTTCGGCGCCGGCCTTCTCCGCGATCGAGGTGAAGCAGCCGGCGGTGATCGCCGGCGCGGGTGCGAAGCTCGTGCACCTCGTGTCGGCGGCCGTGCAGGCTGGGCTTTCCGGCCTCGAAACGCTCGTGGGCGTTCCCGGCACCGTTGGCGGCGCCCTGATCGGCAATGCCGGCGGGCATGGCGGCGACATCGGCGAGCGGGTGCGCGAGGTGAGCGTGATGCTGCCCACCGGGGAGATCGACGTGCGGAGCGGCGGACGGCTCGCGTTCGGCTCGCGCTGGAGCAACCTCGACGACGGCATCGTCATTGGCTGCCGGCTCGAGCTCGACGAGGAGAGCCCGGAATCGCTCACGAAGCGAATGCAAAAGGAATGGATCGTGGAACGGTCAGAGCAGCCGCTCGGCACGCGGGCCGTCGCGGTGATGTTCAAGGATCCGCTCGGCACGAGCGCCGAATCGCTCGTGGCCCAGGCGGGCGCCCGCGACCTGCGGGTGGGCGAGGCCTCGGTCTACTCGACGCACGCCAATTACGTCGTCGCCGCGCCGGGCTGCACGAGCGACGATGTGCGCGGCCTCATCGAGTTGGTGCGCGGCCGCGTGCGCGAGAAACTGGGCGTTGAGCTGACGCCGCAGATCGAGATGTGGTGAAGCCGGCGATGATCACACCCCCCAGGCGCAAGCCGCCCCACGTGGATTCCGCCCCGGCCGGCGGCCGAGTCGCAGCATTCGTGTCGGCGCGACGCTCGGGCCTCGGAGCGGTGGCGGTGGTGCTCGCCGCGCTCGCCGCCGGAGCCTTGCTCTGGTCGCGGATCGGCGACGTCGTGCTCTGGCGAGACGACGCGATCCTGCGGCCGGAGATGGTGGAGCTCGTGGGCGTGGCCCCGTGGGTGAAGAGCGACATCAAAACGGAGGCGCTGCGGACCGCGAGCCTCGACGGCGGCGTGCCGATCGGCGATCCCGAACTGCCGAACCGGCTCGCCCGGGCGTTTGACACGCATCCTTGGGTGAAGCAGGTGGTGAGCGTGAAGCCGCGGCATCCGGCCGCCGCCGTGGTGGAGGTGCTCTGCCGCGAGCCCGTGGCGATGGTGAGCGTGAAGGGAGGCCTCCTCGCGGTGGACGCCGAAGGGGTCGTGCTGCCGAGCGGCGACTTCACGCCCGAAGCGGCCGCTGAATATCCGCGGGTCACGGGGATCGACTCGAGCCCGCAGGGCCCGGAAGGCTCCGCCTGGGGCGACACGGCGGTCGAAGAGGCGGCCGCGGTGGCGGTGGTGATCGGACCGGAGTGGAAGTCGCTCAAACTCGTCGATTGCCGCCCGAAGGCCGTCTCCGGTGCGCGGGCTTGGGAACTCGTCGGCCCCGACGGTCACGTGATCCTCTTCGGCTCCGCGCCGGGCCAGGAGCGGGAAGGCGAGCCATCGGCGGCCGCGAAGGTCGCGCGGCTCAAAGGCCTCGCAGGCGCGTCGCTGCCCACGGAGGGCATCGACCTCTCGTCCCCGTAACGCACCCGCTCGGGGGCGGCAGAAGTTCTTCGTCCGCCGTTCCGACGTCGGATTGGTTCCTCGCGGTGGCCCTCGCGGACTCGGTCCAAATGCTCGTCACGCTTCCGCCGACCCCCTCGCCTCCGTCCAAAGGGGCGGCCTGCGCGTTTACACCACGAGCTTGCGGATCGCCTGGAAATGCGGATGGTCCGCCGTGCGGCACCATTCGAAGAGGATTGCTTCCGAGGTCGTCAGGATCGCGCCTCCGCCCTCGAGCCGCCGCAGGGCCACTTCGTGGTCGAGCGTGTGCCGCGAGGCGACGGCGTCGACCGCGATGAAGACGGCGAGGCCCCGCGCGAGGAGGTCGAGCGCGGTCTGGGCGATGCAGACATGCGTCTCGAGGCCGCAGAGCACCACCGCTTCGACCGCCGGCGGCGCGGAATCGTCAACCGCGGCGGCAAACGGCCCGCAGCCGCAGGAGCTGAACGACATCTTCGCGGCGGCCGGCGGCAAGAGGGCCGCGAGCGCCGCGGGCGTGGGGCCGAGCCCCTTTGGATACTGCTCGGTGAGCACCGCCCTGATACCGAGGATGCGCGCCGCCTCCGCGAGCCGGGCCGCTCGCGCGACCACAAAATCGGCGGCCGGCACGGCGGCGATGAGCCGCTCCTGGATGTCGATGACGCCGAGAAGTGTCGTGCCGGGAAGCATGCGCATGATGAATCACCTGGTGGATGGCGGGCCGGCAGTCTATCCAAATCGGCTCGGGCGGGGGTAGGTTTCCACCTCATGACACGCGATCGCCTTTCCATTTCCACGCACCGGCTCGACTCCCAGCGGATGCTCGTGGCCGACATCGTGCGCCTGTCGCGGCGCATCCCGATCTTTCCGGTCGATCGCGTGATGCAGCTGGGCGAGGTGGAGCGGCTGCGGCGGTCGAGCGCGACACGTATCGGCTGGGCGGCGATCTTCCTCAAGGCCTATGCGATCGTTGCCCGCGACCGGCCGGCGCTCCGCAGCTGGCACGTGCCGGGGCTCCTGCGGCGGCCTCGCTGGGCGACGAGTCCCGAGAGCGTGGCGTCGCTGGCGCTGAGCCGCCCGCGCGGCGACGACACACTTCCCGCCGACCGGGCGCTCGACCCGGAGGCGATCTATTGGGCGCGGATCCGCGCGCCCGACGGGATGCCGCTCGCGGCGCTTCAGGCCGAGATCACGCGGTTCGCCACGGCGGCGATCGACGAGACCTTCCGTCGGCAGCGTGAACTGGCGCTGGTGCCGCGGCTGTTGCGCCGGATCGTGCTGCGGTGGAACCTGCGGTCGACGTCGCCCAAGCGGGCCCTGCGGATCGGCACGTTCAGCCTCTCGACGTTGGCGGGGGAGGGCTGCTCCAATCGGATGCATCCCACGTTTCTCACGACCAGCCTGAGCTATTCCCCGCTCGACGACGCCGGCCGCATGACCGTGACGCTGCTGGCCGATCATCGGCTGCTCGACGGCGTACCCGTCGCGCGGGCGCTTGGAGCCCTGGAGCAGGTGCTCACGGGCGAGATCGCGGCGGAGCTCGCGTCGCTCGCCGAGAGACCGCCGCGATGACGGCGTCGTAGGTTGGCGAGCGGCTCGTGAATGACAGCGTGCGGGCGGTCTCGGAATCGATCCCGATGGCGATGTCGAGCCGCTCGTCGGGGAGCGACTGGGCGATTCGCCCCGGCCATTCGACAAACGCCCACGTGCGGCCCCCGTGTCGGCAGAGGAGCGCATCCTCCCAGCCGAGTTCGTGGAGCTCCGATGCGTCGGCGAGCCGATACATGTCGGCATGCACGAGCCGCAGCGGCACGCCCCCCGCCGGCGCGGCGTGGACATGAATGAGGCCGAACGTGGGGCTCACCACCTCGGCCGGATTGATCCCGGCGGCGGAGGCGATCGCCTTCACGAACGTCGTCTTGCCGGCGCCCAGATCCCCTTCGAGCGTGATGAATGCGTCGCGGGGCAGCGTGGCGACGAGAGCCGCGGCGACGTCGGCGAGCGCCGCTTCGTCGGCGATCCTGACGTCGCAGCGCAGCGGGGTCCGTTCAGGAGTCGAAGTCATGGAGGAATCCCCGTGGCTCGAGCGGCCGGCGGCCACCATCGGCCGCGAGGGCGACGAGCCCGCTCCCGGCCTCGACGGTGCCGATGACGGTGATCGGCAGCCCCAGCGACGGCGCCGCGGCGGCCGCGACGAGCGCCCGCGCCGCGTCCGGCGGCATCGCCATGATCAACTCGAAATCCTCGCCGTCGGCAAGCGCATGGTCGAGCGGGCTCCGGCCGTCGCCCGGCCGGCCGCTCATGGTCCGGGCATCGGCATGGATCGGCACGTCCTCGAGATGCACCACGCCGCAGGTGCCGCTCGCCGCCATCATGCGGCCGAGATCCAGCGACAGGCCGTCGCTGCAGTCGATCGCCGCATGAACCGTGAAATGCTCGGCAATCGCCTGCGCCTCGCGGCAGCGTGGCGCGACGGCGAGATGCCTTCCCAGCAGGCTGCCGCCAAAGGCGCCAGTGACGACGATGAGGTCGCCGGGCCGCGCCCCATCGCGCCGCCATGCCCTGCCGGGGGCCACGCTGCCGAGTGCCGTGGTGCTGACGACGAGCGGGCCATCCCAGGCATTGGTGTCGCCGCCGGCGAGCGTGACGCGATGCCGGGCGGCGAGCGCCGCGATTCCCTCGAGGAGCCCGCGGCCGATCTGATCACCGCCATGCCGCGGCAGCGAGACGGCCACGAACGCGGCTTCGGGGCGGGCCCCCATGGCCGCCAGGTCGCTGAGGCTCACTGCGAGCGCCTTGTGGCCGATTGCCTGGGGCGGGCAATCGGGGCCCGAGACGAAATCGATGCCCTCCATCAGCATGTCGACCGTGACGACCGTCCGCCGCATCGCCGGCGGCCGTAGCACGGCCGCATCGTCGCCCGGCGGCACCTCCAGCCGGGCGTCGGCCGGAATCCGCGAGACGAGCCAATTGACGAAGTCGGTTTCCACGGGGTGCTCACACGGGAAAACCCTATCTTAACAGGGGGGCGCTCGCCCGGGCGGCAGAAGTCGCCTCGCTGCTGCAATTTCTCCTGTGACGACCTACGGCGCTGCCGACCCCAGCAGGTCGAAGCTACAGACGCTCGTCGAACTTCAGCCGACCCGGGCTCGCTCGGTCCTATCAGCGCCGGATCGTGTCGCTCGTGAGATGGCCAAAGAGGGTTTCGCGGCCTCGCAGGACGTAGAACTTGAGCGGGCCGAGGTTGTCTTCACGGGCCTTGTCGAGCACGTAGGAGATGTTTTCGACCGACACCGTCTCCCAGACGTGCAGCCCCACGAGCACATCGCCGCCGCGGATGCCCTGGTCGGCGGCGGGGCCGCCGCTGCGGACTTCCTTCACGAGCAGGCCGCCGCGGTACCGGGCCTGGAGTTTTTGCACCTTCGGCGCGGGCATCGTCTCGACCCGCAGGCCGAGCTCGAGCCAGCACCGCTCGTCGATCGACATCGAGAGCTGGCGGGCCGCGGCGAGGGGCAGTTCGATCCGCTCGATCGCACCGGAACGGGTCACCGTGAGCGCGACGCTGTCGCCCGCCTTGTGGCCGAGCATCGCCCGCTCGATGTCGAGCTGGCTCGTCACGGGCAGTTCGCCGATTCGCGTGATGACGTCGCCGGCCCTCATGCCGACCGTCTCGGCGGGGCTCTCGCGGTGCACCGCCTCAACGATCGCGCCCCGCTGGCCGTCTCCCTTGGCCACGATCCCGTGCCAGGTCCGATCGACCCGCTCGACGGAAAGCAGTTCCGTCACCACGGTCAGCGCTTTGTCGATCGGGATCGCGAAGCCGATTCCCTGGGCGCCAGCCCGCACGGCGACGTTGATGCCGATCATCTGGCCGTTGATGTTGAGGAGTGGTCCGCCGGAGTTGCCCGGATTGATGCTCGCGTCGGTCTGGATGAGGTCCTTGTATTGCTGGGTGCGGGTCACCTCGACGTTGCGGTGAAGCGCTGAGACGATGCCGCGGGTGACGGTGTGCTCGTAGCCGTAGGCATTGCCGAGGGCGAGCACTGTCTCGCCGATCATGAGGTCGCTCGAGGTGCCGATCGCGATCACGGGCAGCGGCGCATCGTGCGCGACCTTGATCACGGCGAGGTCGGTCCGCGGATCATGGCTCACGAGCGTGGCAGCGACGGTCTTGCCCGAGGCGAGCGTCACTTCGATCCGCTTCACGCCCTCGACGACATGATAGTTGGTGACGATGTAGCCGCGGGCGTCGATCACCACGCCCGTGCCCATGCCGTTGACACGCCGCTGCTCTCCTTCGGCGTTCGGGTCGGCGTCGTTCGCGACGAGTTTCTGGCCGTGGATGTTGACGACCGAATCGCGGCTCGTCTCGATCGCCCGCACGATCGCGGTGCGCCGCGACTCATTGGCACACGCAGGTCGGGCCGCCGCGGCCGCAAAGAGCACGGCCACGCACGGCAGAAGCACCCACGTACACCGCATGGAGACGATTCCCCGAGCCACCCATACCCTGGAAGCAGACGCCGGGCTGGCCGCCTTGCGGCGGTCGCCACGAGCCTCCTGACGCTAAGGTGGATCGGACGGCTCGCCACGGCGATTCCATCGCCGTGCGCTCAGGCCCGCAGAGTCTTCCGGACCGACACCGCGGGCGGCTCGGCACCGGGCCGAAGCCCCACAAAACAGCCGTCCGTGCCAGCCAGCGCGGAATTACTCATGCTGCCGACCGGTTGGATCGCTGCCGGCGGGTCCCCCTCGATCCGGTGGAATCGAGCCGATCAGGAGCGGGAGCAACTGCAAGAGCAGGAAGGCACCGAGCACGACGAGCACCGCGACCGGCCAGACGCCCGCGATCCGTTCGCCGAATTCCCAGCCGGCCTCCTTGGCGATGCCCCCGACGAGCGTGGCCAGCAGCAAGACGAAGAGCCCGCCGAGCACGATCGCGCAGCCGAGCGATGCCATCGTTCCCTTGAACGTGCCGAGCTCGGAAAACTCCTCCTGGTGGAGGTCGATCGCGCGGCCCTTCGCCAGACTGCGGGGCACGGTCTCGGCCAATTCGATCGCCCGCGCGGCGTCATCCCACATGGCGGCGGCGACGACCGTGCCGCCAGACGAGGAGCCCTCGAGCAGCCCGAGGATCGTGGCGGCGCGGTCGAATGCGGCCCGCTCGACGCGGCCGCCGGGCTCCGCCGTGAGCGTCCACTGGGAGGCATCGTCAGCGGGAATGTCGACGGCGAGCGAGCCCGCCCCGCCGACGAGCGTGAGCGAAAGGCCGGGGGATTCGCCGCGGGACACTCGCCACCGCACCGGGAGGTTCGCGCCGCCGGTGAGCCCCACGGCCAGCGTGCCCCAGGCGGCGTCGGTTTCGCCGCCGCCGAGCGTCGAAAGCCGCCGCGGATCGCCGACGAGCACCCGCAGGAGGTCGGCATCGCGGGCGAGCTGCCCGAGGACCCGTTCGCGGGAGCGGTCGCGGAGCCGCCGCTGGCATTCGATCGACTCGAGGGGGCCGAGCGATCCCGCGCCGGCGAGCCCCGCCTCGATCGCCTCCTTGAGCCGCTCGAGGAATGGCTGCAGCCGATCGGGGAGCACGGGGATGAGCCGGGCGCCGGAGTCCTTGCGGATCATGTCGATCTCGTAGGCCCAGAGCATCGAAAGCTCGAGCGGCTGCGAGAGCACGAGCGTGCGGCCCGCCTGCACGAGCTTGCGAACGCCCTCGGCCCGGAGTTCGTTCCAGCCGTCGCCGCCAACGAGCACGGCATCCGTGGACCGCGGATCGACGAGGGCCTCCCAGGAATCGGCCCGTGGCAGGCCCTCGACGAGCGCGGCATGGGGGGAGTCCGCGGCCACGTCGCACACCAGCGAGATATCGTCACCGCGCCGTCGGGCCGCCGCCACGATGGGGGCGATCTGGTCGTCGATACCGAGGAGACCGAGTTTCATGGATGTATTGTTTCCCGCGGAGCCGCGGCTGACCAGTGGAGCGGTTTGTCGCCGCAGCGTAGGGTACGGTCTTCACGAGGCCCGCGGAGCAGGACCGGTATGAACGCCGAAGTGATCGCGATCGGTGATGAACTCACGACGGGCCAGCGGCTCGATACCAACAGCCAGTGGATCTCGCGCGAGCTCGCGGTGCTCGGCATCACCACGTCGTTCCACACGACGATCACCGACGCTCTCGACGACGGCGTGGCCGCCTTCCGCATCGCCGTGGAGCGGGCCGACGTGGTCGTCGTCACCGGCGGCCTCGGCCCCACTGCCGACGACCTCACCCGCGACGTGTTGGCGATCGTCGCCAACGAGCCGCTCGAACTCTCCGCCGAGGCGCTCGTGGCCGTGGAGACGCGGTTCGCCCGGCGGGCGATGCCGATGCCGGAGAGCAATCGCCGGCAGGCGCTCTTTCCGCGCACGAGCAGAATCATCACCAATCCCGACGGCACGGCGCCCGGCATCGACCTCGAGATCCTGCGGCAGGCGACGGGCTCGAGCCGCGTCTTCGCGCTGCCGGGCGTGCCTGCCGAGATGCGGGTGATGTGGCACGACTCCGTCGTGCCCGCGCTGCTCGCCATGCAGCCGGAGGGAGGCACGATCCAGTTTCGGCGGATCAAATGCTTCGGTGCGGGGGAGAGTGCGGTCGAGGCGATGCTCCCCGACCTGATCGAACGCGGCCGCGATCCGCTCGTGGGCATCACGGCCCACGAGGCGACGATCACCCTGCGGATCGTCGCCCGCGGCGCCGACGCGGCCGCCTGCCGGGCGAAGATCGCTCCGACGGAGCGGATCATCCGTGAGTGCCTCGGCGACCTCGTCTACGGCAACGAGGACGACGAGATCGAAGACGCCGCCCTCGCGGCGGTGGCTGCGGCCGGCTACACGCTGGCCACGGTCGAGATCGCCACGCAGGGGCAGGTGGCGGCGCTCGTGGCGCAGGCGGCCGCCCGGCGTCGGGCGGCCGGCGCGGCAGGGGGCGTGGCCGGCGCTATCGTGATGCCCGATGAGACGCGGGGACGAACGCCCGCGGACCTCGCGGCGTGGGCCAGGGCCGAGCTCGGCGGCTCGCTCGGCCTCGCGGTGGGGCCCGTCCAACGCGACGCCGATGGCATGGAGACGGTGGCGATCGCCCTCGCCCGCCCGGAAGGCACCGATGTGATCGAGCACCGGCTCGGCGGCAGCGGGTCGCTTCGGCTTTCGCGGGCGTCGAAGACGGCGCTCGATTTCGTCCGCAAGCGGCTCCGGTTGCACTCCTGACCCGGCGGGCGGATAACGAACTCCTGCCCATGGCCTCACCATCTCCCATGCCCGTCGCCAGTTCCCCCGCCACCCGCCGCACGCTCCTGCTCTCGCTCGGCCTCGTGGGCCTCGTGGCGATGATCGTCTGGCCGTCGCTCGTTGCGAGAGTGCAATACGCCCGGACCCGCGCGGAGCTCGCCGCGATGCGCGATGCCGCCATCGGCACGGAGCTCGCGCCGGTCGGCAAGCTCTTCACGATGCTCGCCCGGATCATCGGGCCGTCGGTCGTCAACGTCACGTCGAATCGGCGCGTGATGACGTTGGCCGACGAAATCGCTGCTCTGCGCGGGGGCACGCCGCGGGGCGCCACCGACGAATCGGTGGGCTCGGGCGTGATCATCGCGGCGGATGGCGTGATTGTGACGAACTATCACGTCGTCGCCCGGAGCGACGAGACGGTGGTGACGCTCGCCGATGGCCGCCGATTCCAGGCGCGGCTCGTGGGCGCCGACGCCGCGACCGACCTCGCGATCCTGAAGATCGACGCCGCCGAACTGCCCACAGCATCGTGGGGAGACAGCGACAGCGTGGAGGTGGGGGAAATGGTGTGGGCGATCGGGAATCCCTTCGGCCTCGACCGCACGCTCACCTACGGCATCGTCAGCGCCGTCGGCCGCCGCGGCGTCCTCGAAAACCCGATCCAGGAATTTCTGCAGACCGACGCCGCAATCAACCCCGGCAATTCCGGCGGCCCGCTGGTCGATGTCCACGGCCGTGTGATGGGCATCACCACGGCGATCGTCGGCAAGGACTACACCGGCATCGGCTTCGCGATTCCGAGCAACACGGCCCGGCGCGTGGCCGAGGAGATCCGCACGACCGGCCACGTGGAGCGGGGCTACCTCGGCATGGCGCTCACCGCGCTTGCCGCGCCGGCGGCCGACGGCGCCACCGCCGTGGTGGCCGCCGTGGAGCCGCGGTCTCCGGCGGAGATGGCGGGCGTCAAGCCCGGCGACGTGGTCCTGGCCTTCGACGGCGAGGAGATCGCGGAGCCGGCCGAACTGGTGCTCCTGCTCACACGGACGCCGATCGGCACCGACGTGCCACTCGAGATCGTGCGCGACGGCGAGCGGCTCACGCTCACTGTCCACATCGGCCGCCGCCCCAGCGAACGGTAACGGTAGGACAGGCTTCAGCCTGTCATGCTTGGTGACAGGCTGAAGCCTGTCCTACTCGGCGGGCGGGGCGTCCTCGGTCTTGGGCGGGTCGTCGAGGAACTTCGTGAAGTTGAAGTCGCCGTCGCCGTCGCCAAAGCCGAAATCAAACTTGTCTTCCGATGCCGCAGCGGGCTTCGCGGCCTGCGCATCGATGGCGGGCCGCTCGACGGGCGTGCCCTGCGGACGGGAACGCAGCTGGCTGGAAATGCCGGCGAGCCATTCGGGCGTCGGGAAGGCGTAGGGGCGGAATTTCTCGAACGTGCCCGTCTCCTCGTGGATGAAGAGGGCCCGCTGGGGGCCGAGCTTGCTCGCCAGGGGATTGTCGATGAGCTGGCTCGAATCGGAGCCGCTCATCTGGAAGAGCACGCGGAGCTCGAATTCCTTGAGAGCGCCCCGCTCGAACGTGCGCATCAGGTTCGTGAGTGAGTCGCACCAGATGATCGTGTGCACACCGACGGGCGGGCCATCCTTGAGCACCGTGTTGAAATTCGTCGCCGGCCCCGCCTTCTTCTCGGCGCCGAACGAGAAGCCGAAGTCGCCGTCGGCCTTGCGCAATTCGCGGAAGCGGCCGAGGTCGCGGACGATCACGAAGACCGCCTCGCCGTCGAGCACCTGGTTGTCGATGCGCCGCTGCACCTCCGCCGCGAGCCGCTCGAAGGCATCGGCCACGCCGAGCCGGCCCGCCACCTCCACCTCGTGGGGCAGGTGGCTCGTGAGCTGGGTGAGGAGCAGATCGGGCTTCTCCTCGGCGATCGCCGGCTCGAAAAGCACGAACCTCGCCGCGCGGCCCAGCCCGCCCCCCGGATGGGGATCGTGTGAAGCGGCCAGGCTCATCATCGACATGGCCAGCAGGCTCGTGCCGAGATCCTCGCGCTGGCCGACCATGAGCATGTTGGCGCCCCCCTGGCGGCGGAAGATCGCGGCCGTGGGATCTTTGATGGCGATCGCGTCGCCGAGCCAGGCAAGGGGTGCGGTGAGCTCCTTGCCGTGGACGGTACCCGCATCGAGCAGTTCGCGGAGCAGGGGATTGCCGGCGGGGTCGGCGGCCTCGTTGCCGTCGAACACCATCCGCGGCACGGCCGGGATGTCGGTCCGGCGATCGGCGAGGGCCCGCAGTGCGCCCAGATACCGCTCACGCCGCTCGTCGTTCAGGAAGACGACCTGGAATGGATTGTTGCCCGCCACCATGCCGTTGGCGTCGTTGTAGATCGCCTCGCCGGGCCGCGTGAGCAGCCGGGCCGCGGTGTTGTCTTCGCTGAGGATGAGGCTCGAATCGGCCTCGTTGCACTGCAGCGCGATGCGGATCGCCATCTGGCCCATCGTGGCCCGCGGCAGGCTGTAGGAGCCGCCGAGCGTCTGCGAGCCGAGCAGCACGTGCATGCCGAAGGCACGGCCCTGGCGAACGAGCCGGTCGAGGATCAGCGAGGCATCCTGCGCGAGCTTGTCGTCTTCGACGAAGATTTCCTGAAACTCGTCGATGACGAGCAGGATTCGCGGCATCGGATCGGGATTTCCCGTTTTGCGGAAGCCGGCCACGTCCTGCACGGCGAGGTCGCGGAAGAGATCGCCGCGCCGCTTCAATTCACGGTCGAGCTGCTCGAGCACCGAGAGGCCGAACTCGCGCTCGCTCTCGATCGCGATCACGCGGGCGTGGGGCAGTTTGTAGTGGTCGTAGAGTTTGAACTCGACGCCCTTCTTGAAGTCGATGAGATAGAACTGGATCTCGTTGGGGCTGTATTGCAGCGCGAGGCTCGTGATCATCGCGTGCATGAGCGTCGATTTGCCGGAACCCGTCTTGCCGGCGATGAGCGCGTGCTGGCTCGTGCCCTTGCCGAGCTTGAGGTATTGCAGTTTCTTGGCGCCGGCGGGCCCCAGCGGTGCGAGCACCTCTCCTGCCGTGCTCCCCTTCCACCAATCCTCCTCCTTCGGCGCGACGCGGTCGAAGGGCACCTCCACCCGCTTGGCCGCCTTCGCCGCCTTGCCCACCCGCTGGATGATCTGCGTGAAGACCTCGTCGGAGGGCGCCTGCTCCACCGTGAGCGGCCACTTGGAGAATTCAGGATCGCTCCAGGTGAACGCTCCATCCTTGAGCACGATCGTGGTGGCGTGTTTCTCGATCTCCGCGATGCTGAAATTGGAGGGCATCGTGGCCTTCGTATCGATCGACAGGATCACGTAGACGCCGCAACGCGCGCCGCTGGCCGCGATGCTCGCGAGGCGACGGGCGCTCGTTTCGGTGAAGTTGGCCGGAAAGTTCGCCACCACGACGAAGCGATAGGGCTCCGGCACCTCCGCGTCGGCGTTGTAGGCGCCGATCGATTCGTACTCATTGCGGAGATACTTCTGGATCACCACCTCCATCTGCTCGGTGATATCGGCCAGCCGCTGCTCGATCTGCTGCGGCTCCGTCCAGATCCGGCTTGTGACGAGCAATTCGTCGTAGTCGGCCAGATGCATGAAGCCGGCGAACTGCTTGCCGAGGCCCAGCGGATCGATGATCGTGAACCGGCTCTGCCCCGCCGGGATGCCGGTGGCGATCCGCAGCGTGAGGGCCTGCATCATCTCCGAGGCGATCTCCTTCTGGTCGGCCGTGGTCTTGATGAGGAGCGACGCCTGGTACGGGAACGGCACGATCGCCGGCTGCGTCCAGTCGATTGGACCGAAGGCGTTGAGTTCGGCGTGCGACGACACGCCCCCCGGCACCTTCTCGAGCGACAGGGCCTGCGAGCCGAACCGCAATCCCGGCGGGGGCACCGCCGGGAGGGCGACGTCGTCGCGGGCGAGGTCGTCCCAGCTGCGGAAGGCGTCGGCGTCGATCCGGTTGGCCTCCGCGTAGGCCGCGGCCGTCGCGGTGCGAACCTCGCGCCAGCGGTCCGTCATCTGCGTCCACCGTTCGTCGCGTCGGGCATCGGCGGCCGCGAGACGCGTGTCGCGCTGCTGCACGACCTTGTCGAGATCCTCCTTGAGGCTCGTTGAGAGCGCGGCGAGCCGCGGCGGGTATTTCTTGTCGGCCGCGTCTTTGCCGTTGTCACGCCGCTGCAGGATCGCGGCGGTGGCGGCTTGATACTTGGCCTCGAGATCGGCCGTCTGCTTGTCACGCTTGGCGGCGATCTCGGCGAGCCGTGCCTGGAGGAGCGTCTTCCGCTCCTCCACCTGCCGCCTGAACTTCTCATCGATCGCCGCGACCTGCTCGTCACGGCGATTCTTGAGAAAAGTGCCCGCGGCGGCGAGGCCCCGGCGGGCCGTCGCGAGATCCCGCTCCAGGGCAGACCGCAGTGCCAGCGCCTGCTCCCGGGCCCGCTTCTTCTTGCGGCCCACGAACCAGAGGCCGCCGCCGATGCCGCCGCCGGCCAGCACGAGCCCCGCCACGCCGGCGGCGATCGCTTTCGTCTGGAGGTCGCCCGGCACGCCGAAGAAGGCTCCCGCGGCTGCGCCGATCGCGGCGAGCAAAGGAAGGGCCACCGCCGCGCCGGTCGTGCCGCCGGCGAACGCCGACGTGGCCTCCTTGAGCCCGACGATCGCCTTGGCCTGCTCGACCACCGCCGCACGGAGCTGCTCGAGGAAGGTGAGGATCTCTGCGCCGCTCGGCAGCGCGACGGCGCCGTCATCGCCCGACTCACCTGCCTCGACCGCTTCACCAGCCTCTGCCGGCGCGGCCACGGTCGCGCCCCATCGCGCGAGCGCCTTCGCCGTGTCGGCGTCGGCCGCGTCGAGCTGGCCGAGCGTGCGGCCGAGCTCCTTCTCCACCTTCATGAAGAGCTTGACAGGATCCTTCCGCTTCTCCTTGTAGATCTCCTTGAACGAGCCTTCCTCGAACTGGTCGTCTTCCTGGAGCTGCCGCGCTTGCTTGTCGCTCGTGCGGGCGATCGTCGTGCCGACGGTCTTTCGCTGCTGGTCGAGTTTCTGCTGATCCGCGGCCGCCTGGGCGGCGAGCTTCTGCAGAATGGCCTTGTATTCCTGCTTCGTCGCCTCCATCTCGCGTGCATAGTGCTGGTTCGTCGCCGCGGTCTTCTGCTCGGCCTGGGCCAGCGTGGCCTTTCGCTCGTCCTCGTGCTCGGCGACGATCTCCTTCTCGAGCCTGGCACGCACGGCCGCTTCGCGACGCAGGAGCTCGATCTGGCTGCGAAGTGTTTCGCGGCTGTAGGACCCGGGCGTGGCGTCGGCTGCGGCGGGGTGTTCGCCGATCGGCGAGATATCAGCGTCGGGGGGAGAGGTGGTGGCCATGCGAAGGTGTGGGGCGGGATCGGGCCGGTGGGGCGGTCTAGTAATCGGAGCCTTCGGCCACGTCGCGGGCGGCGCGAGCGAGCACCTCGGCCAGCCGGCCGACGGCCTCGAGCGTCTGCTTCACGTCAGGCATCAAGGGCTCGATGTGCTCCTTGTGAAACGCCTTGCTCGTGGCGTCGTTCCACGTCTCCTTGGCCGACTCCCACTTGATGTCGAGCTGCTTCAGGGCGAGCGCCATCTTGGCCGCGCCGCTCGAAAGATCGAAGTGTTTCATGTGGGGCTTCCCGGAACTGAGGCGGAAGCGGCATCGCCCGACGGCTGTGCCTGCGCGGCGGCGGACTTGTCTGCCGCGGCGGGCTCGTTCGTCTGCCGGGTCACCGACGCCGTGCCACCACCGCCGTCGGCGGTCGAGGGTCGCGGCGACGACATCTCGCGGTAGGCATCGAGCGACTTGAGCATCCGCTCGACCCGCCCGATGGCCTTCGGGCAATCGACGTCGATCACCTCCCGGAAGTGCACGAGCCGCACGCAGGTCTCGCGAAACTGCTGCAGCACCACCGGTGTCCAGCGGCGCACCGCCTCCGCCTTCCGCTCGGCATTCGCGAGCTTGGCCCGCGCTTTTTCGAGGTTTTTCTTTTCCTCGACGCAGGAAGGGGTGTTGTCGCCCACTTTCTTGAAGGCCTTGCAGTGCTCCAGATCCTTGATGGCGTGGTTCACCAGGTCGTTGCACCGCCGCACCTCCGCCTTCCAATGGGCGGCCATGTCCACCGTGATGTAGTCGACGGCCCGGCGGCCCTCGAGCTCCACTTCGGCGATGGCCTGCCCCGTCTCGTGGGCATACGAGGCGAGTGCCGCCTTCACAAACGAGAGGGTGTCGAGCGATTTGACATCGGCTTGCGTTGACATTCCCGCCCTCAGCCTTGCTGCTGGTATTCCTCGACCCGCTCCGCCTTGCGGATCAGATAGGGCACGTATTCGCCGGTGGACTGCACGAATCGGCCAAACGTGTTGAGCTGCTGCGCGAATTCCTCCTCGAACTTCTTGTGCTCCTGGTCGCGCCATGTGGAGCCTAGCGCCGCGAGCTGCCGCTGCACGTTTTGCATCTGGTTCATCACTTCGTCGCTGAAGTGTCGCAGCCGGGCCGCAAACCGCCGCAGTTCCTGCGGATCGACGATTGCCTGTCCCATGGTCGAGATCCCCTGTTTCGAGTGCCGCCATGCCTGCCCCGACGCGGACGTTTGCGACGGGTTTTCACGTCAACTCCATCTTATCGTGGAAACCGGCGGATTGGATAGGCGAGCGGCTGGGAATGCGTCGCCGAAAGACGTAGACTCGTCCGTTTTCATCGATCCAGCCGTTCGAGGAGACCCCGCCACGATGCAGCCCGCCGCCCACGCCCCGGCCCAGAGGCCCGCCGTCCCGCACGCCCCCGCCGAGCACGATGCGGCGGAGGTCTCGCTCGAGCCCGCGAAGGGCTGGCATGTGACGCACAGTTTCTATGCGTTTGACCGGGCTCGGCTGGCGTCGCTCTCCGCCGCCGCCCGCGCCGAGGGACTGCGCGAATTCACCGCCGCGCTCGACCCGGCCGCCGCCGGCGCGCCCCGCCGGCTGCAGGGCTGGATCGTGCCCGGGCACAAGGCCGATTTCGGCGTGATGGCGATGGATCCTTCGCCGATGCTGGTGGACGACGTCCACCAGCGCCTGCTCGCCGGCCCGCTCGGCCAGGCGATCGTGCCCACCTACTCGTTCGTGAGCCTCACCGAAGTCAGCGAATATGTGCCCACCGTCGAGCAGTATGCCCAGCGGCTCATCGAAGAGGGGGAGGTCGCCGACAGCCCGGCCTACAAGGCGAAGGTGCAGGGCTATGCCTCTCGCGAAGACGCCATGCGGAAGGCCCGCATCGAACCCGACCTGCCGCCATGGCCCAACGCCTGCTTCTATCCGATGAACAAGAAGCGCGAGGTGGGGGAAAACTGGTTCACGCTGCCCTTCGCCGAACGGAGCCGGCTGATGGCCGAGCACGGCCGCACGGGCATGTCGTTCGGTGGCCGCGTCACGCAGCTCATCACCGTGAGCGTGGGGCTCGACGACTGGGAGTGGGGCGTCACGCTCTGGGCGCGGCGGCCCGACTTCCTCAAGGAGATCGTCTACAAGATGCGGTTCGACGAGGCGAGCGCCCGCTACGCCGAGTTTGGGCCGTTCTACACCGGCTACGTCGCCACCGCCGCGGAAATCCTCGCCCACTGCCGTGTGACGTAGCACGGGCTTTAGCCCTTTTTCCTTTCGACAGGCTGAAGCCTGTCCTACCTGACGCGGGAGAGGATGAGGTCGACTTGCGTGCCGCGCGGGGGCACGCGGCCTTCGAAGGCCTCGAAGAGCAGGGCCTCGTTGGATTGCGAACTCTCGATCGGTAGGTCGAGCATGGCCGAAGGGAAATTCGACACGCAGATCAGGTCGCCGCCGTCGGCCTGGTAATACTCCTTGCCGTCGGTCGGGTCGGTCCAGAATACGCTGCCGGCAAAAACCCAGTCGTCGGCCAGCGGTTCGCCGGTGGTCGTGTTGCGAATCCAACTGCGGGCGTCGCTTGTCTGCGGTGTGCCGTCAACGCCGGTCCAGCGCAGGCGAACGCGCACCCGAGGCCCTGAGGCCGCGGCATATTCCGGGTCGAATGACACCGGCTTGCCCGGCTCGAGGCCGATCGCGAGGAGGGCGGCATGCACGATCCGCGCGGTGCACCGCGTGGCGACGATCGACTCGTGCTCCTTCGTCTTTTCGGGGCAGGCGAAGAACTCGATCGGGCCCTTGTCGATCGCGATCTCGCCGCCGACGACCACCTCCTTCGCCTTCTGGTCGATCCACACCTCCTCGTCGGGCGAGAGCCGCGTGAGCTCCGGATGGCGGTCGGCCGCGATGGCTGTGGCGGCGCAGACAATCGCGAGTGCGAGCGACACGAACCGGAAAAGAGCCAACTTCTTCATCATCGGGCACCCCGTGGATGGTGGTGGAAACCTCAGCTACGATAACGCGCCCGACCGGCCCGGACGACCGTGTCCCGCCGATGCCCGCCCCGCCCGCCACATGGATGCCCATCAATGCCTGCGACGAAGAAAGACAAGGCCCGCACGAAGAAGCAACAGCGGGGTGCCGGCCGTGACGCGGAGCCGCGCGAAGAGCCGCAGGCGGAGACGAATCCGACGCAGCCCCATCGGCCCAAGGCGCCGCGGGCCGCGGGCAAGCGCAAAGAGGAATGGAGCACCGTGAAGGCCCGCGAGGCTGCGCGGCGGATCCGCGGGCTCGCCGACCTGAGCGAATCGCTCGACGTGCGGCGGCGGCTGCGGCGGCTCGCCGGTCAGATCGCCCACGGCAGCCGCGACGTGCAGGGCATCTCGTTCATCGAAGGGCTGCTCGGCGAATGTCTCGACGAGTCGGCCACCGGTCAGGCCGCACACGAGCAGTGGCTCGCCTGCGAGGCGGTGGCCTGGGCGCTGGCATGGCTCGCCCGCACGCGTCGTGCCGGCGGATCGGCGGGCGGGCTGCTCGAGCGGCTCGTGAAGCAGGCCCGCGCAGCGCAGGGAGTGCTCGCTGCCCGCGATACGGCGCCGGCCGGATTCGTTGTGGCGCTCTCGAGGCTCTTCGGCGACATCGAAGCCTGCCGCTGCCTCGAGCACGATGCCGCGCAGGCCCTCGAAGAGGAGATCGGCAGGCTGGCTTCCGACACGGGCCTGGTCACCGTCGCCGTCGCCGGCGGCGGCACGGCCTCGGCAGCGGTGGTCGCGCGGGTGGTGCGGTGGACGGCTGCTCGCGAGATCGCCTCGGCCACCGGGAACGCAGCGCTTTGGAACGAGGCCACGGAAGAGCGCTGGCAGCAGACGGTGGCGACGACGCTGCGACTGCTGGGCGCGGAGGGAAGGATCCTGACGGGCGCGGGAGGTCTGCCGGCGGCGTTTTCGGCGCCGCTTGTGGACGCGGCCGAAGCGGCCCCGTGCAAGCGGTCGCGCCGCACCGCGAAGGCTCTGCGGAGCGGCAAGGCCAGTGGCGAGACGCGCGACCTGCTGCCGCGGGATCTGCATGCCCCCGACGTCGGGCAGGCGATCCTGCGAACGGGCTGGGGCCGCGACAGCCTGCGGGTGTCGCTCGACCATCGTCAGGCCACGCCCCGCCTCGAGATCGCCGCGGGCGACCGGCTGCTCATCGACGGTCCGTGGCAGTGGCGGGTGACCGTCGGTGGACGGCCGCTCGAGGTGGAAGGGCCCTGGGTGGCATCGGGCTTCGAGTCGGATCGCAAGGCGACGTTTCTCGAGATCGCGGCGCCGCTCGCCGGCGGCCTGCAGCTCGAGCGGCAGATCGTGATCCTGCCGCGCGACCGCGTGATCCTGCTCGCCGACGCCGTGACCCATCCCGCCGGCAGCCCGCCGGCCGGGCCGCTCGCCATCGAGAGCACCGTCAAGCCTGCCGCCTCGCTCGAGACCGAGCGAGCGGAGGAAACCCGCGAGATCTTCGTCTACGACGCCGCGATGCGGATGATGGCGCTGCCGCTGGCCTTCCCGGAGTGGTCGTGCGCGGCGGCGGGGGGCGGCTTCGAGGCGACCGACGACGGGCTCGTGCTGCGGCAGACGTCGGCCGGGTCGCGGCTCTACTCGCCACTCTGGCTCGACTGCGATCCCGCGCGGTTCGGCCGTCCGCTCACCTGGCGGCAATTGACGGTGGCCGACACGCGGCAAAACCTGCCCCGGCATCAGGCTGCGGGTTTCCGCGTGCAGAGCGGGCTCGAGCAGTGGCTCCTCTACCGCGCCCTCGACCAGCCGCGCAACCGTACGGTGCTCGGCTGCAATCTCTCGTGCGAATTCCTTCTCGGCCGCGTTCGCCGCAATGGCAGCGTGGCCCGCACGCTCGAAATCCAGTGAGCGGCTGATACGAGCCATGAACGATCCCGAGCTGTTGCGTGCGCGGGTGCGGGAGAATGTCACCGCGGTGCGCGGCCGCGTCGACGAGGCCTGCCGTCGGGCCGGCCGCGCTCCGGCCGAGGTGCGGCTCGTCGGCGTGACGAAATACGTCACGGCAGACCTCGCCCGCCTGCTCCTCGAATGCGGCTGCATCGATCTGGCCGAGAGCCGGCCGCAATCACTTTGGGAGAAGGCCGAGGCGCTCGCCGACGCCGCGCCGAAGCCGCGCTGGCATCTCGTGGGCCACCTGCAGCGCAACAAGATCCGTCGCACGCTGCCGCTCCTGTCGCTGCTCCATTCGCTCGACAGCCGGCGGCTGCTCGACGCACTCGAGGCCGAGGCGAAGCTGGCCGGCCGGGTATGCGACGTGCTCGTGGAGGTGAATCTCACGGGCGACCCCGCCCGCACCGGCCTGGCGGAAGCCGAGGTTGCGCCGCTCGTGGAGGCGGCCAGTAGGCTCGAGCACGTGCGGCTCTGCGGACTGATGGGCATGGCGAGCGCGCCGGAGGGGCCGGCGGCGGCAGACGTGGCCCGCAGGCAGTTTGCCCGGCTCCGCGAACTCCGCGATGCACTCAGGCCGATCGCGGCCCCGGCGACCGCACTCGACGAACTCTCGATGGGGATGAGCGAAGACTTCCAGGCGGCGATCCTGGAAGGCGCCACGCTCGTGCGAATCGGCAGCGCCCTCTGGGAAGGCGTCGCCGACAGATCGTAGGACAGGCCTCCGTGCCTGCCATGCATCTTTGCATCCGCATGCGGATGCAAGCGGTCTACTCGCGGCCGGCTTCGGCCGACCCGTACCCCGTCGCCGGACGTTCACTGCGGCCATCCTGGCCTTCGTTCACTCGGAGGCGACTGCGCTCCGCCATCCATGGCTCCGCTGGTCGCCTACGCCGGCTCCCGGGGCACGGGTCGCCCGAAGCCTCGCATACATGAAGCGTTAGGCCCGGAGGGCCGGGTTCGCACCAGCGAGCGGAGCTCGCCAAGGAAAGTTCGACAGGATGTCGAGACTTTCCGTGAAGCCGGAGGGCCGGGTTCGCACCAGCGAGCGGAGCTCGCCAAGGAAAGTTCGACAGGATGTCGAGACTTTTCGTGAAGTCAGTCGTCGAACCGCACTTCGAGGATCTCGAACTTCATCGTGCCGGCCGGCACGTCGATCGAGACCTTCTCCCCGACCTTGCGGCCGAGGAGGCCCTGGGCGAGCGGGCTGGCGACGTTGATCTTGCCGGCGTCGTAGTCCTCCTCGCCGGCGCCCACGAGCACGAAGACTTCCTCGTCGCCGAACTTCAGGTCTTTGACCACGATCGTGGCGCCGAAGACCACCTCGTCGGAGGCCTCCTTCGGACGCTCCACGATCACCGCGCGGGCGAGCTTGTCGGCGAGCATGTTGATCTTCGCCTGCATCATCCCCTGGCTCTCACGGGCCCCGTGATACTCGGCGTTTTCACTCAGATCGCCCTCGCTGCGGGCGGCGGCCACGCGCTGGGCGAGCTTCGGCATCTCGACGGTGTTGAGCTGGTCGATCTCGGCCTTGAGCTTGTCGTAGCCGGCGCGGGTCATCGGGATGCGATCGGAAGACATGATCAATCTCGGTGCACGGGGGGAAGGGGGCGGGGGAGACGCGGGGAACGGTCAGGAGGCGACGGTGGCGGCGCTATTTCGACAGGTAGAGCAGGCAGCCGCAACTGCGGCACGGGACGACGCGGCCCATCGAAAGCTCGGCGAGCATGTTGCCGGTGAGCTGCTGAAAGCAGCCGCCGCAGCTCTCGCCATCGACGGCGGCCATGCCTTCGGCACCCTTGCTCTTCACGATGCGGCTGTAGGTCTCGCGGGAGTCGGCGGGGAGCTCGTGTTCGGCGGCGTCGAGATCGGCCTTGATGCGTGCCACCTCGGCCTCGAGCGATGAGGTCTCGCCGTCCACCTTCGCCTTCGTCTCGGCGAGCGCCTTCTTCACCGCGGTGATCTCCGCCTCTGCCGGTGGGAGCGTCTTCTTGACGGCATCGACCCGCTCGAGCGCCTCGAGTATTTCGTCCTCGAGCACCTTCGTCGCCATCTTGTCGGCGGCGATCTGGTCGCGGAGCGTCTGGTATTCGCGATTGGTCTTGCAGGCGTTGAGCTTCGCCTCGAGGTCGAGGATCTTCGACTCGGCCGACCGCAGCTGGAGCTGCTTCTGGTCGGCGGCCATCTTCGCCTTCTTGATCTCCTCCTGCACCGCCGCGTGGGCCGCCTCGGCCGTCTGCAGATGCTTCGTGCGGGCCGCGAGCTGCCGCGGGCCGGCGGCGAGCCGGTCGCGCAGGTCGGCGAGCTGGCGGTGGAGCCGATGAAGCGTGCGGAGCGAATCGGCGGAGACGGCGAGGGCCATGAAGGGTTCCCGAAGGGCCGGCGGATCCGAATGATCCGCCGGCCTTCGAGTCTACCAAAACGCCCCCAGGCCGCGAACGCCCCGCCCGGGTTTGGTCGATCACCGGCTCAGGGACGGCAGAAGTTGGTCGCTTCGCGACTCCTTCGGATCCTCGCTGCGGCCACACGCTCGTCGAGCTTCCGCCGATCCCTTCGCCTACGTCCTCGATTCATAAGTCGTGACTCGCTGCACTTGAGGAGTGCTCTAGCCCGTGGATCCGGTCAGGAAGGTCTCGAGCTGCTTCGACCGGACCGGGTGTTGCAGCTTCTTCACGGCCTTGGCCTCGATCTGCCGCACCCGCTCCCGCGTCACGCGGAAGATGCGGCCGACCTCCTCGAGCGTGTAGGTGTAGCCGTCGGTCAGGCCGTAGCGGAGGCGGATGATCTCCCGCTCGCGGTAGGTCAGCGTCTTGAGGAGCGAGTCGATCCGATCCTTGAGCAGGCCGTTGGTCGTGGCCTGCGTCGGGCTCTCGGCGCCGTGGTCCTCCACAAACTCGCTGAAGCTCGCGTCTTCGCTCTCGCCGACCGGGCGGTCGAGGCTCATCGGCTGACGTCCCATCTCGATCACGCGGCGGGCCTCCTCGAGGCCCACGTCGGCCGCCTGGGCGATCTCCTCCACGGTGGGCTCGCGGCCGAATTCGTGGAGCAGCTTCTTCGCCGTCGTGCGGAGCTTCGAGAGCACGTCGATCATGTGCACCGGGATGCGGATCGTCCGCGATTGATCGGCGATGGCGCGGGTGATCGCCTGCCGGATCCACCAGGTGGCATACGTCGAAAACTTGAAGCCGCGGCGATACTCATACTTGTCGACCGCCCGCATCAGGCCCGTGTTGCCCTCCTGGATGAGGTCGAGGAAGGAGAGGCCGCGATTGCGATACTTCTTCGCGATCGACACGACGAGCCGCAGGTTGGCCGCGGAGAGATTTCGCTTGGCGGCCTCGTATTCCTCCTGCAACTTGCCGAGCATCGCCACCCGCTTGCGGAGCGACCGCGGGCTTTCGAGCGTGGAGAGCATGAGGTCGCGGAGTTCCTTCCGCATGTCAGCCCGGTCGTCGCTCGACCCTTCGCCGTGGGCGATCACGCGGAGGTCCTGTTGGAGCCGATCCATACGGCTCGACATGCCGCGGAGCAGCTTCATGAGCGGCTGCACGCGGCGGGTCCGCAGGGAGAGCTCCTCGACGAGCGTCAGCGACTTGGCCCGGTTGCGGCGAAACCGCGTGCGGGCGGCCTGCGCCTCGTCCTCCGTGGTCCGCTTGCTGATCAAGAGGCGGAAGTCGTCCTTGCTCTGGGCGATCAGGTGGTCGAGCGTCGCCAGGTTGTGCGGCATCCGCGCCTGAATCTGCTCCTTCGTGAGCCGCTCCGTGAGCGACACCTTGATGGTGCGGTCGAAGGGCAGATGGCCTTCGTGCACGCGGCGCAGCGTGTCGACGGTGGCCTGCAGGGAATAGGAGCAGCCGAGAATCGCGCGGCGAAACCGCTTCCGCGTCACCTCGATCCGCTTCGCCAGCGAGATCTCCTCGTGCCGCGTCAGCAGCGGGATCTCCGCCATCTGCGCCAGATACATGCGGATCGGATCGTTGGCGGCGTTGGAGGGCGCCGTCGTGATCGCCTCGTCGCGGCGGGGCTTGGCCGGCTTCGGGGCCGGGGTGCCGGACGTCGCGTCGGCGTGCGCGGGCTGGGCCGCCTGCGGCTCCGGCGCCGAATCGACGAGGTCGATGCCGCGCTCCTCGAGGGCGACGAGCAGGGCGTCGATCTTCTCGGGGTCGACCGCCTCGTCGGGCAGGTAGGCGTTGACCTGATCGAACGTCAGGTAGCCCTGTGCACGGCCCGCTGTGATCAGCGCCTGCAAGTCCGAGTCATGGTGGGCTCGAGCGTCGTGGGCGGGGGTGATCCCCGTCATGCGGTTGGTTCCGTGCACCGTCTTGCCGAGAGGCTTCGTCATCAGTCGTCTCCTTACGCCATCGTACCGTCGCTCGCCCACTGCTCCATACGCCGCGGCTTTCGCCACGACGCCCGAATGGCAGCGACGAGACGGGCACCCTCACCCATCCTTGGGTTCGGAAGTGCCCCCCAATGAACCAGTCATGCCCTGGATGGCCCGCCGCTGTGCGACGAGTTGTTCCAGGAGCGCGGCCTCCGAGCCGGGATCCAGCCGGGAGGATTTCAGGGCCGTGGCGCTCGCATGCGCCTGCCGCTGGGCGGAGCGGCGTCGCAGGGCGTCCTCGAGATGATGCAGTCTTTCGGCCGGATCGGCGGTGCCGCGACCGGCGCTCGAATCGTCGACGGCGACGAGCAGGCTCTGGAGCGCGGGATCGGTGATTTCGAGCAGGAGCCCCGAGAGCGCCACGGGGCGGCCCTCGTCGTGGAGTCTGCGGGCGGCCTCGAGCACCGCCCGTCCTTCGCGGCTCTGCAGTTCGGCCGATTGCACCTCGCGGACGATCAGCCCCACGCTGTCGGGCACGCCCACGAGCACTTCGAGCACTTCGCGATCCCAGGCCGGGAGCTTGGTGACCGAAACCGCCGGCGCGGGTTCTGCGGTCGTCGCGGGGCGGGCCGCCCGCAATTCGCCGAGCCTCGCCCGCAGCGGATCGCGGCTGAGCCCAAACCGCCTCGCAAGCCTGCCGAGCACTTGGTCTTCGCGAAGTTGCTGCTGCGACGGGCTCAGCGGCGAATTCGAGGAAACGTTGGCAAGGGCCTTGAGCACGCTCTCCACCGCTTCGAGCGCAGCGTCGTCGCCCGGCCGGCCGGCGATCTTCGCCACTGCCTCGTCCAGCCGATAGTCGAGCGGGTCCACTGCCGCGTCGAGGATCGCCTCGAACGCTTCCTTCCCGTGCTCGAGCACGAATTCGCACGGGTCCACGCCGGCGGGCAGCCTGGCGATCCGCAGGTCGATCGGCTCGGAGAGAATCACGTCGAGAATCTCGTCGGCCCGGCGGCGGCCGGCGTCGTCGCCGTCGAGCACGAGCACGATCCGGTCGGCATAGCGACGCAGCAGCTTCGCATGCCGCTCGCCGAGCGCGGTGCCGAGCACGGCGACGACGTCGTCGATCCCGGCCTGGCGGCAGGCGAGGCAGTCGGTATAGCCCTCGACGACGACGGCGCGGTGCGTGCGAGCCATCGCCTCGCGGGCGGTGTCGAGGCCGTAGAGCATCGAGCTCTTCGAGAAGAGGGGCGTCTCGGGGGAGTTGATGTATTTCGCGCCGGGAGCGGCGCCTTCGACCGCGGCGCCCGGGATTACCCGGCCACCGAACGCGACGCACCGGCCGAGCGGGTCGCGGATCGGGAAGATGACGCGGTCGCGGAAGCGGTCGTAATGCCCGGAGCGATCCTGCCGCTCGACCACGAGCCCCGTGAGCGCGAGGTGCTCGACCGGGATCCCGGCCGCCGAGGCCTGCCGCATGAGCCAATCCCAGCCTGCCGGGGCATAGCCGAGCTGGAAGCGTTTGATCGTTTCGCCGGAAAGTCCGCGGCCGGCGAGATACTCGCGGGCGGCCTTCGCCTCAGGGGATCGCTCCAGGCAATCTGCGAAGCGGTCCGACGCCCAGCCGAGCGCCTTGGAGAGGGCCGCCTTCTGATCGAGGGGCAGCCCGCGGCCCCGCGCGAGCTGGATGCCGGCCCGCTCGGCGAGCTGCTCGAGCGCCTCGCGAAACTCGATCTTCTCCATCCGCATCAGGAAGTTGAAGACGTCGCCGCCGACGTTGCAGACCCAGCAGCGGAAGGTCTGGCGCTCCGGGTTGACCTGGAAACTCGGGCGTGAGTCGTCGTGCCAGGGGCAGAGCCCCACCATGGCCTTGCCGGCGCGCCGCAGGGAAATGTATGACCCCACCAGGTCGACGATGTCGGTCGCATCGCGCACCCGCTCCTTCGCGTCGTCATGCGCGGGATGCGAGCCGGTCTTGGCGGGCGGAAGCGACAAGGAACGCGTCCTACAAATCGGTGGCTGAAAAGGTGACCGCCGAAATGTAGGACGTCGCCCAAAACGGGTCAATCTCAGCAGAAGGCTGCGCATCCTGCCCAAATTGCGGAGCGCCGGCAGATTACGAGAGCAGCCGTTGGACGCTGTCGAGCAGCCGATCCATCGCGAACGGCTTGCGGATGTAGTCGTCCACACCGAGCATTTCAGCATACGCCTTGTGGCGGCTGCCCTCGTTGGCGGTGATCATGATCACCCGCATCGGCACCGGGCGGCTCCGGCGCAGCCGCTCGAGCACCAGGAAGCCGCTCCGCTTCGGCATCATCATGTCGAGCACGACGAGATCAGGATTTTCGGTCTCCGCCATCACGAGGCCCTGATTGCCGTCGCGGGCGACGAGGATCTCGTAGCCCTTCGACTCGAGCACGGTCCGCATCGATTCCATGATCTCGATGTCGTCGTCCACGAGGAGCACCCGCTTGCCGCCGGCCGTCTTCTGGACCGACTTTTCCGCCCGGTCGAGCGGTTCATCGGATTCGCGCTGCGAGTTCGTGACTTTCTTGACGCGCTTCTGCGGAGGCATCGTGTTCTCGGGCTGAGTCGGGGTGTGGTCTTCAGACAGGTGGTGTTCGACTTGCAAAAGACTATCAAGAAGGGCCTGCCGCCGCCAACCGGTCGCAAAATCCACACAAACGAGTCCGGTGCTCAGGCATTCGCGGCTTCCTCCGGGGCGAGGTCGCCGAGAAAGATTGCGGCGCCGACGAGCGCGAGCGCGGCCCCAAGGCAAATATCGCTCGGATAGTGGGCCGACGTCGCCACCCGCTGCAGGCTCGCGCTCGCGGCAAATGCGCCAAAGAGCAGGGCTCCCCGCGGGTATCTCCAGGCGAGGGCCGCCGCGAGGCCGGTCGCGACGGCGGCGTGGCCGGACGGAAAACTGTTGTAATCGGAATGGCTCGCGGAGGCGGCGGCGAGCGCCGCATCGCCAAACGTGCCGAGCGCCGAGGCCTGGCTGCCGAGATCGGCCGCCCGCGGGCGGATGCGATCGACGAGCAGTTTGATCACGTCGACGATCAGGCCGCCTGTCGCCGTCGTGCAGATCATCCGCGCCATCCGCTCCTGGGCCGCCGACGGCTGGAACGAGGGCCACCGGACCGCCGGCCAGCGAAATGACGGAAACCGGAGCCCGCGGTCGAGAAAGAGCGCCGTCACAAGAATGCAAGCGGCTCCGGCCGAGTGGGCAAACACTTCCGCGAGGTTCAGGAGCCGCAGCAGGTCTTTCGGCACTCGGCCCGCTTTGCACCACTCCGCCACGGGCAGGTCGATGAAGAAGGCTGCCGCTCCGAGGATCCCGAGCACGGAGGCCGCGCGGAGATACCGCCGACGGCTTCCTGGGGCCACCGCGAGCGATTCGGATGCCGATCGATATGGTGGCGGAGATCCGGCCGGCGGCGTGGTGAGCGTCATGATGGTGAGGATAGTGGCATATGCCGGTCGCTTCTGTCGAGCGGGTTTTCGTGTCACGTCCAGAGGCTGCGGTCGAGCAGGCGGTAGTTGATGGCCTCGCTCACGTGCGCCGCGTTGATCGTCTCGGCCGCGTCGAGATCGGCGATCGTGCGGGCCACCCGCAAGACCTTGTCGTGCGCCCGTGCCGAGAGCCCCAGGTCGCTCACCGCGGCCCGCAGCAATTCCATGGCCGGCGGCTCCACCGGGCAGAGTTCGCGAATCTCGCGGCTCGACATCCGGGCATTGGCCCTGGTTTTCATCCCCTTGAATCGCGCAGCCTGCCGCAGCCGCGCCGCCAAGACGGCCTCGCGCATCTGGCTGCTCGACGTGCCGGTGCGGGCGGCGGAGAGTTCGCGGAAGGGCACCGCCGGCACCTCGAGATGGATATCGATCCGGTCCAAAAGCGGTCCCGAGATCTTGCCCATGTATTTTTCAACCTGGGGCGTCGTGCATTGGCAGGCGCGCCGCGGGTCGCCCCGGTAGCCGCAGGGGCAGGGGTTGAACGCGGCGACGAGCATGAAGTCGGCCGGGAACCGCGTCGATGATTTCGCGCGGCTGATCGTCACCGTGCCATCCTCGAGCGGCTGCCTGAGCACCTCCAGTGTGCGGCGATTGAATTCCGGGAGCTCGTCCAAAAAAAGTACCCCATTGTGCGCGAGGCTGATCTCGCCCGGCATCGGGATCGAGCGGCCGCCGATGAGGCCGGCTTCGGAGATCGTGTGGTGCGGGGCGCGAAAGGGGCGGGCCGCCAGGAGCGGCTGCCCCGCCGACATCAGCCCCAGCGCGCTATAGATGCGGGTGGTCTCGATCGACTCGGCCGCCGAGAGCTGCGGCAGGATCGTTGGAATCCGTTTGGCAAGCATCGTCTTGCCGCCGCCCGGTGGGCCCAGCATGCACACATTATGACTGCCTGCGGCTGCGACGCAGATCGCCCGCTTCGCCGCCTCCTGCCCGCGGACATCGGAAAAATCGATATCGTAGGCGGCGAACCGATCGAACCATTCGCTCACCCGCGGCGGCGTGCGCGGGATGTCGAGATCGCCGGAGAAGAACTGCACCGCTTCGGTGAGCGAGGAGACGGGGATGATCTCGATGTCTTCCACCACCGCGGCCTCGGTGGCGCTCGCGGTCGGCACGACCACGCCTCGCAGCGACTGCTGCCGCGCCGCCGCCATCGCCATCGAGAGCGCGCCCCGCGCCGGCCGCGTGAATCCCTCGAGCGAGAGCTCACCTACCACGGCATAGTCGCGAAACCGGTCGGAGCAGAATTGCCCGCTGCCGGCGAGGATGCCGAGCGTGATCGGCAGGTCGAACGTGGCGGCCTGCTTCGGCAGTTCCGCCGGGGCGTGAATCCTTCTGGATAGCAGCTTTTTCTCGGAGATTTCAGCTTTCCGAGATCGAGGAAGTGCGGGGACAACCGTGGGCGGCAAGCATCCTATTGGCCACAGCGGCTCGACGCCTTCGGGCGGCTGAACGCCGAGAAAATCGGGCCAAGGGCACAGAATCGCCCTCACCGCCCGTCGATACCAACTAGGGGTTTTTGGCCCCCAAAAAACTCTTGGCCCGATTCCCAGCGGCGGTCGCTTAGCTGAAAGGACAGGATTTGCCCCCTGTCACGACCCCGAGGCACTTGCGTGACAACCTCTTGTTTTGCCGCCGCACGCCTCTCTGACGAGTCCGTCGTCTCATAACGGATCGTCTTCGCCCCGCCGCCCCTTGGTTCTTATCCATGGTGGCGGCTGCTCGCTGTTGTTGCTGCCGGTCTAAATCCGGTCGGCAAATGAGTCCCGAATGGCCAGCGTGGTCGTCGTGACTCGATTCCTTTTCCCCCTCAAGGAGTCGCCAAATGGCAAGCAATTTCACGACATCGACGGTCACGCCAATCGTTGTGCGGACGGGCCGGGACTCGGTGGAGCGGTATCTCATCACAGATCAAAAAGACCGCTACTGGACTGGCTCCACGTGGACCAAGCCCGGAGTGCGAAAGCGGGCGTTGCTCTTTCACACGGCGAAGAAGGCTCATCTCGTCTGCCATAGCCTGCTCATGGCGATGCACGGACACCTCCATCACGTTCGAATCCATGCTCCCTTCACCGTCCAGTTGTGGACGAACAACCGTTGCCCTTTGGCCGAGTTGCAACGCTGGATTAGCCGCAACACCACGCTCGTGGTGGACACGCACACTCATGGCATTGGGCCAGTCCCCGGATCGTATGCCGTGACGACCTTGGCTTATGAGCACGTGATCGAGGTGCCGCCACGATGTTTTCCGTCGGCGTCACTCTGCATTCCAACTGGGCAACCTGCCTATGTGCTGAGCGTGGTCGAGACGGGCACCACGCTAGAGCCTCAGTGGTGCATTGCTGACCAGTGGCAGCGGTATTATCACGCTGATGGCTCACCAACGACGGGGGATCCAACCTGCTTTCCGGCACTGGCTGATGCCCTGAAAGAGGCACGAGCCAGTCTTGAGGTCATCGCTCATCCGGCACGGACTCTACAGGCTCCGTTTTACGTCGATCTCTACACGCCGGAAGCCGTAGACACGACGACGCTTCGTTCGTGGCTGGGCAAGGCCGTGCTGGCAGTCATCCAAGGCGGCAACGATCCCACCGACCTGCTTTTTGGAGCAGTCGGCGTTTGCCACTTCGACTTCGCCAGCCTCTCCGAAATCGCCTAACCGTTGGCCCAGTCTCCCGTCGTGATCGCAAATCCTATTAGGCCCGTTTCCCAACCCCCGGAGAAATCCAATGAACTGCTCGTGCGGCGGAACCCTCTACAAGTGCAACTCGTGCAACTCTGTCTGGTGTAGCCACCGAAGCTGCCCAAACGGCAACCCGTCTCCGAACGCAATCAACAAGTGCCCAAGGTGCAGCGGCTACGGCAAGCCCGCTTGATGGGATGAGGTAGGCT
>JBKDMX010000087.1:0-29582 GCA_046343855.1 Planctomycetia bacterium
AATAGGTTCCATGGGTTGCTCGAGATTCTTCCGCGGTCGCCGACTGCTCGCGGTGGCTGCATTGGCGCTGTGGGCCTGGACGGTGAGCCTCTCGACGCCGTTTGCCGCAGATTCCCTGCGGCAGATCGACTTCAACCGCGATATCCGGCCGATCCTCTCGGAAAACTGCTTCTACTGCCACGGCCAGGACGGGCAGAAGCGGGAGGCCGACCTGCGGCTCGACGACCGGCAGGCCGCGATCGACTCGGGCGCGATCGTGCCGGGCGACCCCGGGGCGAGCACGATCCTCGAGCGAATCCACTCGACCGATCCTGACGTCTTGATGCCCCCGCCGAATTCCAACCGGCGGCTGTCGGACGAGCAGAAGAAAATTATCGATCGCTGGATCAAGGAGGGCGCCGAGTACAGGCAGCACTGGGCGTTCACTGCACCGGTGCGGCCGGCTCCGCCGGAGGTGAAGCAGGCCGACTGGCCGCGGAACGACGTCGACCGATTCGTGCTGGCGAAGATCGAGGCGGCGGGCCTCACGCCCTCCCCAGAGGCCGACCGGGCCACGCTCATCCGCCGGCTCCACGCCGACCTCGTCGGCCTGCCCCCGACGCCCGAGGAGGTCGATGCCTTCATCGCCGACTCTGATCCACAGGCCTACGAAAAACTCGTCGATCGGCTGCTCGCGTCACCCCACTACGGCGAGCGGATGGCGCTGCCGTGGCTCGACGCGGCCCGCTACGCCGACTCCAACGGCTTCCAGCAGGACGGCGACACCTGGCAGTGGATCTGGCGCGACTGGGTGGTGAAGGCCCTCAACGCCGACATGCCGTTCGACCAGTTCTCCATCGAGCAACTGGCCGGCGACCTGCTGCCGAACGCCACGCCCGAGCAGAAGGTCGCCAGCGGCTTCAACCGCAACCATCTCCTGAACGGCGAAGGGGGAGCGATCGCCGAGGAGCAACGGTTCAACAACCTCTTCGACCGCGTCGACACGACGAGCACGACCTGGCTGGGCCTGACGATGGCCTGTGCCCAGTGCCATGACCACAAATACGATCCGATGACGCGGACCGACTATTACGGCCTGCTCGATGCCTTCAACCGGCTGCCCGAGACGGGCTTGCCGACACAGTTCTCCGCCCGGATCCGCGTGGCACCGCCGATCATCGAACTCCCCTCCGAGGAGAACACGCGTCGGCTGGCCGAACTCGAGGCCGCGATGAAGGCCGGCGAATCGGCCGCGAAGCCCGTCATCGACGCGGCCTACGCCGCCTGGAAGGTGGGACTTTTCGCGGATGGTGAACCTGCCGACAGCGAGGGTCTCTCGGCCGTCATCACCCCGCTGTTGCGCAAGCCAGAGAAGGAACGGACCGAAGCCGAGCAGAAGACGATCGAGCAACACCTGCGGAGGTATTTCGACTCGAAGATCAAGCCCGACGTCATCAAGGACTTGCCGCAGGTCGTGGCCTACGAGGCCGCCAAGAAGGCCTACGAGCAATACAAGGGCGACCAGATCCCGCGGGTGATGGTGATGAGCGACGAGAGGCCGCGGGAGACGAAGATCCTTGACCGCGGCGACTACCTCTCGCCCGTCGGGGAGAAACTCACGTTCCTCCCGCCGGCGTTCCTGCCGCCGCTGCCCGAGGGCCTGCCGCGCAACCGGCTCGGCCTCGCGCAGTGGCTCTTCCTGCCGGAGCATCCGCTCACCGCGCGGGTGCAGGTGAATCGGATGTGGCAGCAGTTCTTCGGCACCGGCATCGTGAAGACGACCGAAGACATGGGCGTGCAGAGCGAGTATCCGCAGCACATGGCCCTGCTCGACTGGCTGGCGGTCGAGTTCCGCGAGCAGGGCTGGAGCCAGAAGCGGATGCACCGCCTGCTCGTGACGAGCGCCACCTACCGGCAGGCGAGCAAGGTGACGGCCGACCACCTCGCCAAGGACCCGGAGAACCGGCTGCATGCCCGGGCGGCCCGGTTTCGCATGCCGTCGCTCGTGCTCCGCGACGTGGCCCTTGCGGCCGCCGGCCTCGTCGATCTGCGGATCGGCGGCCAGCCCGTCTATCCGTATCAGCCCGACCAGATCTGGGAGGCCCTCGCGATCACGCACGAGCGGGACTTCACATATCCGGCCTCGAAGGGGGCCGACCTCTACCGCCGCAGTCTGTACACGTTTTGGCGGCGCACGGTGAGCCCGGCGAACATGTTCGACACGGCCAACCGGCAGACCTGCACCGTCCGCGCAAGCCGCACGAGCACGCCGCTGCACGCGCTTACGACCCTCAACGACCCCACGTGGGTCGAGTCGGCCCGGGTGCTCGCCGAGAAGAGCATGAAGGCCGCCGGCGACCCCGCCGGCCGGCTCACGCACGCCTTCCGCCGTATCCTCGGCCGCCGGCCCACCGACTACGATCTCGAGGCGGTCACGCGGATGCACGCCCGGCAACTGGCGATCTATCAGGCCGATGCCGAGGCGGCGAAGCAGTTCCTCAGCGTGGGCGAGAGCCCGCGCGACGAGGCGATCGACACCGCCGAGCATGCGGCGCTCGCGAGCGCGTGCCTTGCGATGTTCAACCTCGACGAAGCCCTCACCCGTGAGTAGCACAGGCTTCAGCCTGTCAAAAATAACGTCATGACAGACCTGCACCTCGAAAACATCGCCCGCGTCACCCGCCGCAGACTCTTCGGCTCGGCCGGCATGGGGATCGGATCGGTAGCCCTGGCCGCGCTCCTCAAGCGGGATGCGCAGTCAGCCGCCTCGACGCCCGCAGCCGTGCGCGGCCTGCCGGGCCTTCCGCACCACGAGCCGAAGGCGAAGCGGGTCGTGATGCTCTGGCAGGGGGGCGGGCCGTCGCACGTCGACCTCTTCGACCCCAAGCCCGAGCTCATCAATCGCGGCGGCCAGGAGATTCCCGCGAGCGTTCGCGGCATGACACGGCTCTCCACGATGTCGAGCGGCTATGCCAAGTGGCCGGTCGTCGCGCCGATCAAGCCGTTCAAGAAGAATGGGCAGTGCGGCATGGAGATGAGCGAATTGCTGCCGCACCTCGGCGGCCTCGCCGACGACCTGTGCCTCGTGCGGAGTCTGCACACCGAGGCGGTGAACCACGCCCCCGGCGTGACGTTCTTCCTCACCGGCGCCCAGGTGCCGGGCCGGCCGAGCATGGGCGCCTGGATGAGCTACGGCCTCGGCTGCGACACGGAAGACCTGCCGGCGTTCGTCGTGATGACCTCGAGCGACAAGGGCAAGAGCTGCGGACAGTTGTTCTTCGACTACTATTGGGGCAGCGGCTTCCTGCCGACGAGGTTCCAGGGGGTGAAGTTCCGCAACACGGGCGAGCCGGTGCCCTACCTCACGAATCCGGCCGGCGTCAGTCGCGACGCCCGGCGGGCGCTCCTCGACGACATCGCCGCGATGAACGCCAAGCACCTGGCCGACTACGGCGATCCGGAGATCGACACGCGGATCGCGCAGTACGAGATGGCCTACCGGATGCAGGCGAGCGTGCCGGACCTCGTCGATTTTTCCAACGAGCCGCAGCACGTGCTCGACCGCTACGGCCCCGACGTGAAGACGAAGGGCACGTTTGCCTACAACTGCCTGATCGCGCGGCGGCTCCTCGAACGCGGCACGCGGTTCGTGCAGCTCATGCATTCCGGCTGGGACCAGCACGGCAACCTGTTCACGCAGCTCGAGCAGCAGTGCAAGGACACCGATGCCCCGTCGGCCGCGCTCATCCAAGATCTCAAGGACCGCGGGCTCCTCGAAGACACGCTCGTCATCTGGGGTGGCGAGTTCGGCCGCACGCCGTTCGGCCAGGGTGACCCGGCCAGCCCCAAGGGCCGCGACCACTTCGGCAAGGCGTTTTCCTGGCTCATGGCCGGAGGGGGCACGAAGCCGGGCCATATCTACGGCTCGACCGACGACTACGCCTGGAACATCACGGCCGACCCCGTCCACGTGCACGACATGCAGGCCACGATCATGCACCTCGTGGGCGTCGACCACACGAAGCTCACGTTCCGCTATCAAGGCCGCCAGTTCCGCCTCACCGACGTGCACGGGCACGTGGTGAAGGGGATGATCGCCTAAACGCTCGCCCCCCTCCCACGACAGGCCTCCGTGCCTGTCCGCTGTGGGATAGGCTTCAGCCTGTCATTTCAAAAGCCCCCGCCTGTACATCCAGGCAATCCTGGGGGCGCCGGGCGGCGGCGGAAACTCGTCGCGTCGTAGCGGTCGTGCCGGCCAGACCCCCAAAAAATGGCCCAAAAACGCTTGAAAAAACGTTGAACGGGCCTCCGGCGTTGGTATCGTCGGACTTGGAAATCACGTGGAGCCGACGTGGGTCGGCGGCGTGGTGACCGAGGAACCGCTGGAAACCGCACCGCATGGCCCTGGCACACCATCCCGACCCCGAAGAAGTCGACTGCCTGCTCCGCAACGCCGAGTTGCGCGATGCGATCGAGCCCTACCTCGACGAAGCGATCTTCGAGATCGATTTCCGCTTCCTGCCGACCGAATCGGAGAACCGGTTCCTCGAGTCGATGCTTGCTTGGGAGCAGGCTCCGCTGGTGCCGATCGCCCGCTGGTTCGAGCCGGTGCTCGCCATGCAGCCCGCCTGCACGCTCGACGACGAGCAGGTGCACGAGCGGCTCTGGGAGGTGATCGACAAACTCTTCGCCAAGCGGGTGGTGCTCGAGTACACCGACCACCTCTCCGACCGCGAGCTTTACTCGCTGATCCGTCGCGACATCCTGCCGGCGGCCGTGAAGCGGGTGGACATGCCCGACAACTACTTCCACTGGGATTGCAGCGCCAGCGAAGCCGAAGACGCCACGATCTGGCTGACTTTTTACGCCTCCGAGCAGGAGCGGGAGCAGTGGCGGCTGGAGGAAGGCCGCGACCCGCCGCCGGCCCAGGTGCCCTCCTACCCACGAGCCCTGCCGACCGCCCCGGTCTGACGTCGCCAAAGTAGACCGCTTGGTCCCCAAGCGAACCCCCGCCCTTCCCGGCGAAATTTCCACCGCCCCGGCGAATCTTTCCCCGCTCGCCCGCCCGCTCCGTTGGTTCTCGGGCGATCTTCGGCCGCGAATCCATGGCTCCGGGCTGCGGACGTGATTGGCACGTTGATTGCTCCATGTCCGCGTCATGGATGACGACGAGGTTCTCGACGACAGCATCTGGAACGAGCGCCCGAATCAGCCATGCGAGGCGCCTGCCGGCGAGCGGTCGCCCATGCAGGTGGACAAGGAGCGTGACATGTTGGCTTTGCACAAGCAGATGCTTCGCTGCCTGGAATCGCTGCTGCCCGTCAAGCAAGACGCCAAGGGCTTCACGCTCGTCGAACTGCTGGTCGTGATCGCGATCATCGGCACACTCGTGGGACTGCTCCTGCCGGCCGTGCAGAGCGCCCGCGAAGCGGCCCGACGGACGAGCTGCACCAATAACCTGAAGCAGATCGGTCTGGCCCTGCATAACTTCCACGATGCGAGACGCGCCTTCCCGGCCGCGTTTACGTCGACGACCGCGCCGGGGAACGTGGGCTGGCGCACGCTGACGACGACGACGCCGAGCCACTTCGAGCCGGGCTGGAGTTTCTTCGCGTTCATCCTGCCGTTCATGGAAGAAAGCACTCTTTTCAGCCAACTCGATCTGACGGTGCCCATCATGGACAGTCGGAATGACGGGGCCCGCTCGGAGTCTGCTCTGGTGAAGCCCTACGTCTGTCCGGGAGATAACGCCACGCGGCTGATCGATGTCTGGGACTACGGCGAGTCAAGCTCCGCAACAACCTTGTCTGGTGCCGGCACCGTTATCACGCGGGCTCCGGTCTCGTCGTATGCGGGCGTGCTCGGCCGGAATGACCATGAGGAAAACGGAGCCTTCGATGGCATTTTCTTCCGCAACAGCCGGATTCGCATCGGGCAGATCACCGATGGCACGTCGAAGACCGTCTGTATCGGGGAGCGCATGAGCCGGATGGCCGAGGCGACCTGGCTGGGCAGCATTCCGCGGAGCGATGTCGTTCATGCGGACGGCTGGTGGCAGCAGCTGGGCTATTCGCACCGGTCGCAGAATTATCGACCGACGAACGTTCACGCGACCTGCCACATCCGCAGCAGCAAGCCGAATCAAGCGAACAACAGCCCCAGCGGGTTCTTCTCGCCGCATCCAGGCACGTGCAATTTTCTCAACGCAGATGCTTCGGTCCGACCGCTCGCGGACGATGTCGATCTGGCCACGTTTCGTGCGCTCGCGACCCGGGCGAACGGCAGTGCGGCGGATGAAGCGGGGGTCGTCATTCCATGATCCACGACGACGTCGAATGTCCTCGGCACAACCGATTCGCTCCAACCGGCTTCACGCTCGTCGAGCTGCTGGTCGTGATCGCGATCATCGGCACCCTCGTAGGCCTGCTCCTGCCGGCAGTGCAGAGCGCGAGGGAATCGACGCGGCGGTCGTCGTGCACCAACAATCTGCGGCAGCTCCCCCTCGCCTTCCATAACTACGAGACCGCCAGAAAAATGCTGCCGCCGCTGAAGCGGTCGAGCAACTGCATCGCGGCGCCGAACAACGAGGCTCGGATGGCGCAGCGGAGTTGGGCGCCTGACGTGCTGGCCTATCTCGAGGAGACGGCGCTGATGGCCAGCTACGATCTGTCGCGAAATTGGTGGGAGAACGAAGACGGCTCCGCGCCCAGCGGCGGCACGGCCGGCGTACTCGATGAAGGTGTGACCGGCAACCGGGCGCTCGTTCGAACGCAGTTGCAGGTGCTGCAGTGCCCGTCTTCGCCGATGTCCAATCGAATCCAAGACAAGATCGCAAACCCTCGCAAGACCGGCGCGTGCGGCGATTACTTCGTGGTGGCAGGAACCGGAACGAGTTTTCATGCGGCTGCATCGCTGCCGGGTCCATCGCCGACGGCGACGGTTCCAGGCGCGACGGAGGAGTGGACCGGCTGCGGTCCGGCGGCGAAACGTCCGAAGAGCACGTTCGCCAAGATCACCGACGGCCTCTCGAAAACCATCCTGCTCTCGGAATGCGCCGGCCGAGAGGACGTGTGGCGCGAGCGCACACGCTACCCGGCCAACGCAGACGACGTCTCGGGCAACACCGCGTGCGCTCGGGCGCGGGGTGGTGCGTGGGCGACGAACGACAACCCCCATGCGTTCGGCGAGAGCCTTGTGAGCGGTTGCACGAAGGCCAACAGCCCGACAACGGGCACGATCCCGAATTCACTCATGAAGGTGAACGGCTCCAACGAATGGGGCTGGCTCATCTACGCCTTTCACACCGGCGGGGCGAATATCGCCATGGCCGATGGCTCGGTGCAGTTCGTGTCGGAAGAAACGTCCGTTGAAATTCTTGGACAACTTGCCACCCGCGCCGGCGGCGAATCGGCCTCCCTGCCTTGATCGACCACGCCACGTATACTTCTCGCCGGAGGTGCCCCATGCATTCACTGCGTCGCTCTATGCTCTGTTCCACCATCGCGATTGCCATTGCCTGCGCCGTGACCGTCGCCCCGGCCGCCGAACCGGCCGCGATCAAGGCGTCGATCGAAAAGGCCTCGAAATACCTGATCGAGCAGGGGCAGGCGCAGGACGGCAGCTTCTCCTCGCAGGCCGGCCCGGCGATCACGGCGCTGGCTGTCGCGGCGCTCGTGAAGAGCGGCACGCCCGCCGATGCGCCCGCCGTGAAGAACGCAATCGCCTACCTGATGAAATTCAAGAATGCCGACGGCGGCATCCATCCGCCCGAGTCGCCCGTCGCCAACTACGAGACGTCGATCGCGATGCTCGCGCTGGCCGCCTGCAACAAGGACGGCCGCTACGACAAGGAGATCAAGGATGCCGAGGCCTTCGTGAAGGGATTGCAGTGGGACGACGGCGAAGGCCCCGGCCCTGCAGATCCGGCCTACGGCGGCGCGGGCTACGGCAAGAAAAACCGCCCCGACCTTTCGAACACCGCGTTTCTGATCGAGGCCCTGCGAAGCGTGGGCACCGGCGCCGACGACCCGGCGATCCAGCGGGCGCTCGTCTTCGTGTCGCGCACGCAAAACCTCGAGGGGCCGAACAACACGCTCCCCTTCCCCGCCAAGAACCCCGACGGCGGCTTCTATTACACGCCCGCCGCCGGCGGCGAGAGCCAGGCCGGCCAGACGCCCAATGGCGGCCTGCGGAGCTACGGCTCGATGACCTACGCGGGTCTCAAGAGCATGATCTTCGCCGGACTCACCAAGGACGATCCCCGGGTGAAGGCGGCGCTTGCGTGGCTGGCAAAGCACTACACGTTTGCTGAGAACCCCGGCATGGGCACCGCCGGACTCTACTACTACTACCACACGGCGGCGAAGGCGCTCGACGTGCTCGGCGAGGAGTCCTTTACCGACGCGGCGGGCAAGCAGCACGCCTGGCGCAGCGAACTCTCCGACACGATCCTGGCCCGCCAGCAGCCGGACGGCTCATGGGTGAATGAAAACCCGCGCTGGATGGAGGGCGACCCGAACCTCGTCACGAGCTACGCCCTCCTCGCGCTCTCCTACTGCCTGTAGGACAGGCTTCAGCCTGTCGCCAAGAAGTCCTCCGTGCCTGTCTCGCTACACGCAAAACATCGGCATCCTGCCGATTTTTGCTTGACGGGCTCCGCCCTTCGTAGGACAGGCCTCCGTGCCTGTCCTCTCGTTTTCGGAGCAGGCGGATTCAAGACAGGCACAGAGGCCTGTCCTACTCCTTCAAATCAAAGAGACGCTTGAGGGCGTCGAGGAGGCCGTGGGGTGGGCCGGAGTGGCTTTCGTTGCGAAGCGACGTGAGCGGCGGGTGAAGCATCTTCGCCGCATACCGCTCGAACGATTGGCGGATTTCCGCCCGCGCCGCCTCGTCGAGTCCGGGGAGCCGCTTGAAGAGCCGCTCGATCTCCGCTTCGCCCGTCTCCGTCCAGCCGGCCCGCAATTGCTCGATGACGGGCGCCGTCGAGCGGTGGTGCAGGTCGCCCATGAAGCGGCGGGTCTCTTCGTCGATGATTGCCAGGGCGGCCGGCATCTCCCGCTGCCGGCTCTTGCGGTTGGCCTCGCAGGCTGCACCGAGATCGTCGATCGAATAGAGCCACACGCCCGGCCGGCTTCCGATCCGTGGGTCGAAGTCGCGGGGCATCGCCAGATCGAGCACCACAAGCGGCCGCCCTTCGCGGCGTCGCTCCGCAGCCCCAAACATCTCGAGCGTCACGACGGGCTCGCTCGCGCCGGTCGTGCTCACGATGAGATCGGCCGCGGCAAGCTCTGCCGCGAGTTCGGCGAACGTGCCGGGGCGGCCGCCGAGTCGTTCGGCGAGCCGATCGGCCCGCTCGGCCGTGCGGTTCAAGACGACGATGTCGCGGGCGCCGGCCTCGCGGAGATAGCGGAGCGTCTCGTGGGCCATCTTGCCGGCGCCCAGGACCAGCACCCGCTTGTCGTCGAACCGCTCGAACACGCCCCGGGCGAAGTCGGCCACGGCCACGCTCGGGATCGAGAGCCGCTCGCGGCCGAGCGCCGTCTCGCTAGCCACGCGTTTCGCGGTGCGGAGGGCGGCCTGAAAGAGGCCGGCCGTGAGCGGGCCGGCCGTCTCGCTCTCCTGCGCGAGCGCCCAAGCCTGCTTCACCTGTGCCACGATCTGCGGCTCGCCGAGCACCATGCTGTCGAGGCCGGAGGCGACGCTGAAGAGATGCCGCACGACCGCCTCGTCGCTCTCGCCCGAGAGCACTGGCCCCAGCAGGCTCGCATCGATTCCGCGGCATTCCGCCAGAAACGAGACGAGCTGCTCGCGGGCCGGCGGCGCCGCGTCGCTCTCGCCCGCGGCATAAAACTCCACACGGTTGCACGTGGAGAGCAGCACGCACTCGCGGCCCGGGAAGCGGTCGCGAAACCGCCTGAGCGCCTCGGCCGCCTGCTCGCCGGAGAAGGCGAGCCGCTCCCGCAGGGGCAAGGGTACGGTGCGATGGGTGCCACCCACGAAGGCGATCGTCATGGGGCGGCCTCGCCCGCGGCGGCGGATTCACTGGCGGCGGCGGCTGGGGCGACCGGTGGCACGCCGTGCCGCGTGGGGCCCAACACGCCCCAGAGAATCGAGCACGTGAGCACTGCGAAGCTCACGAGCGACAGCCAGGCCGTCGTGCGGGCGCCGTCGGGCCGCCGGGCCACCGACCGCGACACGATCGCCGCCGCCACGAGCCAGGCGACGAGTGCGCCCATCCGTAGCACCACGGGATCGTTCCACGGAACCGTCTCGAGCAGGCCGCGGCGGAGGTTGACGGCATTGAGCACGAGACCGGAGATAAACCCGGCCGAGGCGGTCCAGGCCGCGATCGCGCCGGCGCGGCGGGCCGTCAGCGAGAGTTTCTCGAGGCTCGGCATGCGAAAGCCCTGCGCGGGCGCCTGCTTGCGGGCGAGCCGCCCCGCCTGGATGAGCCACATGAGCGCGGCGATCGCACCGATCGCCACGGCCACGCTCGCGGCGAGATTGAAGCTGCCGTGGATCGTGCCCCAGATCTGCGTCGCCGGGCTCTGCGGAAATGGATCGCGGCTCGAGAGCTGCGCCGCCCCGATGAGCCCGAGCACGATCGGCAGCATGAAGAGCCCGAACGGGGTCTTCGGGTTCGACGCCGTGAGCCAGAGATAGCCGCCGGCCAGCACCCAGGCCGCGAGCAGATACCAGTCATACGCGCTCGAGAGCGGCACGGCCGGAGTGTCTACCGCGCGACAGAGCAGGAAGAGCGTGTGGGCGAAGAGGCCGGCGGAGGCGAAGGCGACCATCACCGCCCCGCGCACGCCCGAGCGAAAGACCAGCCGCGAAGCCTCACAGGCCAGCGCCACGAGATAGCTCGCAGCAAAGCAAACGACGGAGATTCGCGACACGAATTCAGGCATGGTCAATCACGATCGCCTTGTCACCCGTTTTTGCCTGGAGTTTCACTCATTCTAGTTCGCATTGCCAAAGGCTGTAGAGAAGGCCCACCAAATGCGAGCGGGAAGGCGAAGGGATCGGCGGAAGCTCGCCGAGCGTTCGGAAATTTCTACATTCTGGGGAAGGAATCGCCGTTGGTCGTGGATGGAGAATGTTTCTCCGCTTGGAGACTTCTGCCGATCCCTTCGCCGTCGCACCATCTAAACGCGATGCGATCCGTGCCGACCCGGCCGACACACTGAGGTATACTCTCTGAAATGCCTTCCGCGTCATCCAGCCTCGTCACCGCCGCCGAACGCCGCAACCAGTCGCTCATGATGCGGGCCTGCCGGCTCGAGCCGGTCGAGCGAACGCCCGTTTGGCTGATGCGGCAGGCCGGTCGCTACCTGCCCGAGTATCGCAGCGTGCGGGAGAAACTCGGCTTCCTCGATCTCTGCAAAAACCCGCGGCTCTCGGCCGAGGTGATGATCGCCACGGTGAACCGGCTCGGCGTCGATGCCGCGATCATCTTCAGCGACCTCCTGCCGATCCTCGAGCCGATGGGAATGGATCTCGAGTTTGCCGCCGGCGAGGGGCCGGTGATCCACAATCCGATCCGCGAGGCAGCCGAGGTGGCCAGGCTCAAGGAGCTCAACGACCTCGATCAGCTCTCATTCGTAATGGATGTCGTGCAGGCCACCCGCGCCGGGCTCGACGACTCGATCCCCGTGATCGGCTTCGCAGGCGCGCCCTTCACGCTCGCCAGCTATTGCGTCGAGGGGGGCGGCAGCCGCGCGTGGCTCCACACGAAGACGCTCATGTATCGCCATGAATCCGCGTGGCATGATCTGATGGGCCGGCTCGCCCGCGCGATCAGCCGCTATCTCGTCGCCCAGATCGATGCCGGCGCCCAGATCGTGCAGCTCTTCGACAGCTGGGTCGGCTGTCTCTCGCCCGCCGACTACCGTCGCTACGTCCTGCCGCACAGCCGCGCGGCGCTGGCCGAGGCCGCGACGCGGGCGCCCGTGATCCACTTCGCCACCGGCAATCCGGCGCTCCTGCCCCTCCTGCGCGAGGCGGGCGGCTCCGTCATCGGCATCGACTGGCGGATCGACCTCGACGAGGCCTGGAAGATCGTCGGCCACGATCGTGCGGTGCAGGGCAACCTCGATCCGGCAGTGCTCCTCTCCGACCGCGAGACGGTCCGCCGCCGCACGCTCGAGATTCTCGCCCAAGCGGGCGGCCGGCCCGGCCATATCTTTAACCTGGGGCATGGCGTGCTGCCGCAGACGCCCGTCGAGAATGTACTCGAGTTGATCGCCACCGTGAAAGGCGTTTGACGCGGCGAGCCCCTCGCCAGCGAGCCACCCGGCGGGTATGCTCGCGTGTTGCGCGCCGGGCGAGCAATCGTGCCGTTTCGTCGCGCGCACCCCTGACAGAACCACTGGGCACGCGCAGCATGACGAGTCTCGAAAAGCGGCTGTTTCACCTCTTCGACAAGGCCGACATCGCCAAGGGCAAGTCGCTCGGCCCTGTGCGGATATCGTGCCCGCGCGTGGGGCAGGTGCGGGCGACCGTCGCCGACGAATCGGGTGAGCAGCAGGACGTGTTGCTCGAACTCTCGGCCGGCCGCCGCGGCGGCATGACGCTCGAGACCACGAGCACGTCGGAGAAGGGGCGGCATGGCAAGCCCTGCGCGGCCCTGGCCGCCGTCTTGCTCGAGGTCGATCGCCGCGGCATCTTCTCGAGCATCCACGAGCACACGCCCGTCGTGCTCGAGGTCGTTCCGGCGGACGACGTCGTCGATGAAGACGATGCCTTCGAGCCGGAGGAAGAGCCGGCCGACGAGATCGTGCCCCCCGCGCATTCCGCCGCCTCGACCGCGCGGTCGGCGGCCGGCGCGACGGCCGCCGTTGCCCACCCCGTCGCGAAGCCCGGCGCCCGCCAGCCCGCCTGGGCGACCGATCTCGAAGAGCGTCGCCGGCTCGTCGAGCCGGCGATGCGGGCCTCGGGGCTCGCGATCGTCGATGCCCGGCGATCGGCAGGCGCGCTCGTCTTTCTGCTCGACATCGGCGCGTCGAGCGACAGCCATGCCGCCGTGTTGATTCCCAGCCGCATGCAGCTCGATGTGGCCGGCAATGCCTCCGGGCGGCCAAGGCCGATCGTGATCGGACCAGGGCAAGACGCCGAATATGAATCGCTCGACGCGCAGGAGCGTTCGCTCCTGGCGCAGCTCGTCGGCACCGCGGCCGTGGGCGAGGTGGGCTCGGCTGAATCGATCGAGCGGCGTTCGATCGCCCGAATCGCCGTGAGCCCGCAGGCCGCCCCCGCGCAGCTCGCGCTCCTTTGCGAAACGGGCCGGCTCGTGATCCAGCCCGAACCCCGGCGCGCTCCCGAGACTGTGATCCCGATGACCTGGGACGGCGGCCGGCCGTGGGAGTTTGCGCTCGTGCTCGAGCCGGAAGACGTGGTGAGCTACAAGGCGGAGAGTGTGGCTGATCTCGCGGACGGCGAACCCAAGCTGCCGCGGCCCGGCAAGGCCACGCTGCGCGGCATGCTGGTACGCGGCAGCCAGCGCAAAGATCTCAAGGAGCCGCGGGCGATTCTCAGGTCGGGCCTCGTGATTTTTTCAGACCGGATTTCGCGGCTGGCCATCGGTGAATCGGGCGGCTGGAGCACCGCGACCGGCTGGATGGAGCAATTCGAGCGGCGCGGGCCGATCGAGCTGGCGGGATCGCAGACCGACGGGCTCATCGAACGGCTCGCCGGCCTCGCCGAGGTGCCGCGGCTCGAACTCCCGGCCTGGACGGGCTGGCGGATCGAGTCGGGCGTGCCGCGGCCGAAGCTCGTGCTCGACGATTCGCCCACCGTCTCCACCGACGAGGAGCCGGGCGAAACCGCCCCGCGCCGTGGCCGGCGCCGCGCGGCTCCCCGGGTGCAGCTCGCCGGCCGCATCTGGTTTGACTACGGCGGCATGCAGATTGCTGCCGACGACCCGGCCGGCGGTGCCGCCGACACCGCGCGGCGAATCTTCGTGCGCCGCGATCGCGCCGCCGAGCGGGAGGCGCTCGGGATGCTGCCGCGGTATGGCGCCGTCGCGCCCCGGCGGAGCGACGATAACGAGATCATCACCCATCACGTGGAAATTCCGCGGGCGCGGCTCGATGCCTCCGTGCCGGCGCTCGCGGCCGCGGGCTGGGCAGTCGAAGTGGCGGGCCGCCGCTATCGCCCTGCCGGCAGCGTGGCCTGGAACGTGACGAGCGGCATCGATTGGTTCGAGCTCTCGGGCACGATCGACTTCGGCGGTGTGACGGCCGAGATGCCGGCCTTGCTCGAGGCGCTCGCCCGCGGCGAGCGGTCGGTCGAATTGTCGGACGGCTCCGTGGGCATCCTGCCCGAGGGCTTCGCAGAACAGTTCGAGCCGATGGCGGCGCTCGCCACGAAGCACGACGGTCGGCTGCGATATGGCCGCATCCAGGTGGCCCTGCTCGACGCGCTGCTCGCGGGACAGCCGCGGTCGCAGGTGGACGAAGCCTTCGAGAAGATCCGCGAGGAGCTCTCCCGCGGCGAGCGGCCAGAAGCGGAGGACGAGCCGGAGGGGTTCCACGGCACGCTCCGTCATTACCAGCGCGAGGGGCTCGGCTGGCTCTCGTTCCTCGAACGGATGGGGCTCAGCGGCTGCCTCGCCGACGACATGGGCCTCGGCAAGACGATTCAGGTGCTCGGCATGCTCGTCCGCCGACAGGCCACGATCCGCGAACAGGGCATCAGCCATCGGCCGACGCTCGTGATCGTGCCGAAGAGCCTCGTCTTCAACTGGATCGAGGAGGCGCGGAAGTTCGCGCCGGGCTTGCGAGTGCTCAACCACACCGGCAATGCGCGGCTCGATGAATCGGGTTCGCTCGAAGACTGGGACCTGATCCTCACCACGTATGGCACGCTGCGGCGCGACATCGTCCGCCATCGCGAGACGGAGTTCGACTATGTGGTGCTCGACGAGGCGCAGTCGATCAAGAACGCCGGCAGCCAGGCGGCGAAGGCCTGCCGCCTGCTGAAAGCCCGTCACCGGCTGGCCCTCACGGGCACACCCGTGGAAAACCATATCGGCGAGCTCTGGAGCATCTTCGAGTTTCTCAATCCCGGGCAGCTCGGCAGCGCCTCGCGGCTGCGGCAGTTCCTCGCCGGCGGCCATGGTCGCGGCGCGGCGGAGGTGGTGGCCCGCGCTGTGCGGCCCTTCCTGCTGCGCCGCACGAAGGCGCAGGTGCTCTCCGACCTGCCGGAGAAGACCGAGCAGACGATCTTCTGCGAGCTCGGCGAAGCGCAGCGCAAGGCCTACGACGATCTCCGCGAGCACTACCGGCTCGAGCTCTCGGGCCGCATCGGCCGGATGGGCATGGGCAAGTCGCGGATCGCCGTCCTCGAGGCGCTCCTGCGGCTGCGGCAGACCGCCTGCCACCCGGGGCTCGTCGATCCGAAGCTCATCGACGATCCGGGCGCGAAGCTCGAGACGCTCCTCGAACAGCTCGACGAGGTGCTCGCCGAAGGCCACAAGGTGCTCGTGTTCAGCCAGTTCACGAGCTTCCTGGCGATCCTCCGGCGGCAGCTCGATGCGCGGTCGATTCCCTATGAATATCTCGACGGCAAGACGACCGACCGGCAGGCCCGCGTGGCCCACTTCCAGGAAGATCCCGAGTGCCGCCTCTTCCTCGTGAGCCTGAAGGCCGGCGGGCAGGGTCTCAACCTCACCGCCGCCGACTACATCTACATCCTCGACCCCTGGTGGAATCCGGCCGTCGAGGCGCAAGCCGTGGACCGGGCACACCGCATCGGCCAGACCCGGCGCGTCTTCGCCTACCGGTTGATCGCCCGCGACACCGTCGAAGAGAAGATCCTGGCGCTCCAGGATCGCAAGCGCGAGCTCGCCGAATCGATCGTGCGGGCCGACGAAAGCCTGATCACGAGCCTTACCGCCGACGACGTCGAAATGCTGCTCTCCTGACTCACGAAAAACTAACGCTTCCGCCGGGGCCGCAGGGCTCCCTACACTGCCGTCATTACGACACTTTTCTACACCGGGTGTTTCGTGAACGCACTGTCGCGATCAAGGCCAACCAGCGAGCAGACCGCCGGGCACCAGGTGCTCGTCGTCGACGACGAAGAGGATCTGCTCGAGCTCGTGCGCTACAACCTCACCCGCGAAGGCTATCGCGTGAGCTGCGTGGCCACGGGCGAGGAGGCGCTCAAGGCGGCCCGCAAGCAACCACCCGATTTGATCGTGCTTGATCTCATGCTGCCGGCCGTCGATGGCCTCGAGGTCTGCCGCCGGCTGAAGGGCGACTCCAAGACCCGCGACATCCCGATCATCATGCTCACCGCCAAGAGCGAGGAGAGCGACATGGTGCTCGGCCTCGAGCGCGGCGCCGACGACTACATCGCCAAGCCGTTCAGCCCGCGGGTGCTCTCGGCTCGCGTGAAGGCGCTCTTGCGCCGCAAGGAGGCGCAGCGGCAGGCCGAACTCGAGACCACGATCGACGTCCGCGAGCTATCGATCCACCCCGGCCGCCACGAGGTGACGCTCGCCGGCAAGCCGCTCGAACTGACCTACACGGAGTTTGCATTGCTGCAATTTCTCGCGAAACGGCCCGGTTGGGCCTATACGCGGACGCAGATCGTCGACGCCGTGAAGGGGGAGGATTATCCTGTCACGGAACGCTCGGTCGACGTGCAGGTCGCCGGCCTCCGCAAAAAACTGGGCGACTTCGGTTCCTATATCGAAACCGTTCGGGGCGTGGGGTATCGGTTCCGGGCGTGACCCACCCCGAACCACGGCCCCACGCATGCCCCGTCCCCGCTTTTTTTGGCACCTCTTCGTCGGCTGGGGCGCCCTGTTGGTGACGGTGGTCGCGGCCTGTTTCTTTCTCGCATCGCTCGAACTGGCGCGGCTCGCCGACGAGGCGCAGCTGCGCCGGATGACCGACGCGGCCGCGGGGCTCGCCGCCTGGCTGCCCGCCGATCCCGCTACCGTGCAGGCCGATGCATTCGCGACGGCCACGGCGGATATTGCGCGGACGGCCGGCGTGTCGATGGACCTGCTTGCGGCCGACGGCCGGGTTCTTCTGACCGGCACGTCCGCGGCGGGCAAGGGAGCGATCGGCGCCGATCGTGGCTGGCCCTCGGGGATGCCCGCGCTCCTCGCGGCGGCGAGCCAGGGACGAGTGGCCCATGCGAGCCGCTACGACGCCGCGACCGACAAGCGTTTGCTGGCCGCCGCGGTGCCGGTCGGGCCGGCGGGCAGCCCCACGGCGATCATCCGCGTCGCCGCCGACACGGCTGCGGCTGACCGGGAGCTCGCGCTCGCGCAGCGGCGATTGCTCGCCGGCTCGGTGCCGGCAACGCTTCTGGCGCTTGCTGCGGCCTATGCGCTGGCCCGTCGGGCGGCGCGGCCGGTCCGCGAGCTTTCCCAGGCCGCGGCACGTGTGGCCAGCGGTGAATTCGAGGCGCGGCTGCCGGTGCCGGAGGCGGCCGAACTCTCCGACCTGGCCGACGCCATCGAGGCGATCCGCGACCAACTGGTGGAACGCGGGCTCACGATCGGCCGGCAAGGCACGCAGCAGCAGGCGGTGCTCGGCAGCATGATCGAGGGGGTGCTCGCGATCGACGCGCGGCAGCGGATCGTGAGCATCAACCAGGGAGCGGCCGACCTGCTCGGACTCGACGTGGATGGCGTGTTGCTCAAGCCACTGCAGGAAGTGGTGCGCAACCCCGACCTGCGGCGTTTTGCCTTGTTGGCAATCGACTGCCGCGAGCCGGTGGAGGACGACATCATCCTGCGCGGCCTGCGAGATCGCTTGATCCGCGTCCGCGGCACGGCCCTCCGCGACGTCTCCGGCGAAGGGGGCGCGGTGATCGTGCTCAACGATGTCACCGATCTGCAGCGGCTGGAAAACGTCCGTCGCGATTTCGTGGCCAACGTGTCGCACGAGCTCAAGACGCCGATCGCATCGATCAAGGGCTTCGTGGAGACGCTCCTCGACGGCGCCGCCGAAGACCCGGCCGACAGCCGCCGCTTCCTCGAGATCATCGCGCGGCAGGCCGATCGGCTCGAATCGATCATCGAGGATCTGCTCGCCCTCTCGCGGATCGAACAGACGGAGGGGGCGGGCAACCTGCCGGTGGAGCGGGTTCCGCTGGCCGCGGTGCTCGCCGAGGCCGTCGCCGACTGCCGGCCGCGGGCCGCCGACCGCGAGGTGCGGCTCGAGAGCGCCTGTGACGACGAACTCGCTGCCGACGTCAATGCGGCGCTGATCGAGCAGGCGGTGATCAACCTCGTCGACAACGCGATCAAATCGAGCGAGCCGGGCCGGACGGTACGAATCTCCGCGGCGGCCGATGCGGCCATGCCGGGGGGTGTGACGATCGCCGTGCGCGACCAGGGCTGCGGCATCGCCGCCGAGCATCTTCCGCGGCTCTTCGAACGATTTTACCGGGTGGACAAGGCCCGCAGCCGCAAGGCGGGCGGCACGGGGCTCGGCCTCTCGATCGTGAAGCACATCGTGCAGGCCCACGGCGGCACGGTGGCGGTGGAGAGCGAGCCCGGCGTGGGCAGCACGTTCACGATCCTGCTGCCCGCTGCGCCACGCCGGTAGGACAGGCTTCAGCCTGTCTGCTTTCGACAGGCTGAGGCCTGTCCTACGACGCGATCGTGCGGCCGCCGTCGACGGGCAGGCAGACGCCCGTGACGAAATCGTTTTCGACGAGGAAGAGCACCGCATGCGCCACGTGCTCGGGCGATCCCTCCCACTTCACGAGCGTGCCGGCGATCGCTTGGGCCCGCTCCGCGGCATCGAGGTCGGGGGGCAGCAGCACCGGGCCGGGCATGACACAGTTCACCCGGATCCGCGGATTGCGGCCGGCGAATTCCACCGCGAGCGACCGCGTGAGCGCGGGGATTGCCCCCTTGCTCGGAAAATAGGCGGCATAGTTCGGATAGGGCCGCGCGATCGCCCAGTCGCCCACGGTGACGATCGAGCCGCCCGTCTCCTGCCCCACCATCACGGCGCCCGCCTCCTGGGCGACGAGAAACGTGCCGACGCAATTGACGTCGAAGTGGGCCCTGAGGTCGTCGGCCGTGACATCCTCGAGCGGAGACGGATTCCAGATCGCGGCGCAGGTGACCACGGCGTCGATCCGGCCGAAGTGGTCGGCCACGCGATGCACCATCGCCCGCACCGGCCCCTCGTCGCGGAGATTCGCCGTGACGGCAAGCCCGGCGAGCCCGCGGGCCTCCAGATCGGCGACGATCGCCCGCGCCTCGGTGAGCGAGCGATGGCAGTGGATCGCGACCGAATAGCCGCGGGCCGCGAGCGCCCGGACCACCACCGCGCCCACTCGCTGCGCACCGCCGGTGACGAGCGCCACCCGGCCCGTGGGGGCCAGAGTGCCGGGCTCGAAGTGGAGCGGATCGTTCACGGCGTCAGGCCTGCGTGGGTGGGTGGCGTTCGTGAAACTCGACGATCTGTCGCCAGCAATCTTCCGGCGTCTCGGCCCAGGTGAAGAGGTCGAGGTGCTCGTCGGAGATCACCCCTTCGTCGGCCATCTGCTGGAAGTTGATCACCTTCGACCAGTAGTCGCGGCCGAAGAGGATGATCGGCACCGGCTGCATGCGGTGGGTCTGACGCAGCGTGAGCGTCTCGAACATCTCGTCGAGCGTGCCGAAACCGCCGGGAAAGAGGACCACCGCCGCGGCACGGAGGATGAAGTGAAACTTCCGCAGCGCGAAATACTTGAACTGGAAGCAGAGGTCCGGCGTGATGAACGGATTGGGCTGCTGTTCGGCCGGGAGCTTGATGTTGAGGCCGATCGATTGGCAGCCGACGTCGAAGGCGCCGCGATTGGCTGCCTCCATGATGCCGGGGCCGCCGCCGGTGACGACGACGAAATCGCGGCGATCGTCGCATTGGTTGTCGATCGAGACGAGCCGGGCAAACTGCCGCGCCGCGTCGTAATAATGACAGCGGGAGAGAAGCTTCTCGCTCCGCTCGAGCTCCCGCTTGAGCCGCTTGTCACCCGGCGCGGCGGCGAGATTCCGCCGGGCCTCCGAGAGTCGGCGCTCGGCCGCGGGCCGCTCCACGATCTGCGTGCCGCCGAAAACGATCACGGTCGACTTGATGTTGTGCTCGAGAAACGAGAGCTCGGGCTTGTTGAGCTCCAAGAGCATCCGCACGCCGCGCATCTCCGTCTTCGTCAGCAGTTCCTGATCGTCCTGCGCGAGGCTGTAGCTCGGAGAGCTGAGGATCGCCTCCATGTTTTCGGCGACGAGGGCCACGTCGTCGCCAAGCGTGGTGTCGGGGAGGATGCTGCAGGCCTTCGCCGGGGGCTTCAGCGAGAGATTGACCGGGGGCTTGGGCTTCGGTTTCGAGTTCTTCGCCATGGTGCGTCCTTGGAAGTGTGTGTCAGCCGTCCAACTCGACGGTATCTCCGATTGCCGGCACCGTCACGTCCCAACCAAATTTTTCCCGCAAAACCTCCCCCATGCCGCGGGCTGCCGGGGGCTCGCCATGGACGAGGAACGTTCGTTTCGGGGCCGGCATGCCCGAAAGCCAGCGGACGATCTCGCGGCGGTCGGCATGCCCGGAGAGGGCATCGACGCGCCGAACGGCCGCCCGCACGGGCACGTCGCGGCCGTGGATCCGCAGCGTGCGTGCGCCGTCGATCAGCGTGCGGCCGCGGGTGCCGGCGGCCTGGAAGCCCGCGACGAGGACCGTGGTCGCGGGATCGGGCAGCCGCTGCGCGAGATGGTGGAGGATGCGGCCGCCGTTCATCATGCCGCTGGAGGCGATGATCACGCCGGGGCCGTCGTGGGCGTTGATCGCCTTCGATTCGTTCGCGGTCTTCGCCATCCGCAAAAACGGCGAGACGAGCGACGGCATCACGCCTTCCGTCACGGCCTCGGAAAAATCATGCTCCGCGACATGCTTCCGAAACACCTCCGTGGCATCGACGGCCATCGGCGAATCGATCCAGACCGGGATCTCCGGAATCCGGCCGGCGGCGATCAGCGTGCGCAAGAGGTAGACGAGCTGCTGGGCACGGCCCACGGCGAACGATGCCACGAGCATCATGCCGCCGCGCTGGATCGCATCTTTCGTCACCCGCTCGAGGTCGTCGAGCGGCTTCACGTCGGGATGGTCGCGGTTGCCGTAGGTGCTCTCGCAGACGAGGTAGTCGCAGGGCACCGGGGGAGCCGGGTCCTTGTAGAGCGGGGCGTCGTAGCGGCCCACGTCGCCCGAAAAGACCACCCGCCGGATGCCGCTGGGCGTGGTCACCTCCGCCTCGACGAACGAGCTGCCGAGCATGTGGCCCGCCTCGTGGTAGCGGCAGCGAACCCCGCGGGCCGGCTCGAACCACTGCTCGCGCGGAACCACTTCAAGGAGCCGCAGCGTGCGGTCCACGTCGCGCTCCTCGTAGAGCGGCAGCGCCGGGCGGTGCTTCGCGTAGCCTTTGCGATTGGCATAGAGGGCGTCTTCCGCCTGGCACTTCGCCGAGTCGTAAAGGAGCAGCCCGAGCAGGTCGGCCGTCGCCGGAGTGACATGGATCGGCCCGGCGAAGCCCTCCTTCACCAGCCGGGGCAGCCAGCCGGAATGGTCGATGTGGCCGTGGGTGAGCACGACCGCATTCACCGACGAGGCCGGCACGGGGAATCGCAGCCAGTTGAGCTCGCGGAGGTTCTTCTCGCCTTGGAACAGCCCGCAGTCGAAGAGCACGCGGCTTTCATCGGTCTCGATCAGATGCCGCGACCCCGACACCATTCCCGCCGCGCCGAGAAACCGTAGTCGTGCCATGCTCGCTCCCTAGTCGACGTGTCTTGTGTGGAAGTGTCTCGTGGTGGAAGTGTTTCGAGTCAGTCGGTGGTCGAGCCGGCGAGGATGACATCACCCGCGTCGAGACGCAGCGATTCCAGCCGCAGCCGGGCGGCCGAGCGGCCGCCCATCGAGGGAAGGGATACGAAAAGCACCGGTTCTCCGTCCAGTCGGCGGATCTCCGTCTTCGCCCCCGTCGCGGCGATTGCCCGGGCGACCCGCGTGAGCACGAGCCCTTGCGGCAGCGGCAGGAGGCCGAGCCGGGCGTCGCGGGGCACAAGCGCGAGCTGGTTGACGCCCCGCAGCCGCACATTGAAATCGACCCACCCAAAGGCCGACAGTGGACCCCAGTGGAGCCGCGCACCGCCGGCCAGCCGATCGCGAGTGAACCGCACCCGCGGCGCCGACATCCCCGCCGGCATGAGCCGCGGATGATTCTTGGGAAGGTCGGTCGCCAGCCAGCCATTCACTTCCGAATCGGTGAAGATGGCATCCCATGCGCCTTTCCTGCCTGCCGCGGCATGGAGCGACGCGGCCTTGGTGAGCAGGCGGGCGGCCTCGCGCTCGGCCGCCGCATCCGGCACGGCCTGCCCCGCAAGCAGGGCAGGCTCGTGCCGCACACAGATCAATGTCACCAGCAAGCCGCCGACCGCCGCCGCCAGAAGCGACAGCAGCCAAGCCGGCTTCCGTTGAGAGGACAGCCCTTCAGTGGGATTCCGGTTGCCGGTGATGGTGTTCACAACGCCATTGTTGCCCGCCGACACGCTAGCCGGCAAAGCCATATAGCCTCGGCAGTGGCAGCTCGAGGCTGCCCTCGAGCGTGACCTCGCCGATGCTCTCGTCTTCGAGTTCGTCCCGCAACACCCGCACGTTTGCCGGGGCCTCGATCCCGATCCGCACCTTGTCGCCGCTGACGCGGACCACCGTGACCACCACCGAGTCGCCAACCCGGATTCGTTCGTTTTGCTTGCGGGAAAGTACGAGCATGAATTCCTCCATGAAATGATGTGGGTTTGGAATGATAATGGAGATACTGTACGCGTGTCAACATCATGCGACGCGGCTGGTTTGCGAGCGTCCCCCGAAGGTTGACCATGGCCAGCCGTCCCGACCCAACGGACTGGGCAACATGTGAGCTGGGGGAAACATCGTCCGGTTGGGCTGACTTTCTTGGGGGTGGCCCTCGAGTCTGCCGAACGATCGCATTGTGACGCCCGCGCGGACGGCCCGCCTGCTATTGAAGTCGTGGCGTACGCCCCCAGGCGTGCGTCGAGCGGCATGGACGGCCCCGCCGCCGGAACGGCAGAAGGTTCCTCGCGGAGTCCCTCGCGGACTCGGTCCTAACGCTCGTCACGCTTCCGCCGATTCCGGCGGCTACGTTCGTCAGGCTGAAGCTCGTCCTACGGCTGCTCCATGAATGCGGCGAGATCGACCTGCTCGGCGACGGCGATATGGGCCTCGGCGTCCTCGATCCGCTCGAGATCACCGGCCACGAGCCGCGGATGGATCTTGTGCACCGACCGCAGCACCTGCGGCCGTGCGCCAACGAGCGCGGCCTTCGAATCGATCTCGAGCGTGACGGTGGCGGGAATGCCGCCAAGCGCCGCCACACGGCGGTTGATGGCCAGCCGCGGAAACGGCGGGATGCCGCCCGGATGCAACAGCGCCTTGAGAAGCATCGCCGTGTCGGCGAACCGCCGATAGCGTTGCGCTTCGTCTTCCGAATCGGCCGCGGCGAACTCCACCTCGTAGCGAACCCGCGGCCCGATGAGCTCGAGCTTCGAATCCTCTTCGCGGAATCCATCGCCGAAGTCGGGCCCGCCCGCCCACCGCACGAGCCGGTCGTCCGACTTGCGGGCCCAGGCCGAGAGCGACGCGCTGAGCCGCTCGAGCCGCAAACTGTCGATCTGCGTCTTCACATTGCGCTTGGGATCGACCACGACGGCCCGTTCCCGCACGGGGTCGTGCAGGACGATCTCGGTGAGGTCGCTCTCCGCCTTGCCGGCGGCCTTTGGCTGCTCCAGAAAGTCCCAGGCGAGGCCGTTGCGAAAGAGCGTGAGGCTGCGGGCCACGGGCTCCTTCTCACCATCGACGAAGACCTCGCTCTCGACCCGGAGCACCGACTCGCCTTCGTCGCCGTGAGTCGTGGCGGGCGTGCATGACACAAGCGCCGCCGCGAGCAGGCAGGCAGGCGCATACCACGAAAGCCGGTCGATCATGGTCACTTCAGGCGGTGGCGGACCAAGGGGCGGAACCCTCAAAAACTACCAGACCGGCCTCGTTCTGCCCTAGGCCGAAAATCAGGCCGTAGACGGCGTTGTAGCCCGCTTCCGGATGACGCGGTCTACTTGCCCCCATGTTCCTCGCCGACCTCCTCGTCGTCTTCGCCGTCACCGCGGCGGTCGTCTTCGCGTTTGGGCGGGCTCGTGTGCCCAGTGTGGTCGGGCTGCTCGTCTCGGGCGTCGTCGTGGGCCCCTACGGCCTCTCGCTCGTCGCCGATGTCGAGAGTGTGAAGCTGCTCGCGGAGATCGGCGTCGTCGTGCTGCTCTTCACCGTGGGCCTCGAGTTCTCGATGTCGCGGCTCTTGGTGATGCTGCCCTTGATGGCGCGGATCGGGCTGCCGCAGATTCTCGGCACGACGGCCGTCGTCACCGCCGCCACGTGGTGGTATCTCGGCACGATTCCGCAGGCGGTCTTCGCGGGCCTGCTCATCGCCATGTCGAGCACCGCGATCGTGCTCAAGCTGCTGGCCGATCGGGGCGAGACCGCCTCGCCGCATGGCAGGATCGCCGTCGCAATCCTGCTGCTCCAGGATCTGCTCGTGGTGGTGGCGATGCTGGCCGTCCCGATGCTCGCCGACGCGGCCGGGGTGGCGCCGCCGGCCGTCGATCAACGGTCGAGTGGTGCCGGCCATCACGAGCCGCCGCTGTTCGCCAATCCTCTGGCCGCCATCGCGGCGGGGCTCGTCGTCGTGGTCGGCGTGCTCGTGGCCGGCCGCAAGCTCGTGCCGCCGATGCTGCACGAGGTCGTCAGGCTCCGCAATCGCGAGCTCTTCCTGATCACGATCGTGCTCATCTGCCTCGGCACGGCCGCGATCACGGCGAAGGTCGGGCTGTCGCTCGCGCTCGGGGCGTTTCTCGCCGGGTTGGCGCTTTCGGAGAGCGAATATGGCCATCAGGCATTCACGGAAGTGCTCCCCTTCCGCGACACGCTCGCGAGCCTGTTCTTCGTGTCGGTCGGCATGCTGCTCGACGTCAGGTTTCTTGCGGCGAATGCCGGGCTCGTGGCTGTGACCGTGGTCGCGATCCTCCTTGCGAAGACGCTGGCCACGGCGCTGCCGGCCTGGCTGACCGGCTTCCCGCTTCGCACGAGCCTCCTCTCCGGCGCCGCGATCGCGCAGGTCGGGGAGTTTTCATTCGTGCTCGGCTCGCGGGGCGCCGAGGTTGGCCTGCTCGATGCCGACGACTACCAGACCTTCCTCGCGGCCGCCGTGCTCACGATGGCGGTGACACCGATCGTCGTGGCCGTGATGCCGGCCGCGCTCGATCGGTTCTGCAGGCTCCCCTTCCTGGCCGGCGCCCTCGGCGAGCCGCCGCCGGGCGATGCGGCCGGCGACATCTCGGGGCATGTGATCATCGCGGGCTTCGGGCTCAACGGCCGTAACCTCGCCGCCGCGCTCGCCGAATTCGGCGTGCCCCACGTGATCCTCGAACTCAATCCCGAAACGGTGCGCTCGCAGCGGGCCCTCGGCCTCGACATCCGCTATGGCGACTGCACCCGCGGGCCGATCCTCGAGCATGCGGGGCTCGAGCGGGCACGAGCGCTCGTGATCGCGATCTCCGATCCGGCGAGCACCCGGCGGAGCGTTCGCGCGGCCCGCGAGCTCGCGCCCGACGTGCGGATTCTCGTGCGCACGGAGCATGTCTCGGAAGTGGACGAGCTCACATCGCTCGGTGCCGACTGCGTGATCCCCGCCGAATTCGAGACGGCGCTGGCGCTCTATGGACGGGTGCTCGATCTCTACGACGTGCCGCCGGGCCGCGTGGAACAGTCGGTCGAGCGGATGCGGCGCGAGAACTACGACTTCCTTCGGGGCCGCCGGCGCTCGTGATAGACTGCCGCAGGCCGGCTGGTTGCGGCCGTGGCGACGCCCTTCCCTCGCAGGTGTCAGGCAATGGTGCAGTGGATCTATCTCGCGATCGCCATCGCGGCCGAGGTCGTGGGGACGAGTTTTCTGCGGTCTACGGCGGGCTTCACGAAGCTCGTGCCGAGCCTCTTGGTGGTGGCCGGCTACGGACTGGCCTTCTTCTTTCTCTCGCTCACGCTCGAAAAGATTCCGGTGGGCATCGCCTATGCCGTCTGGAGCGGCGCCGGCGTGACGCTCATCGCGGCGATCGGCTGGCTCTTCCTTGGCCAGAAGCTCGACGCCGCCGCGATCGTGGGCATGGGGCTGATCGTCGCCGGCGTCGTCGTGCTGAATCTCTTTTCAAAGACCGCGGCCCACTGAGCACGTGGGACAGGCCTCCGTGCCTGTCGCAAAGCCGCGCCAAGACAGGCACGGAGGCCTGTCCTACAGGCCGAAGAGTTTTGCGGCGGCGACGGCGAGGACAGCGGCCATCAGCCAGCGCAGCGTGCTGACCGGCAGCCGGAAGGCGCCCAGCTGCGAGCCCACAGCCCCGCCGATCACCGCGGCTGCGATCACCGGCAGGCTGACCGACGGGATCGCGCGGCCCGCGACGAGGCCGCCGGCCAGGCCGGCCAGCGAATTGAAGAGAATAAACGGGGCCGACACGGCCGCCACCCGCTTCACCGGCGCCGCATCGAGCGCGAGCAGGGCCGGCGTGAGAAACACGCCGCCCCCCACGCCGGTGAGCCCGGAGAGCAGCCCGATCGAGCCGCCGAGCAGGGCAAGCCAGGCCGGCGCGAGGGTCTTTCGCGGCGCGGCCTCGTGCTCCTCCACAGACGCGTTGCGATTACGCCAGGCATCGCGGATGATTCGCAGGGCCGATGCGAGCAGGACGACGCCGACGAGCATCTCGAAGGCCTCGGCCGGGAGGCTGATCGCCCCGCCGGCCGCGGCACAGGGCACGCTCGCCACCGCGAGCGGCCAGAAGAGTCCGGACCGAAAATGCCCCGCGCGAAAGAACTGCACGCTCGCGATCGTCGCCACGATCACGTTGAGCACCAGCGCCGTCGGCCGGATCACCGCCGGCTCGAGGCCGAGGAGCGTCATCACGGCGATGTAGCCGGTGGCGCCGGCGTGGCCCACCGACGCATAGAGCAGCGCGACCAGGCCGATCGCCAGCGGCAGGATGGAAGTCATCGTCATGCCCGCCTCATGCCGACGGCGCGGCGTGTTTCTTCAAGAGTTCGAACGGCACGATGTCGAGCGACTTCTCGTGGGTCGCTTCGAGGACGACCGGCGGCGCCCGCCCGGCCTGCGCGGCCTCGAGCCACCGCTCGGCGCAGAGGCACCAGCGGTCGCCCTCGACGAGGCCCGGGAAATCCCACTCCGGCCGCGGCGTGACGAGATCGTTGCCGACCGACACGGTGAACTTCAGGAAGTCTTTCGTCATCACGGCGCAGACGGTGTGCACGCCGACGTCGCCCGGGCCGGTGCGGCAGCAGCCGTCGCGAAAAAACCCGGTGAGCGGGTCGCGCGAACAGGCAGCGAGCGGGTCGCCGAGCACATTGCGATCGGGCTTCCGCTGGGGGGGCGCATCGGGCCGGTCGAAGGCGATCATTCCGTTTCCTTTTTCTCAGTCATCATTGCGGGATACGAGATGAGTGACTTTATGGATCGTCTGACGTAGGCGAGGAGGTCGGCGAAAGCTCGAGGAGCCCAATACTTTAACGAGCACCGCCGCGGCCCACGCGACAATCCGCAGGAGTTGCGACGCAACCGACTTTTGCCGCCTCCGAGCCGGTGCAGCTCGAAGGACCGGATGTGTAACAGTCCGCTATGATGCATCGCCTGCCCGACCCCGGCAATCACGCCCCATGCTCAGCCTGCAATCCGCCTCCGACGCCCGCTGGCTCGCCCAGGTCGATGCCGCCATCGACGAGATTCTGATCGACCATGCCCACTGCGAGAAGAAGGCCGCGGGCGTGGCGATGAACCTGCTCTTCTCGTATGTCGATCATGTCGCGCTCGCGCGGGCCATGACGGAGATCGTCAACGAGGAACTCGAGCATTTTCATCTCGTGCTCGATCTGCTCGAGCGGCGTGGCGTGGCGTTTCGGAAGCTCAAGCCAAGCAGCTACGGCCAGCGGCTCCACGAGCTTGTCCGCAAGGCCGAGCCCGACCGGGCAATCGACCGGCTGCTCGTGGCTGGCCTGATCGAGGCCCGCAGCTGCGAGCGGTTTTCGGTGCTGGCCGAGCATGTGAGCGATCCCGAACTCCGCGACTTCTACCGGAGCCTCTTTGAATCGGAGGCGCGGCACCACAGCACGTATGTGCGGCTGGCGTGCGAGGTGGCGCCGGAGGAGACCGTGCGGGCCCGTCTTCACTGGCTGGCCGCCCGCGAGGCCGAGATTATCGCCGCGGGCGACCCGTTTCCGCGGATGCACAGCTAGCGCCGCGGTACGATTGCCCCGATGACCACTTCTCCCCTAACGCCGCGCCAGCGCGGGTTTCCCCGCAACGAAGCGATCGCCGTGGCGGCGCTTTTCGCGCTGGCGGCATGGGGCTTGATCGTGTGGTCGGGCCGTGGTGGCGAGCCGGTGGATCTGGGGCCGTTCGATCCTGGCCGCTGGTTTCCGGGCCGTTCGCTCACGCGTGCCGATCTGCCGCTCGTGATCATGCTCGTGCTCGGTGGGCTGCCGCTGGTGTGGGACCTGCTTGCAAAACTCTTCGCAGGTACCTTTGGCTCCGACCTGCTGGCGGGCATCTCGATCGTCACGAGCGTGCTGCTCGGTGAATACCTCGCCGGCGTGCTCGTCGTGCTCATGCTCTCCGGCGGCGAGGCGCTCGAGAGCCGCGCGGTGAGCCGCGCGGGCGACGTGCTCAACGCGTTGGCCCGCCGCATGCCGTCGCTGGCGCACCGCAAGACGGCCGCCGGCCTCTCCGACGTGGCGCTCTCCGAGGTGGCGATCGGCGACGTGATCGTCGTCTTGCCCCACGAGATCTGCCCCGTCGACGGCACCGTCGTCGCGGGCCGCGGCTCGATGGACGAGAGCTATCTCACGGGTGAGCCGTATCGAATGGCGAAGGCGCCGGGATCGGCCGTGCTCTCTGGGGCCATCAACGGCCAGGCGGCGCTCGACATCCGCGCCGAGCGGCTCGCCACCGACAGCCGCTATGCCAAGATCATGGACGTCTTGCGGACGAGCGAAGAACGCCGGCCGCGGCTGCGCCGGCTCGCCGATGCGCTCGGAGCGTTTTACACGCCGCTTGCCCTCGCGATCGCGGCGCTAGCCTGGTATGCGAGCGGCAGCGCCACCCGGTTCCTCGCCGTGCTCGTCGTCGCCACCCCCTGCCCGCTGTTGATCGCGATTCCCGTGGCGATCATCGGCGCGGTGTCGCTGGCGGCGAAGCGCGGGATCGTGATCCGCGACCCCGCGATCCTCGAACGGCTCGACACCTGCCGGACCGCGATCTTCGACAAGACCGGCACGCTCACCTACGGCACGCCGCACCTCACCGACGTGGTGCTCGTCGGCACGCTGTCCGAGGCCGACGTGCTGGCGCTGGCCGCGAGCCTGGAGGGCTACTCGAAGCATCCGCTCGCCGCCGCCGTCGTGCAGGCGGCGGCGGAGCGTTCGATCCGCCTCCTCGAGGTCGCGGAGCTCGCCGAGAAGCCGGGGCCGGGGCTCACC
>JBKDMX010000088.1:0-20164 GCA_046343855.1 Planctomycetia bacterium
CGCTACGGACATCCTGTCCTTCGCTCACTGCATGTCCGCTCGCTTCGGCATCCTGCCTGCGCTCGCTCCCATAGCCCGCGAGAAGGTACAGGCAGCCCCGTGCCTCGCCGATCTCTGAACAACAACGCTGAAGGAGGCTTCGGGTGACCCGTACCCCGCTCGCCGGCGTTGCTGACAAGCGAAGGCAGGATGCCGAGAGCGCAGTCAGCATCGAGTGAGCGAAGGGCATGGATGCCCGTAGCGAACGTCCGGCGACGGGGTACGGGTCAACCGAAGCCGGATTGGGCGCGTTGATACCAGTCGCGCTCGTCAGCCTGACGGAAACCGCGATTCGTGGGCCAGGCTGTCGAGGAACGTGCGGGCCTTGCCGTAGTCGCCGGCGGCGTAATTGCCGACATTTTCCTTGAGCACGTCGATGAACTTCGAGACCGTCCGCTGGATCTCCTGGAAGTCTTCGTATTGCAGGCTGCCGCCGGAGGCCGCGCGGTGGGCGAAGAGCTTGTCGAGCTCGGCGCGATACGGCGCGAAAACGCTGTCCTTGAGCACCATGGGATACTCGATGTGGCCGGTGACGGGATCGAGTTGTGTGGAGGGCAGCCGCGGCGGCGCCTTCATCTTCGCCATGCGGATCGCCTGCTCCTGCGTCACCGGCGGGCCGGCCTCGGCCGTGCGGGCGTCGCGGTTGGTCTTCCGCATCTCGAAGTAGGTCTCGGTCCACCGCATGCGGTTTTGGATTTCCTCCGTCTTTGCGTCCTGCCAGTTCTTGGCGGCCTCGGAGTTTTCGAGGTTCCGGGCACCCTGCGCCCGCATCATCTCCGACATGCCGTAGGCGGCCGCCTGGCCGGCGGTCGATGCGTAGCCGCCGCGATTGAAGCCCATACCCCACTGGGCTGTGGCAGGCGAACCGGCGACCACGATCGCCGCGGCCGCCACACCCGCGATCGCACACGTTTGGAGACCTGCTCGGGGGCGGAAAGATCGCTGGCTGGGCATGCTCAACCTCACGCAAAGATCACGGTTCGGGGAAGTGGGCCGAACGGGAAAACACCCATCGGCAAAAACGTCGAGGAAGTATACTCTCAGAGACCGAATCATTCGAAGGTCAACTCCCCGGTCGTTGGAGCCATTCCATGAGGTCTGCGTCGCTCGTCGTCCCGTTTGCCATGCTGGCGGCCCTGGCAGCCGCGGGCTGTTCCCAGCCGGCAGCAGCGCCCGAACGCCCCGCCGCCGTCCGGCAGCCGGCGGCCGTGGTGGAGCAGGCCGTTGATGAAACGCAGAAGACCGCGAAGCTCGCTGACCTTCGCGCTGCCTTGGCGGCGGCCAAGGATTCCGACGCAAGCGTGCTCGCCCTCGATGCCATCGCCCTCCTGGGGCCCAACGCGCAGGCCGCGATCGACGACCTCGTCAAGGCGACGACCTCCGAAGATGCGCGGGTCCGCTGGCACGCCGCCCGCGCCATTGGCCTCGTCGGTGAGGAGGCGATCGCGCAATTGCCCGTCCTCGCCGGGCTCCTCGGCGACTCCGACCCGATCGTCGTCGCCCAGGCGGCGGCCGCCATCGGCCTCATTCGCAAAGATGACGAACGCACCGAGACGCCGCCCAAGGATACGGCCCTCTATGAGTCGGTCTTCGTTCCGCTGTCGAAGACAGCCCTTCACCCGGATCCGCGGGCTCGCCGGGCCTCGATCCGCGCGCTGAAGGTTCTCGCTCCTTCCCCTGAGAAGCTCCTGCCCATCTTCAGCCAGCAGATCGCCGACAGTGATCCTTCGGTCGTGCTCCCGGCGCTGCACACGCTCGCCGACATGGGCAAAGACGCCGTGCCCGTCCTCCTTGAGGCACTCAAGAAGGAGAAGTCCCGGTATTGGGCGAGCGTTGCAATCGCCGAAATCGGGCCGGCAGCCGCTCCCGCGGTCGAACCGCTGGCGGCGCTCGCCAGCAAGGGGGAGATCGACGAGCGGCTGCAGGCGATCCTCGCGCTGGCCTCGATCGGCGAGCCGGCGAAGGCCGCTGGCCCGGCGCTCCTCGAGGCTCTCGGCTGCAACGAGGAGATGCTCCAGTTCGCGGCGGCATTCGCGCTCGGCAAACTGCGGGTGGCCGAGGCCGACGCGCCGCTCAAGAAGACGGCGGGCAGCACGAACGAGTTTCTCGCCTCGGTGGCCGCCTGGGCGCGGGCGCAGATCAATCCCGCCGACAAGGAGGTTGTCGCCGATGCGGCGTCGCGGCTCGAAAAACTGCTCGCGAGCGACAAGGCTTCCGTGCGTTGCACTTCGGTCTCGGGGCTCTCCGATCTTTCCGCCGTACTCGACACGAAGGCGCAAGACGGCCTCGCGCAGTCGTTCGCCGGCCTGATCGCCGATGCCGACCCGGGCGTCGCCGTCGCCGCGGGGGCTGCGCTCGTGCGGCTTGGCGCAACGGCCGTCGCACCGCTGCGAGCAAAACTGGCCGACCCGGCTGCGCGGGTGGTGGCGATGGAAATCCTCGGCGCGATCGGCGGCCCGGCGAAGGCGGCGCTGCCCGACATGGTCAGGGCGCTCTCCGATTCCGACGAGTCGTTTCAGAGCGATGCGGCCGTCGCAATCGCAAGCTTTGGTCCTGACGCGGCCGATGCGGTGCCCAATCTCAGCACACTCCTCGAGACGGCGACGACGGCGCCTGGCACCCGCTACGCCGCCGCCTACGCGCTCGGCCGGATCGGCCCGGCAGCCAGGCCCGCGCTCGAGAAGCTGCGGGAACTCGCCGCCACGGAAGACGAACTGCTGGCCACGGTGGCCGTCTGGGCGGCCCTCAAGATCGACCCGGCCGATAGTTCGCTCTTCGCGTCGGCGGTGCCGCGGCTGCGAAAGGCGTTGCGGTCGGGAGACGAAATCGTCCGTCTCGAGGCGGCCGTGGCGCTCGGCGACATTGGCCCCGACGCGAAGCCGGCCCTGCCGATCCTGGAACTCGTCGCCGAAGACGACCCGCTCTCGTCGGTCCGTGAAGCGGCCGAACAGGCGATCGCCAAGATTTCCGCCGCCAACGCCACCCCCGCCAAGCCATAGCGGCCCGCCCGCGAGCCCGACTAGGTGTAGCGACACTCAGCCCCTCCAGACGGGCAGGCGAGCGGGTCGGCTGAAGCTCGACGAGCGTTAGGAACTTTCGACCTTCTGGGGGTTGAATCGCCGTAGGTCGTCAGCGGAGACTGGCCTGGCCGGCCCGAGGCCGGGAGTTCTATGCGAGGAGACTTCTGCCGCCCGCGAGCCGGGTTCACGATTGGCAAGTTCTGCGGTCGGCGGGGCGTTTTCTCCAGACCGAGGCCCCTGCGAGCCGACGGAAAGGACGCGGGCGGGGTGCCGTCCGATTCCTCCGCGGGGGCTCGTGACGATGGCAAAGCTCGGCGTGTTTCGCAGGCTGTGGCTGACGCGATTCTCGAAGCCCGCCGGCGAGCGGCCGATCTATCGCGTCATTCTCGGGAGCAAGCCGCGCCGGATTCTGGAGCTCGGCCTCGGCACGCTCAAGCGGTCCGAGCGGGTACTGAAGGTGGCCCGTTCGGTCGGCGATGGAGGCCTGCATTACGTAGGCCTCGACCGGTTCGAGGGGCGGCTGCCCTCCGATCCGCCGGGGGTGACCCTGAAGCAGGCGCACCAGCGGCTCCACGCGCTGGCCAAGGTGCAGCTCGTGCCCGGCAACGCCGACGGATCGCTCTCGCGGCTGTGCAACCACCTCGGAGTCTTCGACCTCGTGCTCGTTTCGGCCGACAACGACCAGCGGCACCTCGACCGGAGCTGGTTCTTTATCCAGCGGCTCATAAACGCGCAAACGACGGTGCTCGTCGAAGGGGATGCCGGCGCTTGGAAGCGGATCGAGAAGAGCCGCATCGACGAACTCGCCGCGCGGACGGTGCTCAAGCGGGCGGCGTGACCGCCGAGTGGGCGTGACCGCCGGGAAGCAGGGCCGCCGGTGGAAGGGAGGCTCCGGCGCGGCTACATTGAACAGAGCATTGTCCTCCCTTTCCACGCCCACCTCCCCATGCCCGCCACGCCCCGCACGCTGCTCGAAAAAATCTGGGACGACCACCTCGTCTGTGCCCCCGCCGGAGAGCAGCCGCTGCTCTACATCGACCGTCACCTGGTTCACGAGGTGACGAGCCCGCAGGCCTTCGAAGGGCTGCGACTGGCGGGTCGAAGGGTGCGACGCCCCGAGGCGACCTTCGCCACGCCCGACCACAACGTTCCCACCACCGACCGCCGGCTGCCGATCGCCGACGCCGTGTCGAAGCAGCAGATCGACACGCTGCGGGCGAACTGCCGCGAGTTTGGCGTGAAGCTGTTCGACCTCGGCGATGCCGATCAGGGCATCGTACACGTGATCGGCCCCGAACTCGGCATCACCCAGCCGGGCATGACGATCGTCTGCGGCGACAGCCACACCGCCACCCACGGCGCCTTCGGGGCGCTCGCCTTCGGCATCGGCACGAGCGAGGTGGAGCACGTGCTCGCCACGCAGACCTTGCGACAGTCGAAGCCGCGGTCGTTCGAGGTGCGGGTCAACGGCCGCCTGCACCACGGCATCACTGCCAAGGATCTCGTGCTCTTCCTGATCGGCAAGCTCTCCACGGAGGGCGGCACGGGCTACGTCATCGAATACACCGGCGAATGCATCCGCAGCCTCGGCATGGAGGAGCGGATGACGGTCTGCAACATGTCGATCGAGGCGGGGGCGCGGGCCGGCATGATCGCCCCCGACCAGAAGACGTTCGACTACCTTCGCGGCCGTGACTTCGCGCCGCGCGACTTCGAGGCCGCCGTGGCCCGCTGGGAGCGGCTCCCGAGCGACCCCGGCGCCGTGTTCGACCGCGTCGAGATCTACGAAGCGACCGATGTCGTGCCGCAGGTGACGTGGGGCACGAATCCCGCGCAGGTGGCCGGCATCGACGCGACCGTGCCGGATCCCGCGGCATTCTCCGGCGCCGCCGACCGCGATTCGGCCGCGCGGGCCCTCGACTACATGGGCCTGAAGAGCGGCACGCCGATCACGGCCCTCGCGCTCGACCGCGTCTTCATCGGCTCCTGCACCAACAGCCGGATCGAAGACCTGCGGGCCGCCGCGCGGGTGGCCCAGGGCTACCGCGTGGCTTCGTCGGTGCATGCGATGGTCGTCCCCGGCAGCGGCCGCGTGAAGCGGCAGGCCGAGGCGGAGGGCCTCGACAAGATCTTCCAAGACGCCGGCTTCGAGTGGCGCGAGGCGGGCTGCAGCATGTGCCTCGGGATGAACCCCGACACGCTCTCCCCCGGGCAGCGCTGCGCCTCCACCAGCAATCGGAATTTCGAGGGCCGGCAGGGGAAGGGGGGCCGCACCCATCTGGTGTCGCCGGCGATGGCGGCCGCCGCCGCCGTGAAGGGCCACTTCGTCGACATCCGCGAGTGGCAGTACCGCTAGATCAAGGCATCTTCCATGCAACCGTTCATCTCACATACCGGCGTCGTCGCGGCCCTCGACCGGGCCAACGTCGATACCGATCAGATCATTCCCAAGCAGTTCCTCAAGCGGATCGAGCGGACAGGCTTCGGTCAGTTTCTCTTCTGTGATTGGCGGTTTCTGGCCGACGGCGGGCCGAATCCGGCCTTCGAGCTCAATCGCCCGACGGCGCAGGGCGCGAGCATCCTGCTCGCCCGGCGGAATTTTGGCTGCGGCTCGAGCCGCGAGCATGCTCCGTGGGCGCTCGCCGACTACGGCTTTCGCGTGGTGATCGCGCCGACCTTCGCCGACATCTTCTTCTCCAACTGCTTTCAAAACGGCATGCTGCCGATCCGGCTCGATGAGCAGGATGTCGATGAGCTCTTCCAGCGGGCCGCCGCCGCCGATCGCGCCGGAGAGAGCTACCGTCTCCGCGTGGATCTCGACCGCTGCACCGTCGCTGACGACGCCGGCTTCGAGCGGTCGTTCCAGATCGATCCCTTCCGCCGCACCTGCCTGATGGAAGGGCTCGACAACATCTCGCTCTCGCTCAAGCATGCGGATCGGATCGCGGCATGGGAGGCGGCCCACGGGCTGCCGGCCATCGCCGTCCAGCCGGTCAACTGATCCAATCGGCCGCTCCAGGCTCGTTGCCATGCCGCCATCCCCGCAGCCCGCCTCACCGATGTCGTGGAGGCTCGCGGTCTTCGTGTTCGCCTGCACGGCCGTCACGGGCGCAGCGCCAGCGGGTGAGTCACTTGCGGTCACCACGATCATCGACGACGTTCCAGGTGCCGGCCGACTCGCTGCCCCCGTGAACGGCCAGACGCTCTACGTGCTCGACAGGGACCGGAGCTCGGTCGTGGCCGTCGATCCATTCGAGCCTGCGAAACGAGCCACCGTGATCGATGCGGCCGCGTTTGCAGCCCCCGCTGGCGGGCCCACCGCGCGGCCCTTGGCCATCGGCTGCATCGACTCGAACACGCTCGCGGTGGTCTGCCGCGCCGGCGAGTCGTGGTCGGTGCGCACGTTCAACCGCCTCGCGTCACCGCGGGCGGCGGCCGATGGCACCGCCACCCAGTCGGCCTCCGCGCTGCAGACGCATCCGCTCGGGGCATCTGCGGCGGGCTCACCGGGCGACGGCGCGGCGGTCGACATCGTCGTCAGCCCGTCGCGGGAGTGGCTCACCGTGATCGGTCTGCCGGCCCCCTTGCCGCCAGTCGTGCGGGCACCGATCGCCGGGGCCCGCAGCGAGCCCTTTTCGGAGCGCCGTTGCCCGCGACTGCCGGCCGGGCAAAGGCCCACCGCTGCGACCGTGAGCCTGGCCGACGAATGGGTGCTCTTCGTTCCCGAGACCACCGGCGACTCGCGCCGCGTCTTCCTGTCGTTCTACGCCAACACCGGTTCTCAGCGGCTCCTCCATCTCGACAGCGGCCTCGCCGACATCCGCGACGCCGCCTGCTGCCGCGGTTCCGGCACGCTCTGGGTCGTCGGCGGTGGCGGCTCGGCGGATCGCCCGACCGGCCTCTGGCGGCTCGACGCCGCCCTCGAACACGGCCGACAGGCGGCGCGTCCGGTCTGCGTCGCCCGGCTCGACAATCCGCTCGCGGTCGCCTGCCTTTCCGACCGCGCGATCGCGGTCACCGTCGGCGGCCCGCCCCGCCGGGTCGTGCTGGTCAATCCGCAGGGCGGCGCCACGTCTCCCTGAACCCCGCACAGGAGCCTTGCCCCATGGCCACGACGCGTCGCGAGAAGATCGAGAGCATGCTGAAGGACGAGCCTGACGACATCTTCCTGCGCTACAGCCTCGCCCTCGAGATGGAGGCGGCCGAGGAATGGGAGGAGAGCCTCGAGATCCTCGAATCGCTCGCCCGCGGCACGCCCCCCTACGTGCCCGCCTTCCACATGGCGGCCCGACAGCTCGTCGGCCGCGACCGCATCGACGAGGCCCGCCGCGCCCTCCGCGAGGGCATCGAGGAGGCGCGTCGGCAGGGCAACACGCACGCCGCAGGCGAGATGTCCGAATTGCTGATGAGCTTGGGCGCTGCCGGCGAGGAGTGACGGGGATTCGCTGTCTGAGGAAGCGTTCTACGGGACTGCACCCCGATGGCTCGCCAATTCGAGAGACGGAGGCGAGGGGATCGGCTGAAGCTCGACGAGCGTTAGGAACTTTCGACCTTCTGAGGAATGCAGCTCCGTAGGTCGTGAAAGGAGAAAGTTTCTCCGCGAGGAGACTTCTGCCGTCCCCGAGCCGGTGATCTACGCAGGACGAGCCAACTGAGCCACCGATCCGCTTCCGGAGGGAGCGGTCTACTGGAGGGAGCGACTTACAGGCAGGGGGCGGGCTCGGCGGATTCGGCGCCGCGCGTGATCACGAAGCCAAGGTCTTCGATCATCTTGTAATCGGCCTCGGGGAGCTGGCCCTTCGTCGTCAGGTAGTCGCCCACGAACATCGAGTTGGCGGCGTAGAGGCCGAGGGCCTGGAGGCTGCCGAGGTGGATCTCGCGGCCGCCGGCGATGCGGATTTCCGCGGCGGGGTTCGTGAGCCGCATCATCGCCAGGCCCCGCAGGCAATCGCGCGGCGTGAGGCGGCTCGATCCCTCGAGCGGCGTGCCGTCGATCGAGTTGAGGAAGTTGAGCGGGATCGACTCGACGGAGAGCGCCCGCAATTCGAGCGCCATGTCGATCAGGTCGTCGTGGCTCTCCCCCATACCCATGATGCCGCCGCTGCAGAGCTGCAGGCCGGCGGACCGGCAGGCGGCCAGCGTGGCGACGCGGTCGGCGTAGGTGTGGGTCGAGCAGATCGCCCGGTAGAAACGCTCGCTCGTGTTGAGATTGTGGTTGACCTTGTCCACCCCCGCGTCGGCGAGCCGCTGCGCCTGTTCCGGGGTGAGCAGGCCGAGGCAGGCGCAGATGTTGAGGTCGTATTGCCGCTTGATCTCCGGCACGATCTGGCAGACGAAATCCATCTCCCGCTCCGAAGGGCCGCGGGCCGAGATCACGATGCAGAAGGTCTTCGACTGCCGCTCGGCGGCGAGCTTCGCCGCTTCGAGCAGCTTTGGTGCGGAGAGGAGGTTGTAGCGGGGGATCTCCGCTTCCGAGACCTTCGACTGCGAGCAATAGCCGCAGTCCTCGGGGCAGAGCCCGCTCTTGGCGTTCATGAGGAAGAAGAGCTGCACCGTGTTGCCGAAGTGATGGTGCCGCACTCGCCAGGCCGCGTTCAACAGGTCGAGCATCTCGACGTCGGGGGATTCGAGGATCGCCCGTGCCTCGTCGCGATCGACACAACCACCGGCCAAGACGCGATCGGCCAGGGCCTGCCAGCGTGACGGTGATCCGGGTGCCGACACCGCGGCGGAGGAACAGGGTGCGATCGACATACGGCTCGTCTCAAAACGGGTGGGATGGGGAATCCGGGAGCTCCGGTAGGCCGGAAATGTACCAGACGCCCGAAACTTCGGCATCCGAAAAACCGATACATTCGGCAGGAACATACGACCTTCCAGGATCTGTTGCCATGCTCCGCACCGCTTCCATGCAGGCCCTTCTGATCGCCGTCCTCGCGGCCTTGGCGAGCTTCTGCGCCCTCAAGGCGTCTGCCGGCCAGCCCGCGGCCCCGCGCCGCTATTCGATCGTCGCCCAGTCGAGCAAGGCGACCGCCGCCACCGGCCGCCGCCCGCTCTCGCAGCGCATCGCCGCGTCGAACCTACCACTCTTGATCCCGATTCGCGAGGGCTGCAACGAGCACGGGTGCCCGACGCCTGGTTCGGCCACGCCACTCGTGAAGCCCCCCGTGGCCGAAGAATCGCCGAACGAGCCGGCCCCGCCGAGCGTGTCCGATCCCCAGCCGCTGCTTTCAGAGGCCGATGACGCCGAAACAGATGCCGCAGAGGCCAAAGCAGAAGTTGCCGAAGCGGCCCCGGAGTCGAACCCCGCCCCCACCACGACGCCCGATGATTCAGCGGTCGCCGCCGTCGAGCCCGAACCGGTTCCCGCCGCCCCCCCCGCCGCGGACGCTCTGCTCGAGCGGGTGAAGACAGCGCTTGCCGCCAAACAGCAGCAGGCCAAGGCGCACGAGGAAGCGGCTCCGTCGCCCCCTGAGCAACCGCTGGCCGGAGTGCCCGCGCGGCTCGAATTCAACGTCCGCGAATCGCGTTCGCTCGTGAAGGAAGGGGAGCAGATCGTCATGCGGCTCGCCGTTCGGAATGTCGGCGGTGAACCCGCGGCGCAGGTGAATGCCACGCTGTTCTTCGCGGAGGGCATGGAGCCCGTGCAGGCGATCGGCCACTCGGCCGAGGTCTACCCCGGCGAGGTCCGGTTCGGTACGGTGCAGGAGATTCAGCCGGGCGACTCGGTCGATCTGCTCGTCACCGCGATCGGCACGCGCCCCGGCAGCGTCACCTACCGGGGCGAACTCGAGTGCAGCCAGCTCGGGGGCCGCATCGCGCGCGAAGGCGCCGTAACGGTCCGTCCCCGCAAGCCCGCCGCCGAGTGAGCCATCCTTCGTGGGAGAGGCTTTAGCCTGTCATGCCTTGCCTTGCTCATCCGGCCCACATTCTCGTCGGACAGGCGTCCGCGCCTGTTCCAGACAGGCAGAGACGCCTGTCCTACGGTGCGCGTTGACCAGCAGCGGCCGAGTCACGCCCACTCGGGCGGAGGCTGGATGTCGTCGGCGGCGCGGTGGCCGCAGTCCTTGCGGCCGGAGCCGGCCAGCCGGCTCGTCGCCTTTACGGACATGTCGGCGTCGCACCTGATCTGGCAGGAGAGCCGCAGGCCGGGGGTGCCCGCGATTCCCTTGGCTGTGAGTACGTCCTTCTCGGCCTTCGTCATCTTCGCCGGCTCGCCGGCCACGAATTCGACGCGGCAGGTCGTGCAGCGTGCCACGCCGCCGCAGGCGTGCAACTGATCGATGCCGCACTCGTCGACGAGCGCGTTGACCAGCCGCTTGCCGGCCGGCACCTCGAATGTGCCCACTCCCTCGACGGTCAGTTTCGGCATGTCGTGTTCCTCGTTCCTCGCTTGTTCACTGTTTCGGCGACGGCTTGTCGTCCAGATTGGCGGCCAGGTCGTCGGCCGAGACGGCGGATGATACACCATCGGCCGGCACGTCGAGCCCGGCGGTCCACACCAGCGCGTTGAGCATCAGTTTCCGGAAGTCTTCGTTCTCCCAGTTCGCGTGGAAGTGCGCCCCGGTGCAGCCGAAGCCGCGGCCGCCTTCGGGCCGCTCGTAGGCCCAGGCCAGCGCCTCCCGGGAGCCCTTGGCGGCCCGCACGACCGGGTTGTTGCTGTGAGGCCCGTCGGGCCTTTCGCGGGTGGCATCCGGCGGCACGGCGGTGAGGATCATCGTCAGCCCCTGCGGCGGCTCGCGAAACCGCATGTGGTAATACCATTCGTCGTTGGTGTCGAACGGCTTCACGCCCCGCGTGATCGGGTGCCCTGGGGCGAGCTCCGTCTGGGCGAGCGTCCAGTGCGGGTTGACCGACCAGTGGGCTTCGAAGTAACCACCGATCCAGTTGAGAAACTCGGGGCCGCCCTTTTCCTTGGGCACTTCGACGCCGTAGTGGAGGCAGGCGACGCCCACGCCCCGCTTCGCCAGCGCGTCGATCTGCGCGAGCCGGTTGCTCTGGATCACGGGATGGCCCCCGCCGCCGTCGGCGAAGAAGAGGATCGCGTCGGCGTTGTCGAAGGCGGTCGGGTCGGTCGGCCAGCCGCCGGAGTACACGGCCGTCACGAGCCGCGGATATTCATCGCGCGACACGAAGTCGTCGAGGCACTTCTTCAAGAGCATCGAGCCGGCGCGAAATTCGTGCGCGCCGGGTGGATGGCTGGGGCGGCCCGCCACCAGCACGAGCTTCTTGCGGCCGTCGGCAAACTTCAGCCGCTTCAGGCGGATGTCCTTGAACTCGACCTTCATCGGCGGGCCGGCATGCAGCTGCAGGGCGAGCACGCCCTGAAACGCACGCTTGCCCTCCTGCTCGTCGATCGTCTCCGACATGAGTCGACCATTGATGAAGTGCTGCAGCAGGCTCCCCTTCGCCACGATCCGCAGTTCGTTCCAGTCGCCCGGCTTGATCGCTGCCTGCAGGTCGGCCGCAACGCCGATCGGCACGCCGGCGGATTTCGTGCCGTCGGCCAGGATCGTGTTTCGCTCGCCACGCAGTGTGAGGATGCCGCGGCCCTTCTCCTCGTAGAGAATTCCTGAATACTTTGCACCCGATTCAACATCGCCCTGATAGCCGCCCACGACGAGGTCGCCGTAGTCCTTGCTGCGATACTGGACGCCGCTATTCCCGCCGGTGAGTCGGTAGTTCAGCACGAGCTCGAAATCGTCCACGAGCCCCTGCCGCCAGACGAGGAACGTGTTGCCCTGCGTCGGCTTCTCCGGTGTCGTCTCGCCGACGATCGCGTTCTTTTCCACCCGCCAGAATTCGGGCTTCCCTTCCCAGCCGTCGAGGCTCGTGCCGTTGAAGATCGAGACGAATCCGGCGTCATCCGCCGGCGCCACGGCCGGCCATGAGACAACAACCAGGGCGATGACGAGGGCGAAGCGCCGCAATCCCATGCGCAGAACCTCCAAAAGAACGGGACGAGCGAAAAGAAGGGCTCACGAATCCACGGACCCAAGATACCCCTTCGACGATTCGGTTCCAGTCGAGCTGCTACTCGGGGAGCCCGGCGGCGGAAGGCGAATCGGCGGGGCCTCCGACATGAATGAGCCGGTTGGAATCGAGCGACTCCCGATCGATGCCGAGCATGTCGAGGAAGGCGTCGAGCCCGACGATCTGGATGCCGAGCCGCCGCGCTTCCTTGATCTGCTTGTCGCGGCGGGTGTCGTCGGCCGGCCGCCAGCCCGATGCTCGCTCCGTGCCGGCGCCGACCGAGCGCGGCGGCCCGGCATCGACGAGCATCGTCGTCGACGAGGAGACGAGCTGCTCGACGCGGCCGCCCACCCGCTCGACGAGCTCTTGCAGACGGTCTTGGTCGGGCTTGTCATCGGCGTCGAGCTGCGCGAATCCGACGATGACCGCCTCGAACGGCGTCCTGGGCTTCCAGAGCCTCGTGGCCACGCGATCGCCGCGCAAGATCGGATCGCGGACCGATTCCCGCCGGATCCGCGCCCGGGCGAGGGCACCGCTTTCGATCGCCACCACCTCGACCACCGCCTTGTCGTCCGACACGAGCGGCTGGGCTTCGCCCGGCGCATACACGCGGAAGATGAGCCCGCTCCGCAGCCCCTGCGTGGAGCCGACATCGATCAGCACCGATCGGTCGGCCTCGTTCACGGAGAGGATGCGGCCGTCGAAGCCGTCGATCCGGTCATCCTTCGGCGTGGCCGCCAAGACCTTTTCCTGCAGCGCGGTGTCGGCCACCCGCAGCGCGGCGAGCACCTCGTTTTGATTCAGGATCTGCTTCTCTCGATCACGAAGCTCCTCGAAGAGCAGCCCGATGCGTCCCTCGGCCTCCTGCGCCTTGAAGCGGGCTTGTCGTGCCGGCGGCAGCAGTGGCTCTCCCTTGCCGATCTCGGCGATGAGCAGGTTGAGCCGCTCCGCCCGTGCAAGCGCATCCTTCTGCTTTTCGGCAAGCTGCGTCGTGAGCGCTTCGTGCTTCGCCCGATCATCGTCGAACTGCTTCTTGAGTTCCTCGGTGGCGGCCTCCTTCGCCTTGACCTGCTCCTCGAGTTCCGCCTGCTTCTTCGCCGCCTCCTCGATCGCCTGCTGCCGCGCCTTCTCCGCCTCAGCCGTCGCCTCCTCGGCCTTCTTCAGATCGGCCGACAATTTGTCGCGGCCCTCGTTGAGCGCGGCGATCACACCCTCGTAGTGCCGCTGCTCCTCGGCGACGTCGCCAAACCGCTCACCGAGAGCCGATTTGAGATCGTCTCCCGTCTTTTCTTCGCCTTCCGCGACGCCGATGGCCGCCTTCAATGCGTCGCGCTCCCCTTCCGCGACAGCCTGCGCCGCATTGGCCTTGGCCATGTCGTCGCGCGCGACCTTGGCGTCGTCCTCGAGGCGAATCGTCTGCGTGAAGAAGAGATACGTCGTGACCGCGAGCACGAACGTGAGCATCACGAAGACGATCAGTGCGATGCTGAGCGACTGTACGACGGTGGCGCGGCTCACGGCCATGATGGCAACCTCACAACCCGAAGCCGGTCAGGCTCGCCCGGGGGGCGCTCCGGCCGATGGATATCGACTCCCTGATCATCCTGCGATCAAGCCACTGCGGATTGTACCGGCTGGGGAAGCAGGGAGGCCACGCCGGACGACGTCTTCCCAGCGGACCGGTCGGCCCGACTCCGCGGCCATCCGGCCCATGATCGCCACGAGCGTCGCGCGGCAGAGCGCTGCGCCGTCGTCCACAGGGCTTCCGGACCGCACCGCCCGCACGAGGGCATCGATCGTGGCCTGATACATGCCGACTGGCGAGGGCCGCACGCCAGTGGGCCCGCGAAGCAGATCGCAGCGGCCATCGGTGCCGAGCGCCATCTCGAGCCGACTGTCGACGCCGATGCCGCGACTGCAGGAGGCATGCAATTCCCGGCCGTCGGCGAACGCATACCGGGCGGCGGCCGTGCCGGCGCAATCGCCGATCGCCCAGCCGGGCTGGCTGTCGGCGTGTCCGGCCGCGAGCAGCCCAGGCTCGACCGCTGGAAAGGCCATCGTCGGGCACTTGTCGCCGAGGGCCCAGAGCGCCCGATCGATTGCGTGGATGTGGTGCTCCACGAAATGGCCGCCGGAAAAATGGCGGAACGAGATCCAGTTGCGGGCCTGCCATTCCCCGATGCTCCAGCCGGATGCGGCCGGCTTGTGCCACGGCAGGCCGACCGCCGCGTGCACGTGGACCTCGCGCACCCGGCCGATCGCGCCGTCGCGAATGCCTTCGATCAAGGTCCGGGTCGCCTCGTCGCGTCGGAAGCAGAGACCGCTCATCACCGAAAGCTTCTGCCGACGGGCGGCCGCACAGGCTGCGGCGACGGCGTGCGCGCCGGGAAGATCGATCGCCGCCGGCTTCTCGCAGTAGATATGTTTGCCCGCGTGCACGGCGGCCGTGACATGCAGCGGACGGACGTGCGGCGGTGCGGCGAGCAGCACGAGATCCACCCCGGCCGAGAGCACATCGAGGTAGGCGCGCTCGCCCACGAACCGTCGCTCCGGCGGGCACTCGAACTGGGCCGCAGCATCTCGGAATATCTCGTGGGCAGCCGACGAGACCTGATCGGCGAAGAGATCGGCGAGCGCCACGATCCGCACGGCCGGATCGGCGGCGGCGGCCTGCAGGGCGGCGCCGGTGCCGCGGCCACCGCAGCCGATCAGCCCCACGCGAATCCGTTGGTCGCCGCCGGCGAAGACTCCGCCGGCGGGGGCGGCCGCCGCGGCGAGCGAGCCACCGGCCACGGAGCAAAGAAATCCGCGTCGCGACTGCGCTAGACCCCGGCCTGATTCCGGCAAGCGTCTCATCGTGCATCACCCTCCACAAGTAAGGTCGCGGGACAACAAGGAAGATCGCTGGACAACGACGCCGCCACAGTTTACCGGAGTCGGGCGATGAATTTCAGGAGCGGTTCCTCGAGTTCTTCAGGCGTGCTGCCGAACGCGTCGAGAAATTCCCGACGCCGAATCTCGGGAGAGTCGGCGGCGAACGGTGGCTTTTCGGCGAGGGTCCGCAGGTAGGAGACAAACGCCTCCCTCCGCGTCTGCACGAGGAAATAGGTGAGCGCCCAGGCCCGGGCGTAATTGTCGAGGGCCTCGTCGGCGCGCCGAAACGGCTCGTCCTCGAGCACGATCGCCGGAATCGCGCCCGGCCGCTGCGCCGCGAGAAAACGATCGAGGCGGGGACGGTTGATGCCGCCGATCCCGCGCCAGCCGCGATCGCTCGCCAGATCGGGCGTCTCGAAATACGTGGCGATGCCCTCGCTCACCCAGAGCGGCACCGGGGCGAGCCGCCGATGCAGACCGCAATTGAATGCCGTTTGGTGGGTCGCTTCGTGGACGAGCGTGGCCACCAGGCCGGCCGCTTCGGGCCGTGCGAGGATCTCGAGGCCGGCCCGTCCGGCCGAGCGCCCGGGCCGGCGCGTGATCGCGTCGCTGCCGGTGAGATCGAACGTGGTGACGCGGTTGCTCAAGAGGTTGTAGTAGCCGACCACGCGGTCGGCGGCGGCCCCGAGATCTTCGGCCGCGAAGGCTTCGTACCGCTGGCGATCGGCGAAGATCACGACGACGAGCGGCCGGCCGGCCTCGTGCACCTCGAACCCGGCCTGCCGCCAGAAATTCGCGAAGGCTTCGTGCAGCCGCTCGAAGAGGCCGCCGCACCATTGCGCATAGGCCCGCGAGGTGTCGAAGCAGATGAGGTAATGCTTGGTGGAGAGCTGATCGAAGCCGTCCGGCAGCTCGGCGAGGATCCGGCGGCCGAGTTCCCGTGCCGTCGGCGGCTCGCCGGAACCAGCGATTGGTCCCCTCGCCAGGATCGCTTCCGGAGAGACGATCTCGAGCCGTTGGTCGGCCAATTCGAGGAGCAGGCCGCCATCGACGGCCTCGACCACGACGTTCCCCTCGAGTCTCTGCTCACCTGTCTCCGTGCGAATCCTGACGACTTCTTTGGAAACGCCGATCGCTTCATCGACCGGGTTCGCACCAGCGCGGCCCGTCGGCACGGCGCTGGTGGCCAGTGCGACGACTCCGGCCAGTGCGATTCCGACGTGATGCATTCCCGCGCTCCTGGTGGCTGGCGAATCCGACAGCCATGCGAACAGGTCTGGGGAAAACGGGGAAGTGCAAAAAATACGGGGCCAAGCGGCTGGTTTTCGGGGATGGCTTTGCTCTGGATTCTGGCCGCCCCGGAGCGGTAGTTTCCCCGCCCCGGTCCTCCGGCCGCGCCACCAGTCAGGAACGAGCCACCGATGACTTTTCACGTGTCGAGCTCCACCCCCCGCCGTCGGGCGGCCGGCATGCCTCTTGCCCTCTGGATGCTGCTTTCGATCCCGCTGCTGGCGGGCTGCGCCGGCTGGGCACCGTGGAAAAACAACGGGAAGGCCGCCCGCAACGCGGAGCTCTATGGCCCAACGGCCAATCAGCGGATCAAGACGATGCAGGAAGACGCGAAGACCGCGAAGGCCGCGTCGCAGGAGCGACAGATCGAGTTCACGCAGGAACTCGCCCGCAACGTGCTCGAAGAGCATGACGCCCGAGTCCGCGCCGAAATCGTCGCCGTGGCGGCAGGCTTCGACACCGCGTCGGCGATCGCGGTCTGCAAGGGGGCACTCCAGGATCCCGACGAACGAGTGCGCATGAAGGCCTGCGAGGTCTGGGAGAAGCGCGGCGGCGACGAGGCCGTGGAGCTTCTGGCCAATCGCTACCGCAGCGACCGCGAACTCGACGTGCGGCTGCGTGCTTTGCGGATGCTGGGCGAACTCCAAGACAAGGCTGCCATCCCGGTGCTCGCCGAGGCCCTGGAAGACCCCGACCCGGCCGTCCAATACCGGGCCGTCTCTGCACTCAAACAGGTCAGCGGCCGCGACCTCGGCGACGACGTCAACGCATGGCGGGAGTGGGCGGCTGACCCCAACGCAAAGCAGCCCTGGTCGATCGCCGAGACGTTCCGAAAGCTTTTCTGAGACCGTTCTGGCCTTTGCCCGGCGACCGCGAGAGGGCGGGAAGGCTGGGCAAACACTAGGGTCTGGCCCAACCATCGGGCGACTGGCGGCCCTGGCCACTGTTCGATCCTCCTTTCCGCCGATACCCCCTCGAAGACCGTCCGCAAGCCCCCGCCGCGAAGCCAGTCGTGCCGCTCCACCGCTTCCCATCCAGATTGCACTTCATGATCCAGCGGATTCAGAGATTCGGCCGCGGCGTGTGTACACGGCGACGGCCGGGGCGCCTTCCGCGGCCGCTGCCGTCGCTCGCGATCGTCGGCCTCGTGGCCGCCGTGGCTGTCATCATCGCCCAATCGCCCACCGAAGCCCAGCCTGCCTCGCGATCCGCCGCGCGGCGCTTCTTCGATTCGCTCTCCAAACCGCGGCCCGCGCCCCCGCAGGAATTCATCCCCGCTCCGACGCCACCCCCCGTCGCCCCGGAATCGGCCAACCAGCCGGCCGTCCGCATCGGCGCGGTGCCCCCCGCCACGTCGCCATCGAAGGCCAAGCCGCAGTTGCCGTCGACCTGGCCGGAAACGGTCGCCTTTGCCGCGTCGGTGCGGGCGTCGGCCAATAAGATTGCCGCCGACTCGCTGAACCCTCGCTACAAGCCCACCGCAAAGGCGACCGCGAAGCCCACCGCAAAGGCCGACACAAAGGCCGCCACGACCCTCGCCTCGGCGAAGACCGCCGACGTGCCCACTGCGAGCAAGACCGCGAGTAGCAAGCAGGGAACGGCCGCACCGCCCCCGAAAACGAAGCGGCTCGAGCGGCTGCGGGCGCAGGTCGCCCAGACGCTCGCCACATACCAAAGGCGGCCGCTCAACACCGCGCAGCATACGCCCTGGGAGGTGATGCACGGCTTCATCGCCTTCGGCATCCCCACGCAACTCCGCGTCGGCGGCCCGGGGGGCGATCTCGTCAACGCCATCGGCTGGATGAACATGGGCGGCCGCTGCCGCGGCCAGGTGATGCTCGCCCGCACGGGCGATCGGCTCGTCGCGATGAGAGGCATCGGCGTGCAGGGGCATTCGGCGCAATACCTCGCGATCCTGGCCCAGTGCCGTGTCGCGATCAACTCGCCGATCACGCTCCAGTCGAAGGCTTTCACGGTCGCCGATCTCGTCGCGGAGGAGAAGCTCTCCTGCAAGTCGAACACGGAGCTCACGTTCGCGTTGATCGGCCTGGCCCACTATCTGCCGACCGATGCCGAGTGGGAGGCCCGCGACGGTAAGACGTGGACGCTCGAGAAACTGGTCGCCGAGGAACTCGAGCAGCCGATCCGCGGCGCGCCCTGCGGCGGCACGCACCGGCTCTTCGGGCTCGCCTACGGCTGCCAGCGGCGGCTCAAGGCCACCGGCCGGCTCGACGGCCACTATGCACGCGCCGACAAGTTCGTCCGCGACTACCAGAAGTTCACGCTCACGAAGCTGCAGAATCGCGACGGCTCGTTCAGCACTGAGTGGTTCAAATATCCGGCGGATCGGGATGACGACATCGACCGCAAGGTGCAGACCACCGGGCACATCCTCGAATGGCTCGTCGGCTCGCTCGACCAGGAATCGCTCTACGATCCGCGGATCGTGTCGGCGACGGAGTTTCTCGCCCGGGCCCTCGCGCGGGAGCCATCGCGGGAATGGAAGATCGGGCCGATGGGGCATGCCCTCCACGCCCTGACGATCTACCAGGAACGGGTCTGGGGCACGGTCCTGCCGGGCGGCATCGCGGCCTACCACGGGCCCATGAAGGCCAGTCCCGAGCAGGCAATGGTCGCCCGGAAGCCCGATCCGACGTCCACCGGCGAAGACGACAAGCCGAAGCGGCGCTGACCGTTCGGCTGCGGCCACGGCCCGTGAACTGCGCGGTCCATTCTTGAATGCTACGGTCGCACTCCGTAGGCTGGGCTCGCGGAGCCGGGAAACGTCCATGTCGAGCCTCGATTTCTCATCGCAGTTGGAGCATCTCCTGGAGGGGGCTGCGCGGCTGTTCGAAGCGACCGGCTCCGACGCCATCCTCCTGCTTGTCGATCAGCGCACCGACTGGGAACGGGTGCGATCGGGCATCGGCGGCGCGAAGGTGCTCGTCGCGGCTGACGAAGAGGCTCACCTCGCCGGCGCCGCCGACCATGGGCTCAAGCCGATCCTGCTCGACGTCGCCGGGCTGCCGGTGCACGAGCGGCTCACGCAGGCGCTGCTCGAATGCGTCGCAGACGAACTCATCGCGCCGGAGGCGCAGGTCGTCGCCGTCTACAGCGGCTTCGAGGCGGGCACGGTCGATTCGGTGAGCGTGCTGCGGCTCGAGGAGCACCTCGGCCAGCTCACCAGCCGCGACCTCCGCAACCTCGAGACGAAGGTGCCGCTCGAGACGCTCAAGATCGTCGTCGACCTCGCCGTCGAGATCGGCCGCGAGGGCCGCGAGGGCAAGCCCGTGGGCACGCTCTTCGTCGTCGGCGACACCCGCAAGGTGATGCAGTCGAGCCACGCGACCGGCTTCGACCCCGTCCGCGGCTACTCCCGCGCCGAGCGCAAGCTCACCGATCCGCGGGTGCGCGAGGGCATCAAGGAGATCGCGCAGCTCGACGGCGCCTTCGTGGTGGGCCCCGACGGCACGGTCGAGGGCGCCGCCCGCTACATCGACGCCTCGGCCGAGAATGTCTCGGTGGCCAAGGGCCTCGGCGCCCGCCACTGGGCCGCCGCGGCGATCACGCGGCGCACGAAGAGCGTGGCCGTGGCCGTGAGCGAGACCAACGGCACCGTGCGGCTCTTCCAAAACGGCGACGTCGTGCTCCGCATCGAGCCATTCCGCCGCGCGATGAAGTGGAAAGACTTCGAATACGAGCCCCCGAGCGGGGACTGACTGCCCTGGCGCGAGCCCTCGAGCACGACAGGCGTCAACTCGCCCAAGCCGGCTTCGGGTGACCCGCACCCCGCTCTCCGGACGCTCGCTTCAGGCATCCATGCCTTTCGCTCGCTCGGATGCTGACGGCGCTTCGCCATCCTGGCTGCGCTTGTCAGCATACGCCGGCGAGCGGGGTGCGGGTCACCCGAAGCCGGCTTGGGCGCGTGAAATCAAGCCTGCGAGTGCGCCTGTTCGCGCCACCAGCGG
>JBKDMX010000089.1:0-7518 GCA_046343855.1 Planctomycetia bacterium
CCCGCTCATGCCGAGCACGTCGAGCAGCGAGCCCGATTCGAGCGACGCCTGCAGAAACGACTCGACGAACGGCTGCACGATTCGCAGCGGCTTGTAGAACCCGTGGAATGTATTCGTGAAACCATTCACGAGATCGCCGACGATGATGCTCGGCCGATAGACCGTCAGCACGTCGAGAAAGTCGGCCGCCCGCACCGCCCGCTCCGACTCGATCTTGCTGCGTTCGTAGTCGTTGCCCGGCGTCTGGCCCACGTCGAGCTCCGTCTCGAGCACACGCCCGCGCCGCAGACCGCAGACATAGGCCGTGGAGACATGGTGCAGCCGACGGATGCCCGCGGTGCGGCAGAGCTCGAGCACGTTGGCCGTGCCGCCCACGTTGCTCGCATAGGGCTCACCATCGGCCTCGCGGCGATCGAACGACAGGCTGGCCGCGGAGTGCACGACCTCGTCGACATTCGCCGCGACCCACTCCCGGGCCGACGCAGAAAGACCGAGCCCCGGCAGCGTGATATCGCCCTGGAGGACCACCGGCCGCGGCACCTCAGCGCCCGCCACCTCGCGCCAGTCGCGGAGGAGATCGTCCACCCGCGCTTCGGCTCCGGCCGTCTTGCTGCCGCGCACCACGACGGCGACCTGGCGGCCCTGCGCCGAGAGATCGCGCAGGAGGAAGCGGCCCAAGAGACCGGTGGCGCCGGTGAGCAGGATGCAGGACGAGGGATCGCTCATCCTCGGCTCGTTCTTCCTAAACATGGATCGCCGCTCCCCCATCGACGACGAGCGTCTGCCCCTGCACGAGGTCGGAAAGCGGCGAGGCGAGGAAGAGGACGGCGTCGGCGACGTCGGCCGCCTCCAGCATCCGATCGCCCATCATCGTCTTGTATTTGCGGCCCGCGAACATCTCTGCGGCGCCCGGCAGCCGACGCGTGGAATCGGTCTCCACGAGGCCGGCCTCGACGACGTTGACATTCACACCGCGGTCGCCGAGCTCGAGCGCCCAGTGGCGGGCGAGCGCCGTGAGCGCCGCCTTCGAGCCGCCGATCAGGCCATACATCGGCAGGGCCATGTGGGTGCCGTGGCTCGAGAGCACGATCGCCTTGCCGCGGCCTTCCGACGACTCGAGCAGCGGCGCCGCCGCCTTGAGCAGGTAGACGAGCGACAGGACATTCGTATGCATCGCGGCGTCGAAATGCCGCTGCGTGGTGGCGGCCAGCGGGCGGAAGCCCCCGGTGGCGGCGTTGTGCACGAGGATGTCGAGGCCGCCGAACTCGGCCTTCACGAAGCCGATCATCTCGTCGACGTCTTCCTCCTCGCCGACGTCGGCGCGGATGCAGGCGACATTGCGGCCCATGGCGGCGACCGCCTCGGCCACCTCCTCGGCCTCGCGGGCGCTCGTGACGTAATTCACGACGATGTCGGCGCCCGCCTCCGCGAGCCTGAGGGCACAGGCCTTGCCGATGCCGCGGCTCGAGCCGGTGACGAGGGCCACTTTTCCGGTGAGATCGATCATGACAAGACTTTCTCCTGCGGTGATGCCGTGGACGGGGAATCTGCTTGTGGACGAGGGAGCTTGCCCATGCCGCGAAACGCGGTCATGCCGGGCACGGACAACTGGCGGCCGTTGTCGGCCGAGGTGATGCGGAGGAGGAATGGCACCGCGACGCGGGCCCATTCGTCGGGCTTCGGGTAGAGCGAGGCCGACTCTCCGAACGACGTCTGCAATGTATCGGTCTGGATGATGCCGGGATGCAGCGACACCGCGCCCATCGTGGGCGGCAGCTCGTACGACATCGCCTTTGTCATTCCCTCCACCGCCCACTTCGACGCGCAGTAGGGCGCCACCTTCGCGGCCGCTTCGCGGCCCCAGCCGGAGCTGAAGTTCACGACGATGCCGCGCTTTCGACGGATCATGTCGGGAATGAACGCCCGCAGCACGTTGAAGATGCCGTGGACGTTGACCTGCAGGAGACGGTCGATCTCGTCACGATCGAACCTCCAGGCCTGCTTTCCCTCGTTGGCGACCGCGGCGTTGTTGAGCACGAGATCGGGCACGAGGCCGGCAGCGACCAGTTCCTGCGCCCAGGCCGATACCGCCGCGTCGTCGGTGACATCGAGCTGATCGATCCGATGCGGCGGGCCGAGCTCGGCCCGCATTGCGGCGACGCTGTCGGCGCTACGGGCGCAGCCGATCACAGTGTGGCCCAGGCGGGCGAACTCCCTGCACAGCTCTCGGCCCAGGCCGCGGCTGATGCCAGTGACGAGCACGCACCGCGGGGATGATTCTCGAGCACGAGACGGGCGCAACTCCTCGAGCACGTGTGAGTCAACCTTGGACGGGTCGTTGGCCCGCGCGCCGAAGTCGAACGTGCCCACGCCTGTCTGGGCCGCCCGCTCCAAAACCGCGTTGCCGAACGGGTGATTGCCGGAGTAAAGGTTCATGCCCATGGCGCTGCCGCCACCGTCAACGATCAGCATCGTGCCGCTGATGAACCGCGAATCGTCGCTCGCCAGGAAGGAGAACGACGGGGCGATCAACTCGGGACCGCCGGCGATCGGAATGGGCTGCATCTCGGCGGCGAGCTTCATCATTCCTTCGGGGTCGATGTTGCGGTGAGTGAGCGGCGATACGATCGGGCCAGGAATGATCGCATTGCAGCGGATGTTGTGCCTGCCAAGTTGCACCGCGGCGCAGCGTGTGAGGGCGACGATTCCAGCCTTTGACGCCGAATACGCCGCTCCGCCGGCGCCGCCGCTTTCCGCTGCGATCGACGAGACGTTGATGATCGAGCCGCCGCGCCCCTGGTCGATCATCAGCTTCGCCGCGTGCTTGGTGCCGAGGAAGGCGCCGCGCAGATTCACTCCCTGGGTACGGTCCCAGTTTTCCACCGACGTCTCGAGGAGCGAGCCGAAGGCGCCCCCCGTGGCTGCATTGTTCACCATACAGTCAAGCCGCCCGAAACGCTCCATCGTGTAACGGAGCAGATTCAGCATGTCGAATTCCTGCGATACGTCGCATGACTCGAATCCGAAGCGGTCGAGGCCGTACCGGCTGCGCACCGTCTCGGCCAACCTGGCAGCACTTTCGCGATCAATGTCTCCGACCACCACGCACGCGCCGTCCTCCAAGAGCCGCAGCGCTGACGCCTCGCCGATACCGCTCGCCCCACCGGTGACCACGATCACGCGGCCCGCGAGTTTGCCCTGTGGTGCCTGGGTCATGGGATTTCACCGGTCGGCGTGACGTCTGGGAAACGAGCGAGCAGCCAGGCTTGGAAATGTGTGATCCGCTCTTCGCGGCGGGAGATCAGGCCCGGGCCCGGGTGCCGCGGCGACTCGATGCCGGCCTGCACCTGTGGCAGGATCGCCACGTCTTCGGCGATGATCCGCTGCCAGACCCGGAGCGAACTGCGCACCATCCTCCGCGCGCAGGCATCGGCGAGCGGCCGCGGCCGGCGGGATTGCCAGGCCAGGGTGCGAAACGAGACACGGCAGCTCGTGGGGCCGGTTGGCATGACGGATTGGCAGCCCACGCCGAGATCGGTCTCGACCCACATGAACGAAGGATGAATGTGGCCGTGCACGTAGCGGCCATTCGCCGGGCGGCCGATGCTCCGCGCGAGGAATCGCTCCAGGCTACCCCACCAGGTCGGGTCGCCGGGCGCCTCGAAACGCGAGCGACCGGCCGCCAGCTCGTGGGTGCAGGCCTGTTCGGCGGGCGACGCTCCGAGCGTCGCGGCGTGCACAGTGCCGACGTGGTAACTCTCGAGATTGTTTTCGACGAGCAGCTTCCAGTTGAACGGCAGATCGTAATCGGCCCGCCAGACCATGCGGGTAGACGCATCGAAGCGATCCTCGATGCGCGCGGCATCGGCACCGAGCCACTCGCGCACAGACGGCGCCGCGGGATCGAACGTGAGAAACACGATCGCTCCGACGGTCTCGACTCGGAGCGTGCCAAGCCCGAGCTGGCCCTTCTCGAGCGGCCGAAAACTCGGGGCATCGGGGATTTTCTGCGTCGCGCCCGAGTCGGCGTATTCCCAGCCGTGGTATTCGCAGCGGAGCACGTCGCAGTGGCCGCGGGCCCTGCCTGTCAGCTTGGCGAGGCGGTGGGCGCAGACATTGCGATAGCCATGGATTCGGCCGCCGGAACGCCGCAGGATGACCGGCCCGTCGACGTGATCAAACGTGAGGAAATCACCGTTGCGCGGGAGCTCGTCGACGAGCGCCACCGCCCACCAGGCGGGGCGCATTACGCGCTCGAGCTCGCGCTCGTGCCAGGCGCGGTCGTAATACGCTTCCGGCGGCAGCAGTTGCGGCAGGTGGGTGTCGCTCACGAACATGCGGCAACCTCCGCGGCTGAAGGCGGCCGTGCGTCGGCCGCCGCGCAGTCGGTCGCCACGGCGATGGCGAGCAGATGCATGCCGGCCATCATGAAGGTGCCACGCCCCTCGACGGGGCCATGCTCGCCGCGAACGCTCCAGCGATATCCGGTGCGACCGAGTGTGCAGATTTCGACGGAACAGGGCCGGAATCCGTCATCGAGCCGCGCGGCCTTGAAGGCGGCCTCCTTCGCCCCCCAGAGCCGGGCGCGCAGGAGACCGTCTTCGTCGGGAAGCAGCGAGAGCTCGTCGGGCGTGAACCAGACATCGAGCGCACGGCCGGCCTCGGCCGGATCGACGACATCGATGCCGACGCCCGCCGTTTCACAGACCGCCGCCGCGATCAGTCTGCCGCTATGCGATACCGACACCGCGACGGGAACCGACTTCCCCCGCACCATCGCCACCGGTCGGCCCGAAGGCATCAGCGCGGCGACGCGGACCATCCGCCTTTCGCATCCGACCCGCGAGGCGACGATCGCTTCGGCAAGCCGAGCGGCCTCGACCGAAGCGCCAACGCCTTCCGCTGCCGTGTCGATCGAAAGGACGACGTGGCAGCCCGCGATCGCCATGCGGCGATCGATGCGGCGGAGAGGAAGACTCGTCGGCGCCCGGCAATCGATCATGCACGGCCTCTCTCGGTGCCCATAACCGCCAGATGCAAGCCGTCGAGCGCGAGGATGGCACGGCCGTCGTCGCCGAACAGCACCAGGTCGTAGACGCTCTCCCGCACGTCGCTGGAGCGGAAGAGGAGCCGCGCGATGCAGTTCTCGCCGCTCCGCGGCCGGTCCGTGATCCGCAGCCGCTCGAACTTCACCGGCACCTCCACCCGCAGCCCGCAGAGGATGTAGGAATAGACGGCGCAGGCCACGATGCAGCCATCGAGCAGGGCGGCCGGCACGGTCCAGCCCGAGGCCCCGCGCGGGGCGGCGACGATGTCGGCCGCCGGCGCGACCAAGCGGCCCCAGCCGCCGCTGCGGTCGAGGAACAAGCCTGTGAGCGTGCGGAACGAAGTGCCGTGCCACAATGGCGCCTCGTCGGCATAGACCATGGGATTGAAGGGCAGCGGCGGCTCCGATTTTTTCTCCACGATCGGCGTGGCTGCCTGCGTGGAGACGATCCCGCGAATGGCCGGACGTTGCTCGGCGGCGGCCCAGCCCACCGCCTCCACGGCGCCATGGCCTGCTGCGACCTCGACCCTCACCTGCCGTGGCTCGTCGGACGGGAACGCGATCGGCCGCTCGACGGAGAACTCGCGAATCTCTTGCACCTCGCTGCACGCCCCGGCAGCGATTGCCGCCTGCGCGAGCAGCTCGGCTCCCATCACGGCGGGCAGGAGTGGCCGTCCAAACTGCAGATGGTCCAGCAGGAACCGATCCGTGGTCGGATTCAATCGGAACGTGACCGCGGTGGACGCGGCGCCGGGGGTCACCTCGCCAACGAGGCTGCCGCGTGTTTCATCGGCACCCGCCGGGATGGTGACCGCAGCGACCGCATCCGGCACGCAGGCCGGTTCGGTCACCAGCACCTCGGCCTCGGGCAATCCCGCCTCGAGCTCATCCATGAACCGACGCACGCCCTCGGCAAGCGGCATGAACTTCAGGCCAAACTGCTCCAGCACGAACCGGCTCTCCGGCCGGCTCGCCATGCCCACTTCGTCCCAGGCATGCCAATGAAATACCGTCGTCCGTAGGCCGTTTCGCCGGCGAGCGTTGAGGATCTTCGCGAGCATGTCGTTGGCGAGGGAATAGTCAGCCTGGCCGTGGCCACCGAGCCGGCCGCTCGTCGAACCGAAGCCCACGACCGCCTCGAGGGCGGCAGGATCGAGCGCCGCCAGCAGATGCTCGATCCCGACGCATTTCGGGCCCAGCGTGGCGGCGAGCCCCTCGAGCGTCTTCTTCTCGAATCGGCAGGCCGACTCGAAGCCGGCGCCGTGCAGCACACCCCGCACCGGGCCCATCTCCCGCGCGACCCGCTGCACGAGCGACTGTACGGCCGCCTCGTCGGCGAGGTCGCAGGCAAAATACCGGGCATCGACTCCGGCCTCGCGGAATCGGGCGAGCGATTTCTCGATCTCGATCGACTTCTCGACCGTGCGCCAGGCCGAACGGGGATCGGTGCCCTGGCCGCGGGCGTCGAGCATCACGCGGCCCTTGAGCTCCTTGAGGCCGGCCTCGTCGAGCGCGAGCCACGACGAATCGACGGCAATGGGTTTCGTCGAACCGACGAGCGCGAGCACGAGACCATGCTTGCGGCCGAGGGCGCGGGCACATTCGGCGGTCACGCCCCGCGCGCCTCCGGTCACGATCCACACGCTGCCCCGCGCGAGCGCGGCGAGCGGCGTGCCTGACTGCGGACGCTGCTCGCTCGGCACGACCGTCACCCGGCGGCCATTCGCGAGGCCGACCTCGACCGGGCCGGCGGCATCCTGCATCTCGTCGACGACGGCCGCGGCCAGTTGCGCCGAAGCGACCGCCTTCGGTGCATCGACCACGCGGACGTGCAACTCGGGAAACTCGCGGGCGATGCCTTTGAAGAGGCCGGCGAGCGCGCCGCCTTCCACCGCGCCGACGGCTCCGGAGATTCCGAAGTCGCCGCCGAGATCGACCACGGCCGTGAGCGTGGCCGAGGAAATGTCACCCGCCTTGCCCCGCGTCATGATCCAACGCTGGCAGGCGAAGAAGGGCGCGACGATCGACGCATTGCGTCGGCCAGTCCAGCCGGCGACTGCCTGCGGCGGGGCGGCCACGATCAGGTGGCGCACCGGGCCGTCTTCTTCTGCTCGTTCGACGGCCGCGATCGCCTCTTCGGCGGAACCGCAGTCGATGCAGATCGCGACGCCGCCCCGAGCCTTCACGGCGGCAGCGAGCGCATCGGCCGCTCCGCCGCTTCCCAGGATCATCACCCGCTCGCCGGCCAGGTTGCGCACGCTGCGAGCGGGGCCGATCTCGCGAAGAGCGATCGAATAGCGACGCGTGATCTCGCTCGACGCGGCGGGCGACCAGGCGGGGCCACCGATGGCCGCATCGCTGCCGAGCCATTCGCCAGCGAATGGACCGCCCGAGACAGCGGTCGCGGCGGAATCTGCCACGCCGCAGGCGAGCCAGGCGCAGGTTGCCGAGAGGGCGTCGCGGGCGGCCGA
>JBKDMX010000090.1:0-6004 GCA_046343855.1 Planctomycetia bacterium
GCGCTCATCGAGGTCCAATTGAGCGTGTCCACGGGAGGATTGAACGCATTAAACAGATTGCTCGACGCCGTAACGCTGACCGGCGTGGTCGGAGCGAAAAGGTCCCGCACCTGAAACGCGTTCAAAGGAGCATATCCCGCACCCGTAGAAACCCCGATCACCTGCGACGCGCTGTCGGCAGTGAATATGCCTTTGATGTATTGGCCGAGGCCCCCGTTCTGACTGCCATTGCTGGTGTTTGCGGCAATGGAAGCGCTCGTCGCACTGCCGCCGGTCAATTGTGTGGAGCGAGTGGTGGACCCGGAGAAAGGGTCCATGACCCAGCCTTGAAACAGATACTGCCGCCCGGGCGTCAAGCCGCCGACGGTCACGGACCAGTTCTGCGCAGCCCAGTTATTACCCATACCGATCACGTAGGAATTGAGGATCGCCTGGTAGTTCGCCGAAAGACTGCTGGCCGGGCCCGGGGACATGAACCCCGACCGGTTGTCAAGAAAAAGCCCCCCAGTTGCACTGGTGGTCGCGGTCGAGCTGCCCAGCGATGACGAAGCGGAGAGGTTTGGTGGAAGGGCAGGGGGCACGACCCACCGCGTGAACGTCTGCCCATTCACGGAACTCGTCGCGCCGGTTCCACCCTGAAAAAAGGCGCCCTGCAAGAGGGTGCCCTGGGTGTTCACATCAGTGTCGCCGGCGATCGTCACGGGCGACGACCACGACACGTTCGCGGCCGAGGCAGGCGATGCCACGAACGCGGTGATTGCTGCGACTGCCACCGTCATCATCATCGATGCGTGGATTCTCATGGAAGCAGACGTGTGCAGTGCTCTCGAAAAGTTTTTGGCTGCCGTGATCATGGGAGACGTCCCCTCGAATGAACGTGACTGTGACCCGAACTCCTTCTACTATGGACTCCCCCGCCCGGCGCCGCATCCGACTTTCGGCTAGTGCCCAAAAATTTTTTTTGGGCCCGGTTTTCCGCTGTTTTTCACGGGTTTTTCGCGATTTCGGGGCGTTCGAGCGAGCGGCGGCGGGCCGATTGCCATGGCGAAGGGCGTCGGATGGGTGCCGAACTCGACGAGGTTGCCCGTGGCACTGAATTACCCGGGGGCGCCGTGCATGCGGCGCGGCGGTTTCAGTCGGCCGCGACCAGCCGCTGAAAGCGGTTCATGCCGCGGGACGGATCGGTGAACGACACATCGACAGGCAGCGACTTACAGCCCGCCAAGGTTCCCGGCCGAGTCGTGGCATCCTGTCCATCGGGACACCCGTTTCTCGTCAGGCATCAGGCGATGGCTGGTGTACGCGCACCCGACCGCGTTCGACGATCCACAGTCGGCCAGCGAGCGGTTCGGTTACCAGAGCGCGGGCCAGCGTTTCCAGCCCTGCATGGAGGTCGACGGCTGTCGCACGCTTGGGTATGCGGATGACGGCGATTCCAGGATACTCCGCGGGCGGATAAACGAGTGGATTCGCGAAATCCATGTCGAGCGTCACCAAGGCCCTCCCTTCGCGGCGACAGGCCTCGATGAGGTGCTGATCCTCGGCCGCCGTGAGCCCCTGGGCAGGCACTGTGCACACGTCGTGGCCCGCGGACGCGAGAAACCGTCGCCCACGTTCGCCGAGGTTTTCGTCGAGTTTGATCTTCACGACGCTTCGAGCGGAATGTCCACGAATCGCTCGCGGGCCATTTCGGAGCCATATGCGAGGCAGGCGAGGATGTCATCTTCCTCGAGCCCCGGATAGTCGGCGAGGATCTCCGGCACCGTGGCTCCGGAGGCGAGCATGTCCAGCACGAGCGACACCCAGATGCGATGGCCGCGAATGCACGGCTTGCCGCCGCACCGCGCGGGATCGATCCAGATCCGTTCAAGCAATCGTTGACTCGGCTCCATGGATTCTATGGTATCGCAGATCGCGGGAAGGGCCAAACATGCGGCCACGCCGGGGCGGTTGTCAGCGGTCGCGCGACACCGAGAGCAGGCCGAGTTCGAAGCCGCGGGCCACGGCGCTCGCCCGGTCGGTGGCGCCGAGTTTGAGGAGCATGTGGGTGATGTGGCTCTTCACCGTGCGCTCCGCGATCCCCAGCTGCCGGCCGATCTCGGCGTTGGATTCGCCCAAGCGCATCAGCTTGAGCACGGTGATCTCGCGGGCCGAGAGCGGCTCGGCGAGGGGCGCCGCGCCGCCGCGCCGCACGCCCAGCCGGATGCCCACGTGGCCGGCATGCACCTCCCGGATCACGTCCAGGATCCGGTCGTGGTCCAGATGCTTCGTGAGATAGGCCGCGGCGCCGGCCTCCTCGGCGCGGATCGCGTCGGCGGCCACCTCCGAGGAGGTGAGCATCACGACCCGGGCCCGCGGGTCGATCCGCCGGATGCGGCGGAGCGTCTCGATGCCGTCGAGGCCCGTCATCAAGACGTCGATCACGCCCACGTCGGGCCGATGGCGGCGCCAGAGCTCGATGGCGGCGGCGCCGCTCTCGGCCTGGGCCACCACCCGCATGTCGGGCTCGAGGCCGATCAGGTTGGCCAGGCCGGACCGGACCACGGCGTGATCGTCGACGATCATCACGCCGATCGACGGCCCGGCTCGGCGACCCGGTGTAGGAGCAGCATTCATGGCGGTGGTTGTGACCATCTCAGCCCGCTCCCGTCATCGTCCCAACGGGCGATGGCCGTCCGTTCACGACCGCCCGTTCAGGGGCAAGGTCGGCCATCTTCCGCGGCACCCGCGCCGTGATGATCGTGCCTTCGTCCGGGGCCGACACCACGGCAAGCGACCCGCCAAGCCGCTCCACCCGCTCCCGCATGCCGTCGAGCCCGAAGTGGCCCTGGGCCGGCCCGACCTGCTCGCCCACCGTGAAGCCGCAGCCGTCGTCGCGCACCTCCGCGACCACGTCGCGCCCGGCGCGGTCGACGGCCACCGTCACGCGCACGCTGGATGGCGTGGCGTGATGCAAGGCATTGTGGATCGCCTCCTGGAGCACGAGCAGAAGGTTGCCGGCCACCAGCGGCGGCAGATCGGGAAGGTCTGGGGCGACCGAGAGCGAGACGTGGGCGTCGTGCCCCGCGGTAGCCTGGTCGATGAGCCTCACGAGCGATTCCTCGAATGGTGCGCCGTCGGCCGCGACGCTCCGCAGCGACCATACCGTGCCGCGGAGTTGACTTGCGGCGTGGGAGATCATCTGCCGGGCCACGGCGAGGTGGGTGGGGAGCGCCGCCTCGTCGTCCCGGCTCCCCGCCGACTCGCACGCCTTGAGCTGGAAGTCGACGCCGGTGAGCCACTGGAGGACCGTGTCGTGGAGGTTCACGGCGAGCCTGTTGCGCTCGCGGAGCGTGGCCTCGAACTCGGCAGCTGCCGCCCGCCGGCCGGCGGCCTCCTCGACGGCGAGCGTCGTCTGGCGGCGCACCTCGCGCCGCAGGGCCACCGCCCACGCGGCGGCCAAGGCCGCCACCGCGCCCAGCCCGCCGGCCACCAGCGCCAGCCGCCGCGGCGTCCACCACGGCGCGGGCCGCAGGAGCCGCACGTCGGCCGCGGTGCGTACGTCGAGGGCGAGCCGGTCGAGCGGCTGCCGCCTCCCGTCGGGAGCGGCCGCCGACCACTCCGTGTGGGCGATCCCGGTGACGGCCACCTCGCTGCCGGCCGTGAGGCCCGCAAGCTCGTGGAAGGCCGCTTCGGAGAGCCGGGCCGTGACGCTCGTGTTCCCGGCGGTGAGACGGAGCGCGCCGCCGCGGTGCGTGGCCTGCCGCTCGAGGAGCGTGGCCGGGAACGTGATCAGGCAGTTTTCATAGTCGGCCGGCCGGGCGCTGATCCGCTCCTGCGCGGCGCGGCGATTCACCGCCACGACGTCGTCGGCGAACACGGCGAACGGCGGCGGCGGCGGGCCGGTGCCGATCCGGCGGACGACCGCGTGGCGGAGGCCGGCCACGCGATTGTCGCGGTCGATGAACCCGGCCGCCTCCACGCGGTCGCCCGGCACGAAAGGCTCTGTCGCGTCTGTGGCCACCCGCACGCCCACGGGGCCCTCCTGCAGAAACACCTCCTCGCCCGGCACCGCGTGGATCACGGTGCCCTGCACCCGCACCATGTGCCCGCCGAGCGGCTGCTCGCGGTGCCAGGCGAGCCGGCCGAGGGGAGTGAGCGGCGCCTCGAACGGCGGCTGCCGCGCGGCCGCGGTGACGCTGATCCACTCCGGCCGCGCGATGCGGAGCACCGGCAGCGTGGCCTCGCCGCGGGTGTTGAACTGCGACGTGAGCACGCCCGCGATCCGCACCTCGGCGTCGACGAGGCGCTCGGCATCGGCCGGCAGGCAGTCGCGGGCCGCCTCGGCCATGCACGGCCGGCCGTGGGCCTCGAGCCAGATGTGGGCGCCCGATGGGGTGGCGGCCATGCCCTGCCAGACGGCATCCGTCTCGACGAGCGTGCCCACGTCGGCGGCGTCGAGGAACCGCCCGGCGTCGACGCGGCGCGGGGCGGGCAGCGGGGCGGTGCCCACGATCCGCAACTCATGCGGGAGGAGCACCGGCACGAACCCACCCTGCGTCATCCGCCCTTCGACCTCGAGCAGCGTTCCCAGCGGACGCTCGGCGGGGAAGCCGGCGCCGGTGGCCGGCTCGCGCCGCCGCGCGAGCGCGATGTCGACCCACAGGCCGTGGTCGCCCTCCTGAATCGCCACGCCGTCGGGGTCGCTGAAGATCACGACGCCGCGCACCCGCACGACCGGCTCGCGGAGGACCTCGTCGAACGGCAGCCGGCAGACGTCTGCAAGCGGCATGAGCGGCGCGAGCGGCTCGGCCGCGCGGGATGCCGCCGCGGCGGCCGCCGCCAGGAGGCGGGGATTGAAAACGCGGGACGTGAAAACCTTGTTCATCGGCGCGACACCCCGCCACGAGGACTCTTCACGCCAGGATACCCGCCGTCGCACGCCGCCGCACGCGCGGGCCGATTTCACCGCCGCGGTGAACCGACCGCGAGGCTTCCCGAGGCGCCGATGATCGACCGGCACTATCCCGATCTCCATCAACGGCTGCCGGCCGGAGGCTTTTTGTGAAACAGGCGAAAAGCCCCGGAGCCGAAGTGACGCCCCCCGCCCTTTACCTCAACGGGCCGAAAGTGACGTCGTCGAAGGAGCCGTGCACGACCCGCTTCTCCTCGCTGTGGATGCCGAGGTTGACCGACGTCTTCGGCGTGTCGCCGACGAGCGACGTGTAGGTGAACACTTCGCGGCCGTCGAGCAACACCCGCTGCTCGCGGCCCCGGGCCTCGATCACGGCCTCGTGCCACGCGTCAGGATCGATCGTCATCTTCGCCACCTTGGCGTCGTGGATGAACCGGCGATTCCAGCCCCCCTTGGCCTTGAGCGCCGCCGCCTCGGGGCTGTCCTTTGGATGGAGCGTGGTGTTGTCTGTGGCATACACCCCCGTGGGCCGGATGTGCAGGCCCATCACGGAGAAGTTGCGGTCCACGAGCGGGTGTTCGCCGCGCAGGCCGCACGACACGAATCCGTTCGGCGGCAGCTTGAACCGGAACGACACCCGCACGTCGCCGCCCGTCGCCTTGCGGTTGATGCTCGCGCCGTGCACGTCCGACAGGTCGTTACCCTGGAGCTGCCCGTCCACCACCTGCCAATACTGGCTGCGGTGCTCGCGGTCCGACACGGTGCCGCCGGTCGGCAGGTAGCCCGTGTAGGTCCAGTGGCTGTCGAGCGTGTCTTCCGAGTCGAAGGTTTCCGTCCAGACGGTGGGATCGGGCTTCTCGTCCGCTACGGCCGGCCCGGCCGCGAGCGAGGCGATCGCGATCATGAGAGCCCCTTTTTGCAGTGTCATGCGCTGAATCCCGAGAGGGTCTCCGAGGTGCTCGACCCGAACTTCGGCACCTCCACGCCGAGCTCGTGCAGCACCTGTACCCAGAGGTTGCACAAGGGCGGCGGGTTCTTCGGGTCGTGGGCCAGGTAGGTGCCGTGCTTGAAGCGGCCGCCGGCCACGAGGATCGGCAGGTTGGTGGCGTC
>JBKDMX010000091.1:0-72258 GCA_046343855.1 Planctomycetia bacterium
CTACGAAGGCAGTTGGCCAGCATGGTCAATCAAGAAAAAGTTGATCCTGTCGGGAAGGTCATCAAGGCCGTGGCCAAGTATCCCGACCCTGCTTGACATCCTCTTTTGATCTACTTCATTGCCGCCGACGCTCGTGCTTGCGTCGTGAAGGTCCTCTCGGGGATCAGGCTGTAGGGGACCGAGTCGATTTCTTTTTTTGATCCAAAAAAGAAATCGGAGGCGTGGGAGCGGATCTGAAAATCTTTTGGGGCGGCGCTTTACCGGCCAAAAATCCGTTCGTAAAACAATGAGCATTGCGACGAGATCTCGCCGTGGTGTGCGGTAACCGAGTTGGTTATCGCCGTTCTTGGCCACGGTTTGATGGATCATGTCGAGCAGGAAAAAAGGCCCAGAAAAGGGCTTTCGTCCTCGAAATGAGGATGGAGGGTTGCTCTATGCCGGTCAGCCAACTCGGGAGGTATCCCAATGAGCGTCGGTCTGCGGGACAAGCACCCGCTCAGTGAGAAGCGTGTTGTTGCCTACCTTCGAGTGTCGAAGGACACGAGCCAAAGTGATCGCCAGCGTGAGGGCATCAATGAATGGGCGAGGCTGAATGGCATTCGCATCGCAAGGTTTTATTGTGACGACCAAGGCAGCAACCCCCGTGACATGGCAGAGAAGCGATCTGATTTTCAGCAGATGCTGCGGGATGTGCAGTCATCGCTATTTGACGCCCTTGTAGTTTTCGAGCAGGACCGATTCGGGTTTAAGGACGTTGCCCAGTTTTGGGCTTTTATCAACATCCTGCGAGATAACGGAGTCGAACTGTGGAGCGTGAAAGACGGCAATCTCTCCGGTGACGATGCTGGCACCGTGTTCATGGCGACCGCTGGTGCCCTAACGTCAACCGAAGAAGTCAAAACAAAGGGGCATCGTTCGCTTTCGAAGAAGATTCTTCTGGCAAGGGCTGGCCAATGGACAGGAGGCTATCCCCCATATGGCCTTGATGTTGTCTGCAAGGACGAACGTGGCGATTTCAAGTGGCGATTGGTTTGGGTTGGCCATCATCGACGTATTCGAATCGGGTCTGATGGTTCCGAGCAGGCGTATGATGGCAAGGGAAATGTACCGGGGCGAGATGAGAGGGATGTCCCAGTTTTTTCGCCCTCAATTCGTGCTGAGCGACTGGAGGTAGTCAGGCAAGTGTTCGAGTGGTTCGTCAACGAGAGCATTTCTCCTAGTCAGATTGCTGCACGGTTGAACGATCTGAAGAGAGACCCAGTGTTTGGGGAAGAGTGGAACAAGCAGAAAATCAAGATGATGCTGTTGAACCCTGCTTATGTGGGCCATCCTTGCATCAACAAACGGGGAGGAAGTCGGTACTGGGAATACGTCGATGGGCAGTTGATCCCGGTGCGTTCCATCAAAGGCCGAATTAAGGGTGGGAGAAAGCGAAAAAGAGAGGATCACGTTGGGCCAAGCACGCCTGTTTTTGATCCACTTGTCCCCCCCGATTTATTTGAGCAGGCGCAGCGGAGGCTTGAGGCACGGAGCCGTGCCTACCGTGAGAAAGTCCCTGCAACCAAAGCTCCGAGGGTTGCTGCATTTTGGCTGCGAAATCTTCTGATCTGTGCAGGCTGCAACGCACCGATGCGTGCATGTAATTCACATGGGGCGAAGGCTCCCTATCGCAGCTATTCGTGCGGAACCTACGGAACGGTTGGCCGACAGAACAAAGCGGGATGCCGGTCGAACCGAATAAAAGCTGAAGTGCTGGAGGGGCTAGTAGACAGGTATTTGGCAGAGGCTCACAAAAAAATCCTCGCCATGCTTGAAAGCCACGGGCAGCAGAGTAGGGGAGATACCAAGGGAGAAGATGCTGTTATCGTTGAGCAGGAAGAACACGTTCGTTCCATAAGGCGACGTATCCGTACCGCCGTTATCGAGCACGAGTCAGCACACGGCTTTCACGTGTGGGGTGAGGTCTACGCAGAGGCGGCGAAGCATACGGAAACCGTGATCGTTGAAGGACGGGAAGTTACTGTGATGCCGGTCACGCCGCCTGAATCAATGTTTCGGTACTTGCAATCCAAAAAACGGCCTGAACTGGAGAAAGAACTGCAACGCTTGGACGACGAGCACACGGAACTCGTGGATCGAGTGTTGGCACTGAAGAGCGTGAAGGCTATCGAGAAGGCAAATGCTAAGATCGGTGCTATCGAAGAACGAATGAACGCCATCAGGTCGCTGCTAACTGACTGGGTTCAGCAGATGGAGGAGCTTGCCGACGAACTCGCCAGTCGCCGCCAAGCCATTCAGGAAGCCGGTGAGTGCATTGGGCAAGATGGGTGGTACCGAAGAAAAGCGGAGGTCGTGCGGCAGGTCATCAGCAGGCTCGTGGCCCACTTTGAACCAACCGAAGGTCGCAGCAACCAGCCAAGGTCTCGGCTCACCCAACTCGACATCATCCCAGTGGAGGGAAAAGCATTCCGCTGCTATCCAGAAGGAACCCCGCCGGGGCGAGATTGACCACGATCCGGTCGTTTGGCCGCTGGAAGCCGGAATTGACCATGGCCCGCGCGACGCGGTGGGTGCTCTCGCGGATGGCGGCATCGGGCAGGCCGACGAGCACCGTCGATGGCAAGGCGCCGACCGAGACATCGACCTCCACGTCGATCGGCACCGCCTCGATCCCAAACATCGAAAAAGTCTGCAGCCGTGCGAGCATGATGGCCTCCTTGGTGCGTGCGTGACGCGGTTTTTATGGTGCTCTGCCAAAAAGTGTACATACTTACACACCCCGTGCAAGGGGGCGCATGATGGGCCGCTGCGGGACGGGGCGGCCTGACTGTGGCGGCGGTCTTCTGAGCCGCCTGCTAGGCTGATCGTGGTCGGGGTCGCCGAAGCGGCGACTCGGAGCCAGTTGGCAGCGGAGGAAATCGATGCGAGCGGGCGCGTGGACGGGAGCAGTGGTGGCGATCGCCGTGGCGTCGGCGTGCGTGGCAGCTCGCGCCGACGAGGGGATGTGGCTCTTCAGCCGGCCGCCACTCGAGCGGATCGAGCGGGATCATGCACAGGCGCTCGGCGGCGCTCGCCTCACACCCGAATGGCTGCTTCATCTGCAGCAGTCGAGCGTGCGGTTCAATTCCGGCGGCTCGGGATCGTTCGTCTCGGCCGACGGCCTCGTGCTCACGAATCACCACGTCGGCGCCGACAGCCTGCAGAAGCTCGGCGACGAGACGCACAACTATTACCGCGACGGCTTCGCTGCCACGTCGCGCGAAGAGGAGCTTCGCTGCCCCGACCTCGAGCTCAACGTGCTCATGTCGATCGAAGACGTGACAAGCCGCGTGGCGGCGGCCGTCAGCCCCGGCATGAAGGCCGAGGATGCCTTTGCGGCGCGGCGGAAGGTGATGGCGGAGATCGAGCAGGAATCGGTGGCGTCCACGGGACTCAGGAGCGATGTCGTCACGCTCTATCGGGGCGGCCGCTACCACCTCTATCGGGCGAAAAAATACACCGACGTGCGGCTCGTCTTCGCGCCGGAGCACCAGATCGCGTTTTTCGGCGGCGATGCCGACAACTTCGAATTCCCGCGCTACAACCTCGACGCCTGCTTCTTCCGCGCCTACGAAGACGGACAACCGGCGCGGGTGCCGCACCACCTCGCCTGGAGCACGAAGAGCGTGCGGGCGGGAGATCTCGTCTTCGTGTCGGGGCATCCCGGCCACACCGATCGCGCGAGCACCGTGCGGGAGCTCGAGGCAAAGCGCGACCGGCAGGTGCCGTTCTCGCTCGCCGTGCTCAACCGGCTCGAAGTGCTCTATGGCGCCTACGCGGCCGAGGGGCCGGAGGCGCGGCGGCAGGTGATGGGCGATCTCTTTGGGGTGCAGAACGGTCGCAAGAACCGCGAAGGAGTGCTCGCCGGCCTGCTCGACCCGGCATTGATGGCGCGGAAGCGGGCGGAAGAATCGCGGCTCCGCGACCTCGTGGCGAAGGCCGCCGACCGGCACTCGGGGCCATCGCCGTTTGAAAGCATCGAGGAGGCCGAGGCGACGATCGGCCGCGTGGCGCTGCGGCACAACCTGCTCGAAGGGGCCGTCGGTTTCAACAGTCAGTATTTCACGAACGCGCGGACGATCCTGCGGGCCGCCGCGGAATCGGCCCGGCCCACAGGCGAGCGGCTCCGCGAATACCGCGACTCCAATCGTGGCTCGCTCGAGCAGCAGCTCTTCTCCCCGGAGCCGCTCTACGATCCGCTCGAGATCGCGAAGCTCGCCGACTCGCTGACGTTTCTCGCGACCGCCCTCGGGCCAGACGATCCGACGGTGGCCCGTGTGCTCGCCGGCAAGCCGCCGCGCGAACGGGCGGCGGAGCTCGTGCGGGGCACGCGGCTCGGCGCCCGCGCGACCGCTGCGGCCGCGGACGACGATCGGCGGCGGCTCTACGAAGGCGGGCGGCAGGCGGTCGATGCCTCGCGCGATCCGATGCTCCTGCTCGCGAAGGAGATCGACGAGGAGGCCCGCGGCCTCAGAAAGATCGTCGAGACCGCGGGCGAGGTGAAGCGGCAGGCCCATGCCGAGATCGCGCGGGCCGTCTTCGCCGCCGACGGCGAGAGCGTCTATCCCGATGCCACGTTCACGCTCCGGCTCGCCTACGGCACCGTGAAGGGCTACGAGCAAGACGGCCGCGAGGTGGCGCCGATCACCACCTATGCCGGGCTCTTCGCGCGGGCCGCGGCGATGAACAACGTGCCGCCGTTCGATCTGCCCCCGCGCTGGCAGCGGCTGCGGGGGGAGCTCGAGCGGGATGCCGGCTTTCTCGCGACGCCGTTCAACTTCGTCTCGACGGCCGACATCATCGGCGGCAATTCCGGCAGCCCCGTCGTAAACCCGCAGGGCCAACTCGTGGGGCTAATCTTCGACGGCAACATCCAGTCGCTCGTCCTCGACCTAGCCTACGACGACGTGCGGGCCCGCGCTGTGTCGGTCGACGCAGCAGGCATCCTCGCGGCGCTCAAACGGGTCTACCGGGCCGACACGCTTGTCGCCGAACTGCTCGGCGGGGCGGCGAGCGACGGCAAAGCGGCCGGCTGGCGGCCCCTGTTCGATGGCCGGTCGCTCGACGGCTGGAAGCCCACCCCGTTTGGCGGCGAGGGGGAGGTGACCGTCGCCGACGGCGCGATCGCGATCGCGCGGGGCTCCGAGATGAGCGGCATCCCATGGACGAACGACGTTCCCCGGCAGGACTACGAGATCGCGCTCGAGGCCCGTCGCGTGGACGGCTTCGACTTCTTCTGCGGCCTCACGTTTCCCGTCGGCGACGACGCTTGCAGCTTCATCGTTGGCGGCTGGGGCGGCGCCGTGGTGGGCCTCTCGAGCATCGACGGCGCCGATGCGTCGAGCAACGACACGACGTCGATCCGCAGTTTCAAGAATGGCCGCTGGTATGCCGTGCGGGTGCGGGTTTCGCCCGCGCGGATCGAATGCTTCCTCGACGACGACCGGGTGGTCGATCAGCCGCTCGCCGGCCGCACGCTCTCGATCCGCGACGAGGTGGTGCCGTCGAAGCCGCTCGGGATCGCGACCTACGCGACCGCGGCCGAAGTCCGCGGCATCCGCTGGCGTCCGCTCGGAGGCAGCGCTCGTGCCGAGGAACAGAAGCCATGACAACGCCCGATCGCCCAGCCGACCATGCGTCTTTCCCCGACAATCCATCGGGCGGCACCGGGGCCGAGAAACTCCGCCGTCGGATCGCCGAGGAGGCCGCGCGGATCGTGAGCCACGGCGGCGATTCGAAGCGGGCGCGGTATCGCGCGGCCCGCCGCCTGGCCCGCGGCTGGGTGCCCGAGGAGGATCTGCCGACGCACGACGAGGTGCGGCGCGAGCTCGGCCCCCATGCGGCCGGCGCGTCGACGGGTGATGTTCCCGCGCCGGTCGGCTTCGCCCATCTGACGGGCGACCGGTTCGATCAGATCGCCGACCTCGTCCGCGTGCTCGCGACGGTTCGGCAGGATCCGCTCAAGCATCCCGAGGGCGACGCCCTCGATCACGCGCTCCAGGTCTTCGACCGCGTCCACGAGGAGCGGCCGTTCGACGAGGAGCTGCTTACGGCGGCGCTCGTGCACGAGGTGGGCCGCGTGATCGACCGCGGCAACCAGGTGGCGGCGGGGCTCGAAGCGCTCGGCGACCTCGTCACGCCGCGGACGCGGTGGCTCGTCGAATCGCTCGAGGCCGCGCATGCGCATGCCGACAACACGCTCGGCCTGCGGGCCCGCCATCGGCTGGAAGCGCACCCCGACTTTCTCGACGTGCTCCTCCTGGCCGAGGCCGATCGCCGCTCGCGCGTCCGCGGCTACGACGCGCCATCGCTTGAAGAGGCAATCGCGATCCTGCGCGGCCTCGAGCAGGACCAGTAGGACAGGCTTCAACCTGCCACAGAAAACGCCAAGTAGACCGCTTGCTCCAAAGGAGACTACTTGACAGGCTGAAGCCTGTCCTACGTGGGCGGAATGCCGTCGAGGGCGGCGCGGATTGCTTCGCGGGCCTCGCGCCAGCGGGTCTTCACTGTGCGCTCCGAGCAGCCGACGATCCCGGCGATCGTCTTCTGATCGGCGCCGAGATACCAGACGAGATGAAACACTTCGCGGCATTCATCCGGAAGCCGCTCCACGGCGGCGTGGAATTCCTCCCAGCGGTCGAGCGGCGCGGCGGCGTCGGCCGCGCGATCCACGTGCCGCGGCGCGTCGTCGCGATCCGGGCCGCGGATCACGTTCGTGCCGTGGTTTGCCGCATAGGAGGCGGGGCCGGCGTGCTTTCTGGCGAGATCGATCAGCTCGCGATGCAGCTGCGTCGCCGCCAGCGCCATGACCGACCGCGGGGCGGTGCGGCCGAGCTGGCCGAGCGCGCGGTGCAGCCGCAGCGCTGCATTTTGAAAAACGTCGTCGGTGTCGTCCCAGCGGCGCACGGTGGGAAAGCGGCGGAGCATCCGATGGGCCAGGCTTCGCAGCCGGCCGGCGCAGCGCTCGATGATCCGGTCGCGGGCGGAGAGGTCGCCGGCGGCCAGCCGCGCAAGGCAGTCCGCCAATTCGGAGTCGAGCGTGTCTTCGGGCTCCATCGCCATGTGTGTCGCCGCGGTTGCCGGTGGGCCCCGAGTCTACCGGACGCTGCTTCGGGCGGCTGCGGTCGGTAGACTCCTGCCATGTTTCATGGCGACCGTACTGACGACTCCGGCGACGCGGCCGCTTCACGGCTGACGGGCTCCTCCGATCCGTTCGGCTTCGTCCCGGACGAGATCGAGGAACTGCCTGCCGGCACCGACGTGGGCGGCCTGCGGATCGTGCGGCTCGTCGGCGAGGGGGGGATGGGCCGCGTCTACGAGGCGGAGCAGGAGGCGCCCCGGCGCACGGTCGCGGTGAAATTCATGCGCGGCGGCCTCGTCTCGCCGGCGGCCGTGCGGCGGTTCGAGCGCGAGGCCGACGTGCTCGCGCGGCTGCGGCATCCCCACGTCGCGCAGATCCATGCGGTCGGCACGCTCGTCCGCGAGGGGCTCGCCACGCCCTACCTCGTCATCGAATTCATTCCCGATGCCTTGACGATCACGCGGCATGCAATCGAGCGCGGGCTGACGGTGCGGGAGCGGGTGCGGCTCTTTCGGCTGGCCTGTGCGGCGGTGGCCCACGGGCATGCGAGCGGCGTGATCCATCGCGATCTCAAGCCCGGCAACATTCTCGTGGGCTCAGACGGCCTGCCGAAGGTGATCGACTTCGGCATCGCGCATGCGGCGACCGCCGGCGACACGGTGGCCCGCACGGCCGCCGGTGAGCTCCTCGGCACGCTCGACTCGATGAGCCCCGAGCAGCTCGGCGCGGTGCCCGGCGACCCGGCCGCATCGGTCGACGCCCGCACCGACGTCTACGCGCTCGGCCTCGTGTTGCGCGACCTGCTGGCCGGCGAATCCACGGAGATGGTCGTCGGGCTGCTCGACGCGCCACGAATCATCGCCTCGCGGAGCGAGCGCGGCCGGGCGGCCGTCGCGCGGGCCTGCGGCCGCGACCCGAGCATCCGGGTGGCCGACGCCAAAAGCCTGGCGGCGTTGGTCGGAAAATGCCTCGAGCCGCTGCCGGCCGGCCGGTATGACTCGGCCGCGGAGCTGGCGGCCGATCTCGACCGCTGGCTCGCCGACGAGCCCACGCGGGCGCGGCCGCCGGCCTGGCACGAATCGGCGCGGCGGTGGGCGCGGCGGCACCGCGCCGCGGCGGTCGCGGCCTTCGGCATCGCCTCGGCCGCGGCCATCGGGCTCGTCGTGAGCGGCGCCTTCTATGCGGAGTCGGTCGGGCAGCGGCGCGTGGCGGAGGAGCAGCTCTACCTCGCGACCGTCGCCCGCGCCGCCGACGCCAGCGACCGCGACAATGTCGCCGATGCAGTGAGGCTGCTTTCCGAAGCCCGCAGTCTCGCGCGAACGCGGGCCACCGCGGATCGCCCCGCGCGGGAGCCGATCGAGCTGGCCTGCCTCGCGGCCCTGCTCGACGATTCGGTGGACATGCTGCCGGGTCATGCCGGCGGCCTTGCGACCGTGGCCGTGTCGGCCGACGGAGCGTGGGCGGTGACGGGCGGTGTCGACGGCACTGCGCGGGTCTGGCGGCTGGGCGACCGCGGCAACGCGGCTGTCGTGTTGCGCGGCCATGAGAAGGCGATCTGGGGGATCGGGTTTTCACCCGACGCCAAGATGGTCGCCACGGGCGGCGCCGACAAGACGGTGCGGCTCTGGGAGTCGGCCACCGGCAGGCCGCTCGCCACGCTCCGCGGCCACACCGGCACGGTCTATTCCGTCGAGTTCACGCCCGACGGCCGCAGCGTGCTCAGCGGCGCCCGCGACAAGACGGTGCGGCTCTGGGACGTGGCGACGCGGCAGACGACGCGGGTCTTCACCGGCCACGAGGGAACCGTCTATTCCGTGGCGATCACGGGGGATGGCGCGCGGATGGCGACCGCGTCGCTCGACAAGACGGTGCGGCTCTGGAATCTCTCGACAGGGGACGAAGAGGGCCGGCTCGAGGGGCACGCGCAGCGGGTCTTTTCCGTGGCCTTCTCGCGCGACGCCGCGCGGCTCGCGACCGCCTCGCTCGACGGCACCGCGCGACTCTGGGACGCGGGGAGTTGCAAAGAGCTCGCCAGGCTCGAGCATCCCGTGCGGGTGAACGCCGTCGCGTTTTCTCCCGACGGGCGGTTCGTCGCCACGGCGGCAGGCGACACGCTGCTGCGAATCTGGAACACGGCCGACGGCCGCGAGGTGCGACGCATGCGCGGCCACGAAGACTGGATCTGGGCCGTCGCCGCGCTGCCCGAGCACAATCGTTTCCTGACGGCATCGGCCGACGCGACGGCGCGGGTCTTCGACATCGCCGATGGCGACGCGATCATGCGGTCGCGCGATCGCGTGCTCACAGTCGCCTTCGATCGGGCGGGTGGCCGGCTGGCCGTGGGCTCGGCCGACGGCGGCCTGGCTGTGTGGGATGCCGCCACCTGCCGCGAGCGTGTGCGGAAGGATCTGGCCGCGGGCCGCGTGAACGGCGTGTCGTTCTCCCCCGACGGAGGCCTGCTCGCGGCGGCCTGCGACGAGGCGGTGGTGCTCCTCACGCAGGATGCCGACGGGCTTCGGGAGTCAGTCCGGCTCGAAGGAACCGCGGCACACAGGGGCCGCGTGCATTCGGCGGTGTTTTCCGCCGGCGGCGAGCAGCTTCTCACGGCGTCGGCCGACAAAACGGCGCGGCTCTGGAACATCCGCGCGCGGAGGGAAGTCGCGCGGTTTCGTCATCCGCGCCGTGTCTTCGCCGCCGCTTTTTCCCCCGACGGCTCGCGGGTGGCCACCGCCTGCGAGGATGCAAGAGTGCGATTCTTTCCGGTCGGCGGCGGCGACGCGGTCGCAGAGCTCGCCGGGCATGGCAAGCAGGTCAATTGGCTCGCGTTTGCGCCCGATGGCTCGGCGCTGGCGACGGTTTCGTCGGATGCGACGGCGAGGATCTGGCCGCTCTCCCGCTCCGGGGAGGTGCGCGGCCGCGAACCGCGGGTGTTGCAGAACGCCGCCGCGCAGCTCTGGAAAGTGGATTGGTCGCCCGACTCGAGCCGCTTGGCGGCGGCGTCGGCCGATGGTGGCGTGCATCTGTGGGATGCGGCAAGCGGCCAGCAGCTGATGGTGCTGCGCGGGCATGCGGACGAGGTCTGGGCCGTCGCGTTTGCGCCGGACGGCGCCACGCTCTGCAGTGGGTCGGACGACCGGACGACGCGGATGTGGGGGCTCGCGCCGGCGGCGCTGGCGGCGCGGCGGTTTTGACAGGCTGAAGCCTGTCCTACCGCTTGCCGCTGCGGCGGGGGCGCTTCATCGGCGGCGGGGCCTTGAAGGCGCGGCGGACGACGCCCGTCTGCTTCCAGGTCGATTTGAAGACGTCGTTGGCGCCGATGTCGCAGTCGGCGTGGGCCTCGTCGAGCCGCGGGTCGGTGAAGCCCCACTTCTGCTTGAGTTCGAGCAGTTCGAACGACTTCTGCGCCGAGAGGTATTCGACGTTGCCGAGCTGCTTCGCGAGCATCAGGATCCGGCAGTAGGCGTCGAGGATCTCGGTCCACCAGTAGGCCTTCTCCACCGTCTCCCCGAAGCTCACCGTGCCGTGGTTGGCCAGGAGCAGCACGCTGCAATCCTTCACGAACGGCTTCACGGTGTCGGCGAACTTCTGATTGCCAGGTGTCTCGTAGACCGTGATCGGCGCGTCGCCGAGAAAGATCTCCACTTCGGGGAGGACACACTGCGGGATCGGCTCGCGGGCGACGGCGAAGGCCGTGGCGTGTGGCGGATGGCAATGCACCACGCTCCGCACGTCGGGCCGCTCCTTCATGATCGTCAGATGCAGCAGGATCTCGCTCGATCGGCGGCGCTTGCCCGAGATCTGGTTGCCTTCCATGTCGACGATGCAGAGGTCGGCGGGCGTCATGAAGCCCTTCGAGACCATCGTCGGGGTGCAGAGCACCTTGTTCGGTCCGAGGCGATAGGAAATGTTGCCGTCGTTGCCGGCCGCGAAGCCCTTGTTGTAGATGCGACGGCCGATGTCGCAGATCTCCTCCTTCAGTTGGGCGAGCGAGGGGGCTGCGGGCGAGCGAGACTTTTTGGCCATCGGGGAAATGCTCCAGGGAGGGGAATTTGCGAACTGGTTTGTATCGGAAGAAGGATCGTGGCGTGAAGGGGTCGTCAGTCTGGGGGAGGGAGCGGGGCGATGACGAGCTCGACGTCGGCGGCCGCGATGGCCGACCGCCAGTGCGGCCCGAGCCCTTCGTCCGACACGAGCACGTCGATGCTGTCGAGGCCGGAGACGAGCGTGAGGCTTTTGCGGCCAAACTTCGAACTGTCGGCGACGACGATCACGCGGCCGGCGGCGGCGAGCATCGCCTGCTCGGTTTCGGCGAGCAGCAGGTGGGCGTTGAAGAGGCCCTCCTCGGCGATGCCGGCGGCCGAGAGCACCGTCGTCGTGACGTGCAGTCGGCCGAGCAGTTCGTTGGCGTAGGGGCCGAGGCAGACGCCGGTCCGCGGCGAGACGTAGCCGCCGAGCAACACGAGATCGGTGCGGGCTTCCGAAGCGAAGAGGTTGGCGACCGGCAGGCTGTTGGTGACGACCTGCAGCGGGCGGCCGACGAGCAGCCGAGCCACCTCGTAGGTGGTCGTGCCGCCGTCGAGCAGGACCGTCTCTCCGTCGCTGATGGCCTCGGCGGCCTTGACCGCGATCGCCCGCTTGGCGGCCCAGTTGGCCGGCTGGCGTTCGTCGAACTCGGCGATCCGCGGCATGCCGCCGGCGTAGAGCACGCCGCCGTGGGTTCGCTTCGCCCGCCCCTGTTCCTCGAGCGCGTCGAGATCACGGCGGACGGTCGATTCCGAGACGCCGAGTTCACGAACGAGTTCGTCGAGCGACGCAAATCCGCGGATGCGGATCACATCAAGCAAGCGGCTGCGGCGTTCGCGGTTTTGCACGGTTTCAGGCTTCCTGCGGCCATAAGTATGACGGTTTGGCGACCGATTTCAACCGTGCAGCGACCGAAATCAACCACTCCGGTGCCGAGAAGCCCGCGGCACAAGCGCGGGAATACGCGATCCACCACCCTCCGGCCACCCGCATTCCCTTGCTTGCGCCACGGGCGTGCGTCGTGAATGGTGTGTTTTATCCCGCGGGTGCAAGACCCGCACCTGGAGATGGTTGTCCACCAGGAAGCAGACGGAGTCGACAGTGAGGCAACGAACTGGCAGAAGAGTTGAGGAAGAAGACGTACCGGCCAGCGGCCGTGCGACGCGTGTGGATACCGAAGGCGGACGGCAAACAGCGTCCGCTGGGGATCCCGACGATCCGCGACCGCGTGGTGCAGATGGCGTTCGTGCTCGTCGTGGAACCTATCTTCGACGTGGACCTACAGCCTGAGCAACACGCCTACCGGCCCGGCCACAACGCCCATGGGGCGGGACGGCGGTATCTCACGCCGGCACCGTCCAGGAACAAGGTTCGCTCGATCTGTGACAAGATCAGCGACCTGACGAACTCCCGGACGACGTGGCGAGACCCGGAGCAGGCGGTCGTTGATCTCAACCGGGCGCTGTCCGGTTGGGGCAACTACTTCCGCATCGGGTACACCACGGGAGCCTGGCAGGTGGTGCAAGAGCACGCCTGCCGTCGGCTCCGCCGGTGGTTGCAGAGGACGCACCGTCGGGCCGGCAGGTATCAGAACCTGCCGGACGTCAGGCTGTATCTCGACTACGGCCTTATGAGACTGACGGACCGCGTCCGACGCAAGCCGCTGTGGGCGAAGGCACGGCAAATCCGATCAGAGAGCCGGATGCGGGAGATCTGCACGTCCGGTTCGATGAGCGGGGAGTGGAAACGGAGCATGGCCGAGCTCGTGAGGCACCGGCAGACGAAAGGGCCGGAAACAGATAGGCCACGCCTAAACCACCGCGCCACTCCCCGACTCTACTTCTCGGCAAGGGGGTCTTGGCAAGAGGGTATACGTTTTTCTCTTTTTGCCGAGTTAGGATAATCGGCGTTCGATCCCTGTAGAGGCGTTGATGACCCCGTCCGCACAGCTGCTCGTGCTCGTCACGATGTTTGCCGCCGATCAGGCCGGCGGCATCCAGGCATTCCATCTCGACCCGGTAAAGGGCACGCTCGCCCCGGCGGCGGTCACCAGGGATTGCCCCAACGGGTTTTTCCTCACGCTCTCCCCCGACCGCCGCACTGTCTATTCGCTCACAGCGAAAAAATTCGGCGATGCCGACACCGAGGAAGTAATCGCCTGGCGAATCGCCGACCGCGCGGGCACGCTCGAATCGCTCGGCCGCAGGCCGGCCAAAGGGGCGGTCAGTTGCTACGCGGCCGCCGATCCATCGGGCCGATCGCTCCTGCTTGCCCACTACAACGGCGCGACCGTCGCCGCGTTGCCGCTCGACGCCGACGGCAGCCTCGCGGGCGATCCGGTGGCCGTTCGCCACGAAGGCAAGGGTGCCGACCCCGGCCGGCAGGAAGCGCCGCACCCGCATGCGATCGTTCCCGCGCCGGCGATGCAGGGCGGGCCGCAATTCGTCTATGCGGCCGACCTCGGCGCCGACGCGATCTTCTGCCACCGGCTCGACGCGGCCGCGGGCAGGCTGGTCGCCAATGATCCGCCGCTCGTGAAGACGAAGCCGGGCGCGGGCCCGCGGCACCTTGCATTTCATCCCGACGGCCGGTGGCTCTACGCGATCAACGAACTCGACAACACCGTCGCCGTCTACGACTACGATTCGGCCACGGGCCGGCTCGTCGAGCGGCAGGTGATCTCGACGCTGCCGCCCGACTTCAAGGGCAAGACCTACACGGCCGATCTCAAGATCACCCCCGACGGGCGGTTTCTCTACGGCACGAACCGCGGCCACGACAGCATCGCGGCCTATCGCATCGGGGCAGACGGCCAGCTCACGCTCGTCGAGATCATCCCGAGCCGCGGCCGCGGTCCGCAGAACCTGGCGATCACGCCGGACGGAGGTCTGCTGCTCTGCGCGAACATGCCGGGAGACAATCTCGCGGCCTTCCGGATCGACCTCGAGACCGGCAAGCTCGCGCCGATCGGCGAGCCGGTGACGGTCACAATGCCGTCGTGCATCGCGATCGTTCCGTGACGGAGCGTTTTCTTTACGCGGTCTACTGTGCACATCGTCTTTCATTCGCTCGATGTGGATGCTGGCCGGCGGCTCGGCGAGGATCGTTCCCCGGCGATCGACGTGCGGCCGTTCGACCCCGCTGCGGATGCGATCGCGCTCGAGACGCTCGTCGAGGCATGCCGAGCCGGGGCTGGCCGTGACGAGGCATCGTTCGCGCCGGCGGGAATTGCCGCCGAATTGGTGAGCCGGCCGGGCCGGCAGGTGCATGCGTTGCTGGCAATGACCCGAGCGGAGCCATCCGCCGCGGTCGGCCTGGTGGTGATCGTCGAGGCGGGAGAGCGGGAGCCGAGGCGATTTTCGATCGCGTGGCTGCTCGTCGATCCGCACTCCCGCCGTCGCGGCATCGCCACAACGCTTGTTGCCAATGCGCTCGAGGGGGCGCGGGCGCGCGGCGCGACGACGGTGGCGGTCGAGACGCACGGAGCCTGGCTTTCGGCCTCCTCCTTTTGGCGTGCGCTGGCGGGCCGCCTCTCATAAATGTCCCGATTTCTCCCGCCCATGATTCCCGCCTGAGGAGCGCCAGCATGAACGCGCGAGTCCTGCTTTTCTTGACGGCGTGTGCTCTCGCCTGCCGGCCGTGTGTCGCCGGCGACGACGGCGCGCCAGCGAAGGCGCTCCCATCAGCGAAGGCGCTCGCATCAGCGAAGGCGCTCTGAAGGCCGCGGCGAACGGCGTGCTCCCGATGCCCAAGGCGAAAGTGGGCGAGAAGCTGCCGCCGATCGGCGAACTCGTGAGACGGGCCGGCGACCCGGCCCGCGGCAAGGCCGTGTTTGCGGGCGCGGGCACCTGCGCTAAGTGCCACGTCGTCGGCGGTGAAGGGAAGGCCGTGGGGCCCGCGCTCTCCGGGATCGGCGCCAAGCTGTCCCGCCCGGCGCTCTACGAGGCGATCCTCGCGCCGTCGGCCGCGATCAGCCACAACTACGAGACCTGGACGGCCATCCTCGACGACGGCCGCAGCTTCATGGGGCTGCTCATCTCGCAGTCGTCGGAGGAGATCGTCATCCGCGGGCCCGACGGCATCGACACGTCGGTCACCGCCGGCGAGGTGGAGGAGCTCGTGAAGCAGCCGGTGTCGCTGATGTCGGCCGATCTCGCGGTGACGCTCACGGCGCGAGACCTCGTCGATCTCGTCGCCTGACTCGAGACGCTCAAGCAGACGAAGTGAGAGTAGACCGCTGAATTAGGCGGCGCCGAGGCCTTCGATGCGCCGCCAGGCGCTCAGCTGGCCGAGGTGCATCATCATGTGGCCGCCGCAATAGAAGGCCTGCACCGAGCCGATCGTGGGGAAGAGTTCCTTCATCCGGCCCGTGGCGGGATTCGGCTGCTGGAAGACGTCGTCGGGCGTGCTCCGCAGGGCGCCAGCCACCATCCGGTGGCCTTCGAGGAAAAACGACACGATCTCCTCCATCGACGGATAGAGATCCCCGTCGAAGTCGTCCGCGCACTGGGCTTCCTTCGAGAAGCGGATCTCGAAGTGCTCCGGGATCGACGGCGCGGGGTGACCGATCTGCTGCAGGATCTTCGGAGCGTAGAGGCTGAGGTGGCCGATGACGAAGGCGGGGTGATTCGACTCCACCATCGTGCCGCCCACCGCGGCGAACCGGGCGAATCGGTCGGCGGGAATGCCCTTCAAGAGCCGCTCGGCGTAGCCGACCGAGAGCTGCAGCGAATCGGCGACGATGTTGCCGATGGAGCGGATCATGGATCGTTCCTTTCTCGGGCGAAGCGGGTGATCGCTTCGGGGAGGGCATGGCATTCGGCTGCGAAAACCCGCGCGGCGAGCGATTCGGGGGTGTCGTCGGGGAGCACCGGCACCGTCTTCTGCAGCAGGATCTTGCCGTGATCGTACTCGTTGTCGACGAGGTGGACCGTGCAGCCCGAAACGGTGCAGCCCCGCTCGAGCACCGCGCGATGGACATGCATTCCATGGTAGCCCTTGCCGCCGAAGGCCGGGAGCAGGGCGGGGTGGATGTTGATCACGCGGCCGGCGAAGTCGGCGGGGATTTCCACGAGCTGGAGAAATCCGGCCATCACGACGAGATCGGCGTTCACGGCCCGGCAGGCAGTGAAGATGGCGTTGCTCCAAGACGCGAGCGGCTCGTTGCCCCGCGGCAGCACATGGGTCGCCAGTCCGGCCCGTCGCGCGACCTCGAGGCCGCGCACGTCGCCGCGGTTGGCGACGACGATCTCCACCGACGCCGGCAGCCGGCCAGCCGCGATGTGGTCGAGCAGGTTTTCGAGCGTGCGGCCCGAACCGGAGAGAAGGATGGCGAGGCGAATGGGCATATGGGTCGGTAGGACAGGGTTCAGCCTGTCCTACGTTTTCCTGATGGTGATGGTGAGCGGGTGGCCGTCGAGGTCCAGGGATTCGCTCGTGCCGCCGGCGAGCGTGCCAAACGTGGCCGCGGCGGCGAGCGTCTCGCCGGCGACATACTCGAGATGCTTTTCAAGCGCGGCCTTCAACTCGGCCGAGCTCGTCTCGAAGGTGAGTTCGATCCGGTCGGTGAATTCGAGGTCGAGCGTCTTTCGCTGCGACTGCACGGCGTGCACCACCTCGCGGACGAGCCCCTCGGCCACGAGTTCCGGCGTCAGGGCGCTTGCGACGACGACGACGGCGAGCGGACTCTCGGCCGCGGCCCAGCCCTCCTTGGCCGTCGTGCGGATCAAGACGTCGTCCTTCTCGACGACCACCTCGCCACCGCCGGGGAGCGCGACGGTCGCGCGGCCGTCGCGCTGGAGCGCCGCGAGCAGCGCAGAGGCGTCGGCCTTCGCGATCGCGTCGCGGGCCTTGGGCAGATCCTTGCCGAGCCGCGGTCCGAGCTTCTTGAGGTCTGGCAGCACCGCCCGCGTGATGTAGCGGTCGGGCTCGCGGCAGATCTCGAACTGTTTTACGTTGAGTTCGTCGCAGACGAGGTCGGCGTGCGACGCGAGCCAGGCTTCGTCGGCCGGGGAGGCCGCGGCGAGGATCACCTCCACCTTCGAGAGCGGCTGCCGCACCTTCAGTTTCTCGGCGGCCCGCGCCGCCCGGCCGAGCGACGACACCTCGCGGACGAGCGTCATCCGTCGGACCAGATCGCGGTCGATCAGGGCCTCGACGCCGGCAGGATAGTCGGTGAGGTGGACGCTCTCCGGCGCCTTGCCGCCGACACCGGCGCAGGCGAGGTTGCGCCAGATCGCCTCCGACACGAAGGGCACGAAAGGGGCGGCGAGCCGGGCGATCGTGAGCAGCGTCTCGTAGAGCGTCCAATAGGCATCGAGCTTCTCGGGGTTGCCCTCGGGGCCCGTGTCGGCCTTGCCGGCGGCCCAGAAGCGGTCGCGGCTCCGGCGGACATACCAGTTGCTCACCGCATCGACGAGCGCCGAGAGCCGGCCGGCGGCGCCAAAATGGTCGAAGGCGTCGAGGCGTTCGACCATGTCCCGCGCCGTGGCGTTGAGCTCGGAGAGCATCCAGCGATCGAGTTCGCCCCGCTCGACCACGGGCCGGTAGCCGCGGGCCTTCTGCAGGTCGGCATGGTCGAGCCCGCCGGGGGCGTCGACGAGCAGGGCGGGATCGAAGCCATCGATCTGGGCGTAGATCACGAAGAAGGAATAGACGTTCCAGAGCCGCAGCAGAAACTCCGGCACGCTCTCGCGGATCGCCCGCTCGTTGTAGCGGATGCCCGACCACGGCGGCTGCCCGGCCAGGAAAAACCAGCGGAGCGCATCGGCGCCGTAGGTGTCGAAGATCACCGCCGGCTCTTTGTAGTTGCGCTTGCTCTTGCTCATCTTCTGCCCGTCTTCGCCGAGCATGTGGCCGAGGACGATGCAGGTCTTGAAGGGATGCGGGTAGGGCTGCGAGGCGTCGCCGGACTGTCCGCCGAAAAGGAGCGTGCTGATCGCCAGCTGGCTGTAGAACCAGCCGCGGGTCTGGTCGATCGCCTCCGAGATGAAGTCGGCCGGAAACTGCGACCGGAATTCGGCGTCGCCCGTGTGGGGCCAGCCCCATTGGGCGAAGGGCATCGCGCCCGAGTCGAACCAGCAGTCGATCACCTCGCCCACGCGGCGCATGCGGGCACCCTTCGCGAACGGCGAGTCGTAGGTGACGGCGTCGATGTAGGGCTTGTGCACCTTGAGGTCGTCGGAGAGCTGCGGATTGGCGGCCTTGGCCTTGTCGAAGACGTCGGTGCCGGCCACGCCCGGCTTGCCGAGGAGCGCGGCGTATGACGGGATCGCCTCGGAATTGCCGGTCGATTCGCAGACCCAGATCGGCAGCGGCGTGCCCCAGTAGCGCTCGCGCGAGAGCGCCCAATCGACGTTGGTCTCGAGGAAGTTGCCGAACCGGCCGTCCTTGATGTGCTCGGGCAGCCAGTCGATCCGGGCGTTGTTGGCGAGCATCTCGTCGCGGAACTGGCTCGTGCGGATGAACCAGCTCTGCCGCGGATACTGGATGAGCGGGTCGGCGTCGGCCCGCCAGCAGAACGGATAGTCGTGGACGTATTGCTCCTGGTGGACGAGCAGGCCGCGGCTCCGCAGGTCGCGGGTGATGTCGCGGTCGCAGTCTTTCACGAACCGTCCGCTCCCCATCGGGAAGGCGTCGGTGAACGTGCCGTCGGGGGCGACGCAATTGATGAGCGCGGGGCCCTGGCCCGCGGCGAAGCGAGCCTGCTCGGCGATGAGGACGGTGTAGTCCACCTCGCCGAAGGCGGGCGCGATGTGGACGATGCCGGTGCCGGAGTCGGTCGTGACGAAGTCGGCGGCCACGACCCGCCAGGCCGCTGCCGACGACGAGCCGCGAAACGTGTCGAACGGCGGGAGATAGGAGCGGCCGACAAGCGCCGCGCCCTTCAGGCGATCGACGATCTCGAATGGCTTCTTCATCTTCTCGATGAGCGGGGCGGCGAGCGGTTCGGCGACGATGAGTTCAGCCGCGTCGGCGACGTCCTGCGCGCGGAGGACGACGTAGTCGAGGTCTGCCTTTACAGCGGCGAACTGGTTCGAAGGGAGCGTCCAGGGAGTCGTCGTCCAGGCGACGAGGCTCCGGTTCGTGGGCTGGCCCGCGTCGTCGAGCAGCGGAAACGCGACGTAGACGCTCGGGTCGGCCACCTCGCGGTAGCCCTGGCCCACCTCGCCGCTCGAGAGCGCCGTGCCCCCTTGCGCCCACCACCAGACGATCTTGTGGCCCTGGTAGAGCAGCCCGCGGTTGAAGAGCTCCGCGAGCGCCCACCAGACGCTTTCGACGAACGACTGGTGGTAGGTGACGTAGGCGTCGGAGAGATCGATCCAGAAGCCGATCCTCTCGGTGAGTGTCTCCCATTCCTTCATGTAGCGCCAGACCGATTCCTGGCACTTGTGGATGAAGGGCTCGACGCCGTAGGCCTCGATCTCGGCCTTCGAGTGGATGCCGAGCTCCTTGCAGACCTCCACCTCGACGGGCAGGCCGTGCGTGTCCCAGCCCGCCTTCCGCTCGCAGTATTCGCCGCGCATCGTGCGGTAGCGCGGATAGAGGTCCTTGATCGTGCGGGTCAGGCAGTGGCCGGGGTGAGGCATCCCGTTGGCCGTGGGCGGACCCTCGAAGAACACGAATCGCTTTGCGCCGCGGCGTTGGTCGAGCGACTTCTGGTAGATCCTGCCCTCGCGCCACAGCCGGGCGATCGAGGTTTCGAGGGCGGGGAAGTCGGGCTTGCCGCGGACGGATTCGAACATGGCTCTTGGGCCGGCGGGACGCTGGGGCGAAGGGGGCGTGCTGGAAAAGCCGCAATCCTACCGCGACAGGCGCGCGCCCCACAGGGGGCCTCGTTGTAGACGGCTTCGCCCCCGGAGACCGCTTGCTGGGTATCATATTGTGCGCTGGAATACGGAAGATCATGAGCCCCACCGATTGGACGCTGCTCTCCCTGCATCTCGCGGCGATGCTCTTCGTGGCGCTCGCGATGGGGCAGGCAGCGCGGCGGATCGGTATTCCGGCCGTCGTCGGTGAAATCGCCGGCGGGCTCCTGCTCGGGCCCACGCTCCTGGGGCGGCTGGCTCCGGACTTCCACGCCTGGCTCTTCCCGGTCTCGGGCCCGGTCGCTGACGCGCGGGTCGCGATCGCCCGCGTCGGGATGCTCTTCTTCATCGTCACGATCGGGCTCGACATCAGCATCGGCGAATTCCGTCGGATTGGCCGCAAGGCACTCGCCGTGGGCACGGTCGGCACGCTCGTGCCGCTCGTGCTGGGATTCGTCATGTGCTACGTCTTTCCCGACGTCATCGGCGTGACGCGGAAAGACCTCTTCGCGACGGCGCTCTTCATGGGGTCGATCCTCTCGCTGTCGGCCAATCCCGTCATCGCCCGCATCCTCATGGACATGGGGCTCTTCAAGACCGAGATCGGCCGGACGATCATGTCGGCGACGCTGGTGGACGACCTCGTGGGCTGGGGGCTCTTCGCGGTGATCCTCGCGGAGTTTGCCCCGCACTCCACCGGCCAGGGGCAGGGGGCGGCGATCCTCGCGCTCGTGTTCCTCTTCATCGGCGGAATTCTGCTCCTGGGCAGGTTCGTGTTGCCGCCGCTCCTCGAACAGGTGCAGCGGCGGCTGCCGCAGCCCTCCGCGCTGATCTCGTGCATCGTGCTGCTCACGCTCGTGGGGGCGGCCGGCTCGGAATACCTTGGCCTCCATTCCTTCCTCGGCGCCTTCGTCATGGGCATCGCGCTCTCCGACGTCTACCGGCGGCATCCGGCGCCCTTCGAGATCGTCGGCGATTTCTCCTACGCAGTCTTCACGCCCGTCTTCTTCGTCTCGATGGCGATCGGGGCCGATTTCGTCGCGGGCTTCGATCCCTGGCTCGTGGCCCTGATCACGATCGTGGCGTTCGTGGGCAAGATCTGCGGTGTCTTTCTTGGCGGCAAGATGGCCGGCATGGACAGCCGGCAGGCCCTCGCGGTGGGATGCGGCCTCAACGCGCGGGGCATCCTCGGCATCGTGATGGCGGCGGCGGCCTACGACGCGCAGTTGATCGACCTGCGGCTCTTCGTGGCCTGCGTGCTGATGTGCGTCGCGACGACCATGGCCGCCGGCCCGGCGCTGAGCCTGATTCTCGGCAACTTCGGAACGAAGCGGGAGGATGATAGAATCCCCGCATGAAAAGTCTCACCGTTGGCGATCCCGCGCCGCACTTCGAGGCCGTCCTACAGGACGGCAGCACGTTCAAGCTCGCCGACCTGCTCGGCAAGAAGATCGTCGTGCTCTTCTTCTATCCCAAGGACCACACGCCGGTCTGCACGAAAGAGGCCTGCGCCTTCCGGGATTCCTACGAGAAGTTCGTCGCGGCCGGCGCCGAGGTGATCGGTGTGAGCAGCGACTCCGCCGCCAGTCATCGCTCGTTCGCGGAGAAGCACCGGCTGCCCTTTCCGATCATCAGCGACCACGATCGCGGGCTCCGCAGGGTCTTCGGCGTGCCGAACCCACTGGGGTTCATCCCGGGTCGGGTCACCTACGTGATCGACCGGCAGGGGGTGATCCGGCTGGTGTTCAGCGCGATCTTCGCCTCGGACGACCACGTCGAGAAGGCGCTCGAGGCGGTGCAGAGGGCGTAGGACAGGCCTCTGCGCCTGTCTGTTCCTCGTGCGATCGGGCATGACAGGCACGGAGGCCTGTCCTACGGGCGGCCGGCGCGGCGGACGGCGGCGGTGACGAGGGCGCGGAGCTTCGGCTCGGCCGATGCGGCCACGGCGAGGATCTTCTCCACCGTCGCCACCTCGAGCGCGTCGGGAAGGCACATGTCGGTGATCACGGAGATGCCGAGCACCTTCATGCCCGCGTGCACCGCCACGATCACCTCCGGCACCGTCGACATGCCGACGACGTCGGCGCCGATCACCCGCAGAAAGCGATATTCGGCCCGCGTCTCCAGATTCGGCCCCGTGACGGCCACGTAGACGCCGCGATGGGCCACGAAGTTTTCCCTGCGGGCCACTTCGAGCGCCTGGTCGATGAGCACGGGCGTGTAGGGGGCCGACATGTCGGGAAACCGCGGCCCGAGCCGATCGTCGTTGATGCCGACGAGCGGGTTGTCGTTCATCAGGTTGATGTGGTCGTCGATCACCATGAGATCGCCGGTGCGAAACTGCGGGTTCAGGCCGCCGCAGGCGTTGGTGACGACCAGCAATTCGGCCCCGAGCCGCCGCACCACGCGGACGGGAAACGTAATCTGGGCGAGCGGATAACCCTCGTAGGCATGCATCCGCCCCTCCATCACCACGACGGGCACGCCCTCGAGCAGGCCGCAGACGAGCTGCCCGGCATGGCCGTGGGCGGTGGACTTCGCGAAGTGGGGGATCGATCCGTAGGGGATCGTCACCTTGTCTTTGATCGCGGCCGTCACGCCGCCGAGGCCGCTGCCGAGGATGATGCCCACGGCCGGCTTGTGGGGCCATTGGGCGGCGATCGCCGCGCAGGCCTCCGTGATCTTGTCGAATTGGTCGAGCATGTGTGCCTTGTCGTGAGCCCCCGATTCAGTCGGGGCTCAGCAAGGCCCGAAAGTCAGGCCGCTCCCGCAACGAATCGAGGTCGGGATCGACCTCCAGGTGTGCCAGATCGTCGTAGCCCAGGAGGATGGCCTTCGAGAGGGACTTCATCGCCTCGTCGGGCCGCCCGGCGAGGGCGAGCGAACAGGCGAGATTGTAGCGGGCCAGGAAATCCTTTGGCAGCCGCTCCACCAGATGCCGGTCGATTTCCACCGCGCGGTGCACGAGGCCCTTCTTCGAGACGAGCTCGCCGAGCACCCGCAACACCTCCACGCTCTCGCCGTTGCGGGCGAGCAGGTTTTCGAAAAAGTCGATGTCGAAGTCGAGCTGGCTCAGCTTTCCGAACCAGCCTGCGGTCTTTTGCGCTGACATCGCACGTTACTCGCGGGTTGCGGCGGGCGGCCTACTTCTTCTTGCCGGATCCTTTCGCCGGAGGCGGAGGCCCCGGATCGGCGTCGTCTGGATGATCCCAGTCGGGGTCGTTCGACTCCTCCTCGAAATCATCGTCAAAGTCGTCGTCGAAATCGTCGAAACTCGATTCCTCGTCCGCCAGGGGCTGCGCAGCGGCAAGGTCTTCCTCGTCGTCAATCTCGTCTTCTTCGTCGGGGTCCGTGCTCATCGGGTCGGGTGGGTCTTTCAGCGGGGGGGCGGGAGCCCAAAGCAAACCGTTTCGGGCGGGCTGCGTCAAGGCAGGTGCGGCCTGCACCGCGGTCAGGCCGTCACCCGGGGAAGTATACGCGGATCAGGTGTGGTAGTCCGCGTTGAGGTGGACGTATTCCGCCGTGAGGTCGCTCGAGTAGAACCGAATCGATTCCCGACCAGCCTGCAACTCCAGCTCGATCAGCGTCTCCCGGGCGGATCGGATCGATTCCGAGACCGCGTCGGCGTCAAACGCCACCGGCTGCCCATGCTGAAAGAGGAGCGTGCCGTTGACCCGCAGCACGAGTTTGTCGGGGTCGAATCTGACGCCCGAATAGCCGGCGGCCGACACGATCCGGCCCCAGTTCGGGTCGGCCCCGTGGATCGCCGTCTTCACGAGCGGGCTGTCGGCCACGGAGCGGGCGATCTGGCGGGCCTCGTCGCGTGTCGGACAACCCTGAACTTCGATCCGCAGCACGTGCGTGGCCCCCTCGCCGTCGTCGGCGATATCGCGGGCCAACGCCTCGCAGGCGTCGGAGAGCGCCTTCGCGAAGCCGTCGAGATCCCGCCCTGCGAGCGGCTCGCCGCCCGCTGCTCCGTTGGCCAGGAGCAGCACCGTGTCGTTGGTGCTCGTGTGACCATCGACGCTCACGCAGTTGAAGGTCTGCTCCGCCGCCTCGCCGAGCAGCCGCTGCGCGTCGGTCGGCCGCACCGGCGCATCGGTGAGCACGATCCCGAGCATCGTGGCCAGCCGCGGCCCCACCATCGCGGCCCCCTTCGCCATCCCGAAGAGCGTGTAGGTGCGGCCACCGGCGGTGAACGTGGAGCCGGACAGTTTGGGACGCGTGTCGGTGGTCATCATGCCGCGGGCCGCCGTCAGAACCGTGTCGGTGTCGCTGCCGAGCCGGCCGGCCACGGTGGCGATCCCCGCCTCGATCTTCGCCAGCGGCAGAAACTCGCCGATGATCCCCGTCGAGAGCACGAGCACGCCCGCCTCCGGCACGCCGAGCTTCTCAGCTGCCGCGGCCGCCATGCGGCGAGCGTCGTCGAGGCCGCGGGCCCCCGTGCAGGCATTGGCGTTGCCCGAGTTGATCGCGACCGCCCGAAAGCCCTCGCCCGGCGTGCGAGCGCGGTCGAAGGCCACCGGCGCCGCGAAGACGAGGTTCGTCGTGTAGACGCCGGCCGCCGTCGCCGGCACGTCGGAGACGACGAGCGAGATGTCTTCGCGCGAGGCATTGCGCTTGAGCCCCGCATGCGCTCCGGCGACGCGGAAGCCCTTGGGGAGCGGGGGAATCGGCAGGCGGATCGGAGTTTCGGTGATGCTCATGAAAGTGCCCAATAAAAGGTGTCAGGACTCTTTTTTCTCCTGAAAAAGAGTCCTGACACCTTTTATTCCTACAAAAGTCCGGCGGTTTCGGGGAGGCCGAAGAGGACGTTGAAATTCTGGATGGCGGCGCCGGCGGCGCCCTTCACGAGGTTGTCGAGGCAGCTGATCAGGAGCACCCGGCCGCGGACCACGCGGGCCGTGATGTCGCAGAAATTCGTGTCGACCGTGTCTTTCGTGGCGGGCAGGTGATCCACCACCCGCACGAACCGCTCCCCCGCGTAGGCATCGCGGAGCAGCTTCATGACGTCCCCCTCGGCAAGCGGCTTCTTCGGGCGGATGTAGATCGTCGAGAGAATGCCGCGGTCCATCGGCGCGAGCTGCGGCGTGAAGATCACCTGCGGCAGGGCGCCGGCGTGGCGGCCGATCACCTGCTCGATCTCGGGCGTATGCCGATGGCGGCCCACGTTGTAGGCCGACATGCTCTCGTTGCACTCCGGAAAGTGCGTCATGAGCTTGGGCTGGCGGCCCGCGCCGCTCACGCCGCTCTTGGAGTCGATGATGATGTCGTCGGTCTCGAAGCGGCCGCTCTTCACGAGGGGGGCCAGCGGCAGGATCGCGGAGGTCGAATAGCAGCCGGGGTTCGCCACCAGGTCGGCCCCCGTGATCCGGTCGCGGAAGAGCTCGGGCAGGCCGTAGACCGTCTTGCCGAGCCGGCCCTGATCCGGATGCTCGTGGCCATACCACTCCAGATACGTGGCAGCGTCGTCGAGCCGGTAGTCGGCGCTGAAATCGATCACCTTCGCCCCGGCGGCGAGCACCTTCGGAATGATCTCGGCGCTCGCGCAGTGGGGCAGGCAGGAGAACACGCACTGCGCCCGACTGCCCACCTCCTCCGGCGAAAGATCCTCAAGCGGCAGTTCGAGCCGGCCCACCAGGCTCGGGTGCACCGTCGAGATCGGGGGGCTTCCCTCCTGTCGGCTCGTGACGGCGACGATCTTCGCCTCCGGATGCCGCAGCAGGATCTTGATGGCCTCGAGCGCGGTATAGCCGGTGGCTCCAAGGACGGCGACGGTGATCATGGGTGCCTCACGGGTAGGACAGGCTTCAGCCTGTCAGCATCGGCTTCAGCCTGTCAGATAATCTGCCAACTCTCGGGCGTGTGATGCAGCCCGCATTGCCGCCCGAACGGCAAAAGTTTCCTCGCGTGGATATTTCGCACAATCCCAGTCTGGAAGGTTCACCTCAATCGGGCGAAATCTCCAATGCTCGTCAAGCTTTCGCCGATTCGGGCGTTCAGCATCCGGGGATCCCGGTGGCACGGGTATCACGGTCTGAAAAGTGTGCTCTCGATCAGGCGGATGAGCCAGGTGGCGACGCTGGGCTTCGTGCCTTTTTTGCCGCCGACGCGGGCGTGGCTGCGGTCGTAGACGGTGACGGCGGTCTTCGCGGCCTCGAGCGCCGAGACGTCGTTGACGACGATCAGGTCGCAGCGTTTGGCCTCGATCTTCTCGAAGGCGCGGCGCGGATCGGCCCCGGGCTCGAGCGCGAAGGCCACGAACCACTGCCGCTGCTTCGACCGGGCGGCGAGCGTCGCGATCACGTCGGCGGTCGGCTTGAGCCTGAGCGACAGGCCCGAGCCCCGGCGGGGAATCTTGCCGGCGGTTCGCCGGATCGGCTCGAAGTCGCAGGGGGCCGCGGCGGCGATCACGCCGTCGCATGCCGGTAATTCGTCGAGCGACGCCGCGAGCATCTCGTTCGTCGTCATCACCGGGATCACGCGGGCCTGCCGTGGATAGTCGACGTGCACCGGGCCGCTCACGATCGTCACCTCGTGGCCCCGAGCCAGGGCCGCGGCAGCGATCGCCCGGGCCATCCGGCCGCTCGAGGCATTCGTGAGGTAGCGAACGTCGTCGATGTAGGCTCGCGTCGGGCCGGCGGTGAGCAGGATCTTTGCCATGCGCGTGGCCTTCGGGGGCGGTGACGGCGTGTCAGGACTGCTTTCGCGGCGGCCGGCCGGAGAGCGTCTCTTCGATCACGGTGACGATCTCGTCGGGCTCCGCCATCCGGCCGGCGCCCTTCTGCCGGCAGGAGAGCCAGCCGGTGCCGGGCTGCACGATGATTCCGCCGTCGGCCGCCACCTGCTCCACGTTGCGCTGCACGGCCGCCTTCGCCCACATCGCGGAGTTCATCGCCGGCGCGTAGATCACGGGGCACTCCGCGCAGAGCAGGAGCGTGGTCAGGAGGTCGTCGGCCGCACCGCCGGCCACCTTCGCGAGCAGGTCGGCCGAGGCGGGGGCCACGACCACGAGATCGGCCCGCGCGGCCAGCTCGATGTGCGCACCGAGCGGAAATACGGCCGGATCGAAACTCCGCGAGGCGACCGGCCGCCCGGTGAGCGCCGCAAACGTCGCCGCGCCGACGAACCGCCTCGCATTGCGGGTGAGCACGGCCGTGACCCCGGCGCCCCGCTGCACGAGCATGCTCGTCAGCGCCGCCGCCTTGTAGGCCGCGATGCCGCCCGAAACACCGACGACGATTTCACGACCTTCAATCGTCACAGGATGGAGGCGTCAAAATCCAAGGGGCCGCCAGCCTCGGGCGATTCGCCGGTGATCCGCAGGTTCGACGACGTGTCGAGGAAGATCTTGTCTTGCTTGATCTCCTCGATGACGATCTGCATCTTGTCGTCGCTGTCGATGTCGACGAGCGGGCGGCCGCCGGCGTTGAGCGCCACGAGCCGCTTCTGGATCAGCGTGGAGAGCTTGAACCGCCCTCCGACCTTGTTGACGATCTCTTCTTCGCGCAGGTCGTCGATCATGACTTCGTTCCCAGGGGGTGGGCTCCGGAGGGGGTGTGGATTGTTTGGGCCTTGGCGGCGGCGAGGCCGGCGTCGGCCAGGATGGTTTTGATCGTGTGGACGGCGGTGTCGAGGTCGTCGTTGACGACCCGGTGCTGGTAGCGGTGGGCCTCGAGCAGTTCGCGGCGGGCAACCTCCAGCCGACGCGCCATCGCCTCCGGAGACTCGGTGCCGCGGCCGGTGAGCCGCTGCTCGAGCTGGTCTGGATGGGATGGCTCGACGAAAATCGTCACCGCCTCAGGATACCGCTCCAAGATCGAAAGTGTACCCTCCACGTCGATCTCCAGCACCACCCACTCCCCGGCCGCCAGGCGGGGGGCCACCTCGGCCACGAGCGTGCCATACCAGTGCTGCCGGCCGTAGACCCGGCAGCATTCGAGAAATTCGCCGTTTGCCCGCCGCCGTTCGAAGTCTTCGAGCGTGAGGAAGTGGTAGTCCACGCCGTCTCGCTCGCCCGATCGCGGCGGCCGCGTGGTGGCCGAGATGCTCGGGATCAGTTCCGGCAGGTCGGAGAGGAGCCGCCTCAGGATCGAGGTCTTGCCGACCCCGGAGGGGCCCGAGATGACGACGAGTTTGCCGGGAAGGTTGGCCATTGGGTTGTTGTAACCCACGCCGGCCGGGCTTGAAAAGACGCCGCCCTCACTCGACGTTTTGGACGAGTTCCTTGAGCCGCTCGACCTGCGTCTTGAGCTCGACGACCGCGTGGGCGATCGCCACGTCGGCCGATTTCGAGGCCACCGTGTTGGCCTCGCGGACGAGCTCCTGCGTGAGGAAATCGAGGGATCTTCCCGGCGTGTCTTCGTCGAGCAGGCGGTCGAACTGGGCGACGTGGCTCTCGAGTCGCACCAGCTCTTCGGCGATGTCGGAACGGTCGGCGAGGAGGGCGATCTCGCGGGCGAGGTCGCCCTCGGTGAGGGAGACACCGCGCTCTTCGAGCAGCCGGCCGACCCGCTCGAAGAGCCGCGCGCGATGCTCCTCGAGCGCGGCAGGCACGCGGCCGCGGATCCGCGCCGCGATCGACCTGATCTCGAGCAGGGAAGACCGCATGTCGCGGGCCATCGCGTCGCCTTCGGACCGCCGCATCGCGTCGAGCCGATCGAGCGCCGCATCGAGGGCGCGGGCGACCAGCGGCCAGGCGGCCGACATCGCCTCGCTCGCGGGCAGGCCGTCGGCGAGGATGCCTGGCAGGCCGAGCAGGCCGTCGATCCCGCGGGGCACGGGCAGATCGTGCCGCGTGCAGAAGTGCTCGAGCTGGCCGAGATAGGCCTCGAGCTGGGCCTCGTCGAACTGCCGCGCGGCCGGGGCCGCAGGGCCGGAGAGGTCGAGCGTCATCTGCACCGTGCCGCGCTTGATCCGGTCGCGCACGGCCGCCTCGATCCGCGATTCAAGCGCCGCGAAGCCCTCGCGGGCCCGCAAGGAAAACTTCAGAAAGCGGTTGTTGACGCACCGCAATTCGACGCGGCAGGTGCTCGAGCCGTCAGACGCGACGCCCTCGCCGCAGCCAGTCATGCTCAGCGCCATGGGAGCTCTTTCCGCAGCGGGTTACTTGGCGGGCGCGTCGGCCGCGGGTGCCGGTGCGGCGCCGCCGGCGCTCGGCAGGCTCAGCCCTGCATCAGCCGGTGCGGCTGGGGGTGTTGGCGTGGCCGGGGCTGCCGGAGTCGTGGGCGCAGCCGGAGTTGCCGGAGCGGCGGTTCCCTCGGCCGCAGTGGCAGCGGGCGTCGAAGCGGGCTTCGTTTCGGCCGGCGTCGTCTCGGCGGCGGGTTGCGATCCGGGCGCAGCGCCGGCCGACGGGCCAACGGCCTCAGGGGCCGCGCTGCCGAGGTTGCCGCTCAGAAGCGACTGCTGGCGGCCGAGAATGTTGACGGAGAGCACGCAGAGCACGATCCAGAAGGCCGCCACGCCGACGGTGATCTTCGTGAAGACGTCGCCCGCCTTCGTGCCGAAGGCGCTCTGGCCACCGGCTCCGCCAAACGCGCCGGCGAGCCCGCCGCCGCGACCACGCTGGATCAGCACGAGGAAGATGAGGAAGAGCGAGGTGAGGACGAGGCCGAGGCCGAGGAGGAAGCGAACGAGCGAGAGCATTGCAAATTCCTGTCGCGAAACATTTGGATTGTCGACGCCGGATCATATCGGATCGCGGGCCACGCGCCGACAGCAGGTGGGAAACGGGGCGGACAGGCACGGAGGCCTGTCGTACGTAGGACAGGCGTCTCTGCCTGTCTCAACGAGATTACCGGAAGGCCTTGGCGATGCCGAGGAAGTCGTCGGCCTTGAGGCTGGCGCCGCCCACGAGTGCCCCGTCGATGTCGGGCTGGCTCGCCAGATCGGCGGCGTTGTCGGGCTTCACGCTGCCGCCGTATTGGATCCGGATCTTGCCGGCCACCTCCGACGAGGCGAGCGAGCCCAGGAGCGAACGGATCAGGGCGTGGACCTCCTGCGCCTGCTGCGGCGTGGCCACCTTCCCGGTGCCGATCGCCCAGACCGGCTCGTAGGCGATGACCACCTGCTCGAGTTCGGCCGGGGAGAGACCGGCGAGCGACCCGCGGATCTGCGTGGTGACGACGGCATCGGTGCGGCCGCCCTCGCGCTCCTCGAGCGTCTCGCCGACGCAGACGATCGGCGTCAGGCCCGCGGCGAGCGCCGCCTTTGTCTTCACGTTGACGATCCCGTCGGTCTCGCCGAAGAGTGTGCGGCGTTCGGAGTGGCCGAGGATCACGTAGCGGCAACTGAGATCGACGAGCATCGGCGGGGCGACCTCGCCGGTGAAGGCTCCGCTCGCCTTGTCGTGCATGTTTTGGCCGCCGAGCGCGACGCCGGAGGGGCTCTTGCCGCCGGCAAGCTTGAGGGCCGTGCCGACGGTTTCGACGTAGACCGCCGGCGGGCAGAGGACGAGCTCGACGCCGGCCGCCTCGCCGCTGCGGGCCGCGACGGCCTCGGCGAGCTCGCGGGCCTTCGCGCGATCGAGGTTCATCTTCCAGTTACCGGCGACGATCTTTGTGCGGGGCATGCGTGGCGGTTCCGTGGGGGGAAGGGATTTGAGGAAAGATGATAACGATGCCGCGAACGGTAGGACAGGCTTCAGACTGTCACGGGCATCGACAAGGTGAAGCCTGTCCTACCCCACCGCGGCGGCGCTGGCGTATGACCCCAGGATCACCACCCGCTTGCACCGCTTTTCGAGGGCGGCGATCGCGCGGCGCACGCGGAGGTCGTCGCGGTGCCCCTCGAGCTCCACGAAGAACACGTAGCCGCGTTCCTCGCCCGGCAGCGGAAACGACTCGATCCAGGTGAGGTTGAGCTTCTGCTTCTTCGGGATCGCCAGCGCATCGGCGAGGCCGCCGGGCTTGTGCTCGATCTCGAACATCAGCGACGTCTTGTCTTTGCCGGTGCGGGCCGAGTCGGCATGGCCGATCACGGCGAAGCGGGTCGTGTTGCCGGCGATGTCTTCGATATTCTCGGCGAGGATGTCGAGGCCGTAATGCACGCCCGCCTGGCGGCTGGCGATCGCGGCGGCATGGGGCGTCTTGGCGGCCATTTCGGCGGCGGCGCTCGTGCTCGTCACCTCGACGAGCCGCGCGTCGGGCAGGTGGCGGGCCAGCCAGTTGCGGCATTGCGAGAGCGCCTGCGGCCGGCTGTAGACCTCGCGGATGCTCGAGCGATCGCAGTTGGCGAGCAGGTTGTGGTGGATCCGCAGCGGCACCTCGGCGCAGATCTTCACGGGCAGCCGCGAGAAATTGTCGAGCGTGTCGGCGATGCGGCCATCGGTGGAGTTTTCGAGCGGCACGACGCCGTAGTGCGAATGGCCCGCGTGCACTTCCTCGAAGGCGGCGGAGATGCTCGCGACAGGCACGAATTCAACAGACGTGCCGAAGCGGTGGAGGGCGGCGAGGTGGCTGTAGGTCCACGCCGGGCCGAGGTGCGCCACGCGCAAGTGCTGCTCGATCGCCCGCGATCCCGAGATCAGCTCGCGGAAGACGGCCTTCAGGCTGTCGTTCGAGAGCGGGCCCACGTTCGACGAGGCGACGCGTTCGAGCACCGTCTCCTCGCGGGAGGGATCGTAGGTCTGCTGGCCGTTGGTCTTCTTGATTTGGCCGATCTGTCCGGCGAGTTTCGCCCGCTCGTTCATCCGCTCGACGAGCTCGCGATCGATCCGATCGATCTGCGCGCGGAGCCCGGCCAGGCCGGCGTGTTTCGCGGCGTCGGGCGACGGCTTGGAGGGCTGTTTCGCCATGGTGTGCGGCGGAAGCGGCCAAAATGGCAGCCGGGGAAAGATCCCGGGAGGCGGCGGAACCCGCGACTGCCAACTGTACCCTGAATAAAGCCCGCGTAAATATGCCCTGTCTGCCCCGCCGCCCGACTTCCGCACGCCGCTGGCACGGGCTTTGCTTTCTGCCTGGGTACCCAGACCGGCTAACCAGATCGGCAGACAATTCCGGCGGAGAGAGAGGAAACAACACTCATGGCTACCAAGCAGGGCGAGAAGATCATCGGCATCGACCTCGGCACCACGAATTCCGTGGTGGCCGTCATGGAGGGCAAGGAGCCCAAGGTCATCGCCAACAAGGAAGGCAATCGACTCACCCCGAGCGTGGTCGCCTTCAACGACAAGGGTGAGACGCTCGTGGGCGACATCGCCCGCCGCCAGGCCGTCACCAACCCCAAGCGCACGATCTACTCGATCAAGCGGTTCATGGGCCGCCGCCACAACGAGGTGGCCGGCGAAGAGAAGATGGTTCCCTACGAGGTCGTCGGCGGCCCCGAGGACTACGTCAAGGTGAAGGCGGGCGATCAGACGTTCACGCCGCCGGAAGTCTCCGCGAAGGTGCTGCGGTCGCTGAAGGAATCGGCCGAGGCCTATCTCGGCCACAAGGTCAACAAGGCGGTGATCACCGTCCCGGCCTACTTCAACGACGCCCAGCGCCAGGCCACGAAAGACGCCGGTCAGATCGCGGGCCTCGAGGTGATGCGGATCATCAACGAGCCCACGGCGGCCGCGCTCGCCTACGGCCTCGAGAAGAAGGCCCAGGAAAAGATCGTGGTGTTCGATCTCGGCGGCGGCACGTTCGACGTGTCGGTGCTCGAGGTGGCCGACGGCGTGTTCCGCGTGATCAGCACCAATGGCGACACGCACCTCGGCGGCGACGATTTCGACCAGGCGCTCATCAACTACGTGGCCGACCAGTTCCAGAAGGAGCAGGGGATCGACCTCCGGAAAGACACGATGGCCCTGCAGCGTCTCCAGGAGGCCTGCGAGAAGGCCAAGAAGGAGCTCTCCAGCGCCCAGAGCACCGACATCAACCTGCCGTTCATCACGGCCGATGCCTCGGGGCCGAAGCATCTGCAGGTCACCATCACGCGAGCGCAGTTCGAGCAGATGTGTGATCACTTGATCGAGAAGTGCCGCGGTCCGGTGGTGCAGGCGCTCAAGGACGCCAAGCTCGACCCGAAGGACATCGACGAGGTCGTGCTCGTCGGCGGCTCGACCCGCATCCCGAAGGTACAGGAGCTCGTCAAGAAGATCTTCTCGAAGGAGCCCCACAAGGGCGTGAATCCCGACGAGGTCGTGGCGCTCGGCGCGGCGATCCAGGGCGGCGTGCTCGGCGGCGACGTGCAGGACGTGCTCCTGCTCGACGTGACGCCGCTGAGCCTGGGCATCGAGACGGAAGGCGGCCTGTTCACCAAGCTCGTCGAGCGGAATACCACCGTGCCGACAGAGCGGAAGCAGGTCTTCAGCACCGCGGCCGACAACCAGACGGCCGTGACCGTGAGTGTCTACCAGGGCGAGCGGCCGATGGCGAAGGACAATCGGCTCCTCGGGCAGTTCAACCTCGAGGGCATCCCGCCGGCTCCGCGCGGCACGCCGCAGATCGAGGTGAAGTTTGACATCGACGCCAACGGCATCCTGTCGGTGAGCGCGAAGGATCTCGGCAGCAACAAGGAGCAGACGGTCAAGATCGAGCAATCGAGCGGGCTCAACGAGGCCGAGATCGAGCGGATGCGGAAAGACGCCGAGCAGAATGCCGAGGCCGACAAGCAGAAACTGCGGCTGGCCGAGGCCCGCAACAAGGCCGAGGCGCTCTGCTTCCAGACGGAGAAGCTCATCAAGGAGAACGACGGCAAGCTGTCGGCCTCCGACAAGGCTCCGATCGAGGCGGCGATCGCCAAGGCCCGCGAGGTCGCGAAGGGCGAGGATGTCGACGCCATCACGTCGGCCCACAGCTCGCTCGAGCAGGCGGCCCACGCGCTCTCGAAGGTTTTGTATGAGGCGACTGCCCAGCGCGGCGGCGCGGCCCCCGAGGCCGCGGCGAGTGGCGCGGGCAAGGGTCCCGACGACGCCATCGACGCGGAGTTCGAGGTGAAGGGTTAGCACCCATCACCCGGTAGGACAGGCTTCAGCCTGTCACGTTTGACGACAGGCTGAAGCCTGTCCTACGGGGAGGTTCCATGCCATTCCGTTTCGACACATTCACGATCAAGGCCCAAGAGGCCGTGCAGGGGGCGGTGGAGCTCGCGGGGAGCCGCGGCAATCCGCAGGTGACCCCGGTGCACCTGCTCCACGCGCTCGTCGCGGAGCGGGAGGGGATCGTGCGGCCGCTCTTCGAGAAGATCGGCGTCGATCGCGGTCACCTCGAGCGGATCACGGAGGCGGAGCTTTCCCACCTGCCGAAGGTCAGCGGCGGCGCGCAGCCGCAGCCAGACCAGGAGCTGATCAAGGTCTTCGAGACGGCCACCGTCGAGGCCAACTCGATGAAGGACGAGTTTGTCTCGACCGACCATCTGCTTTTGGCGCTCGTGAAGGTGCCGTCGAAGGCGAAGAACGTGTTGCAGCTGGCGTCCGTCGGCGAGAAGGAGCTCCTGGCGGGCCTGCAGGCAGTCCGCGGCAGTTCGCGGGTGACTGACCAGAATCCGGAGGAAAAGTTTCAGGCCCTCGAGAAATACGGCATCGACCTCGTGAAGCGGGCGAGCCAGGGCAAGCTCGACCCGGTGATCGGCCGCGATTCCGAGATTCGCCGGGTGATCCAGGTGCTCTCCCGCCGCACGAAAAACAATCCCGTGCTGATCGGCGAGCCGGGCGTCGGCAAGACGGCGATCGCCGAGGGCCTTGCGCTGCGGATCGTGCAGTCGGACGTGCCGGAAAACCTCCGCGGCCGCCGCGTGGTGTCCCTCGACCTGGGCGCGCTGATCGCGGGCACGAAGTATCGCGGTGAGTTCGAGGACCGGCTCAAGGCGATTCTCCGCGAGGTGGAGGCGGCCGCCGGCAACGTGATCCTCTTCATCGACGAGCTGCATACGGTGATCGGCGCCGGGGCGGCCGAGGGCGGCTCCGATGCGGCAAACCTTTTGAAGCCGGCGCTCGCCCGCGGCGAGCTGCGGTGCATCGGCGCGACGACGCTCGACGAATACCGCAAGCACATCGAGAAGGACGCGGCGCTCGAGCGGCGGTTTCAGCCGGTCTTCGTCGGCGAGCCGAGCGTGGAAGACACGATCGCGATCCTGCGAGGCCTCAAGCCCCGCTACGAGGCCCACCACAAGGGTGTGAAGATCAAGGATTCGGCGCTCGTGGCCGCGGCCGAGCTTTCGCACCGCTACATCGCCGACCGCTTCCTGCCCGACAAGGCGATCGACCTCATGGACGAGGCGACGAGCCGGATCGCGATGGAATTGCAGAGCGTGCCGAGCGAGATCGACGAGGTGCAGCGGCGGCTCGTGCAGCTCGAGCTCGCGGCCCGGCAGCTCGCCGAGGAGACGGAGGAGCACGCCAAGGAGCGGCTCGTCGAGATCGAGGAGGAGTCGACCGAGCTGCGCAAGAAGCTCGCCGACCTGCGGAAGCAGTGGGAAGCGGAGAAGAGCGGCGTCGGCAGCGCCCAGGAGCTCCGCAAGCAGCTCGACGAGGTGCAGCTCGCCTTCGATCAGGCCGGCGTGCAGATCAAGGAGCGGCAGGCGTCGGGCCAGCCGGTCGGCGAGGAGATGTATCAGCGGCTCTACGAACTCGACGTGAAGCGAAAGCAGCTGCAGCAGCGGCTCGAGCACGAGGGCTCGGACAAAGAGGGCAAAGACGCCGCGAAGGCAGGTGGCAAGCGGCTCCTGCGTCGCGAGGTCGGCCCCGAGGAGATCGCGGAGGTGGTGAGCGCGTGGACGGGCATTCCCGTGACCCGGCTCGTGGAGACGGAGCGGGCGAAGCTGCTCGTGCTCGAGGAGCGGCTCCACCAGCGGGTGGTGGGGCAAGAGGAAGCGGTCGAGGCGGTGAGCGATGCCGTCCGCCGCAGCCGCGCCGGGCTCCAGGATCCCAATCGCCCGATCGGCTCGTTCATCTTCCTGGGCCCCACGGGCGTCGGGAAGACGGAACTCTGCAAGGCGCTCGCCGAGGTGCTCTTCGACGACGAAAACGCGATGGTGCGGATCGACATGAGCGAGTTCATGGAGAAGCACACGGTCGCGCGGCTGATCGGGGCGCCCCCAGGCTACGTCGGCTACGAGGAGGGCGGGCTGCTCACGGAGGCCGTGCGGCGGCGTCCTTACTCCGTTGTGTTATTGGACGAGACGGAGAAGGCCCACCGCGACGTCTTCAACGTCCTGCTGCAGGTGCTCGACGACGGCCGGCTCACCGACAGCCTCGGCCACACGGTCGACTTCACCAACACGATCGTGGTGATGACGAGCAACGTCGGCAGCCAGGCGATCCAGGAGATCACGAAGGAGGGGGGTAGCGAGCAGGAGATTCGCGACGCCGTGAAGGAAGCGCTCGCCGCCCGGTTCCTGCCCGAGTTCCTGAACCGCATCGACGAGACGATCGTCTTCCATCCGCTCGACAAGAAGCACATCCGCCGGATCGTCGATATCCAGATGAAGCGGCTGGTGGGCCAGGCGGAGAAGGCGGGCATCACGCTCGAGTGCAGCGAGAAGGCGCTCGACGAGGTGGCGCGGCTCGGCTACGACCCGGTCTATGGCGCGCGGCCGCTCAAGCGGGTGATCCAGCAGCAGCTGCAAAACCCGCTCGCGAAGGAGCTGCTCTCAGGACGGTTTCCGGAGGGCAGCCACGTGAAGATCGAGTTCGTGCAAGACGGCTTCGTGTTCAACGCCTAGTACGACAGGCCTCTGTGCCTGTCACCGGCGATAGACAGGCACGGAGGCCTGCCCTACGTTCAGCTGCGCTTGCGCTCGGCGAGACCCATCTTGGCGATCAGTGTCTCGGCGCCGGGCGTCATCTTGCGGAGCTTGTCGGCCATGGCGAGCTTCTCGCTGGTGGTGGCCTTCTTCAGCTTCGTCTGATACTTGGCGACCTTCTTCTTGCGGTGCCGACGCCGCTTGATTTCCTTCATCCGGTTGCTGATGCCACCCATGATCTGATCCTTTGACACGTGTTCGGGTTTGTGCGGGAAAGCCCAGACTGTAGAAAAAGGCCGGCAAACAGTCAAAGCCCCTTATTCCCGGAGGTCGTGCCGCGATGGATCAACAGTGGCGCACGTGGCTCCTGATCGGTGCGACGGGCTTCGGCGGGCCGGCCGGACAGATGGCGATCCTCCATCGCGAGGTGGTCGAGCGGAAGCGATGGCTCGATGAGGAGGAGTTTCTCGCGGCGATGCGGCTCTGCATGCTCCTGCCGGGCCCAGAGGCGCAGCAGCTCGCGACGTACGCGGGCTGGCGGCTTGGCGGGCTCGCCGGCGGGCTGCTCGCCGGCACGCTCTTCGTGCTGCCCGGGGCGCTGCTCGTGACGGCGCTTGCCTGGCTGCATGCGGCGGGCGAGTCGGTGCCGCTCATCGCGGCCGCCTTCGCGGGCACACGGCCAGCGGTGGTGGCGCTCGTGGGATTGGCTGCCTGGCGGATCGGCCGGAAATCGATCCGGACGGCGGCTGCGGCCGTGATCGCGGTGGCAGCGTTTGCAGCGCTCGCCGCCGGCGTGCCGTTTCCGCTCGTCGTTGCGATCGCGGGGATCGCGGGCTGGCTCTTGCCGCTCGATCTCGCGGCATCGGCCCGCGGCAAACCGTCCGCGGCCGCGCAGGGAGCGGAGTCACTGGCGCCGTCGGGGGCGGACGTCTCGCGGGCCGCGGCGATCCGGTGGCCGGTTGCGATTGCCGCTGCTGCGCTCCTCGTGTGGATCGCCTGCTATGGAATCGTGTGGCGTCTCGACCTCGCCGGTGGGGCCGGCCCCGCGATTGCGAGGCTCTTCACGGAGACGACGCTGCTCTCGCTCGGCGGCGCGTATGCCGTGGTGCCCTGGGCGCTCGATGAGTCGGTGGCCCGCGGCTGGCTCGAGCCGGCGGAGCGATTCGATGCGCTCGCGATGGGGGAGGCGACGCCGGGCCCGCTGATCCTGGTGGTCACGTTCATCGGGTTTCTGGCCGGGTGGAAGACGGACCCTTCGGCCGCCGCCACGGCGGGCCTCGAGGGGGCGGCGATCGCGACGCTCTTCGCGTTCATCCCGTCGTTTGGGATGGTGCTGGCGCTCGCGCCGCTCGTGCGCACAATCCGCGCCGGATCGCGGCTCGGTCGGGCGATGACGGCGATCGGGGCGGCGGTGGTGGCCGCGATCGTGCTCTTGGGCCTGCGGCTCGCGGCCGGCGCGTTTTTTCCGCAGGGCAGCCCGGAGATCGTGCCGCTCCTGGTGGCGGCTGCGAGCGGCACCGTGCTGGCGCTGGGCCGTGCATCGACGCCGGTCGTGGTGCTGGCATCGGCCGTGCTCGGCGCGGCCATTCACGCTAGACTTGCGGGCTGAACGGATGGGTGGCAGAGCGGTTGAATGCACCGGTCTTGAAAACCGGCAGCGGCGAAAGTCGCTCGTGGGTTCGAATCCCACCCCATCCGCTTTTCTATTCCGACCCGCTGGGCGTCTCTTCCGGCCGACGCGTGATGGCGAAGTAGGCGACGTAGAGCCAGCTCAGCAGGCCTGCGATGATCGCCCACACGATCGAGCGATTGCGGTGCCACGAGCAGACGACCGCGATCACGGAGCCAAGGCTGACGCCGTCACGGACGACGCTGACGAGCCCACCGCCGGGGATGGTCTCAAACACGATTTCAGCGAGGAGAGGCATGGTTGTTCATTTCCCGAGCACGATGATGGCCGAGCCGATGAAGATGAAAATGCCGCCGAGCACGACCGGGAGCTGCAGCTGCCCCTTGAAGAGCAGCACCGAGAAGAGGGCGACGAAGAGAGGGTAGGAGATTTCCAGAACAGCCGATTTGTTCGCCCCGAGCAGTTGGATCGAGCCGAGGATGGACAGGGCTGCCGCCGTGGCCGTGATGAGCGTCAGGCCAATCAGCGGCAGGCTGGCCTTGGCCGTGTCGATCGAGAACAAGGCGGTTGGCGAAGTCCCCTGAATAAGCAGGATCACACCGGCAACCAGTAGGCCACACAAGCAGTGCAGGAAATAGAGTTTGAATACCGACAGGCTCGACAAAACCCGTTCATCGAGGCAGTAGGTCAGGCCCCAGAGGACCGACGCCAAGACCGCCAAGATGAAGCCGAGATTGAAGTGCGATGCGGTGGTCAGCGGGTTGGTCATCGAGGCCTCCGGGTGGGATCAGGGCAGATCATGTTCTCAGAACGCCTCGAGTCTAGAGCTTGTCTGCGTTTCGGGATGCGTTCATGGGCGGACCTCCGTGGTGCCCTCGACGTGGCGGGGCTCGTAGGGACAGTGCCGGCAGCCAGAGCCGCAGCAGGAACCGCGCTTCAGGTGGTAGGCGGCCGTGTAGACCAACAGGCCGTTTTCGAAGTACCAGTCGGGCTCCTGGGGGCCGTTCGTGTTTGCTTGGTGCGGCTGCTCTGGAGGCATCGGTGGCTTCGCAATCAGCGTCTGGCGACGAGAACCTGGTTGCAGGCGTGGGCCGCGGCGTTGCACCCGTCATCGTAGTCGCTGGGCACGAGCGAGACGGCAAAGCCGAGTTCCTGGAGCCGCGTCATGATCGGGCCGCAGTAGGGGTGGCGCTCAGGCGGCTGCGTCCACGTGTGCATGCCCGGAATCCGCAGTTCGCATCGCGCCACCCGGGCCAACTCCTCGACCGACCGGAGATGAAACGCGAGGCCGAATTCGTCGCCGGCATGCATGCCGCCATCTGCGAGCGGGGCATAGACCATGAGGAAGTTCGCCGTCAGCACCAGATCGAAGGCCCCGTCGGCAAACGGCAGCGAAGGCAGCGCGCCGGCCACGTAGCGGCCCGTGTCGCGTCGCTGCCGATAGTCGGCCGCGAACCGGTCCAGGGCGGCGTATTTGGACCGGTAAAAAGCATCGATGTCGTCATACACGAGCACGCCGGGATGGCTGCGAATCTGCTCTCGGCAGGCAACGATGTCGGCCTTCCCTTGCGCAATGATCGTCTCGGGATCGCCGCCGTAGAGAGGGTCGCAGCCAGTCACGTCGTAGCCGAGCGCCAGAGCATCGGCGACGAAGCTTCCCGGGCCACTGGCGACGTCGAGAATCCGCAGCCCGGTGAGCGACTCCTGCTCGAGGGCCAGCATCCGCAGGTATTCATCCAGCGTGCGGCCGAAGAACGCCACGTGGCTGAGCTTGAATCTGTGCTCGGAGGCGGCCCGGCTCTGGCTCATGATTGCGAGTCTTTCGTCAAGCCCAGGTCCAAGAGCGTGAACGGACCCGGGTAACGCAGGAGCACGCCATCCAATTCACTTCCACGATCGATCGGTAGGCATGCCACTGGTTGAAGCACCGGGGGGATGGCGTTCTCATAACCGATAGGTTGCCCGCCAGCGGGCGTTCTGGCTAGCGGGCTTTTCCCGGAGCATCGCCGGTGCCGATAACACTCCCATCATGCCCGCCCAGACCTTTCTTCCCGGCCCGACGCCCAACACCGTCCGCACCCCTTCCGGCCAGACGCTTGCGATCCCGACCGGCTGGGAGCTCGTGCCGCCCGGTGATGCAGCCCTGACTCGCCGTGTGAAGGCTGCCGGGGAGCACTGGCTCATCCAGGAAAAGGTCGGCCGCAACATTTTCTCTCGTGGCGTCTGGGCGCCCCGGGACACCATCCACCAGATTCGGGAAGAACTGGTCGCTGAGCGGTCCACCCCGGCGTATGCCAAGCGGCGTGCGGCAGACACGAAGCGTCGCGACGCCCAGCAGGCCGGGTATGTCGAAGACTTTCGGGCGGCCGTGCTGGAGTTTTTGGCATTTCACGAGCGGCACGCCGAGTTGGCGCAGCACCTCGCCAAGGCCGTCGCGGAACACGCCACGCCGGTCGGCAGCGGCACCGTGGCCCGCACGAAGCGCATTCCCATCGAGCGGCGGGCCGAGGCTGCGGTGATCGCCTGGATGCGACACCAGACGACCGGCTACGACTCGATGAAAATCGCCCGCGTGAAGGGACAGCGCCGGGAGGTTCGCCGGATGCTTGCGCTGCGGTCGAAGGAGCTGCTGTCGACATATCGACGGGGCGAACCTGCTTCAACTGCTTGTCCACTGGCTCGGGCACTCGCGAGCCGCGCATCTGGCGAGCCGGCCTGACCGCGTCGGAAGTGACTGCTTGCACGGGGTTTGGGTGCGGTCGGCCCTGCTTTCCCCGGGCGCGAAGAGGAAGCCGCAGCCGGCCAGCCGCGGTGCCGTCGCGGGATAATCGTCCCGGGGCAGAACGCCGTGGTGCTACGTTCCACCCGAAGGGCAGGCGTGAGCCATGCGGATGAACACGATCCTGCCGCGGCCTTCGCCCAGGGCGGGCTTCAGCCTGGTGGAACTGCTCGTCGTCATCGCCATCATCGCCACGTTGGTCGCGCTGCTCCTGCCGGCCGTTCAGTCGGTGCGGGAATCCGCCCGAACCACGGCCTGCCGCAACAACCTGCGACAGTTCGGCGTGGCGATGCACAGCTATGAAACGGGCCGCAGGCAGCTTCCCACCGGCTATCGGTTCGTAACGCACCCCCAGGGCAACGCCTCCGGGTTTTCGTGGGGCGCGCTCCTGCTGCCGTTCATCGAAGAGGATGCGGTCTACAAGGCGCTGCGGTTCGATCTCCCGATCCACGCTCCCGCGAATCTGGCGGCGCGGGAGCGGCACCTGCCGGTCTTTCTCTGTCCGGCCGACACGATTTCGGCGACCGGCTTCGTCCCCATGGGCGACGAGCGCTATGCGATGGCCTGCTACGTCGGCAACTTCGGTCCACCAGACCTGGACGAGACCCAGGAGCAACGCGAAGGCGTGTTCAGCCGCAACAGCCGCACGCGCCTGAAAGACATCTCGGATGGCCTCTCCAAGACCTACATGCTCGGCGAGCGTCAGAACGGTCCATTCCGTCAGGCCGCCGTTCACGGCAATCACTTCCAGTATGAAACCATCTGGGCGGGGGCCGTTCGCGACCTCGACGACCCGACCGACGACCACGGCCACATGGTGTTGTTTCAGTCCGGCCATCCCCCGAATCATCCGGAGAGCGACGATCGCGACGTCTCCTCGTCGCATCCGGGGTTCGCGCAGTTCCTGATCTGCGACGGCTCCGTGCGGACGGTCGAGGAATCGGTCGACGCGGGCCTGCACGTCGCCTGGAGCACCCGCGCCGGCGGCGAAGCGGTGAGGGAGTAGAGGCGTGGGACAGGCTGAAGCCTGTCCTACAGGGGCTTGAGGCGGATGTTGCGGAAGTGGACTTCGTCGTTGTGGCCCGCGAAGCCGATGTGGCCCTTCGTGCGGGCGAGGCCGGGGTGGAGCCTGCCGTCGAGCGTGGGGCGACCATCGCGGAAGGGCGCCGTGTCGGCGTCGACGATCGTCTTGCCGTTCACCACCACCTTCACCTGCGTGCCCTGCACGGTCACCTCCTCCACGTTCCACTCGCCCGCTGGCTTCAGGCACGTGCCCCGCTCCGCGGCCACGACGCCGTAGATCGAGCCGTGGGCCTGCCAGGGCTCGATGCCGCGGTATTTCTCGTGGCCGTCGTCGAGAATCTGGAGCTCGATCCCGTCGAACGCGGCGTTGCCTTCGGGTGGCATCCGGATCGCGAGGCCGTTGTTGGCGCCGGGCGTGAGCCGAAACTCGAACTGCAGCATGCGACGAGCATTCGGACGGGGGGTGGCATGGTGCTCTTCCTAGGTGGCGATCTGTGGCTCTGTCTCGAGGTCGTCGGTGGTCTCCGACGCGGTCGCGAGCGAGGCCGGCGGCCAGAAGGCGATGAAAAGCAGTGCGGCTGCCGCCAGGGCCAGCCCTGCGGGCCAGAGGAAGAGTTGGCGGAAGTCGGTGACGCCGTCGGTGGTCAGTTGGCCCTGCAGCGGGATGAAAAACCACTTGGCCGCGAGGTCGCCGAGGCCGAGCACGAGCAGGTTGAAGAGGCTCTGGGCGCTCGACCGCACGTCCTTCGGGAAGGCCGCGTCGATGAAGATGTAGAGCGTGGCGAAGAAGAAGGCGTAGCAGATGCCGTGGAGCACCTGCACGGCGATGATCACGGACGTGTTTTGCGGCATGAAGGCGAAGACCGCGAAGCGGGCCGCGTGGCCGAGGATGCCGAGAATCATCGTCGTCTTCCAGCCCAGCCGCGCGAGCACCGCGCCAAGCACCGACATCGTGAGGATCTCCGCCACCTGGCCGACGCTCATCACCGGCATGATCCATTCCGGCTTGATTCCCACGGCCGGGCTGCCGAGGAAGCCGCCGGCGAGCAGGAAGTAGCCGTTGTGGATCACCGAATCGAGGAACGTGACGATGAACAACACGAGCAGGAAGGGCTGCGAGAGGAACCGCGCCGCCTTGGCCCAGGCGAAGCCGCCGTCGGCCGCGGCCGCCCGCTTCGGGGGCGTGTGCGGCAGCGTGAGGCTGTAGGCCGCGAGCAGGAGCGACGTGAAGCCCGCCAGCAGGAAGATGTTGCGGCTCGCGGCCACCGCCTCGGCACCGCTCTTGCCCTGCAGCACGAAATAAAGCGGCCAGGCGGCCAGGATCCAGCCGATCGTGCCTCCCATCCGCACGAGACCGAATTCCTTCTGCGCGTTTTTCATGTGGGTGAAGGCGATCGAATTCGAGACCGAGATCGTGGGCACGTAGAGCAGCGAGTGGACGAGCATCAGCCCGAAGAACGTCGGAAAATCCTTGGCCCAATACATGCCGAGGATCGCGAGGCCGCCGATCAGGTGGCTCACCGCCATGAACTTCTCGGCGGCGAACGTGCGGTCGGCGAACTGGCTCGAGAAGAAGATGCCCACGATCGAGGCGATCGCGAAGGCGCTGCCCACCCAGGCCACCTGTGAATCGCTGAAGGCGAGCCCGTCCTTGCCCATGTAGCCCCAGATCAGCGGCAGCCATGCGCCCCAGATCGCAAACTCGAGCACCATCATGATCCAGAGGCGCAACGTCGGCGCTTTGTCGTTCATCGTCGTCTCCTTGCGGATGCCGCGGACGGGCGCGTCCGGGCGTCAGGTCTTGTGCAGCACGAAGCCTTCGATGGCCTCGTATTCGGGCAGCCCCAGCTTGTCGTAGAGCCGGGCGGTGTCGCGGTTGCGATCCTCGGCCCGCTGCCAGAATTCGCGGGGATCGGTGGGGCCGGGGAACAGGGCCCGGTCCTTCTGGCTCTCGTGCTTGAAGATGGCCATCCGCTTCCGCTCCACCTCCTCCGGCGAGAGGGGCACGGCCATCTCGATCTCGTGCGGCTCCCACTCCTGCCAGGCGCCGCGGTAGAGCCAGAGCTCGCACTGCTTTGCCCAGTCGCGGTCGGCTGCCTGCTTGAGGGCGTCGACCACGGAGGCGAGGCAGACACGGTGGGTGCCGTGGGGATCGGAGAGATCGCCGGCCGCATAGATCTGATGCGGCTTCACGCGGTCGAGGAGATCGAGCGTGATGGCGATGTCTTCCGGGCCGATCGGCTTCTTGCGGACGCGGCCCGTCTCGTAGAAGGGCAGGTCGAGAAAGTGGATGTTTTCCAGCTTCACGCCCGAATAGCGGGCGCCGGCGCGGGCCTCGGTGCGGCGGATGAGCCCCTTCACGGCCTGGAGCTCGGGCAGATCGACCGCACCCGCGTGCTTCGTGCGCAGAAACGTGCGGATCTTCTCGGCGATCTCGGCCGTCTTGGTGCCGACGCCGAACACGCGGCAGAATTCCTCCACGAAATCGACGTGGCGGTCGGCCGATTCGTCCCAGACGGCGATGTTGCCGCTCGTCTGGTAGGCCACGTGCACCTCGTGCCCCTGCTCGCAGAGGCGGATGAACGTGCCGCCCATGCTGATCACGTCGTCGTCGGGATGGGGGCTGAAGATGACGATCCGCTTCGGGAATTCTTCCGCGCGGCCCGTGCTCTCGGCAGCCTTGAGGCTCCGCACCCGCCGCACGGTGCCCGGCTTGCCGCCCGGCCAGCCGGTGATCGTGTCTTGCATCGCGCGGAAGACCTCGATGTTGAGGTCGTAGGCCCGGCCGCGATTAGAGAGCAGGTCTTGCAGGCCGTGCTCGTTGTAGTCTTCGTCGGTGAGCTTGAGGATCGGCTTCTGGAGCTTGATCGCGAGCCAGATCACGGCCTTGCGGGTGAGGGCGTCGGTCCATTCGAGGCCCATCATGTCGAGTGGCCCCACCACCCATGGCGATTCAAACCGCGTCAGCCGGGCCGCGGCCGCGCGGTCGAGCACGAACCGGGCATCGGTGTGCTGCTGGAGGGCGCTGGCCGAGACATGGCTGCAGGGCGCCTGCTCGACGGCCCGCTGCACGATCGGTGCCTTGTGCTCGCCAAACGCCAGCAGCACGACCTTGCGGGCGTCGAGGATCGAGCCCACGCCCATCGTGATCGCCTGCCGCGGCACGTTCCATTCGCCGAAGAAGTCGCTCGCCGCGTCGGAGCGGGTGACGCTGTCGAGCGTGATCAGGCGGGTGCGGCTCTCAAGGGCGCTGCCCGGCTCGTTGAAACCAATGTGGCCGGTGCGGCCGATGCCGAGGATCTGCAGGTCGATGCCACCGGCCTCGCGGATCTTTTCTTCATACCGCACGCAGGCCGCCGCGACCTTTTCACGCGGCAGCGTGCCATCGGGGATGTGGATCGCGTCGGCGGGGATGTCGAGGTGGTCGAAGAGGTGCTCCCGCATGAAGCGGTGGTAGCTCTGCAGGGCGTCGGGCTGCATCGGCCAGTATTCGTCGAGATTGAACGTCACGACGGTCTTGAAGGAGACGCCCTCCTCGCGGTGCAGGCGGATGAGCTCGTCGTAGACGCCGACGGGCGTGCTGCCCGTGGCGAGCCCAAGCACCGTTTTCTTGCCGGCCGCCGCCCGCGACACGACGAGCTCGGCGATCTCGCGGGCCACGGCCTTGCTCGCCTCGCCCGGCTGGTCGTAGACGGTGACCGGGAGGCGCTCGACGGTGTGCACGTGCGGGAGCGGCCCGCGGTAGATCGGCGACGACGGGACGGTGGAGGGCATGGCGGCCATGGGTGCTCCTGCAGGGCTGGAAACGTCGTAAAGAGTAGACCAAAGACGGGCCGGGATCGCCAGCGCAAGGGGAAAGCCCGGATGGTGATGGATCGCGTCACCCCGCTCGCTGCCGCGAGGGGCTTTTGGGGGGTGGAGGTCGTCAGACCGCGACCTTGATCACCACCTTGAGCACCTCGGCGGGATCGCCCCAGGCGCAGCAAGGGGCGTGGGCGTCGTCGGGAAAGAGGATCGCGAACTGCCCGGCCTGCAGTTGCACTGGCATCATGCAGGGAGCGAGCGCGAAGAGCGCCGCGTCGGTGACTTCGTCATAGGGCTTCGTGGCGACGCCAAGGCTCGCACGCGGCGCCCACTGGATCACTTCCCGACCGCTCGCAAGGTATTGAATGTCGATGTAGCGACGGTGCGCCTCGAACTGCATCTGCTCGACGGGCCGCGTCTGATACCGCTGCACGAGCGCGTAGACCGCGTCGCCGTCGATCTCGTGGCGGCCGACGGCCACGTCGGGCGGGAGCTGCTCGAGGAAGGCGAAGCCGCGGGCGAGCCGCGGATTGAGCTCGGCATAGCGCCGCCAGAGCGGGAGAGAGTCGAGAATCATGTACTGCTCAGTTCTTCTTGAACCGCGGGCCGTGGTTGTTGCCGCGGGAGAGGGTGTAGGCGATGAGGTCGAGCACCTCGGATTCGTTGAGCTGGTCGAGCAGGCCTTTGGGCATGAGCGACTCGCTGGCCGCCACGATCTCCTCGACGTCGGTCCGCGGCACCTGCACGAACTTCGTCGCGTCTTCCGGGTCGGTCACGATCGTGATCTGGTCGGGCGTCTCCGCCACGATCCGGCCGACGTGCACCTTCCCATCCACCGTCTGCACGATGCTTGCCTTGTATTGGTCGCTCACCACCTTGCTCGGATGCACGATCGCCTCGACGAGATCCTTCACCTGGAACCGGCCGCCCGCCTGCGTGAGATCCGGGCCGGTGGCGCCGCCGTCTTCGCCGAACCGGTGGCAGACCACGCACCGGGCCGCAGCGAACGATTTCTTGCCGTGCTCGAAGTCGCGGCCGCTCGCGAGCGACTTGTCGGCCGCCGCCAGCACCGCGTCGAGCGTCCACGAGCGGCCGGGCCCCTCCGGCTTCGGCAGCGGCGGCGGTGCGTAGGGCTTCCGCACGCCGAGCGTTTCGAGGGCGAGCTTCTCGTTCTCGGTCATACCGGCCATGCTCTCCGTCTCGATGTTGGCGAGAAACTTGCGGAAACTGTTGCCGCCGGCCCACTCGCGGGCCCGGGCGAACCATTCGTAGTAGGCCTTGCGATCCGCCATCGTCCAGGCGTCTTTTTCCCTGATGGTGCGGAGCACGTAGGCGTAGTGCACCTGCAGGAGGTCGGCCCGCTTCTCGAGCGACGCCTTCACGGCGCTGCCGTAGCCGCCATTCCGCTCGATGAGCCGCTGGAGCTCGGCCTCGTCGGCCGCGAGATTGGTCGCGCCGCCCGACGCGGTCGTCGCCGCGAGCAGCCCCAAGAGTTTCGCCACGATGCCGGGAGCCCGCACGGCCACGAGCAGATTTGAGAGCTCACGATCGAGCTCGAAATCCCCCGAGGGGAAGAGCGGGCTAAACATTTTGGCGATCCGCGCCTTCGTCTCGGCCGTGGGCTCCCCGAGTCGCACGATCGCGAGCTCATACGCCCGGGCGAGATCGATCCGGCCGGCCACGTCGAGCGATGCGGGATTGATCCGGTCGAGGGCGGCGAGCACGGCCGGCTGGGCTGATGGCTCCGCCTGATGGGCCACGCCGATCGCGGCGGCGATCGTGCCCCGGGGCTCTTTCGTGGCGAGGGCCTGCTCCTGCCAAAGCTCGATCGGCTGGTGCTCGAGGGCGACGCGGGCGGCATATCGGATGAAGCGATCGGGGCTCGCGAGGTGGGGTAGGGCCTTCGCAACCGCGGCGGCCGGGTCGTCGGCCCGCCGGTGCAGGGCCTCGAGGTCGTGCCGCAGCGTGCGCTCGGCAACGCCCGTCGCGTTGCGGGCATCGACCGGCGCGGTCGATTCGGCGCCGTCGTATCGCACGCGGTAGAGCTCGCTCTGGCCGCCGCGGCCGCCGACGGCGAAGTAGATCGCGCCATCTTTGCCCACCACCATGTCGGTGAGCGGCAGCGGCGTGCGCGAGAGAAACTCCTCCTTCACGCCTGTGTAGGACGATCCTTCTGGCTCGAGGTGGATCGCATACATCGTGCCGAACGTCCAGTCGCAGACGAAGAGCGCCCGCTGATACTTCGCCGGAAACCGCGTGCCGTAGCCGAAGTCGACCCCCACGGGCGAGCCGGGGCCGATATCGACGAGTGCCGGCAGGCAGTCGGGGAAACAGGCGGGCCAGTTGCCGGAGCCGCTCCGCCAGCCGAGCTCGCTGCCGCTCGGGGCGTGGTTCACGCGGGTGGGCTTGTACCACGGCGTGCCGAAGTCCCACTCCATGTCGGAGTCGTAGACGAAGAGCTCGCCGTCGGCGTTGAAGGCCATGTCGTAGGCATTGCGGTAGCCGCCGGTCCACACCTCCCAGGCCTTGCCGTCGCGGTCGGTGCTCGCCACGTAGCCGCCCGGCGCGAGGATGCCGGCCGCGTGGCCGTTGGCATCCCACATCCGCGTGATGATCTGGTCTTCGTCCCAGGTGGCGGGCAGCCGGCTTGTGCCGTCGGCCGGCAGCTTCACGCGCCGCTGATTGGCGCGGATGCCGCCCATGGTCTGCGGCGGCGTGACATCCTCGACCGCGAAGGGCGGTTGCGTGTGGTTGCCGCAGACCATGAATAGCCGCGTGCCATCGGGGGAAAGCCGGAGGGCATGAGGCCCGTGCTCGCCGCCCCCTTTGAGTTCGCGGAGTTTCTCGACCGTATCGAGCGTGTCATCGCCGTTGGAATCGGTGACACGGTAGAGGCCAGTCGCCCCGCCATTGCGAACGACGTAGAGCGAGTCGAACGCCCAGAGGAGTCCTTGCGCGGCGGAGATGTCGATCGGGATTTTTTCGACGACCGTCGGCTTCGAGCCGTCGAGCGGCGCGGGCGTGATCCGCACGAGCCCCTCGTCGCCTTGGTCGCTGGCGATGATCCGCCCCTTGGGATCGATGGCGAGGCAGACCCACGAGCCGAGCTCTCCCTTTGGCACGACGACGAGGCGGTCGACGCGAAAGCCCTGCGGCACGGCGAAGGAAGCGGGGTCGCCGGGACCGTCAACCGTGGCCAGCGGCATCGGTTCGACAGGCTGTTCCCAGCGGGTCTGCGGCGAAACCGGAGGAGTCTCAGCAGCGGTCGTGATTGCGCCGAGCGCGAGGCACGCGGCCCACGAGATCGTAACAAGAGCCGTGGGCGACGAAAGACGAGGCATGGCGGCGATCCTCTTGGCACACAGCGCGACGAAGCTCTTTGCTGCTGACCGAGTGTAACGTCCCGGGGGTTCCGGAGGGGATATCGTGTTGCCCTACGGCACGCGAGTCGCCGGCTCGAGCGTGATACCGAAATGTTGCCGTTGGTCCGCTCCGTTGGGCGAAACGTCGCGGGGTCGGCGGCCTCCTGCCAGGCGGCGACTTTTCTCACGCAGCCGGATTTGAGTCCTGGAGATTGAAAGCCTCGATCGAGGCAACATGCAACAGCGGGCAGATATCGAACTCGGCGGGCATGCCGTCCTCGGCAACTTCCACGCCCACGAGGATGTCATTGCGGAGTAGCAGCGCCATCTCCGGATGGCGGACTTCATATGCTTTGCCGCTCGACATCACGAGTCGAAACGGCTTGAACGGCTGTTGCCGGAGCAGTTTGCGAATGCCTTCTGGCGACACGATGCACCTCCTGATGGCGACCTGCAAAGAATATACGCCCGTACATATTCTGTCAACTTTTTCGTGGCGTGCGATTTCGGGCTCGCTACGGTGCCGCGAAGCCCATTGCGCCAGCGAGGGAATGTGCGACCGACTCCCACCACAAGCCCCCTGCGGCAGCAGGGGGGTGACGCGATCCACTCCCACTCGCGCTGTTCCATCGATCGGTCGTTGCGATGAAATGTCCCGATGGTGATGGCCAGCGTCACCCCACTCGCTTCCGCGAGGGGCTTTTGCGGTTCGTGGCAGCGGCATTTCGCTCACGACTCGGTATCATTGGGCGATGCCGCAAGCCTTCACCCAACTCGCGCCTGGCGTCTTCGGCTGGGCCGTCACGTGTCGTGAAGGATGGCTCCGCTGCGATCCTCGTCGACCTCGGCGACGCGAGCGTGCTCGACGCCCTGCCGCAGATCGGCGTCACGCAGGTCGAGTGGGTGCTCTTCACCCACCACCGCGAGCAGTGCCAGGGCTTTCCAAAGCGCGCCGGCCATCCGGCTTGCCGCGGCGTGAAGATCGCGGCGGCCGCCGCCGAGCGCGACCCTTTTCGAGAAGCCGCTCGACTTCCGTCATACCGTGCCGCAGCTCTCCGACAAGTTCACGGTCCACGGGGCGAGCTACGTCCGCCCGCCGATCCAGCCGATTCCGATCGACCGGGCGTTCGAGAAGATGGATACGTTTTCCTGGCGGGGCCGCGAGATCTGGTGCGCCGAGACCGCCGGCAATAGCCCCGGCTCGATGAGCTACCTCCACGGCATCGCCCCGGACCTGATCCTCGGCGGCCACTCCTGGGCGATCGAGAATCCCGGGCCGCTGATCGAGCGGTTCATCGCGGCGAGCGACGAGCTTCGCGCGGCCCTCGTCGATCTCACGAACGAAAAAGATGACCAACTCTGGTTCGACCCCTACTGGGCGCGGATGCATCCCTATCGGGTGAACGTGAAGCGGAGCGACGCGGCCGAGACGTCGTCTGCCTTGGCTTCGAGCGATTCGATCCATTCGCGGACGACCGCCACGGCGGGCTCGTCCACGATACGAGTCGCGAGCTGCGGCATCTGGCCCGGGCCACGGCGGTTCATCCGCTCGTAGATCACCGACCGCTCCGGATGGCCCGCTGCGATCAGTTTCGCGTCGGGCAGGTCGAACGTGGAATGGAGCGGCTTCACGCCGATCGCCTTCATCGCGTCGAGCGGCTTGGTCTCGAAGGCCGACATGTATTCCAGATCGATCTGCGCGTTGCCGCCGCCGGTGTAGATGTGGCAGGAAGAGCAGTTGGAGTGCAAGTAGGAGCGTGCCCGGGCCTCGAGTGGATGCGAGTCGTCGTAGGGATTCACGAGGTGGTTGGTCCGCTCCGGAGCTCGTGCGAGCAGGGAGGAGGCGGCCGCCCCCGGACCTCTGACCTCCACAAGGCCGAGATGCTCGAGCGCGCGGAGCTGGTTGTCGGTGGCGTGGCCCTCGCCGAGCACCGCCTTGTAGTCGAACTCGTGGTTGAGCTGCACGGTGCAGATGCCGAGCACGTAGTTGCTCGCCCGGCTGTGGCAGACCATGCATTCCGTCCGCGAGGGGTAGTGCCACTGCTGCGTCTTCACGCCGTCGGCGTGCTTTTTCAGTTCGGCCGTGCGAATCTCGAAATCGCGATCCTTGCCTTCGGCCGCCACGAGCACGGCGTCGGTCTGTTCGTCGTTCCACTCGTAGCTGTAGCCGGCCCACTCTCCCTGCTCCTTGAGCATGAAGCGGGTCTCGATCCAGCGGCGGGTGGATGAATCGCCCTCGACATCATCGATCGCAAACGACTTCACGAGCACCGTGCCATCGGGGAAATTCCACCCGCGGGCATTCGTGACGCCGATCTTCGCCGGCACGATCGTGCCGGAGGCATCCTTGGTCGGCGGCAACGCGAAGAACCGGGCCTTGTGGGTGCCGTCGCTCCAGAGCGGCGAGACCGGCTCGTAGGGCACGACGCCATCCACCATCCGGTGCGTGGCGACGTCGGCGAAGAGGCCGCTCTCCGAGAGCTTCTTCGGGAAGGGCGGCCTGTCCTTCGAGACCGGCGGCGTGGGCACGAGCCGATAGAAGCCCCCCGTGTCGCCCGGCTGGTGGTCGCAGATCAGGATCTCGCCCTTGGAGTCGGTCCCGAAGGCTGTGATGTTGAGCTGCGTGTCGGCGATGAGCTCGTGCCAGGTGACCTTCGTGCCGTCGTGACGGATGCCCCAGATGCGGCCGGTGGAATAGTCGGCGTAGAGATAGGCGCCCTTGAGAGCGGGCAGCGCGGAGCCGGTGTAGACGAGGCCGCCGGTCATCGCGCGGGCCTCCGCATGCGAATGCTCGGCGACGGGCTTCGAGATCGGCGTCGGGCCGGCCTTCTGATCGTCGTTGAACTTATGCGTGCCCTCGACGATGCTCCAGCCGTAGTTCGCCCCGCGCTCGATCAAATAAATCTGCTCCCAGAGATCCTGCCCCTGGTTGCCCACCCAGATCTGGCCGGTGGCCTTGTCGATCACGACCCGCCACGGCTGCCGCATGCCGTAGGCATAGGTCTCGGGCCGGGCGCCCTTCACCGTGGCGATGAGGCTGCCCTTGTCGAAGATCGGGTTGTCGCTCGGCACGGAGTAGTGTCGGCCGTCGTTCGGCACGTCTTCATCGGGATGGTCGACGTCGATCCGCAGGATCTTCGACCGCAGGCTCGTCAGGTCCTGCCCCTTGCGGTCCTCGTCGGAGTCGCTCGTGCCGTCGCCTGAGCCCACATACATCATGCCGTCGAGCCCGAAGGCCATGTCGCCGCCGTTGTGGCCGTTGGAATCCCACTCGATGATCACGGTGGCCGAGTCGCGGTGAAACGCGTAGGGCGGCTCGCGGTCGATCACGTAGCGGGTGACCCGCGTCCGCCTGCGGCCGTCCACCGGCACGCGGCCATCGGGGCTCTTCAAGCCGTTGGAGCCGATGTATACGAAGCCGTTCTCGGCGAACTGCGGGTGAAACGTGATCGCGTAATGCACGGTCATGTCGTCGGCGGGGATCAGCACCTCCGGGTCGTACACGGACGCGTCGTCCCGCATCCGCATCACGGTCGAGGGTTGGTAGGCCGAAGGCTCCGTCACGTAGAGCAGCCGATCGCTGCCGGGCTGATGGGCCACGGTGATCGGCCCCGACATGATCGCTTTCGGCAGCGCCCGCTCGACCGTGTAGGGCAGCGGCGGCTCGGGCGAGCCGACCACCTTCGACGTCGTCACGGGCACGATCTTCGGAATGCCGAAGGGCTTCGTGGCCGCGGCCGCCGGGCCGATGAATTTCAGCGGCGCGTACTCTTCGTGGCGGTGGAAGCTCATCTGGGAAAGCGGGGCCGAGGTCGAAAGCTGCGGCTGCTCGCGATTCGTGTCGTAGTCGTAGCGGCAGAGGGCAAACCGCCACTCGTCCCCCGGCTCCGGCCGGCCGCCGGTGGGCATGAAGTCCGACCAGGGGATCCGCATCTCCACCGACCAGCCCTCGTCGGTGTCGGTCCAGATGTCGAGCGTGCCGCGGAGCTTCACGGCCGACTCGATGCCGAAGTCATGGAGCTTTCTGAACCGGCCCGTGTGGCCGCGCCGCGGCATGAAGCAGTCGAACTGCGTGTTGAGCGCGTTGACCTGAAACTCGTAGTACGCCGGCTTGTCGACGACCGGCTTGAGGAACACCTCGAACACGTCGTTGTCCCAGGTCTGGCCGTCGTGCTCGGTGACGTCGGCGTAGAGATCCGCGTCGTCGAGGTCGGCGGCGACGTAGAGGTTTTCCCGGTCCCAGAGGATCTTCGCCCGGGTGGCCTTCAGCGCAGGCGCGTTGTCCTTGCCGAGCCAAGGCATCGAGAAATTGTCGATGACCGGGGCATGCCTCCAGGCCGCGTCGTCGAGCGTGCCATCGATCGTGACCGGGTCGTTGGTGAACCGGCAGTCGTACGACGAGACAAGCGGCACCGGCACATCGGCGGGGGGGGGCTTCCGGACGGCGGGGCCACAGCCGCAGACCAGCACCATCGCCGCGGCCCAGAGCCTCGCGGGCACGAGAGATGCGAACGGCAGCGGGGAAATCCCGCCCCGGAGAGGAAGGATTTCATGCACGTGTCGACCTTTGGCGGAGCGGAAAACCAACCTTAATTTCCAAGTCAGTAGTCTACACCGCTGCATCCGGCCGGCCACAGGCCGAAAGCCGCGGGCGGCGGAGGCCCTCGCCCGTGCCCGTCAAGCGAGGATGCCGGTCACGATCTTGCCGTGCACGTCGGTGAGCCGATACCGGCGGCCCTGAAACTTGTAGGTCAGCCGCTCGTGATCGATGCCCAGAAGATGGAGCATCGTGGCATGGAAGTCGTGCACGTGCACGCCGTCCTTCACGATGTTGTAGCCGTATTCGCAGGTCTCGCCGTAGGTCGTGCCGGGCTTCACGCCGCCGCCGGCCATCCAGATCGTGAAACACCGCGGGTGGTGGTCGCGGCCGAAATCCATGCCCGGCTTATAGAGCCCCTGGCAGTAGTTCGTGCGGCCAAACTCGCCCCCCCAGACCACGAGCGTGTCGTCGAGCATCCCGCGCTGGGCGAGATCCTGCACGAGCGCGGCGGCCGGCTGGTCGGTCTGCTTGCACTCCGAGCTGATGCCACCCTTGAGCCCGCCGTGGTGATCCCAGTCTTGGTGATAGAGCTGGATGAACCGCACGCCCCGCTCGGCGAGCCGGCGGGCGAGCAGACAGTTGGCGGCAAACGTGCCGGGGTCTTTCGCGTCGGGGCCATACAGGTCGAGCACGCTCCTGGGCTCATCCGAGAAGTCGGTCACCTCCGGCACGCTCGATTGCATCCGGAAGGCCATCTCGTAATTTGCGATCCGCGCCGTGATCTCGGCGTCGGGCGTGCCGGCGAACTGGTGCTCGTGGAGTTCGCGGAGGCCGTCGAGGAGCTGGCGGCGATTCGCGGGCGAGACTCCGGGCGGATTGTTGACGTAGAGCACTGGGTCGCCGCCGGAGCGAAACCGCACCGCCTGGTGCTTCGTGGGCAGGAAGCCCGCTCCCCAGAGGTGGCTCATCAGCGGCTGGCCGCCCTTGTTTTTCGTGATCAACACGACGAATGACGGCAGATCATCGTGGGCGTTGCCGAGCCCGTAGTCGAGCCAGGCGCCGATGCTCGGCCGGCCCGGGATCTGGTTCCCGCTTTGCATGAACGTCACGCCGGGGCCGTGGTTGATGCTCTCCGTATACATCGTGCGGATGAAGCAGAGCCGGTCGGCCACCTTCGCCGTGTGGGGCAGGAGCTCCGAGAGCCAACTGCCGCTCTCGCCGTATTGGGCAAACTTGAATGGCGAGCCTACGAGCGGAATCGAGCTCTGGTTGCCCGACATGCCCGTGAGCCGCTGGCCGCCGCGGACGCTGTCGGGCAATTGCATGCCGGTCTTTTCGACAAGCAGCGGCTTGTGGTCGTAGAGATCGAGCTGCGAGGGACCGCCCGACTGAAAGAGATAGATCACCCGCTTCGCCTTGGGCGGGAAGTGAAACCCGCCGAGCACGCCGCCGGCCCCGTCTGCCGCGGGCTCTTCGGCCGTCGCGGCCTGCGCGAGCATCTCCGCGGCCGCGAGGCCACCCAGGCCCATCCCAAACGAGTTCAGCCACTGCCGGCGGTTGAAAGGCGTCTGCATCATCGTTTCACCACGCATCCATCGTAGTTCAAAAGCGCGTTGATCACTCCCGCCGCGGCGGCCACGTCCACGGCCGCGAGCGCGTCGTTCGGCTTTTTCTCGCCCACGGCCACCAGCTTCGCGGCATCGTCGGGATGGCTGCGATACCAGTCGAGCTGGGCTGCATGCATCCGACGGATGATACGACGCTCCTCGTCGTCCGGCGGCCGGTTCGTCAAGAGTTCGAACGCCCTGTCGAGGGCCTTTTCGGCCTGGCCGTCATACTCGACGAGCAGCCGCTCCGCCAGCACGCGGGCCGCCTCCACGAACTGCGGGCCGTTCATGAGCACGAACGCGTGCAGCGGCGTGTTGGTGGTGTCGCGCTTGGCCACGCACACCACCCGCTTCGGCATGTCGAAGGTTTCGAGCATCGGCGCGGGCCCCGTCCGCCGCCAGAATGTGTAGAGGCTGCGGCGATAGAGCCTCTCGCCCGTGTCGGCCTTCTCGGGCTTGAACGAGTCGGGCATGTCGTAGGTCTTCACCGGCGGGCCGCCCAGCTTCTCGACGAGCAGGCCACAGGCGGCCAACGCACCGTCGCGGATCATCTCCGCAGGGAGGCGATGCCGCGGGCCACGGGCGAGCCATACGTTGAGCGGATCGTCGGCCATCGTCTTCGCGTCGGCGATGCTCCGTTGCCGATAGGTCTGCGACAGCATGATCGTCTTGATGAGACGCTTCATGTCCCACCCGATGCCGCCGTCGGCTGGGGAGTGCGCGAACTGCCAGGCCAGCAGATCGAGCATCTCCGGATATTCGGGCCGCGTGGACTGGCTGCCGAGATCCTCGGGGCTTTGCACGAGCCCGAGTCCGAACAGCGACTGCCAGAGCCGGTTCACCGTCACCCGGGCGAGCAGCGGATGCTCGGGGTCGATCAGCCAGCGGGCGAGGCCGAGCCGGTTCTTCGGCTGGTCGGCCGGGAACGGTGGCAGCGCGGCGGGCGTGTCGGGCTCGACCGGTGCCCCACGCTTGTCGTAGTCGCCGCGCTCGAGGATGTAGGCCATCTTCGGCTGCGGCAGGTCCCGCATCACCATGATTTCCCGCGGCCGTTCGGCGAGGTCGTCGCGGTGGCGACGGCCGGCCTCGAGTTTTGCCCGCGCGGCGGCCGGCTCGTCGGCGAAGGCCGCTGCGAAGTAGCCACCGAGCGACTCGGCGTCGCGCTTCTCGGCCAGGGCCGTCGCGATCGCCCCCGGCGCGGCAAGATCTCGCACCTCGAGCGGCGAGAGCGCCCGGGCAAACACGCGGAACTCGTCGACGAGTCCGTTCTTAAAGCCATTGTCGCGCATCCGCTCGCCTATCGTGATCGTGTCGCCACCGCCGCCGGTGATCTCGCGGGTGAGGCTGTCGCGAACGATCGTCGTGGCGGCCGCGTGGCCATTCACGAAGATGGTGAGCCCAGCCGCCTTGCCCGAGCCATCGCTCGATACCGCCACGTGCGTCCACTCGCCGACGGGGAGCGGTTCAGCGCACCGCACGCTCGCCGCGTCGCCGGGCCAGAAGTGGATCAGCGACCAGCGCAGATGGCCACCGTCCACGAGCAGCTCGTAGCCGCGGCTGCCGGCGTCGGTCCAGGCCTGCGACCGGTGAAACACGACCGCCCGGTCGTGCTTCGCCGCCGGCTTGATCCAAGCCGACACGGTGAACGGCTGACTGCGGCGGAAGTTGCCGACCGGCGTATTCACCGGATGGTCGCCGGTGAGCTTGATCGCGCGGCAGGCGCTGCCACCGCGGGCGTCGTCCACGACCACGATCTCGACGGGAGCCGTGGCCGACTCCTTCGTGCCGAACTCGTTGGCAAACTTCCCGTCCGTCCCGCGGCCGTCGAAGGAGTAATGCACGAGTTCACCCGGAATCGTGCCTCCGGCGGCCTCGAGAGCGGTCGGCATCACGGCTTTGCCGGCGATCCAGTCCGTCACGGTCGCCCGGGCCACCGCCTCCGCCCGCTCGTATTCCGTCGCTGCCTCGCCAGCCGCCTCGTCGGCCTTGGCGAGAGCTGCCGATGTCGTCGCGTCGAGCATCCGCAGCTTCGGCGTCGGCACCGCCTCGGTAAAGAAGGAATAGAGCCCCGCCTCGTCGATGTCGTCGAAGAAGGCGAAGAGCGAATAAAAATCCTTCTGCGCCAGCGGGTCGAACTTGTGGTCGTGGCAGCGGCAGCACTCGAACGTGAGGCCGAGGAAGGCCGTGCCGAACGTCGTCACGCGATCGTTCACGTAGTTGACGCGATACTCTTCCTCGATCGAGCCGCCCTCGTTTTCCTGCTGATGGAGCCGGTTGAAGGCCGTGGCGAGCACCTGTTCGTCCGTGGCGTCAGGCAATAGGTCGCCGGCCACCTGCCAGAGCGCGAACTGATCCCAGGGAAGGTTGGCATTGAACGACCGGATCACCCAGTCGCGCCACGGCCACATGTCGGGCCGCGGGCGATCGACCTGGAAGCCGTAGCTGTCGGAATAGCGGGCGAGGTCCATCCAGTCGGCTGCCATCCGCTCGCCGTAGCGCGGGCTCGCGAGCAGCCGGTCGAGGAGTTTTTCGTAGGCGTCGGGCGACGTGTCGGCGACGAAGGCATCGACCTCGGCGGGCGTCGGTGGCAGGCCGGTGATGTCGAAGCTCACGCGGCGAATGAGCGTCTGGCGATCGGCCTCGGGCTGGAGCTTGAGGCCACGCTTCGCAAGCCCGGCAGTGACGGCGTCGTCGATCGCGGCCGTGGCATCCGTGGCCGCGGGCTTTACAGGCGCGACGAATGCCCAGTGCGGCTCATACTGCGCCCCTTCGGCGATCCAGCGTTTGACGAGATCGACCTGCTCGACGGTGAGCCGGCCGATCTTGGCCTCGGGCGGCGGCATCACGCTGTCGGGATCGTCACTGATGATCCGGGCGACGAGTTCGCTGGCAGCGACATCTTCGGGCACGATCGCCCGCGTGCCGCTGTCGAGTTCGGCGGTCGCATGCTCGGCTGTGTCGAGCCGCAGTCCGGCCTGCCGGTTGGCACTGTCGGGGCCGTGGCAGGCGAAGCAGTTATCGGAGAGGATCGGCCGGATGTCGTTGTTGAACGAGATTCGGGGCTGCGGCGGGGCGGGTGTCGCCGCGGAACCGATGGTGGTGGCGACACAGGCCACCGCGGCCGCCGCGAGACGCATCAGCCACGAGAATCGGTAGGGGGACGAGCAACCCATGCACGCAGTTCCTGGCGAAGTTCTCTCCATTATATACAGCCGGGAGGGGTTTTGGCAGCGCGGTATTGCGTGCCAAGAAGCCCGTGGCCAGCCAACCGGGAGGCGTCTTTCGGCTCGAAATACCGGGTGAGGATCCGCCCCACGATCTGCTTGCCGCGGCTGTTGCCGTGGATCGCGTCGCGGGCGAAATGATCGTAGGGCTTGTACGACCGCAGCATGTAGTCTTCCCCGGCCTTGCGGATGTCGAAAAACTCCACCCGCTCCTCGCGGCACATCCGCCGCATCCGCGTTGAAAACTGCTCCATGTCGTCGAGGGCCACTGCCGCCGGCTTCGCCCTGACATGCGCCGGCTCGTAGACCTCCCGCGATGATCGCGCCGTCGTCGATCCGCCAGGTCTGCTTCGTGTCGCCGTTCCAGCCCGAGAACGAGGTGCCTCGAAGAGCCACTCCATCGGCGGGGAATGGTCACGCGGGCGGATTCCCTCGCTTACGCCACGGCTCGAGCATCGGGGTTCCAAGCAATCGGCACGCGTCGCTCGCTCCCGCCGTTGACCGCCGCCAGCAAGCAATGTTCGTGTGTACCCATGCCAGGAGCACGTCGAGGCTCGAAGTCGCTCTGGCGAAGCTCGCCGAGGCACAGGCGCGCACCGAGTCTCAGCTCGAACGGCTTGCCGCGATCGTGGAGAAGCTGGTCATTCGCGCCGATCGTCATGAGGGCACGCTGTTGGAACTCATGGTTCACGATCGGCTGCCCTCGTATCTTGGGCTGTTTGCCACTCCACGTCATTCGGCGCCGGTTCTTGCTTGCACTCCGCGGCAGCCGGGCCTGTCTCACGCGGCACCGTGCTCTCCACGACCTCGTTCGATGGCGTTTCGGCTGCTCGTGGCAAAGGACGCACACGCGCCGGTCGCAACGCATGGCGACGTGTGTCGCGGTTTTTTCCGCGTTTCACCTGACCGAAACTGTCGACAGAAAGATGGAGCGGTGCTATACTCCCGCGACGTCGTTCCGATGGCCGGGCACCGGCTGGAGTGTGCGCGATGAGCGGTGAAGGTTTTTTTCTGTCGAGCCCGTCGGCTTTTCTGGGCAGTTCTCTGTCCGGCCTGGGCGGCGCTGCAGCAGCCAGGCGATCCGCCCTTGTCGTGCGCCTCGCCAGTCTTTTGGCTTGCCTCGTCGGCAACGCGGCTCTCGCAGCAGACGTGGCGGCGGTCCGGCCGCTGCTCGCCCGCTACTGCCTCGACTGCCATTCCGGCGACTCGGTCGAGGGTGAGGTCGATCTCTCCTTCACGGGCGACGACGCCGCGCTCGGCACGCACGTCAGGCTCTTGCAGCGGGTCGCGGAGATGGTCACGAGCGGCCAGATGCCGCCCCCCGACGCCGACCAACCCACCGACGAGGACCGGCGGGTGCTGGCCGAGTGGCTGCGGGCGTTTCTGGCCGCCGAGGCGCAGGCGCACGCCGGCGACCCGGGCCGCGTCGTCCTCCGCCGGCTCAACAACGCCGAATACACGCACACGATCCGCGACCTCACGGGCGTCGCCTCGCTCGATCCGGCCAAAGAGTTTCCCGCCGACGGCGGCGCGGGGGAAGGCTTTACGAACACGGGGCAATCGCTCGTGATGTCGCCGAGCCTGGCCACGAAGTATCTCGATGCCGCGAAGGGCATCGCGGCCCACGCCGTGTTCCTACCCGACGGCCTGCGGTTCTCTGCTGGCGACTCCCGCCGCGACTTTACCGACGAGGCACTCGCGCGACTGAAGCATTTTTACTCGCAGTACACGCAGCCGCTCGACGTGGCAGCGCGGCAGACGGTGCAACAGGGGATCACGCTCGACACGGGGCACGAGGGGTTTTTGCCGGTGGAAAAATATCTGCTGGCGACGCTCGCCGAGCGGGAGCGACTGGCACGCGGCGGCGACGCGATTGTCGACGTGGCCCGCGAGCGGGGCCTGAGCCCGAAATACCTGGCCACGCTTTTTGCCGCCCTGTCCGCCTCCGAACGAGCCCCGGCCGGTGCATCGGCCGGTCACCCGTCCCTGGTTCTCGATTCGCTGCGGGCCCGCTGGAAGCTCGCGGCGCCGGGGGATGCCCCGCAGCTGGCCGGGTTTGTCGCCCAGTGGCAAAACTCGCTCTGGAAGTTCAACACCGTTGGCCAGATCGTCCGCCAGTTCGGCGCTTCCGATGGCACGCCCTCCTGGATGGAGGCGGCGACGCCGCTCGTCGAGCGGCGGGAGTTTCGCGTCAAGCTCGCGGTGCCGAAGGATAAGGATTTCGTCACGATCAGCCTTGCGGCCGGCGATGCGGGCGACGGCCGCGAGCACGATGCCGTCGTCTGGCACAATCCGCGGCTCGTTGGCCCCGGCCGGGCCGATCTTCCACTCGCGCTCGTGCGGCCGATGACGGCGCTGCTTGCCTCGGAACGCGAACGGCTCGCCGCCACGGCGGCAAAATGCCTCGCTGCCGTCGCCGAGGCGATGGCCGGCCCCGAGGTCACGCCCGACGGCCTCGGCGCCACGGTCGCCACGCTTGCCGAGAAGCATGCCGTCGAACCGCGGCTGCTCGCGGCCTGGTGCTCGTATCTTGGCATCGGGATGCCGGAAGCGGCCTTCGCCACGCTGCTCGACAAGAAGCTCGAGAAGATCGAGGGCTGGGAGGCGGTCAACGGCTGGGGCGGCGAGGGCGAGCTGCGGGTGATCGCCAACTCGTCGGACGAGCAGTACCGCGTCCCCGGCACGATTCATCCGCATGGCGTGGCGGTGCATCCCGAGGCCAAGCAGCGGGTGGTGGTCGGCTGGCGAAGCCCGATCACCGCCACCGTGGAGATCCGCGGCGGGGCGACGAGCGCCCACCAGGGCTGCTCGAACGGCACGGCCTGGTCGGTCGAGGTCTGGCGGGGCAAGACCCGGGAGACGCTCACGAGCGCAGTCGACCACGGCGGCGCGTTCGGGCCTTTCGGGCCGCTTTCCGTCCGGAAAGGTGAAGTGGTTGCGGTCGTCGTGGGGGCCCGCGACGGCGACGCGAGATGCGACCTCACCCGCGTCGATCTCACGATCCGCTCCGGCGACCGCGAGTGGGACCTGGCCCGCGACGTGTCGGCCGACATCCTCGCCGCGAATCCGCAAGCCGACGGGCAGGGCCATGACAACGTCTGGCACTTCGCGGTCGAGCCCGAAGGCTCGGCATCCGGCTGGACGATTCCCGCCGGGTCGCTTCTCACCCGATGGAGATTGGCGAACGACGCAGAGGAGCGCGGCACGCTCGCTGCCGAGATCGAGCAGCTGCTTTCGGCCGCCGGCGTCGAGCCGGCCAAGAATTCCTCCGATGCCGAGTTGCGGCGACTGCTCCGCTCCGCGACCGGCCCGCTGCTCGCAGGCATCAAGCCGCAGGCCCCGCCGGCGACCGCGAGCGTGAGCGTGAGCGAAGGCGATACCAATCAAGTGGGCCTCGACCCCGCCCGCTACGGCCGCCATCCGCAGGGGCTCACGGTCGCGGCTGGTGACCTGGGCATGCAGGCGCCAGATTCGATCACGATCACGATTCCCGCAGAATTGACCGAGGGTTGTGAATTCGTGACGGTCGCCGGGCTGCATGCCGATGCCGGCGAAGACGCGAGCGTGCAGATCGAGGCCGCGGCGATTTCCGGTGATGCCGCGCCCACCGGCCTCGTGCCTTCGCTGCCGGTCGTGGCTCGGAAGGAATCCACCGCGTGGAGCCGTCTCGATGCCTCGTTTGCCGAAGTCCGCGATCTTTTTCCCATGGCGCTCTGCTACGGCCGTGTCGTGCCGGTGGACGAGGTCGTCACGCTGAACCTGTATTACCGCGAAGACGATCAGCTGCGCCGGCTCATGCTCGACGACGCGGAGACCAGGGAACTCGACCGGCTCTGGAACGAGCTCTTCTTCATCGCGCAGGAGCCGCTCGAACTCGAGGACGTTTACGAACAGCTGATGGGCTATGCCTCGCAGGACCGGCCTGAACTCGTGAATCGGTTTGCACCGTTGAAGCCGGCGATCGTCGGCCGCGCCGAGGCCTTCAAGAAGCGTCTCGTGGACGTCGAGCCCCGGCACGTCGACGCGGTGGTGGCCCTCGCCGGCCGGGCGTTCCGCCGACCGCTCCTGCCCGGGGAGGAAGCCCGGCTCCGCACGCTTTACGACACGCTGCGAAAGAAGGAAATCCCCCACGAGGAGGCGATCCGCGCCGTGATCGCTCATGTGCTCGTCTCGACCGACTTCCTCTACAAGATCGAGACGGCCCCGCCGGGCACCGCCACCGCGCCGGTCTCCGGCTACGAACTCGCCACGCGGCTTTCCTACTTCCTCTGGTCGTCGATGCCCGATGCGGAATTGCTCACGGCGGCCGAGAGCGGTCGGCTGCACGATGCCGAGGTCTTGAAGTCGGAGGTGCGACGGATGCTCGCCGCACCGGCGTCGCGGCGGCTGGCGGAGGAGTTCGGCACGCAGTGGCTCCACGTGCACGGCTTTGCGTCGCTCGACGAAAAGAACGCCGAGCTCTTTCCCGAGTTCGCCGACCTGCGGGCCGACATGGAGGAGGAGACGGTGCGGTTCCTCGACGACTTTTTCCGCAACGACCGCTCGATCCTCTCGCTCATCGATGCCGACCATACATTCCTGAACGAGCGGCTCGCGAAGCACTATGGAATCGAGAGGGTGGCCGGCGATACGTGGCAGCGGGTGGAGGGCGTGCGGAAGCACGGCCGCGGCAGCATCCTCTGCCTCGCCACGACGCTCTCCACGCAGGCCGGCGCCTCCCGCACGAGCCCGATCCTCCGCGGCAACTGGCTCTACGAGACGATCCTCGGCGAGAAACTTCCCAAGCCGCCGAAAGACGTGCCACTGCTGGCCGAGACGGTGCCGACGGGCCTGAGCGAACGGCAGCTGATCGCCATGCATTCGGAAAACGCGGCCTGCGCGAAGTGCCACCGGCGGATCGATCCCTTCGGATTCGCACTCGAGGAGTTCGACGCCATCGGCCGGCTGCGCACGGCCGACGCTTCGGGCCAGCCGCTCGACACGAAGGCCAGCCTGCCCGACGGCGCTACGCTCGATGGGCAGGCGAGCGTGCGGACGTATCTGCTCGGCCCGCGTCGCGACCAGTTCGTGCGGGTCTTCTGCCGCAAGCTGCTCGGGTATGCGCTCGGCCGCGGCGTGCAGCTCTCCGACGAGCCGCTGCTCGATGAGATGGCGGCCCGCCTCGCGGCCTCCGATTACAAGATCTCGGTCGCCATCGACGCGATCGTGACAAGCCCGCAGTTTCGCATGATCCGCGGCCGCGACGCGGCCGATGACGCTTCGTAAGGAAGATTGCCGCAGAGCCACCGAAAGGAGCCTTCCCATGACTCAAAACCTTTCCCGCCGCACGATGCTCCGCGGCCTCGGCGTGTCGATGGCTCTCCCTTGGATGGAGTCGCTCACGCTCGCCGGCGAGCCGGCCTTGGCAGGCGCGGCCCCGGCTCCCCCGCCACTGCGGCTTGCCGTGCTCTTCGCCGGGAACGGCTTTCATTCGAAGGAGTGGTGGGCGAAGGGCTCGGGCAAGGAGATGAAACTCGGCAAGGTGCTCGAGCCGGTGGCCGACTTCCGCGAGAAGCTGCTCTTCGTGAAGGGCCTCTACAACGAGCAGGCCCGCAAGGGCAACATCCACTCGTCGCAGACGGGCAACCTGCTTTCGGGCGCCCCGCTCGCCTCCGGCGGCGAAATCCGCTCGGGCACGAGCTTCGATCAGCACCTCGCCCAGACCTACGGCCGCGGCACGAAGGTGCCGAGCCTCGTGCTCGGCTGCGAGAAGAGCAACCCGAGCGTCCACAAAAACTACTCGATGCTCTACAGCTCTCACATTTCCTGGAGCAGCCCGACGACGCCGACGCCGCTCGAGATCTATCCGGCGCTCGCGTTCGACCGGCTCTTCAAGGACGAGTCGCATGCGGGCGACAAGAGCGTGCTCGACGCGGTGCTCGAGCCGGCCGACGATCTTCGCCGCCGGATCAGCGTGGCCGACCGGCGGAAGCTCGACGAATACCTCGACAGCGTCCGCGACGTGGAGCAGCGGATCGCCACCGCCGGACAGCGCGGGGAATTGCAGGGCTGGAAGCCTGCGCTCGAAAAGCCCGACATCCCGCGGCCGGCCGACGGGATCCCCCAGGACATCGCCGAGCACATGCGGCTGATGTGCGACATCCTCGTGCTGGCCTTCCAGACCGACACGACGCGGATCGTCACGCTCAAGCTCAACAACGACCACTCGGCCCTGCGGTTTCCGAACCTGCCGCGGACCGACAACCCGTCGCAGGGGATCGACTACATGATCCATCACCTGCTCTCCCACTCCGACAACACCGATTGGCTGAAGGTGAATCGGTTCTTCACGGAGCAATTGGCCCACGTGGCCCGGCGGCTCGATGCGATCCAGGAGGGGGAGCGGACGGCGCTCGACAACTCCATGGTGCTCATGTGCTCGAGCATGATGGCCGGCTCGAAGCACGACAACGACCAGTTGCCGATGGTGGTGCTCGGAAGCGGCGGCGGGGGAATCGAGACGGGCCGCGTGCTCGACTACTCGGGCAAGCCGGACCGGCAGATGTGCCGGCTGTATCTGTCGCTGATGGAAAAGATGGGCGTCCGGGAAAAGATGTTCGGCGACGCCACTGCCCCTCTGGAGGAGGTCTGAAGACTTTTTCGATGCCAAAGAAATCACTCTCGACGGGCCTCGCACGCCGGGAGCGGAGCCGGCTCTCACAGACCGTCTTCTCCCAGCTCTCCCACGCGATCATCGGCGGCGAATTCGAGCCGGGTGCGAGAGTCTCGGAGCCGACGCTCTCCGCGATGCTCGGCGTGAGCCGCGCGCCGATCCGCGAGGCGCTCATCGAACTCCAACTTCGCGGGCTCGTCGACTTCGACCCGACGGGCCATACGCGGATCCCGGTGCTCACGCCCCGTGACATCGAGGAGATCTACGTGGTGAGGCTGATGATCGACCCGGTGGCGGCAGGACTGGCCGCCGAGCGCGGCACGCAGCAGGACTTCGCGGTGCTCGAGAAAAACATCCAAGCCATGAAGAAGGCGAAGACGCTCGCCGACGTGTCGCGGCTCGATGCGGAGTTTCACGATCGGATCGTCCGCGCCGCGGGCAATCGCCGGCTCCTGCTCTGCTGGAACTCGCTCCGCGACCAGTTCGCCCTCTGGCTGACGCAGATGCAGCTGCGGCACGAGGCCGTGACGCACCGGACGCGGCAGGCGACCGTCGAGTCGCACGACCACCTTCTCGACGCGATTCGTTCAGGCGATGTGAAGCAGGCGGCGGAGGTGGCCCGCCGTCACGTTGCCGGCTGGATCAAAGTGATGCCGCGGCTGGAAAACTAAGGCCACACGCGACACACTGGCCGGCGCGATCTCCGCCCGCCTGAAACCTTCCCCTTCCCGAAAATCACCCCGAAAGGAATCGCGATGAAGCTCGTGCGCTTTGGAACCCGCGGTCAGGAAAAGCCAGGCATCGTCACCGCCGACGGCCGCATCAAAGATGTGTCGGCCCACGTGCGCGACTACGACCACGCCTTCTTCTCCACTGGCGGCCTCGCAGCGCTCCGCACGATCGCTTCAAAGCCCGACGCCTTGCCCGACGCGCCGGCCGGCGTGCGGATCGGCGCCCCGGTGGCCCGCCCGCGCAACGTCTTCGCAATCGGCCTCAACTATTCCGACCACGCCAAGGAGACGGGGGCCGCGATTCCCGCCGAGCCGATCCTCTTCATGAAGGCGACGGGCGCCGTCTGCGGCCCACACGACCCGATCCTGATTCCGCGCGGCAGCGAGAAGACCGACTGGGAGGTGGAGCTCGGCCTCGTGATCGGCCGCGACGCCCGGTATCTCGCGTCGAAGGAGGCGGCGAAGGACCACGTCGCCGGCTTCTGCGTGGCCAACGACGTCTCCGAGCGGGCTTTCCAGATCGAGCGGGGCGGCCAGTGGAGCAAGGGCAAGAGCAGCGACAATTTCCTGCCACTCGGGCCGTGGCTCGTGACGGCCGACGAGGTGGGGGATCCGCAGAAGCTCGGCCTCACGCTCGACGTGAACGGCGTGCGGCGGCAGAACGGCACGTCGGCGACGATGATCTTCGACGTCTGGCACATCGTGCACTACCTTTCGCAGTTCATCACGCTCGAGGCGGGCGACGTGATCATCACCGGCACGCCCCCGGGCGTGGGCATGGGGATGAAGCCGCCGGTCTTCCTGCGGGCCGGCGACGTCGTCACGCTCGCGATCGACGGCCTCGGCAGCCAGCGGAGCGTGTGCGAGCCGGCGTGATCGGCGAGGGGCGTTACACGGCGCGAGTTGGCCGGCCGAGAAACAGGATCGCAATCACGATGCCGAGCGCTGCGAGGCCGGCCGTGGGGATGAAGGCGTAGGTGTAGCTGCCGAACCAGTCTTTGGCGTGGCCCGAGATGATGCCGCCGAGGATCGCGCCCAGACCGTAGGCGAAGAAGACGGTGCCGTAGTTGCGAGAGTAGTGGGCCATGCCGAAGAACGTGGCCGTGGCCGCGGGGGCAATGGCGAGCCAACCGCCGAGGCAGAGCCAGAATCCCGCGAAAGCCGCCACGTAGAGGGCCGTCGTGTTCTCGCCGGCGCAGAGCATCGTCAGCGACATCGCCAGGATGATCGACAGGTTGATCACCGCCGCCGTCCGCGGCGAGAGCCTGTCGGCCAGCCAGCCGAAGAGCGGCCGCCCCACGGCGTTGAACACAGCAAACACGCCGACGAGCGACGTGGTGGTGCCTGACGCGATCTTGATCACGTCGCTGCCCACCGGCTTCGAGATCCCGATCGCCATCAGGCCGGCGAGGCAGCCGATCATGTAGCAGAGGAAGAGGCCCCAGAACATGGAGTTTTTCAGCATCCGCGAGCCGTCGAGGTCGCAGGTGGTGGCGGCGGCTGCCGGCGGCGTCCAGCCCTGCGGCCTCCAGCCGGCGGCAGGAAAACGAAACGGCAGCGAGAGCAGCGAGAGCAGCCCGGCGAAGGCCACCCCGAAGCAGAGAAACGTGTGGGGGAGCGAGCGGGCAAGCTCGTCGAGGGGGAGTGTCGTGTGGTCGCCGATGAGGAGGCTCGCGATCCGACCGGTGATCAGGGCCGATCCACCGAACCCCGCGAGCATGAGGCCGACGGCGAGCCCCTTGCGATCGGGAAACCAGCGGGCGCCCATCGCGACGGGACAGCCGTAGACGAGCCCCACGCCCGAGCCGGCGATCACACCGTAGGTGAGCACGAGCATCCAGATCGAGGTCGCATAGCTCGACAGGATCCAACCCAGCCCCACGATCAGCCCGCCGCCGAGGGCGAGCAGCCGCGGCCCGACCCGCTCTAAGAATCGGCCGCCGAAAAACATCGTCAAGGCGAAGGAGAAGAGAAACGTCATGAAGGGCAGGTTGCCCAGGAAGGCATTTACGCCATACACCTTCTCGACCGCGGGCTTGAAGATGCTGTAGGCGTAGACCGCACCAAGGCAGAGATTGATCGCCAGGCCGACGAGGATGAATCCCCACCGGCCACGTTCGGGCGTCAAGCCAAACACGCTCTTTTCGCGCGTGCCGAGCACAATAGAGGCGGCGGGCATTTTTGCAAAGCGGCCCAGGTCAGTCAGATGATGCGGGCGAGCACGAGCACGCCCGCCAATCCCACGACCGACACGATCGTCTCCATCACGGTCCAGCTTTTGAGCGTGTCGGCGATGCTGAGGCTGAAGTATTCCTTGAAGAGCCAGAAGGCGGCGTCGTTGACATGCGAGAAAGCGAGGCTGCCCGCCCCGATCGCGAGCACCATCAGATTGGGATCGACGCTACCGGCTGTCACGAGCGGCGCCAGGATGCCCGCGGCCGTGAGCCCCGCCACCGTGGCTGACCCCACGCAGGCCCGGATCACGGCCGTCACGAGCCAGGCGAGCACGAGCGGATCGAGCGGCAGGCCCTGCATCGTCTCGCCGATGAGGCTGTTCACGCCGCTGGCCACGAACACCTGCTTGAAGGCGCCCGAGCCGCCAATGACGAGCAGGATCGAGGCCATGTCGCCGATCGCCGCGGCAAACGTGTTCATCACCGCCGGCAGTGAGCGGCCGCGGGCGATGCCGAGCGTGAGCGTGGCGAAGAGAAGCGCCGTGAGCATCACCACGTCGGGATCGGCGATGAATTTCATCGCCGTGGCGGCGGCCGATCCGGCAGGCACGATCGCGCCGCCGATGGCCGTCGCGAGGAGAAGCACGGCCGGCAGCAGGGCCGTGAGGATGCTCACGCCGGCCCCGGGCAGCTCGTGCTGGGGCCGTGGCGTGGTGGCGAGGCCGGCGAGCGGCCGCGCGGGAATCGTCGCCATCGCCCGCGCGAAGACCGGGCCCGCGAGCACGAGGGCCGGCACGGCGATCGCGACTCCATAGAAGAGCGTGAGCCCGAGGCTGGCGTTGAACGTCGAGACGAGTGCTGTCGGGGCCGGATGGGGGGGCAGCAGGCCGTGGGCGACGCTCAGGGCCGCCAGCGCTGGCAGCGCCACCACCAGCGGCGACAGCCGATACCGCTCCACCACGGCGAAGATGATCGGCACGAGCAGCACGAAGCCGACGCCATAGAAGAGCGGAATGCCGACGATGAAGCCGGTGAGCCCCATCGCCCAGGCCATCCGCCGCTCGCCAAACGCCGCGACGAGCGTGTCGGCGATGCGCTGCGCCGCGCCGCTTTCCACGACGAGTTTGCCGAGCATCGCCCCCGAGACGATCACAATCGACAGCGTTCCGAGAATGTCGCCGATTCCCTTCCGCACCGCACCCGGCACGTCGGCCAGCGGCATGCCGAGCGCGACCGCCGCGGCCGCCGAGACGAGGATGAACGCGAGAAACGGATGCACCTTCGCCCAGGCGACGAGCACCACGAGGGCGGCGATCGCAGCGGCAATGACGACGAGCGGCAGCATGGGCTAGACCGTGGCGAGGATCGACGTGAGCCGACGCGCCCGTTCGGCGAGGTCGGCGAAGGCGCCTTCGGCGAGCGTCTTCGCGTCGACGAGGTGCGATCCCATCCCCACGCAGTGCACTCCCGCGGCGAACCATGCTTTCAGATTGGCCTCGTCGAGCGTCACGCCACCGGAGGGCATGCGTGTGAGCCAGGCGCACGGCCCGCACACGCCCTTGATCACGAGCGTGCGGAACACGCCGAGCGCGCCGGCGGAGCGGTTGGTGAACTCCACGAACCGGATGCCGCCCGCATGGAGCGATTCGAGCACCTGCATGCCGGTGGCCGCGTCGTCGCAGTTGAAGAGCGGCAGCGCCCGCTGCCGCGCGAGCGCCTGCGAGATCTCGTCCTTGCCGAATGTTTTCATGGTCAGGCCAGCTCGAAGAGGGCTTCGATCTCCACGGGGATGTCGTCGGGGAGCGACCCCATCCCGACGGCGCTCCGGACGCCGATGCCGTGTTCGGGGCCCCAGATCTCGGCGAAGAGCTCGCTTGCGCCATTGATCACGTAGGGGTGCTTCTCGAAGTCGCTCGTGCAGTTGACCATGCCGAGCACCTTGATCACCCGCCTCACCTTGTCGAGGCTGCCGAGCGTGGCGAGGAGCGTGGCGAGCATGGTGAGGCCCACCTGCCGAGCCCCCTTCTTGCCGCCGTCGGCGTCGAGGTCGCGGCCCACGCGGCCCCGCATGAGCGTGTTGTCGGGGAGGAGCGGGCCGTGGCCCGAGACATAGAGATGCTTGCCCACGATGAGGGCCGGCTTGTAGACGCCCACGGGCTTGGGCGCGGGGGGAAGCGTGAGCTTCAGGGATTCAAAGCGCTGCTGCGGCGAACTCTCGGCCATGGGGCGGTCCTTCGGGGAAACGACGTGCGGGAAACGGCCACGACGGCGAGAATATCGCCGATGAACGCGATTCCGCAAAGGGCTATGCGGTTGCCGAGTTGCCCGTCGCTACCGGGCGGCGTATTCGTCGAGCAGCGATTCGATCCGGCCGAAAACATCGGCCATCTGCTCCGCGTCTGGCAGAAGCGTGACGCGGAAGTGGTCGCGATACGGCACGTTGAAGCTCGACCCCGGGGCCACGAGCACGTGCTTCCGCTCCAACAGATCGAGCGCGAAGGCCTGATCGTCGAATCCGTTGACGCCGCCGGGCAGCCGGTCGGCATGCACCTTCACGAAGGCATACATCGCCCCCTGCGGCGGCATGACGGAGAGATACTTGCTCCGCCGCACGGCGTCGAGCATCGCGGCCCGCGTGGCATGCAGCCGCCCGCCGGGCTTCGTGAGGTCGAGGATCGATTGGTGGCCGCCGAGCGCCGTCTGCACTGCGTATTGGCCGGGCACGTTCGAGCACAGCCTCAGGCTGGCCAAGAGCTCCACGGCCTGGATGTAGTCGCGGGCATGCTCCCGCTCGCCGGAGAAGACGAGCCAGCCCACCCGCAGGCCGCAAGCCCGGTAGACCTTGCTCAGGCCGCCGAACGTGAGGCAGAGGAGCGACTCATCGAGGCTCGCCGCCGGCACGAACTCCGCGCCGTCGTAGAGCATCTCGTCGTAGATCTCGTCGGCGCAGAAGACGAGGTGCCGCTGCCGCGCGATGTCGGCCAGGGCGGCGAGCGTCTGCCGTGGATAGACGGCGCCCGTGGGATTGTTGGGATTGATCACGACGAGCGCGCGGGTGCGCGGCGTGATCAGCCGCTCCACCTCGACCGGGTCGGGCACGAAGCCCCGCTCGGGGCGGCAGGGATAGTGCACCGCCTTCGCGCCGTGGATCACCACGCTCGCCGTCCAGAGCGGGTAATCGGGGCTCGGCACGAGCACCTCGTCGCCGGGGTTCAAGAGCGCCCGCATGGCGAGCATGATCAATTCCGACACGCCGTTGCCGATGAAAACGTCGTCGGCGGTGACGTCCATGACGCCGCGGCTCTGCTGCTGCATCACGACCGCCTCGCGGGCCGCGAAGATCCCCTTCTGATGCGAATAGGGATCGGCTTGGTGGAGGTTTTCGACCACGGCCACCCGCATCGAGCCGGGCATCCGAAACCCGAATGCGCCGGGGTTGCCGATGTTGAGCTTCACGATCTCGTGCCCCTCCCGCTCGAGCTGCTCGGCACGCCGGGCGAGCGCTCCGCGGATCTCGTAGCGGACGTCGTGAAGATGCTCTGAGGCGCGGAGTGGAGGCAGGCTCATGGCGGGCACGGCTGGGCGGAAGGGAAAGCCCTCTAGCATACCGTGGCCAGGAAGGGAGTGCAGAACAGCCGGCCGACGATGCCAAGAAGCCCGTCAGGCGAAGATGCCCTTCACCAGGTGGCCGTGCACGTGGCCCGCCTTGATCCCGCCGCCGGCCAGCCACATCGAGAAGGCGCGGTTGTGGTGGTCGCGGCCGTCGTTGCCTCCCTGCACCATCGGCGTGCGGCCGAATTCGCCGCCCCAGATCACGATCGTGTCGTCCAAGAGACCCCGCTCCTTGAGATCAGAGACGAGCGCCGCCGAGGCCTGCTGCGTGTCGCCCGTGTTTTTCTTGATGGCCTTCGTGAGGTCGCCGTGCTGGTCCCAGGCCTCGTGGAAGAGCTGCACGAACCGCACGCCCCGCTCGAGCAGACGCCGGGCGAGCAGACAGTTGCGGGCGTAGCCGGGCTGGGCGGGGTCGGTGATGCCGTAGCGGGCGAGCACTTCCTTCGGCTCGTCGGCCAGGTTCATGAGTTCGGGCGCGCTCTGCTGGAGCTTGTAGGCGAGC
>JBKDMX010000092.1:0-85271 GCA_046343855.1 Planctomycetia bacterium
GTATGCTGACAAGCGCAGCCAGGATGGCGAAGCGCCGTCAGCATCCGAGCGAGCGAAGGACAGGATGTCCGTAGCGAGCGTCCGGCGACGGGGTCCGGGTCACCCGAAGCCGGCTTGGGCGAGTTGACGGCAAGACAGGCACGGAGGCCCGTCCTACGTGGGCCGGGCTTTGTTTTTCTTGAGATACGGCTGGTAGGCGGCGACGGCGAGTTCGTCGCAGCGCTCGTTTTCCGGGTGGCCGGCGTGGCCGGCGACGTGCGTGAAGATCACTTGGTGCACCGAGGCCAGCCGGTCGAGCTCACGCCAGAGGTCCTCGTTTTTCACCGGCACGAGCTTTCCCTTCTCCTTGCGCTTCCAGCCCTGCTGCTTCCACTTGGGAAGCCATTCGGAGAGCCCGGTGCCCACGTAGACGCTGTCGGTGACGAGCTCGACGCGGGTGGGCCGCTTGAGCTGCGTGAGCCCCTGCACGGCCGCGGTCAGCTCCATGCGGTTGTTCGTGGTTTCCGCCTCCGCGCCCGAGGCCACCGCCTCGCGGCCGCTCTCCGGGTGACGCAGGATGTAGGCCCAGCCGCCGGGACCGGGGTTGCCGCTACAGGCCCCGTCCGTGAAGAGCACCACCTCGCCCGCCGCATGCCCCTTCGCCATCAGCCCTCCTTGCTCACACCCGCTCCGCTTCGCCCACGGCCGCCAAGGCGGCTTCGCCGTTCGCCTGCACGGCGCCGGCCGGATCCGCCGCGGCGGTCGGCTCGGCCCCGAACCGCGCCGGTAGCCGGACGGTGAAACGGCTGCCGCGGCCGAGCTGGCTCTCCACCGCGATGTCGCCGCCGAGCAGCCGGCAGAGTTCGCGGACGATCGAGAGCCCCAGGCCCGTGCCGGAAAACTCGCGGGTCATCGCGTCGTCGCCCGTCTGGAAGACGCGGCTCTGCCGAAACTTCTCGAAGATCGTCTGCTGCTCTTCCGGCGCGATGCCGACGCCGGTGTCGCTCACCTCGATCGCGATCTCGCCGGATGGCTGCCCCTCAACCGGCTCGAGCCGGGCGCTCACGTCCACCCGGCCGCCCTCGGGGGTGAATTTCACGGCGTTGGAGAGCAGGTTGGCGAGGATCTGCTGCACCTTCGCCGGGTCCTGCTCCACCGCCTCGAGCCCCGCACCGACCTCGAATGCGAGATCGATGTTCTTTTTCTCGGCCAGCGGCCGGGCCATGTCGCACTGCGCCGACACGATCGCCTCCACGGCAAACGTGGCCGGCCTGACCTCCATCTTGCCCGCCTCGATCTTCGCGAGGTCGAGGATGTCGTTGATCATCTCGAGCAGCATCCGCCCCGACGAGCGGATGTTTTGCACGTAGCGGCGCTGCTTGTCGTCGAGCGACTGGATCGAGCCGAGCACGTCGGAGAAGCCGATGATGCTGTTGAGCGGCGTGCGCAGCTCGTGGCTCATCGTCGCGAGGAAGTCGCTCTTCAGCCGGTTCATCTCGTAGAGATGCATGTTGGCCCGGGCCAGTTCGTCAACCTTGTCGTCGAGACTCTGGTTCGCCTTGCTCAGATCCTCCTGCGAATCGACGAGACCGCGAAGCATGCGGTTGAAGGCCACCCCCAGTTCCTCGAATTCGTCGGCGGTGTGGATCTCGGCCCGCGCCTGCACGTTGCCACGCCGCACCTCGTCGCTCACCTCCCGCAGGTGGTCGAGCGGCTTCACGATCACGTAGCGCACGATCGCGTAGGCGGCGAGCATTGCCAGAAAGACGGTCATGATCGCGGTGGCCAGCAGGATCGCCCGGTTCCAATTGATCGCCTTCCGCGTCGCCGAATCGGGCATGACGACCTTCGCGACCGCCATCAGGTCGCCCTCGGCATAGCGGGCATGGGCCGCGTCGCCGCCGGTCGGGGCGTCGCCGATGATGCCTCGGTATTCGTGGCAGACCTTGCAGCTGCTCTTCCAGCGGATCGGCTGGTAGTAGTGGTATTCCTTGTTGTCGGCCGTGCGAAACTCGCGATACTCTGCGCCGCCGTCGGGATCGAGGCCCGTGGCGGGCGTCGCGGGCCGTTCGGCGAAGTAGTTGAGCACCGCCTGATCGAGCCGGTTGTAGTCGGCCCGCTCCGCGGGCGTCGCCGCCGGATCGAGCAGCCAGGCACGGTAAGGCTGCGGCCGCAGGATCGACCCGAGCTGCTCGATCAAGCTCGCATACTTCGTGTCGGGCTCGAGCTTCTCCCAGTGATACTGCAGCATCTTCGCATCGACGAAGTGCCGGCCGGTGCTCCGCGTCGTCGTGTAGACGAGCTCCTCGGTGCGGCTGCCGTACCACCAGAAGCTGCCGGTGATCAACACGAGCAGGCAGAGCCCGAAGAGGAAGCGGCACTTCCGCTCGAGGCTCGTCTCGCCCAGGATGTCGGTGATCGAACGGTATGACATGGAGGTGGGATTCCAACGACAATCGTACCCGCGGCGGTTTCCCCGGCGAAAGCCGAGTGGGCGAACGGGGATGAGGCGACAGGCTGAAGCCCGTCCTACAGCATTTCGACGGGATCGACGTCGACGATCCAGGCGACGTTGTCGGGCGTCTGGAGCGACGCCGTGGCGCGGCGGACGATGTCGCGCAGGACGTCGCCATCGGCCCCCTGCATCTGCAGGTGCCAGCGGAAGCGGTCGCGGAGCCGCGCGATCGGGGCCGGCGCGGGGCCGAGCACCCGCACGCCAGCCGCCGCGGCGCCGGCCGCCGCCACTTCCTTGCGGAGCCGGTCGGCGATGTTGCCGGCCCAGTTCATGGCGGCCTGCTCGTCGACGCTGCGCACGACGAACCTCACCACGCAGCCAAACGGCGGATAGACGAGCGCCTGGCGGATCGGCAGCTCGCTCCGCACGAACGCCTCGTAATCGTGTTTGGCCGCCGCGACAATCGCGGGGTGATCCGGCGTGCTCGTCTGCACGACGACGCGGCCGCCGAGCGTGCCGCGGCCGCTGCGGCCCGCCACCTGCGTGACGAGCTGGCACGTGCGCTCCGCGGCGCGGAAGTCGGCGAGATGGAGCGCGGCATCGGCGTGCACCACGCCCACCAGCATCACGGCCGGAAAGTCGAGCCCCTTGGCGATCATCTGCGTGCCCACGAGGATGTCGATCTCACGGGCGCGGAAGGCGTCGAGCGTGCGCTCGTGGCTGCCGCGCGACCGCATCGTGTCGGTGTCCATCCGCGCCACGCGCACGCCGGGGAAGAGCCCCCGCACCTCCTCCTCCAGCCGCTGCGTGCCCGTGCCGCGATGCACGAGGTGCGGCGCGGAGCAGCCGGGGCAGTCGGCCGGCAGCCGCGTCACGAGGCCGCAGCCGTGGCAGATGCCGCGATTGCCCGGCTGATGGAGCGTGAGGGCCAGGTCGCACTGCGGGCAGCGGGCAGTATGGCCGCAGCCGCGGCACTGCACGTGGGTGGCGAAGCCGCGTCGGTTGAGCAGCAGCATCACCTGCCCGCCACTATCGAGCGCCCACTTGATGCCGGCGGCGAGCCGGGGGCTCACCGCGCCGCGGGATCGGCTCTTCGGATCGCGGAGATCAACGTTGATCACCGGCGGCAGCTGGGAGCCGCCGACCCGGTCGGCGAGCCGGCACATCGTCCACTCACCCTCGATGCAGCGGTGAAACGTCTCGAGCGACGGCGTGGCCGACCCGAGCACCAGCGGCACGCCCTCCGCCCGCGCGATCCATTCCGCCACCTCGCGGGCATGGTAGCGTGGGGCCGTGGCCTGCTTGAACGAGCTCTCGTGCTCCTCGTCGATGACGATGAGGCCGAGCCGCGGGGTCGGCGCGAAGATCGCGCTGCGGGCCCCGACGACCACGCCCACCCGCCCCGCGGCGATCCGCCGCCACTGGTCGTGGCGTTCAGCGGGCGTGAGGTGGCTATGGAGCACGGCCACGCTGCCGAATCGGGCGCGAAACCGGTCGCACGTCTGCGGCGTGAGGCTGATCTCCGGCACGAGCACGATCGCCTGCTTGCCGGCCGCGAGCGTCTCCTCGACCGCCTGCAGGTAGACCTCCGTCTTGCCGCTGCCAGTGACGCCGAAGAGCACGATCGTCTCGTGGCGGCCCTCGCGCATCGGCGCGAGGATCGTGTGGAGCGCCTGTGACTGTGCCGGCGAGAGGGCCTCGGGCCGGTCGTGGCTGATCGGCTTCCGCTGCGCCGGCCCGGCCACGCCCTTCTCGACAGCCCCCGCCTCGCGAAGCAGCCCGATCTTCACGAGCCTCGAGACCACCGCACGGCTCGCGCCTGAAGCCTTCGCGAGATCGTCGGCCGACCGTGACTCCGACGCGGCGGCGAGCACGGCCGCCTGCGCCGGAGTGAGCTTGCGGGTCGGGCTCACGCCGGTCGCTTCGAAGAGCGGCGTGAGCCGTGGCCTGCGGCTCGCCCGCACGCCCGACGGCAGCACCGCTTCGAGCACCTCGCCCCAGCGGGCCAGCCAGCGGTCGGCCATCCACTTCGTGAGGTCGAGCATCCGTCGTGAGAGCAACGGCGCATCGTCCTCCACGCCAGCCACCGCCTTCAGCGGCTGCTGCGGCAACTCCCCCGACCGCACGGCCACGCAGTAGGCGATCCGCTCGCGGTTGCCGCGGCCGAGCGGCACGCGAACCCGCCGGCCGGGCTCGACCGCCCCGGCGAGCGGCTCAGGCACGAGGTAATCGAGCGGCTTGTCGACCCCGTCGGGCAGGACGACCGTCGCGATCGTCCCGCGGCGCGCATCGTCCTCGACCCAGGCAGGCTGGCTTTCGAAGAGCTCACGCTGGCTCGTATGCTTGGGCATCGGACGACCGTGAGAGCCTACATGAAGGAAGAGCGATGCGCATCGGCCTGTATGGCGGCAGTTTCGACCCGGTGCACCAGGGGCATTTGATCGTCGCGGAATGCTGCCGCGAACAGGCCCGCCTCGACAAGGTGCTCTTCCTGCCGGCGGCGATCCCGCCCCACAAGCAGGATCGGCCGCTTGCCGAACCCGACCACCGCATCGAGATGCTGCGGCTGGCGATCGGAGGCCATCCCGACTTCGCCGTCTCGACCGACGAAATCGACCGCGGCGGCGTGAGCTATACCGTTGAGACGCTCGCGCGGCTGCACGTGGTCCATCCGGCCGACGAGCTGCTCCTGATCCTCGGCCCCGATGCGCTCGCCGACCTACCCACCTGGCGGGAGCCCGCGACGATCCTCACCCGCGCGGAGATCATCGCCGTCGAGCGCGAGGAGATCGACGACATCCGCGCGATCGTGGCCGCGCCGAAGCTCGCTGCCCTGCTCGGCCCGGAGCGGGTGCAGCGCGTGGCGAACAATCGCGTGACTTGCCCGCCCATCGGCATTCGCGCGAGCGACCTGCGGGCCGCAATCGCCGCGGGCCGCAGCATCCGTTACCGCACGCCCCGCGCCGTCGAGCACTACATCGCCGCACACAGGCTCTACACTACCGGGTGATCGCGTCGAGCCGGGCTTTGAGCAGGCGGCTCAGCGGCTGCTCTTTCACCCGTGGATCGGCTGCAAGCGACTTGAGCAAGACGCCGAGCCGGTCGGCCGACGGCTGCTCGAGGTTCAGCAGGATGTGGGCTGCGCCACCGACGGAGCAGACGCCTCCGGGCAGATCGCCGAGCGGCTCCTCGCGGACGCGATAGCCGAGGTCCCTCGCTAATTGCAGCGATTCTTCGAGTAGGCCGAGCGTGTCTGCCATCACGACTCTCAATCCGATTAACGCGGGCCGCCGGGACCACGCGCCGGCAGGCCAAGCTGCTCGCGGCGGGCATCCATCGCGCGGCGATATTCCACGTAGCGGGCCCGCTGCTCGGGCGTGGTGCGATCGATCATCTGCTTGCGCCAGCGGTTGCGGTCTTCCTCGGTTCGGCCGCCCGGAGGACCACCCGGAGGACCGCCACCGGGCGGCCCGCCAGCCTGCTGTGACTGGCCAGCCTGCTGCGACGCACCGCCTGCCTGACCGCCTTCGGCTCGGCCGGCGTTGCCGCCGCCACCAAAGGCCCCCATCACGGCGCCGGCCGTCTCGAAGGCCTTCCGCATCATCTCTTCCTGCTTGATTTGCCGGTCGAGCTCCGCCTGCCGCTTTTCCGGCGGCAGCGCGAAGTAGGCGTCGATCCGCGCCCGCATCGCCGAGCGAAACATGCTCGCTCCGCCCCGCTCCACCTGCGGCCGCAGATCCTCCGGCAGGCTCTCGATTTTCTGGCGAATCTGCCCCATGGCGGCAACGGCCTCCGCCGCCTCGGCGATCGTATTCGGCCCCCCGGTCGCCACGAACGTTTGCCGCGCTTCTTCTTGGAGCTTCCGGATCTCGACCACGCGCGGATCAGTCGTGAACCGAACCCAGCCGAACAGCCAGGCAAGGAAGAAGGCGAGCAGGGCGAGGAGCAGAATCACCCCGCTCCATCTCACAGCCGCAGACGAGCCGCCCGATTGCTCAGCCGAGCGACCATACGACGTGCGAAGGGAAGCCGTGCTCATGGAAAACCTCGCTAGAGATTATCGACGTGGCCGTCGAAGTAGAGAAAGTTGCGGGCGCCTTCGGGGGGCGTCCAATTGTCATATTCGTTCGTGTCGGCCACGTCCGGCCCTGCGAGCGCCGCGAAACCGGCCACATGAAACGCACTGAACTCATACAGCACCCAGAGCTTCGAGGTCGCAAGATTGCTCCCGAGCCGTCGCGAGGTGAGGGCCTGCTCGCGTGTCTTGTTGGCGAGTCGAAGCGCGGGATATTCGTAGCTCGTGCCTTCGTAGGCGAGGTTTTCATATTCCGTGGGGCGATCGGCCGTGGGAATCGCCTCGAACCGCGTCTTGATCGCATCCGCCGTTGTGCCCGTCCGCACGAAATACACGGCATCCGACGGGCAGCGGAACGTCTCGCGGCTGTTTTCCGTATAGGGCGCGAGAACGTTTGCGATGCTCGGCCGGATCGGATGTGGGGCTGCGGATGATGGCGGCGAGTAGAACTCGAGCTCTTGGCTTGGCACAACCGCCGCATCCGGAAACTTGCCCCGACTCTTGCGATCGAGATACAGCTGAAACGCGACCCCGATCTGCTTGAGGTTCGACTTGCAGGTCGTTCGCCTCCCGGACTCGCGAACCGACTGAACGGCCGGGAGCAGGAGCGCAATGAGCGTGCCGATGATGGCGATCACAACCAACAACTCGACGAGCGTGAACCCCGCTCGCCGGCAGGCACCGGGCCAGGCCGTTCGCTCGTCGCGGGGCTTCGTCATGCTCGAGTTTCGGCCCATGCTGCGGCTCCGGACTTTCATCAGCAGGCCCGACGGAATCCACGAACCCGATTGGATCGCCCCGCCGTCAGGGTTTACTCAGGGTACGCCGTCAAAGCCCGGCACTGCTGAAATAAAACGGTCGAGGAGGCGAAACGGCTCGCCTGTCTCTTTCTTATAGTCGCCTGCGGGGCCCGGACGATACCCCCAAGGAACGCGCAAGTCTCTGCGCCGACGGTGTTTCCGGGGAACTCGTGATGGCGGACGCTGCGGATCATTCCACGGAGGGTGAAGGCCCGTGCCGGCCCTGCGTGCCGGTCGCGCTCATTGCCGGCCCCGTCGCCTCCATCGCACCCGGCACACCGATCGTTCCCGCCGCCCCGGCCGAACCACCCCGCACCGACGAGGCGGCCGTCCTTCGCCGGCAGCTGGAAGTGGCCCGGCTGCGACACGCGGCCGAACTCGCCGCCCTCCGGCGGCAGGTGCTCGACGCCCAGAAGGCCGCCACGCTCGGCGAACTGCTCGGCACCACCACGCATGAATTCAACAACGCCCTCACGACGATCCTCAATTACTCGAAGATGGGCCTGCGGCACCGCGACGAGCCCACGCGCACCAAGGCGCTCGAGCGGATTCTCTCAGCCGGCACCCGCGCCGCGAAGATAACGGCGAGCGTCCTGGGCATGTCGCGAACGGGCTCGGCGCGGTTCGAGCCGGTGGGCCTCGAGATGCTGATCGAGGACGTGCTCGTACTCCTCGAGCGGGAGATGACGAAGTATCGCGTACAGGTGGAGCGGGAGTTCGCCCCGGTGCCGAAGGTGTCGGCCAATCCGAGCCAACTCCAGCAGGTGCTCTTGAACCTGCTGGTCAACGCCCGCCAGGCGATGCCGCAAGGGGGCCGGCTCATTCTCCGGCTCTCGCACGACGCCCTCCTCGGCACGGTCGACCTCATGGTGCGCGATACCGGTTGCGGGATGACGCAGGACGTGATGCGGCGGATGTTCGAGCCGCACTTCTCCACGAAAGCCGGCCCCGACGAGACCGGCAAGGGTGGCAGCGGCCTCGGGCTCTCAGCCTGCCGCGAGATCATCGAAGCCCACCGCGGCCGCATCCGCGTCGAGAGCGCGCCCGGCAAGGGCACGGCCATCACGATCCGCCTCCCCGCGATCTCGTAGGACAGGCCTCCGTGCCTGTCACAAGCGCCGACAGGCAGGGACGCCTGTCCTACGGAATGCCCCCGCGCCGCCAAGCGTCTACAATCAGACTTCGTCGCTCCGGAGACTCCGCCGATGCCCGCAGCCCCCCGCCTCCCGAAGTCACTTGCAGAACTCCGTGCCAGCGGCTGGAAGAGCCGCAGCGTGAAGCAGGAGGTGCGGGAGAATTTCCTCGCGGCGCTCGCCACGGGCGCGGAGCTCTTCCCCGGCATCGTGGGCTACGACGATACCGTGATCCCGGAGATCAACATCGCGCTGCTCGCCGGCCACGACATGCTCTTCCTCGGCGAGAAGGGACAGGCCAAGAGCCGGCTGATGCGGCTGCTGGTGCGATTTCTCGACGAGCACATCCCCTTCATCGACGACCCGGCGATCCCCTTCCACGACGACCCCGAGCGGCCGATCAGCGGCGTCGGCAGGCGGCTCGTAGCGGAGCGTGACCCGGCCGACATTCCGATCGCCTGGTGGCCGCGCGACGAGCGGTATGCCGAGCGGCTCGCGCCCGGAACGAAGTTTGCCGACATCATCGGTGAGATCGATCCGGCGAAGCTGGCCGGCGGCACGAGCATGGCGAGCGAGGAAGCGCTCCACTTCGGGCTCATCCCGCGGATGCACCGCGGCATCTTCGCGATGAACGAACTGCCGGAACTCGACGAACTCGTGCAGGTGGGCATGTTCAACATCCTCGAGGAGCGCGACGTCCAGATCCGCGGCTATCCGGTCAAGTTCGACATCGACGTGATGTTGCTCTTCTCGGCGAATCCCTCGACCTACAATCGCTCCGGCAAGGTGATCCCACAGCTCAAGGATCGGATCGGCGCGGTGATCCACACCCATTACCCGCGGGATCGCGATCTCGGCATCAAGGTGGCGGAGCAGGAGGCGGGGATCGATCTCGGCGGCGACTGGCCCGTGGTCGTGCCCTACTTTGTCCGGGAGATCCTCGAACAGATCACGATCGCGGCTCGCAAGAGCAAATACATCGACCAGCAGTCGGGCGTGAGTGCGCGATTCTCGATCGCCAACCTGAAAACGGTGGTGGCCAGCGCCCGGCAGCGTGGCGTGCGGCTCGGCGAGAAGCCGGCGGTGCCACGGATCAGCGATCTCGGCCATCTCTATGCGTCGAGCCTCGGCAAGCTCGAACTCGACCTGATGGGCAGCCACCAGATGGGCGAGCGGCAGGTGCTCGACGCCGTGATCGCCGAGGCGATTGCAACCGTCTTCGAGGAGTATGTCGAGAAGCACGGCCTCGACGAGATCGCGAAGGTGTTTGGCGAGGGCGTGAAAATCGAGGTGGGCGACACCGTGCCGAGCATGGCCTACGAAAAGATCGTGGCCGAGGTGCCGGCCATCTGGCAGAAGGCCTTCGAGGTCAACGCCGCGAAAGACCCGGCCATCCGCGCCAGCTGCATCGAGTTCATCCTCGCGGGCCTCTACGCCACCGACCGCATCTCCCGCATCCAACAACACGGCCACACCATCTACGACACCCGAGGCTTCCGATGACGACGTTCCTCGCAGTCGGCCATCTCCGGCCATTTGTGCGAGGCCGGGATCCTGGACACCGAAGTGAGCATGAAGGGCGCCTCGGCGGCCTGCACTCGCCATCATCCCCAACGCCTTCGACGAGCCGCCCAGCGAACGAAGCGTGTCCAGGACCCCGGCCGGCCCCATTCGCAAAAAGCCCAGAGCACACGAGACATGCCCACGCGTGACACGCTCGGCGGGATCGTCCATACGTATCAGCGCTACGACCCCGCGCGGATCCCGCCGCCGCGGCCGCCCGAGGTGGATCTCGTCTCGCCGGCGATGGAACACCTGCTCGAATTCGGCGGCATCGACGAGCTCACCGAAGAGCAACTGGCCAATGCCGTGATGCTCGACCCCGAGCAGATCAAGGGCCTCGGGCCGTCACTCGACTCGATCAAGCGTCGACTCGAGGAGCGGCGGCAGAAGATCCTCGAGCGCTACGAGACCGACGGTGTCCGCAAGAAAGCCCGCAATCTCTTCCGCGAGGCGGCCCAGCGAGCGCAGCCGCCGGCAAAGCATCGCGAGGCCTTTCAGAAGGCCGTGCGTGAGGAGCAGATGCGGCAGCTCGAGCGGCTCTGGTACGGGCAGGACGACGACCAGAGCCGGTTCGGGGCGCAGCTCGTCGCGGTCGTCGATCGGCTCGGCGACGTCTACCAGGTGGACGAACTCGCCGCGAAGTGGACGTTCACCGGCCGCGAGAAGCTCACCGTTCCCGAGGCGCTCGACGTGAAGGAGGAACTCGAGACGATCGAGGATCTCCTGCGGCAGCTCGAGGAGGCGCGGAAGAACGCCCAGATCGGGCTCATCGACATGGAGGCGCTTGGACAGTTCGTCGAGGCTGGAGAGCTCGACGAACTCGGGCGGCTCAAGCAGCAGGTGCAGGACCTCGTCGAACAGATGGCCTCCCAGCAGGGGCTCGAGCGGACGAAGCGCGGCTACGAGCTGACGCCGAAGGCCATGCGGATCTTCCAAGGGAAGCTGCTCGAACGCATTTTCTCGGCGCTCGCCCCCTCCCGCACGGGCCGTCATCAGGGAACCGTGCAGGGGGACGGTGCCGTGGAGCTCGTGCCGACGCGGCCCTACGAGTTTGGCGACTCGGTGGCCCACATGGACATTCCGGGGTCGCTCGTGAACGCGATGCTGCGGACAGCGGGCGAGCCGGACGGCGGCCCCTTGCGGCTCTCGCAGCGCGACATCGAGGTGCACCGCACCCGCAATACGCCGAAGTGCGCGACGACGGTCGTCCTCGACATGAGCGGCTCGATGCGCTACGGCGGGCTCTATGTGAACGTGAAGCGGATGGCATTGGCCCTCCAGGGGCTCGTGCAGAAGGAATACCCCGGTGACTATCTGCAATTCATCGAAATGTTTTCGTTCGCGAAGCCGCGGCCGACGGGGGAGATCGTCAGGCTGATGCCCAAGCCGGTCACGATCTTCGACTCGGTCGTCCGACTGCGGGCCGACATGGCCGACCCGGCGATCTCTGAGAGCGATGTCCCGCCCCACTTCACGAACATCCAGCACGCGCTGCAGCTCTCGCGGCAGCATCTCGCGCGGCAAGACACGCCCAACAAGCAGGTGATCATCATCACCGACGGCCTGCCGACGGCGCACTTCGAGGGGAGCCAGCTTCTTCTGCTCTATCCGCCTCACCCGCGGACGGAAGAGGCCACGATCCGCGAGGCGCAGGCCTGTCGCCGGGAGGGGATCACGGTGAACGTGTTTCTGCTCTCGGGCTGGTCGCAATCGCGGGAAGACATCCAATTCGCCTATCGGCTCGCCGAGACGGCGAAGGGGCGGGTGTTCTTCACGGCCGGGAAGGACCTCGACCGCTTCGTCGTCTGGGACTACGTCTCCCGCCGCCGCTCGATCATCTCGTAGGACAGGCTTCCGTGCCTGTCCCGAGCCAGACAGGCAGAGACGCCTGTCCTACGGGTGTCGGTGCTCGAGCAATTCCCGGCGGAGCATCAGGGCCGAGCCCCCCGCGGCGACCGCCGCGAGCGTGGCCAGCGTCCAGAGCGGCACGATCCGCTTGGGCGCCGCGTCCTCGCGGTCGCGGGCCTGCTCGGCGAGATCGACGGGCGCAAGCCCCGCGGCCCGCCGCGCCCGCTCGTCAGCCGCCTGCTGCCGCCCGAGAAACCGGCCCTCGATCTGCCGTTGACGGACGTCGAATTTCGGCGCGATCAGCCCGAGGCCCACGAGCGCCATCAGCGAAAAGAGGAGCGCCCAAAACCACGGACTGTCGGTGACGCGATAGGGGACTGCCATGAGCGAATTGTAGACCGCGAAACGGTGGCAGGCTGAAGCGATTGTGGTGACAGGCTGAAGCCTGTCCTACAGGCCGGGCCAGCGGGCCTGAACGTCGCGGCCGGCGTAGATCGCGCCGTCGCCGAGCGACTCGGAGATCCGCAGCAGCTGGTTGTACTTCGCGATCCGGTCGCTGCGCGAGGCCGAGCCCGTCTTGATCTGGCCGGTCGAGAGGCCGACGGCGAGATCCGCGATCGTGGCGTCTTCCGTCTCGCCGCTGCGGTGGCTGGCGATCGAGGTATAGCCGGAGCGATGGGCGAGCGACACGGCGGCCATCGTTTCGGTGAGCGTGCCGATCTGGTTCACCTTGACGAGGATGCTGTTCGCCACGCCCTCGGCGATGCCGCGGGCGAGCCGCTCGGAATTGGTCACGAAGAGATCGTCGCCCACGAGCTGCACCTTGTCGCCGATCTTCTCGCTGATGAGCTTCCAGCCCTTCCAGTCGTCCTCGGAGCAGCCGTCCTCGATCGACATGATCGGGTAGCGGCCGGCGAGACCGGCGAGGAAGTCGACCATGCCGGCCGAGTCGAGCGACTTGCCCTCGATCGTGTAGGCGCCGCTCTTGGAGTCGAAGAGCTCGGTGGCCGCCACGTCGAGCGCGATCGCGATCTGCTTGCCGGGCTCGTAGCCGGCGTTGGAGATCGCGGCGAGGATCACCTCGAGCGCCTCGGCGCAGGTGCCGATGTGCGGGGCGAAGCCGCCTTCGTCGCCGACCGCGGTGGCGAGCTTCTTGTCCTTGAGGACCTTCTTCAGCGCGTGGAAGGTTTCCACGCCGGCGCGGAGGGCGTCGTCGAACGTGTCGAAGCCCAGCGGCATCACCATGAATTCCTGCACGTCGAGCGGATTGTCGGCATGGGCGCCGCCGTTGATGATGTTCATCATCGGCGCGGGGAGCAGGCGGGCCGTGGCGCCGCCGAGATAGCGATAGAGCGGCAGGCCGCAGTGCTCGGCCGCCGCGTGGGCCACGGCCATCGAGACGCCAAGGATCGCATTCGCGCCGAGGTTCTTCTTGTTGGGCGTGCCGTCGAGCTCGAGCATCCGCTCGTCGATCGACGTCTGGTCGAGCGCGTCGCAGCCCTCGAGCTCCTCGGCGATCTGTGTGTTGACGTTTTCGACCGCCTCGAGCACGCCCTTGCCAAGATAGAAGGCCTTGTCGCCATCCCGCTTCTCCCAGGCCTCATGGGCGCCGGTGCTGGCACCGGAGGGCACGGCGGCCCGGCCAAACGCGCCGTCGGCCAGGCTCACATCGACCTCGATCGTGGGGTTGCCGCGGCTGTCGAGAATCTGGCGGGCGTGGATGTCGACGATCGTGGACATGTCGGTGGGCCTCGTGGGGGGTGGGATGACTGCGGGCTGGAAGGACCCGGTCCAAATTGTGCCGCTGTCGGCCGCGCACGCAAGAGCGGCCGCGGCTTCGGTGGGATTCGCCCGCGTCTTCGACTATCCTCCTGAACGACCACTCGTGATTTCTCCCCGTCCTTCCGGCTTCCCTCCCAGGCATTCATGTTCACCGGTCTCGTCGAATCGCTCGGGCGTGTCGTGGCGGTGATCCCGGAGCCGCCGGGCGTGCGGCTCGTCGTGGACACTGGCGCCATCGCCGCCGACGCGACGATCGGCGAGAGCATCTGCACGAGCGGCTGCTGCCTTTCGGTGGTGCGGATCGACGGGCCGCGGCTCGAATTCCAGCTCGGCCCCGAGACCCTGAGCCGCACCTCGCTCGGCGCGCTTGCCGCCGGGGGCTCCGTGAACCTCGAGCGATCGCTGCGGCTCTCCGACAGGCTCGGCGGGCATCTGGTCACCGGCCACGTCGACGGCCTCGGCCGGCTCGAATCGCGCCGGCAGGAGGGGGACTGGGTGACCTGCCGATTCTCCGCGCCGCCGCCGCTGCTCGCCCAGATGGCCTCGAAGGGATCGGTGGCGATCGACGGCGTGAGCCTGACGGTGGTCGATGTCGATGCTTCCACGTTCAGCGTGGCCCTGATCCCCCACACGCTCGCCTGCACGACGCTCGGCGGCCTCGTCGAAGGGGACCGCGTCAATCTCGAGACCGACCTCGTCTTCAAATATGTCGATCGCTGGATGCAGTCGAGGGCGACGCCATGAGCCACTCCTCGCGGCCCGCGCCGGCGCGGCAGACGACCGCCTATCTCAAGCAGCTCTTCGAGCAGGTCGGTTTCACGATCGACACGAAGCGCGGCCAAAATTTCCTCGTCGACCTGAACCTGCTCGATCTCCTTGAGCGCACGGCGGACGTGCGGCCCGACGACGTGGTCATGGAGGTGGGCACCGGGACGGGCGCGCTCACCGAGCGTCTCGCCGGAAGCGCCCGACGCGTCATTACCTGCGAAATCGATCCGCGGCTCGCGCAACTGGCCCGCGACAAGCTCGTCGAGTGCGACAACGTGACGCTCGTCGAAGGCGACGTCCTCGCCTCGAAGCACCGGTTCGCGCCGGCCGTGCTGGCCGCAATCGACGCGGCGATTGCCAGCGCGGAGGGCTGCCGCTTCCTCCTCGTGGCCAACCTCCCCTACTGCGTGGCGACGCCGGTCATCTCGAACCTGCTCGCCCTGCCCCGCTCCTTCGACAGCGCCACCGTCACGGTGCAGCGCGAGATGGGCGAGCGAATGACCGCCGCCGCCGGCTCGCATTCTTATAACGCTCTCTCTGTCTGGATCGGCGCCCAGTGCCGAGGCGAGATCGTTCGCATTCTTCCGCCGAGCGTCTTCTGGCCGCGGCCGAAGGTCGATTCGGCGATCGTGCGGCTCGACCTTGAGCCGGATCGCCGGGCAGCGATCGGCGACCTCGGCCGGTTTCACGACTTCGTCCGCGACGTCTTCTGCCATCGGCGCAAACTGCTCCGCGGCGTGCTTGTGCGGATGGCGGGCGGGAAGCAACAATCGGCGGCGAAAGAGGCCGTCGAGAAGGTCTACGCGTCGCTGGGCTTCGAGGCGAGCGTGCGGGCGGAAGACATTCCGCCAGACACGTTCGTGCAACTCGAGCGGGCGTTTTACGAGCAGTTGGGGACATCCTGATTCCATCGCCCACGGGCAAGGCACGAGGAACGGACCATGAGATTCATCGAGATGAGCGGCCGGGCCCTGATGAGCATGCTCGAGCCCGACGAGGCCTCCCCTGACGAACTCCAGCGGGCCGGACTCACCGACACCTGCCTGGTGCGCGTGAACGAGCAGGGCGACATCGAGGTGCGCCGCCACGACCGCTGGGACGTGATCGGCGGCCTCCTTGGCAACTTCGAACCCCGCGCCCGCCACGCCAGCGGCCGCACCTGGGCGTAAGGGACGCCGCCAAAGTGACGCCGCCGGCTCGCGGGCGGCAGAAGTTCTGCGTCCGCCGCTCCAACGGCGGAATGGCTCCTCGCAAAGAACTTCCGGCCTCGGGCCGGCCAGGCCAGTCTCCGCTGACGACCTACGGAGCTTCGTTCCTCAGAAGGTCGAAAGTTCCTAACGCTCGTCGAGCTTCAGCCGACCCGCGAGCCTCCCGGTTCACAGGGTGAGGCTCGCGGGTCGGCGGAAGTCGCGGAGCATTTGGACCGAGTCTTCGAGGGCCACCGCGAGGAGACTTCTGCCGCCCGCGAGCCGGCGCATCCGTCACGACCGGCGCCCGTACCGCAGCCATACCCCGTCGTCGGAGGGGCCACAAAACAGCCGGGAAAGCCGAAACTTCCGGTTGTCTGGCGCAGCGAAGTAGAATTTGGGCTTCGATCCCGGATTCAGCCGAATTGCATGAGGTTGTCGATCGCCGTCCGGACCACCGGGCAGCGCCGGGCGGGCGGAGGCTTTCCACGCAGTGATTCCCAATCCCTACACCGAAGCCTCGTTCGCCGAGACGATCGTCGACCTGCTGCGCCAGCGTGCGGCCTATCGGCCCCACGACCGGGCCTTCACGTTCCTCGTCGATGGCGAGACGGAAGAGCTCAACATCACCTATGCCGAGCTCGACCGGAAGGCACGAACGGTCGGCGCCTGGCTGATGGCGTCGGGGATGCAGGGGAAGCGGGTGCTCCTGCTCTATCCGTCGGGACTCGACTTCATCGCTGCGTTCCTCGGCTGCCTCTACGGCGGGGCGATCGCCGTGCCGGCCTATCCGCCGCGCAAGAACCGGTCGGTCGAGCGGATCGAGGCGATCGCCGCCGACGCCAACGCCTCGGTGGCGCTCACCACCCGCGACGTGCTCGATCGGTTCGACGCCCTGCGGGCGACGGCGCCGAGCCTCGAGAAGCTGCTCTGGAAAGTCGATAGCGAGCTCGAAGGCGACTGGGCCGAGCGGTGGCAGCGGCCCGACATCCACGGCCAGACGCTCGCCTTCCTGCAATACACGAGCGGCTCGACCGGCACGCCCAAAGGCGTGATGCTCTCCCACGAAAATCTGCTGCATAATTCGTTGCGGATCATGCAGGCCTTCGAAATCACGCGCAGCCAGTCGGGCGTGTTCTGGCTGCCGAGCTTTCACGACATGGGGCTCATCGGCGGCATTCTCGTGCCGCTCTACGGCGGCAAGTTCAACGTGCTCATGTCGCCGGTGGCCTTCCTGCAGAAGCCGCTGCGGTGGCTCGAGGCGATCAGCACGTATCGGGCGACGATCAGCGGCGGCCCGAACTTCGCCTACGAGCTCTGCGTGCGGAAGATCACGCCCGAGCAGCGGGCGAAGCTCGACCTCTCGAGCTGGTCGCTCGCGTTCAACGGCGCCGAGCCAGTCCGCCCGGAGACGATCGACGCCTTCTGCGAGGCGTTCGCCCCGTGCGGCTTCCGTCGCGAGGCGTTCTTCCCCTGCTACGGCCTCGCCGAGAGCACGCTCATGGTGACCGGCGGGATGAAGTTCGAGCCGCCCGTGATCCGCGCCTTCGACGCCGCCTCGATCGAAACGGGCGCCGCGCTCGTGCGGACCGGCTTCGCGCCCGGCACCCGCCGGCTCGTGGGCAGCGGCCGCGAGCTCGACGGGCAGGACGTGCGGATCGTCGATCCGCAGTCCTGCGAGGCGCTGCCGCCGGGAAGGATCGGCGAGATCTGGGTGAGCGGACCGAGCGTGGCCCAGGGCTACTGGAACCGGCCCGACGCGACGAAGGAGACCTTCGGCGCGATGCTCGCCATGCCCGATTCCCATTCGCAGACGCAGTCGGTGAAGAAGTGGCAGCCGAACCCCGGCCCCTATCTCCGCACCGGCGACCTCGGCTTTTTTGACAACGGCGAGCTCTTTGTCACAGGCCGGCTCAAGGACCTGATCATCGTCCGCGGTCGCAACCACTACCCGCAGGACATCGAGCACTCCGTCGAGGAGGCGAGCCCGCTCGTGCGGGCGGGGTCCGTGGCCGCTTTCTCGGTCGACGTGGACGGCCGCGAGCGGGTGGTCGTGGTGGCCGAGCTCGAGCGGGGCAAGCGTGATTCGGGGGACATCGCCGCCTCGTTCGACGCGATCCGCAAGCGGCTGGCCGTGGAGCACGAGGTGGCGCTCGAGGCAATCGTGATGGTGCGGCCCAACAGCATCGCCAAAACGTCGAGCGGCAAGATCCAGCGGCATGCCTGCAAGCGGCAGTTCCTCGAAGGCACGCTGGAGGTGGTGGAGCAGCACGTGGGCTGGATGCAGGCGGGCCACGCCCCCGCGGCCTCGGCCACTGACGAGATCGCGTCGCGGCCGGCCAGTGAGGCACCGCGGCTCGCGCGGATGCGGCCCGTGGGGGAGGCCTCGCGGGCGCTGCGGCCCGACCGCGAGCTGCCGCAAGACGTGGTCGACACCGTATTCGACCACGTGCGGCGGATCGCGACGGAGCGGGCGGGCGATCTCTCGCTCGACACCAATATCGTGGAGCTCGGCCTCGATTCGCTCGAGCGGATGGAGATCGTCGCCAGCCTCGAAGAGGCGTTTGGCGGGCGGTTCCCGGAGCAGGTGCTGCCCCAGATCGAGACCTGCCGCGAGGTCACCGAAGCGATCCTCGACCACATGCCGATGGATGGCCGCAAGCAGATCGAGGCGGCCCGCGTGATCGCGGAGATCCCGGCGGAGACCTGGCAGATCGAGCAGTTCCCCGAGGTCCGCGCGCTCGAGCAAAACTTCGCGATGGTCCGCGACGCCGGGCTCGAAAACCCCTACTTCAGCGTCCACGAAGGGCTCACGAGCGACCGCACGCGGATCGGCGGCCGCGAGATGGTGAGCTGGGCCACGTACAACTACCTCGGCATGTCGGGTGAGCCGGAGGTGACGCTCGCGGCCAAGGCCGGGCTCGACCGCTATGGCACGAGCGTATCGGCCAGCCGGCTCGTCTCCGGCGAGAAGGTGATCCACCAGGAGCTCGAGCGGGAGATCGCCCGGTTCGTCGGCACCGAGGACGCGATCACCTTCGTGGGCGGCCATGCCACCAACGAGACCGTGATCGGCCACGTGGTCGGCCCCGGCGACCTCGTGCTCCACGACGCGCTCGCCCACAACAGCCTGCTGCAGGGTGCCGTGCTCTCCGGCGCCCGCCGCCGGCCGTTCCCGCACAACGATTACGACGCCGCCGAGAAACTGCTCGCGCAGGTCCGCAGCCAGTATCGCCGCGTGCTGGTCGTGATCGAGGGCATCTACAGCATGGACGGTGACTATGCCGAGCTGCCCCGGTTCGTGGCGTTGGCGAAGAAGCACAAGGCACTGCTGATGGTGGACGAGGCCCACTCGATCGGCGTGATGGGCCCGCGCGGCCGCGGCATCGGTGAGCACTTCGGCGTGAACCCCGCCGACGTCGACCTCTGGATGGGCACGCTCTCGAAGGCGCTCGGCAGTTGCGGCGGCTACATCGCCGGATCGAAGACGCTCGTCCGCTGGCTCAAGTACACGGTGCCGGGATTCGTCTATTCGGTCGGCCTGCCGCCGGCGGCAGCCGGGGCGGCGCTCGGCGCCCTGCGGCTTCTCGACCGCGAGCCGGAGCGGGTGGCCAGGCTTCACGACAATGCAAGGCTCTTCCTCAGGCTCGCCCGCGAGGCCGGTCTCGACACGGGGCCCTCGGGCGGCTCGGCGATCGTGCCGATCATCCTCGGCAACTCGATGAACAGCCTCAAGCTCTCGCGGGCGCTCTTCGCACGTGGCATCAACGTGCAGCCGATCCTCTATCCGGCGGTGGAGGAGCGGGCGGCCCGCCTGCGGTTCTTCATCACGTCGAAGCACACGCCCGACCAGATCCGCCAGACGATCCAGGCGATGCGCGAGGAACTCGCCAAGATCGATCCGGCTGCCGCGCGTCGCCAGCCCGCGGCCGTGTAGGACAGGCCTCCGTGCCTGTCGCCGACTGGACTTTCGGCAATCAGTACTTCACCTCGATGCCGAAGTCGACACCGTTCGTGAAGACATACTCGCTGCCACCAGCCGGGTTCGGGCCGATCCGGTTGTAGACCGGGTTGGGACGGAAGTAGGGAGACGTGGGATCACCCGTTCCGGTCGTCTTCACGACCCAGGGATTTTCGATGCTCGCCGGCTGCGACGGATCCCTCGGCTCGGCGTATTGCGTCGGCTTCCGATCGCTCTTGTAGCCCGTGCTCGAAGATGCCCGGGAGATGCCTGCCATCCAGAGACCTGTATAGCCGGCCCGCAGAAGGATCGACTGGCTGAGTCGGTATTGCGTGCCGAACCGCCATTCACCGATCGGCGAGAAGACAAACTCATGCTCAGCAGAGTTGGTCGCATTCTGCTGGCCAACGCCGTAGACCTGCAGGAAGAGCGGCGGCGGCTGGATTGCCTCTGCGGGCGTCGTGCCGCCGGCAGACTGCGTCACAGCTGGACTGAAAGTCGCTCGGAGGTAGTCCGCTCCGACCGAGTCGGGGAAGTTCGAACCGCGATAGAGATTGTTTTGCCAGTTGAAAGCGGCCGTGAACTTCAGTTCGCTCGAGAATGTCCAGCGGCCGGTATGGCTCTCAAGCAGGAGGGCAAATTCGGGGCCGACCATGTTGTTGTAGGTGTTGGTTTCCCACTCACCGACCTGGAGAGGGCTGCTCCGACCGAGGCCCGTCAGCGTGTCGACGCCACCGATGCCGATCACGTCTCCGGCCGAGGTCTGGGTGAGGAAGCCGCCGGCACCCAACCCTCCTGTGCCCACACCGCCCACACCGCCCACACCTGGCACGCCGACACCGCCGACACCGCCGACACCGCCCACGCCGCCTGCACCGCCCACGCCTGCACCGCCCACACCTGCACCGCCCACACCTGGCACGCCTGCACCCGCACCACCCGTGACACCCGTGGGCCCCTGGTTGAATGCGTACTGATTGCTCTCATACCCGATCTTGTAACTTTCGGCGAACTGCAGAAACCGGGGGCCGACCGAGAAGCGGGCCGACCTCCCGCTCCCACGGCGGCCGAGCTCGCGCCGCACCAGTGCGGTCACCGAGGCGCTCTGGATCTCCGTGTTGTTGGTCTGCGTGAGCTTCTGGGAGATGAGATGATCCGGCGGCGGGCTTCGGGAAATGATCGTCGTGGTGACGAGGGCTTGATTGACATTTCCGACGCCGCCGCCAGTCGCAGCTCCGCCACCGAGCGCCTGCTGCGTGAAGATCTGTGTCGGCGAAGACGCAGCGAATTCGCTGTTGGTCTGGAAGCTCTGGCTCAAGACTCCGGTATTGAAATACGAGATCTGGACGCCGTGATTGTCGTACATCCAGCCGCCCTCATACCGATTGCCCCAGGTCATCGCCGTTCGCATCCAGCTCGTGTTGAGGTCGAGCTGCAGTGGATCGGCACCGTAGATGAAGACACCGCCGATCACGCTGCCACCAGCGGTGCCGGAAGCCTGAATGCCGCCATTGTTCAACTGCACGATCGCCTGCGGCGAGATCGGATCGACCGGGATCAGGTAGCCACCGTTCTCGGTCTGGCCCACGCCCGTCACCCGCGGCGGCGTGATGCCCCAGTAGAGGCGGTCGTAGTTGAAGAAGATCCCCTCGCTCTGCTCGGGGTAGATCTCGTAGTCCTGCAGATCCGGCGGGGCGAAGAGCTGGAAGTCGTAGAAATTCTGGTCCGGGAGCAGAGGCATCCAGTCGCCGGCGCGGGCCGGGATGACGGCCGCGATGCTCATCGCCGCCGCAAGGAGAAGCCGTCCGAACCGCTGCAAACTCGTTGTCGTAGCCATCGCTTGAGTGTCCTGGGGAGCAGGAGCCGGTTTTCCGCACATGCGGATTGCTCGTCTGGTATCGGTCGTGCCGGTCGATGGAGTTGACGAATCTTGGAAGACTCTGCGGCCTTCGAAGGATTTGCAGTGGGCCTGGGGAATCACGGCAGGCTGGGGGAAATCAGCTCTCGTGTTTGAAGGAGGCGAAGCTTCGGTCGCGGCCATAGAATGGCCCGCTGACCCCGGCCCCGACCCAGAGGTTTCCATGACACTTCCGCGACGGATTGCCATCCAGGCCGCCCCCGCCCTCCTCCTTGCCTGGCTTGCCGGAACTGCCGGAGCGGCCCATGGACAGGCAGTGGCCGACAAGGTCGAGTTCCTCCGGCTCGTTCGCGACGACCGGGGGGAGCCGCTCTCGCTCGACACGTCGATCGTGCGTTATCGCGAGGCGGAGCCGAGGCGCGACGGCCGACCGCCACTGGAGGTCGATCTCGTAGGGGCCGTCCACCTGGGAAGCAAAACCTACTACGACACGCTCGACCGTCTGTTTCGCGACTACGACGCCGTCCTCTACGAGCTCGTCGCTCCCGACAACGCCCGCGTGCCGAAGCCAGGCCGCAAGGCATCGGGGGCGATCGGCTCCGCGCAGCAGGGGCTCACGAAACTGCTGGGGCTCGAATTCCAGCTCGAGCAGATCGACTACACGGCGCGGAACTTCGTCCACGCCGACCTTTCCCCGAAGGAATTCGATGCCGCGATGGCCAAACGGGGCGAATCGTGGTGGACGATGTTCATGAAACTGATGCGCGAGGGCGCGGCCCGGGCGGAGAAGGCCGATGGCAAGGCCGGGAGCGAGATCGGCCTCGGCGACCTCTATGGCATCTTTTTCGGCTCGAACCGGGAGATCCGGTTGCGGCGGATCATGGCCGAGCAGTTCACCGACATGGACGTGCTCACCGCCGCTTTCGGCGGCGAGAAAGGCTCGTCGCTGATCACCGACCGCAATGCGGCGGCGCTCGACGTCTTGCGGCAGGAGATCGCCGCAGGCAGGCGGAAGATCGCGATCTTCTACGGCGCCGCCCACATGGACGACTTCGACGAACGGCTTCGCGAAGACTTTCAGCTGGAGCCGATCGAGACCGACTGGGTCGAAGCCTGGGATCTCCGGATGGCCCGGTAGGACAGGCTGAAGCCTGGTCCTACATGGCGCCTGCGGGAACGCGGCGGCTCCAGGCGTCGGCCGCGATGCGGGCTTGGCCGAGCACCTGGTCGTAGCCGAGCGACTCGACCGTCTCGCCGACGAGTTCAAACTCGAAGTCGCCAGCGTAACCGTGCTCAATAAGCGACGTCACGAGCGGCCCGAGCCGCAGTTCGCCATGCCCCGGTGGCAGTCGCTCGCGTTCGGCGGACGGCAGGCCGTGACTGTCAGCCACCTGCACGAGCGCCGTGAGCGGCACGAGGTCGACAAGCAGCGCGGGCAGCGCGGGATCGTGGCCAAACTGCCAGAGATCGACCGAGAGTTTTACGGCAGGATGGTCGAAGCGACGCACCCAGCAGGCCGCATGGCCGAGATCGGCGAGGAAGTCGCACCCTGTGGCCGCGGCGGGATGCATCGGTTTGATCGCCAGCGTCACACCGCGGGCAAAGGCCTCGGGCGCGAGCACGTCGAGCGCTTCGGCGAGCAGTCGGTGGGCATGGCTCCGCGTGTGGCCGCCGCGGCAGCCGCTGTGAAGGACCAGCACGTCGGCGTCTATCTCGGCAGCCGTCTCGATTGCTTCCAAGGCGTCGGCGACGCTCTCGCGGAAGGAGCGGCCATCGCCGCCGGTAAAGCCCCCCGCCCACTGCAGGCTGGAAACCCGCATGCCGGCCTGGCGGAGCAGCGTCCGCGCCTGCTCGACGCCGAGGTCGGAGAGCTTGGTCCGCCAGAGCGAGAGGCGGTCGAAGCCGTGACGGGCCAGATGCTCGATTTCGTCGGCGAGTTCCCAGCGGAACGTCGTCAGTTCACTGATCGCTGCCTGCAGCATGCTCTGCCTATCTCCTGGAAACGGGGCCGCGGTCAGCCCGCAGCGAAGTGCCCGCCTTGAAGGAGAGGAAGTATGCGGCGATGCTTCGCGGACTGTCCAGACGAAGTTTGCGAGCGCCCTCCCGTGGTGTACACATGTGCCAATTGCCAAAAAAACGGCCGACTATTCTCCGCTAGACTCATCCGTCCATCGAGGCCATGAATGACGGAGGTGCTTGCATGACTGCGTCGACACGAACCAGGGGCCTGCGGGTCGGGAACGGCGCCGTCGTCATCCCCGCCGACGCGATTGCATGGCAGTTCGTGCGGTCGAGCGGCCCCGGCGGGCAGCACGTCAACCGCACGAGCAGCAAGGCAATCCTGCGGTTCGATGCCCGCCATTCGCCGCATCTGCCGGAGGCGATTCGCGGCCGGCTGCTCGAGCGGGAAAAAGCCCGGCTTACCAGAGAAGGCGCGCTCGTCATCTCGAGCCAGCGACACCGCGACCAGCCGCAGAATGTCGCCGACTGCCTCGCAAAACTGTCCGCCATCATCGAGCGGGCGCTCGTGCCCCCGAAGGTGCGCCGGCGGACGAAGAAACCGCGTTCCGCGGTCGCCAAGCGGATCGAGGGGAAACGCCGCCGAGCGGAGACAAAGCGTCTCCGCGGCCGGCCGCAGGAGTAAACCGACCACAGCCGCTCAGACGGTCAGGAAGGCTGGTATAATTCGCCATGGCCCCGGCCTGACGCCGGCCATGCCAATCACACCGAGGGACCGAGATCCATGGCGACGCCCCGCGACATCGATTCCGTGCTCAAGGGCTGGGATTTCCAGCCGGGAGAGGTGAGCGCGCGGCTCTTCAAGGCCCGCAACGGCCGCGAGGTGCTCCAGATGCGGGTCGACATGGGCGTTCTCCAGATGGAGACCGATCACCGTCCCGACGGCCAGCGGCCCCACGGCGCCGAGACCTACTACGACTATCTCGTCGGCGAGGCGATTCGCGAAGGGGGCTCGTTCCAACTGTCCCGCGAGCAGTGCGCCGAGGCAGACCGCGAATTCGTGCAGTTTTATCACCGCCGGATCTGCTGGCTCTCGCTCCGCGAATACCGCCGCGCCGCGAAGGACGCCGACCACAGCCTCGGCTTCATGGACTTCGTGCGCGAGCATTCCCCCGACGACGAGTGGACGCTTTCGCACGAGCAATACAGGCCGTTCGTGCTCTTTCACCGCGTGCAGGCGGGCGCCCTGGCGATCCTCGAGGAGCAAGGCCCCGAGGCGGCCATCGTGGAGATCAACCGCGGGCTCGACCGCTTTCGCGAGCTCTTCGCCCGCTACGACGCCGCCGAGCAATACTCCGAGGACGAGCTCGTGAAGCGGCTCGAGGAGATGCGTGAAGGCGTCCGCCGGCGCTACGACGTGGGCCGCACGCTCGACGAACAACTCGCCGACGCGGTGCACGCCGAAAACTACGAACTGGCCGCGAAGCTCCGCGACCGGATGCGGAAGGCCCAGCCGGCCCAAACCGCCGCCGACGGAACCAGCGGCTCCGGCATGGCCGACCAAGCCGGCTAATCGCCCGCGTCGCCCGCAAGACAGGCTTCAGCCTGTCATGCTTCAACTTGCCCAAGCCGGCTTCGGGTGACCAGTACCCCGTCGCCGGACGCTCGCTACGGACATCCTGTCCTTCGCTCGCTCGGATGCTGACTTCGCTTCGCCATCCTGGCTGCGCTCGTCAGCATACGCCGGCTCCCGGGGCACGGGTCACCCGAAGCCTCCGTCAGCGGTGCAATTCATAAAGCGGGGAGGCTCGGGCCTGCACATACCCTCTCGGCGGGCTATGGAAGCGAGCGCAGGCAGGATGCCGAAAGCGAAGCGGACATGCAGTGAGCGGAGGACAGGATGTCCTCCGCGAACGTCCGCAGAGAGGGCATGTGCAGGCCCGGGCCGGCTTGGGCGCGGAAGCGTTCAGCTCTTGGCGTATTTTGCGGCCATGTCGGCGAGCGTGATGCACTTCACCTTGCCGGCGTTGCCGGCCTGGCCAAACTGCACCATGCGCTCGGCGCAGACCTTCTTCATCGCCTCGCGCGAGGGCTTGAGGTAGTCGCGCGGGTCGAACTTTTCCGGCGTCTCCGCGAGCACCTTGCGGATCGCGCCGGTGATCGCCATGCGGCAGTCGGTGTCGACGTTGATCTTCCGCACGCCGTGCTTGATGCCCCGCTGGATCTCCTCGACGGGCACGCCCCAGGTCTGCGGCATCTTGCCGCCGAACTTGTTGATGATGTCCTGCAGGTCCTGCGGCACGCTCGACGAGCCGTGCATCACGAGGTGGCAGTTGGGGAGCTTGCGATGGATCTCCTCGATCCGCTTCATGGCGAGCACTTCGCCGTCGGGCTTGCGGGTGAACTTGTAGGCGCCGTGGCTCGTGCCGATGGCGACGGCGAGCGCGTCGACGCCCGTGGCCGCCACGAACCGGGCTGCCTCGTCGGGATCGGTGAGGAGCTGGTCGTGCGAAAGCTTGCCGCTCGCGCCGTGGCCGTCCTCGGCCTCGCCCTCACCGCTCTCGAGCGATCCCAGGCAGCCGAGCTCGCCCTCGACCGACACTCCCTGCCGGTGGGCCGACTGCACGACCTCCTTCGTCACCTTCACGTTGTAATCGAAGTCGGCGGGCGTCTTGCCGTCGTCCTTGAGCGAGCCGTCCATCATCACGCTCGTGAAGCCGTTGTCGATCGCGCTCTGGCAGGTGCTCGGCGAGTTGCCGTGGTCCTGGTGCATCGCGATCGGGATCTGCGGGTAGAGCTCGGCCGCGGCGAGCATGAGGTGGCGGAGGTAGTTGTCCTGCGAATAGCTGCGGGCGCCGCGGGAGGCTTGGATGATCACGGGGCTGTCGGTCTCCTTCGCCGCCTCCATGATCGACTGGATCTGCTCCATGTTGTTGACGTTGAAGGCGGCGAGGCCGTAGCCATGTTCGGCGGCGTGGTCGAGCAGGATGCGCATCGGGACGAGCGGCATGGAAGATTCTCCTCAGGCAAAGGCGGGAAAACGGTCGGCGGGAGCCGGAAGCATAGGATTTCAAGGATTTTCACACAAACGCCCCGCCGCAACGCCCGCGTGATACCATGCGGGAGCCGCCTTGGCGGAGCCCGGATGCCACGCATGGACCTCAAGCCCACCACCGATCCGCTGAAGAGTTTTCTCTACGTCGTCGGCGGCTGGGCCTGCGTGGCCCTCGCCGTGCTCGGCTCGATCCTGCCGCTCTTGCCGACGACGCCCTTCCTGCTCCTGGCAAGCTGGTGCTTTTTTCGCGGCTCGCCGCGGATTCACGCCTGGCTTCACCGCTCGAAGTGGTTTGGCCCCACGCTCGACGACTGGCAGCACTACCACGGGATCCGCAAGAGCATGAAATACCGCACGATCGTGCTGGTGGCCGCGGTCGTCGCCGGCAGCCTCGTGCTCAACAGCCTGCCCTGGTGGATGAAATATCTCGTGATCGGCCTCGTGGCGGTCGGCCTCTACACGATCTGGACGGTGCCCACGCTCCCCGACGACGCCCCCCGCGCTCCGCGCACGATCCTCGAGTAACAGGCTGAAGCCTTTTGGGCGACAGGCTGAAGCCTGTCCTACCGGAGGGTCGCGTCGGGCTCGGGGAGCCAGTGCGTGAGGATCGCGCCCACGAGGGCGTAGCCCCCCGCCACGGCGGCGCCGGCCAGCGCGATCCGCACGGGATCGGGAGGCGTGGCCGCCGAGAACGTGAGCGTGAGCCAGGCCGCGGCCGTGCCGAGCACGCGGCCGCCGATGTTGGCGGCGAAGCTCTCTCCGGTGCCGCGGAGGTGCGTGGGGAAGACGAGCGGGATGTAGTTGCCCCAGAAGCTGAACTGCGCCACGGTGAACAGGCCGGCCACGAAGATGCCGGCCTTGATCCAGGGGAGCGAGTCGGCCGTCGTAAGCTGCGTCGAGATCCACCAGAAGAGCGCCGGCACGACGAGGAGCGCCGGCCACTGAAACAGCCGCAGGAGCGCCCGACGGCTCGCAATCCGCACCGCCGCGAAGGCGAGCAGCACGCGGCCCACGAGGCCGCCAACCTCCTGGAAGATCGTGACCTGCGCCACGGCCTCGTCGGTGGCATTGCCGGCGATCGCCTTGAGACGACCGGCCGGCGGCGCGGGCTTGCCCGCCTTCTCGGCGGCGGCGACCGCCTCCTGCTGGGCAGCCTTCGCCGCGGCCACGATCGCCGCATGCCCCTTCGGCCCGCCGAGGATCTGCGGCAATTGCTGGATCGCGCCAAAGGCAATCCCGTAGCTCGCCGCGAAGACAAGCGTCGTGAGCACCGTCGTGCGGACGAGCGCCGGGCTGAAGAGTTCGCGGATGCTCGGCCGCTTCAGCGTGCCGGCCGCCTTCTTCTCCGCCCAGACCGGGCTCTCCGGCAAAAACGGCCGAATCATGATGAGCGGCAGCGCTGGGATCACGCCCGAGATGAGCGTGTAGCGCCAGGCATCGTGGCCACCGTGGATGGCCGGCAGGATGTCGGCAAACCGGGCCGCGAGGATGTTGGCCGTGCCCACGAGCAGGCCGCCGAGCGACGAGAATGCCTGCGTCCAGCCGAGCACCCGCTCGCGCTCGTCCCGATTCGGGAAGAGCTCGGCCAGCCAGGCCACCGCCGCGACGAACTCCACGCACACGCCGATGAAGACGAGGCAGCGGAAGAAGAGCAACTGCGGCAGCGTCGTCGCGAAGCCGGCGGCCATGGCGGCGAAGGCGTAGAGCAGGATGCTGAACGTGAGCACGCGGCGACGGCCCAGGAGGTCGGTAAGGTAGCCGCCGAGCAGGCCGAAGATGCCGCCGGCGATCGCCGGCACGAAGAAGAGCGTCCGCGCCCAGCCGACATAGCTCTTGCCGCCGGGGCTCCAGAGGGCCAGCGCATCGGCCTGCGACATGCCCCCTGCCACGAGCCCGGCGACCTCGGGCTTCGCAAGGTCCTGGATCGCCGGCTTGATGATCAGCGGCAGCATCAGGAGCTCGTAGATGTCAAACGCGAAGCCGATCGCGGCGATCGCGCAGACGAGCCAGCCGGTGAGCGACATGAAAAAACTCCTCGGGACGAAGGTCCCGAGGAGTGTAGATCACGTATCGCGTTTGCGGGAACGCCCGTTAGGGGCCGATCGAGGGCGGGCACTTCGCGAGGAAGTCACGCGGGCCGCGGGTCGTGTAATACGGATACGCGAAGGCGCCGGTCGGCGGGCCGGCCGGCTGCGTGGCGCCGTAGTCGGAGGCCGCGAGCGCCGCCTTCTCCTCGGGCGAGAGGTGGTGCTTGGCGAGGCCGCCGTAGCGGCCGACGTGCCGCTGCTTGCAGGTGCCGTCGGCGCAGTCCTGGCAGCCCGGCTGGCAGCCGCCCGGGCCACACTGGCCGCTCGAGCAGGCGCCGTCCACGCAGGCCCCATCCTGGCAGTGGCCGCCACCGTGTCGGCCATGGTGGGCATAGGGGCCGTCGGTGTTCAGCAGAAAGAGCCGGTCGATGATCGAGCAGCCGCTCGACGTCGCGACCATGGCGACGAGGAGAACGAGCCCGCTGGCGCGTGTCATGGCTTTCATGGCAAGGGTTCCTGTGTGCGGCGGGCCACGGTGCGCGTGCACCCCAGGCCTGCGGCAAGAGGTATCGGCCGTTCCGGTCGTGCCGGTCCAGAAAACCCTGCGGACGCAGACGGAAAACCCTGCCGGCCGCGCTGAAAAACCCTGCCGGCGAGAAGATGGGCAAATCAGCCGGTATAGCGACCGGCGATCAGCGAGATGTTTTGGCCGCCGAACCCGAAGCTGTTGGACAGGGCACGGTCGCATCGCGCCTCGCGGGCCTTGTTGGGCACGTAGTCGAGATCGCAGTTGGGGTCGGGCGTCTCGTAGTTGATCGTCGGCGGCAACACGCCGTCGCGGATCGCCAGCAGGCAGACGATCAGCTCCGTCGCCCCGGCGGCGGCGATCAGGTGGCCCATCATGCTCTTCGTGCTCGAGACCGGGATCTTGTAGGCCTGCTCGCCGAAGACATTCTTGATCGCGAGCGTCTCGACCTTGTCGTTGACGTCGGTGCTCGTGCCGTGGGCGTTGATGTAATGGATGTCGTTCAAGCCAAGGCCCGCGTCCTGGAGGGCGAGCTTGATGCAGGAGGAGGCGCCGCGGCCCTCTGGATGCGTGTCGGTGATCCGGTAGGCGTCGGCCGTGGAGCCGTAGCCGAGAATCTCGCCGTGGATCTTCGCGCCCCGCTTCTTGGCATGCTCGAGCTCCTCGAGCACCACCATCGCCGCCCCCTCGCCGAGCACGAAGCCGTCGCGATCATTGTCGAAGGGCCGGCTGGCCCGGGTCGGCTCGTCGTTGCGGGTGGAGAGCGCCGTGAGCAGGTTGAAGCCCGTCACGCCGAAGGGGTGGATCATGCTGTGGGTGCCGCCCGAGAGCATCACGTCGGCGTCGCCGCGGCGGACGATCTCCACCGCCTCGCCGATCGCCTGGCTCGAGGCGGCGCAGGCCGTGAGGCAGTTGAGGTTTGGGCCCTGGGCGTCGAACATCCCCGCCAGGTGGCCGGCCGGCATGTTCGGCTCCTGCTCCACTTCGGACAGCGGATGCAGCGTCTCGAGGCCGAGCTTCGTGAACTTCGCGACGTCGAGCGTGTCGCCCGAGATCGCGGCCATCATCATGCTCGTGAACGAGTCGAAGTCCTGCTGCCCCTCGCCGCTGCCGAGGTAGACGCCCAGCCGCGTGGGATCGGCGGGCAGGCCCTTCTCGAGGCCCGCGTCGCGCATCGCCTGCAGCGCCGCCCCGGCCGCAAACTTCGTGTGCCGCCCGCAGAAGTGCCAGAGTTTCGCGTCCTGCCCCTCGTCGGAAATGTCCCAGTTGCGAACTTCCGCCGAGATCTTCGTGGGGAATTTCGAGGCGTCGAAGACGGTGGTGAGCCCCACGCCGGAGGCGCCGGCCATGAGGTTTTTCCAGAGCTCCTCCACGCGCACGCCGAGCGGCGTGACGAGGCCCATTCCGGTGATCACGACCCTGCGCCTGCCGGCCACCATGCGTTACGGCTCCTGAACCCCTTCGTTCACCAGTCGGGCCGCACCAGCGGCTTGCCGTGCTCGTCGCGGCCGACGTCGTAGATGTGCATCTGATCGAGCCATTGCAAAAGTTCGTGCGGCTCGAAGAGCTTCGGCACGCCCTCGCCCGGCTCGAGGTGGGCGAAGAAGAGCTCGGCCTCGCCCTGGAGCTTGCCATCGACGGTGCTCGTCACCTTCGTGAGCGACCCCGTCGGCTTGAGGTCGAGGATCGTCGCCTGGAAGCGGATCGAGTCGCCGGGGACGGCATCGAAGTGAAACTCGGCGCCGGCCACCTTCGCGAGCACCACGCGGCGGTTGTAGTCGATCGCCTCGGCCACCAGCAGGCCGGCCGTCTGCGCCATCCCCTCGACGATCAGCGAATTCGGCATCAGCGCCGCGCCGGGGAAATGATCGTGCATGTGCTCCTCGGCCAGCGACACGTTTTTCACGGCCGTGGCCTGCTTGCCCCGCACGAATTCGTCGAATCGGTCGATCCAAAACCAGCGCATGACTGTGTCCAGAGGGATGCCGCCCGGCGGCGCCGCTGCAGGGGCCTAGGGCGTAAGCAACGGAGCCAGGTCGGACGGTAGAAGGTCGAGGATCAGGCGCCGAGCTTGCTCTGCACGTACCGCACCATGTCTTCCACGGTGAGCGTGTTGGCAAAGTTCTGCACGCTGGGATTGGCCTCGAACTTCGTCAGGTCGGCAAACGGCATCCGCGTCTTCAGGGCGGCGATGCCGGCCGCGTTGACCTTGCCGTTGGTGACGAACTCGGTGCTCGAGAGGACGTCTTCGGGGAAGAGTTCTCCACGCGGGATCTTGATGCCGAACGCCTTCTCCAGGCGGAATACGATGTCGAGGAAGTCGATCGACTCCGCCCCAAGATCGCCCACCATCGTCGCCGACGGGGAGACTTCATCGTCATCGACGCCGAGCGCATCGACGAGGGCGGACTTGACCTTTTCGAAAATTTCATCGCGGGACGGCATCGACTTGTCACCTTCAAACGGGGATGGGAACTGGGATGGGGACCAATCAACCTAGGAAGGTTTTAATGTCGGCCTGCCAACATGGAAACCCGAAACCCGATTCCTCGCCGCCATCCGACCTGAAAAACCAGCAAAAACGCCCGTGCCAGCGGATTTTCAGCGGGCCAGGGCCGGCGTGCCGACGGCGGGCAGGGAGGCCGCGGGCGCCATCTGGGCACCGTAGACCATGTGGCGCTGGGCTCCGCCGGCCCGGCCGGCCGGATGGAGGATGGCCCAGAGCTTCCGCATCTCGGCCCGCACCCGGGCGTCGACGGCATCGCCATAGGGCTGCCGGTCGGCCATATTGTAGCGCTCGAGCACGAGCCGGGCGGTCAGGCTCGTCCGCTCGCCCGAAGCACTCGACACGGTTCCGCTGGCCTTCACCTTCGTCGTGGTCTCATCCTGGGAGAGCACTTCGGCCGTGACGGTGAGCACCCGGCCCGGCTCCACGAAATCGCCATACTTCACGTTCTTCGCCGACCGCAGCACCACGATGCTGTGGGCGAAGTCTTCGCCAAGGCGGATCGTCCAGGCGGCGGCCTGCGTCATCGCCTCGAGCATCAGCACGCCCGGCATCACGGGAAACCGCGGGAAGTGGTCGGCGAGATACTCTTCCGACAGCGAGAGCGTCTTGATGGCGGTGATGCTTTTGCCTGGATCGATGGCCACGACACGGTCGAGCAGCGTGAAACGCATGAGACATCCGTTGCGAAGAGAGTGACGTGCTGGCCGGTGGTCCGAGGGGTGCTGCCACAAGGCACCGCCCGGATGTGTCCACCTGTCCTCGCCGCGGCGAGTCCGTGCACGTGACCCGCAGTATAGGGATTCCTCCCCCGCCCACAACCGCCGCAAGCCGGCGGGCCGGGCAAATTCCGCCCTCCCTCGAGCCAACGGCCGCCACGATCGTCGCAACCCCGCAGGCTTCACAAAAATTCGGCGGCTTGCCTCTCGCCGCAGTGCCCGCGAACGATTTTCCCGAGTTCCAACGTTCGGAGGTCCAGTTTCCAAAGCTCCAGGGACGGCGCCCAGGAAAAGCAGCAGCCACTTTTTCAGGAGCCTGTCATGCCTACGTCGTATCGTGCGGGTTTCGCGCACCCCTTCGAAATCGCGCCTTCGCTTCACGAACTCCGGGACGAACTGGATCGACTCTGGGGCAATCTTGCGACCGCACCGCCGCTGCATGGCTGGGGCGTCCGCCCTGAAGGCGGCAGTTTCCCGGCCGTCACCATGCGCGAGACCGACGAATCCCTCGTCGTGGAGGCCGAATTACCGGGCCTCGACGTCGGCGATGTCGAGATTTCGGTCGCCGGCGACGAGCTTCTTGTGAAGGGCTCGCGGCCGGAGTGCGCGGTGGGCAAGCAGCCCGGCGGCTCTGGCAACGGCGAGCCGCAGGGGAAGGAATGCGTTACCTGGCACCGGCGCGAGCGCGGCACCGGCGCGTTCGAGCGGCGGATCGCGCTGCCCGTTCCGGTCGATGCCACCCGTGTCGATGCCCGGCTCACCAACGGCGTGCTCACGGTCACCTGCCCCAAGGCGCCGGAGGCCCAGCCCCACAAGGTGCAGGTGCGCACCGCCTGATCCCACGACTCCAATCATCCCCCAGCGAAGGAGACTTTCCATGGTCAGCACCACGGTCACGAAGGCGGAACCCGCGGCACCGGCGCAGCAGCCGAGCCTCACCTACCAGCCGAACGTCGACATCTGCGACCGCGGCGCGGAGGTGCTGCTCGTGGCAGACATCCCCGGCGCCCGCGCCGACGGCATCGATGTCTCGTTCGAGGATGGCGTGCTCTCGGTGCACGCCTCCGTGCCGGCGCGGGAAATGCCCGGTCGGGTCGTCCACCAGGAATACGGAATCGGCGACTACCGCCGGACGTTCCGGCTCGGCGACGAATTCGACGCCTCGCAGATCACGGCCGACTATCGCCGCGGCGTGCTCACGATCCATGTGCCTCGGCTGGCGGCGGTGAGGCCGCGGAAGGTCGAGGTTCGCAGCGGTTCGTGATTGTTTTCCGTCGTCGTTTCCCACCAGTCCCAGAGAAGGAGAGATCCATGAGTCTGATTCCTTTTCGCACGAAGCGGACCAGCGGCATGGAGACCGGCAACCTGATGAACCTCGCCGAGTTTCGCAACGAGATGAACCGTCTCTTCGAGGGCTTCATGAGCCGCACGTCGGCGCTCGCGCCCTCGTGGTTCGAGTCGATCGAGCCCGGCCAGTGGATCCCGTCGATCGATCTCTCGGAGACCGACACGAAGATTCGCGTGCGGGCCGAGCTCCCGGGCATCGACCCGAAGGACGTCGACGTGAGCGTGTCGGGCGACCGACTCGTGATCGCGGGCGAGAAGAAGTCGTCGACGCAGGAATCAGGGGAGGGCTGGTCGCACTGCGAGAGCCGCTACGGGGCCTTCAGCCGCGCGATCCCGCTCCCCGAGCCGGTCGATCCGGCGAAGGTCACCGCGCGATACGACAAGGGCGTGCTGATGGTCGAACTCACGAAGTCCCCTTCGGCCGCATCGCGAAAGGTGCCCGTGCTGACGTGACTGCCGAGTAGGACAGGCCTCCGTGCCTGTCTTGCATGGTCCTCGCGCAGACCAGACAGGCCCAGAGGCCTGTCCTACTCCTGGCAAAACGCTTGTTCCCGATATGCTATGTGGGCCGCGGTGCGATCCCGTCACCGCGGCCCACTCGCTTTTCCGTCGCCATGCCGCTCGTCATCGAACCTGCCGCCCACGACTGCTTGTCGATCGAGGTCGACGGCCTCGCGCCCGATCGTCTGGCGGATCGCTCCGCGGCCGAGATCGCGCGGCTCGTCGTCCGGGCTGACGCGCGGCCCACGGCCCTCGGCGACCTCTTCCGCATCGAGGGCAGCTGCGGCGACCAACGCATCGAATGCCGCGGCGACTTTTCCCGGGTGCACGGAATCGGCGCCGGCATGGCCGCAGGCGAGATCGTGGTCGACGGCCCCGTCGGCCGCCACGCCGGCGAGGGCATGTCGGGCGGACTGCTTGCCGTGTCGGCCGATGCCGGTGATTGGCTTGCCGCAGGCATGACCGGCGGCACCGTCCGCGTCGGCGGCCGCACCGGCGACAATGCGGCGGCGGCGCTCCCCGGCTGCGAGCACGGCATGCGCGGCGGCATCGTGATTATCGGCGGCGATGCCGGCTGTCTGGCCGGGGCGCGGATGCGTCGCGGGCTCCTGGCGATCGGCGGCAATACCGGCGAGGCGGCCGCGTTTGAACTGCGAGCGGGCACCGTGCTCGTGGCCGGCGACGTCGGCACACGGGCGGGCATGGGCATGCGACGGGGATCGCTCATCGCGGGCGGTTTGGCGCCCGAAGTGCCGCCGACGTTTCGCCGCGGATCAGCCTGGGCGCCGACGTTTCTGCAGCTGCTCGCCCGCCGGCTGCGGCAGCTCGGTTTCGAGCCTGCCGGCCGGGATTGCGGCGGCTTCCTGGCCGGGATCTGGCAGCAGTGGCACGGCGACCGGCTGACCGGCGGCCGCGGCGAGATTTTCCACCGGCTGGCGTCCTGACCGCCGGTTTTCGCCCCCCGCTTTTGTTGGCCTCCGCTTTCGGCTACTCTTTGGGGCTCCCGCCATCCCTGGCGGCGACCGTCCCGTTCCCCAACGAATTCCTCGGTATGCCCACGATCAGCCAGCTTGTCCGCAGCCGCCGTCGCCCGAAGCGGAAGTTTTCCAAGTCGCCGGTGCTCGACCGCTGCCCCCAAAAACGCGGTGTGTGCCTGCAGGTGCGCACGATGACGCCGAAGAAGCCGAACTCGGCCCTCCGGAAGATCGCCCGCGTGCGGCTTTCCAATCAGAAGGAAGTCACGGTCTACATCCCGGGTGAAGGGCACAACCTGCAGGAGCACTCGATCGTGCTCGTCCGCGGCGGTCGTGTTCGCGACCTCCCCGGCGTTCGCTACCACATCGTCCGCGGCGCCCTCGACACGCTCGGCGTGCAGGGCCGCAAGCAGTCTCGCAGTCTTTACGGTGCCAAGAAGGGTTAGTCCACAAACAACGAAGCCATGGGAAAGATCACCTCCAGCCGCGAGCAGCTCATCCCCGACCCCCGTTTTGGGTCGCTCCTCGCCAGCAAGTTCATCAATTGCCTCATGGTCGACGGCAAGAAGAGCGTCGCCCAGCAGGTCTTCTACAAGGCCATGGACATCGTCGCCCAGAAGGTGACCGACGTCGAGCCGATCGAGGTGTTCAACCGGGCGCTCGACAACGTGAAGCCCTCCGTCGAAGTGCGTTCGAAGCGCGTCGGTGGTGCCGCCTACCAGGTGCCGATGCAGGTCAACCGCAACCGCCAGCAGTCGCTCGGCATCCGCTGGATGCTCCAGGCCGTTCGCGAGAAGAAGGGCCGCGCCACGCACGAGAAACTCGCCGAGGAAATCATGGCCGCCTACAAGCGTGAAGGCGCGGCGGTCACCAAGCGCGACAACGTGCATCGCATGGCCGACGCCAACAAGGCGTTCGCCCACTTCGCCTGGTAGGACAGGCCTCCGTGCCTGTCACACGAACAGTTCCGCCACACGAGACAGGCACAGACCTGTCCTACGGTCAGCGGACTCTGACCCGCGCGGGCAGCATCATCAGCGGCCGCCCCGAGGCGAGTTGCGCGAGCGCCTGCGTCGATGCGGCGATCGCGTCCATGCCGGGTGCCTTGCCGAGGCCGGCCAGCACGAGGGCTTCGGCCGCTGGCGCCGTCGGCAGGCCTTTCATGCCAAAGAGGTCGTCGAACAGGCCGCGCGGCTCGGGGAGCAGCACGCGTTCGATCTCCTCGTCGTCTTCGATGCCCGCCAACTGTTTCGCCTCGTCGATCGCATCGTCGAGGGTGCCGAGCCGGTCCACGAGGCCGGCCTCCTTCGCCATGCGGCCGGTGTAAACACGGCCCTCGGCGAGCGCGGGCATCTTCTCGATGTCGAGCTTGCGGCCCTCGGCCACCTTCGTCGTGAAGAGCCGGTAGACATCTTTCATCGTGCCGAGGAATGCCTCCCGCTCGTCGGCGGTGAAGGGCGTCTGCATCGACAGCCAGCCGGCGTTGCGGCCCTTGCTGACGACGTCGGTGTGCACGCCGTAGCGCTCGAGCGCCCCGCCGACGGCGATCTTGCCGCCCACCACGCCGATCGAGCCCGTGAGCGTGCCGGGGGCGGCCACGATCTTGTCGGCGGCGACGGCGATGTAGTAGCCGCCGCTGGCGGCGGTGTCGGAGAGGCTCGCCACGACCGGCTTCTTCGTCCGCTGCGCCTCCCGCCAGATCAGGTCGCTCGCGAGCGCCGAGCCACCCGGCGAATCGATCCGCAGCACGATCGCGGCCACTTGTTCATCCTTCGCGGCGTCGCGGATCGCCTCGATCACGGTGTCGCTCCCGGCCGAGCCGCCGGCGAGCAGGTCGTCGGTGCCCTTGCCCTCCTTGATCTCGCCGGTCACGTGCACGATCGCGATCTGCTTCCCCTTGCCCGCCGGTGCGGGCTTCGCCTGCCCGGAAAGCAGTTCGGCGAGTTTCACGAGGCCGCCGAGGCCGGAGAAATCGTTGTCCACCTTGCGCTCGGCGTAGTCGCGGGCGATCTTCGGATCGTCGAGCTTCACCTTCGCGGCGAGCGCGGCGGCCACCTCGTCTTCGTAGCCCACCGCGTCGATCAGTTTCGCCTCGCGGGCCGCCTCCGGCGTGAAAACGCCTATGTCCACGAGCTCGCGGACCTTTTCGGCCGCCAGCCCGCGGTCGGCGGCGACCCGCTCCACGAGCTGCTCGAAGAGGTCGCCGATGAAGTTTTCATACTGCGCCCGTAACTGCGGGCTCATCGAGGTCCGCGTGAGCGGCTCGCCCGCCCCCTTGAATTCGCCCACCTGCAGAATCTCGGCCTCCACGCCGAGCTTGTCGAGCATGCCCTTGAAGAAGGTCACTTCCGCCCGCACGCCGGCGATCTCGAGCGTGGCGGCCGGCGGCATCGTGATCGAGTCGCAGGCGAGGGCCACCAGATAATGGACGGGAGCGGAGCCGACGAGATGGGCGGCAACGGGCTTTCCGGCCTTCCGCACCCGCGCGATCGCGGCCCGCAATTCTTCCGCCCGTGCCCGGCCAAGATCGGGCGATTCGATCGAGAGCAGAACCCCCTTCACACGACTGTCTTCGGCGGCCTTGTCGAGCCGCTCCACGATCCGATGCAGGTGGGGCGACACGTCGGCCAGCAGCCCCCCCTGCCCCACGCCGTCGGGCAGCTTTCCAGCGAGCGAAACATGGGCGATCACTGCCGTCGCCTTCTTCTTGGCTGGCTTGGCGGCCGGCTTGGCGGCCGGCTCGGCGGTCGGCTCGGCCACGGCTGCCGGCTCAGCCCCCCCTGGAACCGCGAACAGAAGGACCGCCACCAGCGACAGCAGCGGGAAAAACCGGGAGAAGAACCGCACACAAGGGCCGCACGACATGGGCTGGAAAATCTCCGTAGGTGCCGACGATCGCCGAATCGGTGACGCTGTAGTGTAGCCGCGGCGGGGGCCGGGCCGAATTCCGCACGAAAAAAAACAACGGGGCTTGTCATTGAACGGCCGTATAGTAAGATACTGGCGTCCAGAAGAAATTCGCCCTACACCCCTTGCGAGCGGCCCAGCCGACAAAAATGCCCAAAGCAATCAGTGCCAAGGTGACCACGAAAACTGCCCCACGGAAAAAGTCTGCCCGTGTCACGCGTGGGCCCGGCCGGCGAGCCAAGGCGGGGGCGCTGCGGGGCAGCCATTCGGCGCTCAACAGCTTGCTTCCAGCCACGACGATCGCCGAAAGCGAGGGCAGCGACGCCCCGACGGAGCGGCAGCTCGAGATTTATGCCTTCATCCGTGACAAGATCCATTCCCGCGGGTTTGGCCCGACGGTCCGTGAAATCGGCCATGCCTTCAAAATCCGCTCGCCAAACGGTGTGGTCTGCCATCTGAAGGCCCTTGAGCGTAAGGGGCTGATTACCCGCGGCAAAAACATGTCTCGGGCGATCGAACTCGTGACCGAGCCGGCCCATCTTCGCGGCCTGCCTTTGGCGGGCTGGGTAGCCGCCGGCACGCTGCGGGCCGCCGAGGAGCAGAAGGAGCGGATCGACTTCGAGGAGCTCTTCAATCGCGACAATCACTTCGTGCTGAAGGTGATGGGCGATTCGATGATCGACGCTCAGATCGCCGACGGCGACTGGGTGGTGATCCAGAAGAAGCAGTCGGCCCATTCGGGCGACATCGTCGTGGCCCAGACGGAAGACGGCGAGGCGACGCTCAAGCAATGGTTCCCGGAGCGCGACCGCATCCGGCTCCAGCCTGCCAATTCCTCGATGAAGCCGATCTACGTAAAAAACGCCCGCGTCCTCGGCGTCCTCGTCGGCGTCGTCCGCAAAACGTAGGATAGGCTTCAGCCTGTCAAAGTAGACCGCCTGTCCCCCGTCACGCCGTCCGGTCAACAGCACCGTCCTGCAACTGGTGCAGCTTGTTGTAAAGCGTCTTCAGGCTGATCCCCAGTTCCTCGGCGGTGCGTGCCTTGTTGCCGTGGTTCCGCTCGAGCCCCTCGAGAATAGCCTGCATCTCGATCTCGCGGAGGCTGACCGGCTTCCGCGCCGCAGGCGCTGTCGGCAAGACCGGCGCGGCCGCAGGAGTGGCGACCAGCTTGGGCGGATCCACGAGCCGCGGTTTCCCGGCGCCGAGCCGGGCCGGGAGGTGCGACACCGTCAACGGAAGCTCATCGCAGAGCACGAGCGCGTGCTCGATCACGTTGGCGAGTTCGCGGATATTCCCTGGCCACTGGTGCGATTCCAAGACCCTGAAGACCTCGGGCTCCGCCACGACTGCGTCGGGCGGCGCGTGCGGCCGCGCCTTGCGCACGAAATGCCGCACCAGTGCCGGGAGGTCGTCGAGCCTTTCGCGAAGCGGCGGGATCGCGACCTCGAACGTGTTGATCCGAAAGAGCAGATCTTCGCGAAACCCGCCGACCGCGACCATCTCCTCGAGCGCGCGGTGGGTGGCGCAGACGACCCGCACGTCCACCGTGATCGGATGGCTGTCGCCCACGCGGCGAATCTCGCCGCTTTCGAGCGCCCGCAGAAGCCGAGGCTGCAGCGACTTCGGCAGTTCGCCGATTTCGTCGAGAAACAGCGTCCCGCCGTCGGCCACCTCGAAGAGCCCGGCGCGGTGCTCGTCGGCGCCGGTGAAGGCGCCCTTGCGGTGGCCGAAGAGCTCGCTCTCCACGAGGTGCTCCGGCAACGCGCCGCAGTTCACGGCCACGAGCGGGCCGCCCGCCCGCGGGCTCCCTTCGTGGATCGCCCGCGCCACGAGCTCCTTGCCGGTGCCCGTCTCGCCGCGGATGAGGACGTTGGAATCGCTCGCCGCGATTCTGGCGACGAGTTGCTTCACACGTCCGAGGCCGGCCGAGCCGCCGACGAGCTGAGTAGCCCCTTCGGCGCGGCGCACGCGGCCCTCGAGCGCCCGCAGCCGGGCAGTGAGCTCCCGCTTCTTGCGCACCCGCTCGAGCACGGCCTGGATGTCGGCGAGCTTGCAGGGCTTGGTGAGGTAATCAAACACCCCCTGCCGCACGGCCGCGACGGCGCTTTCGAGCGACGACTTGCCGGTGATGATGACGGCTTCGGTGTCGGGCGAGATCTCGCGCACCCGCGTGATCACCTCGAGCCCGCCGACGCCGGGCATATCGAGATCGACGATCACACAGTCGTAGGCTGTGCGGTCGAGCGCGGCGAGCGCCACGCGGCCGTCGGGGCAGACAGTGGCCTCGTGTCCGAGCCGGGGCAGCTCGATCCTCATGAGCTCCTGGATCGAGGTCTCGTCATCGGCGAACAGAATCCGCATCGGCCTAGGCTGCTTGCTGGTTGTGATGATCCACCTCCTTGTCTTGTCGGTCGGCCGGCGGCTGCGATGCGGCCCGCGGCCCCGCCGTCTCCGTGGTGATCTCGGCCACCGGCAACGTCACGCGGAAGGTGGCGCCGGTCCCGGGGCCGTCGCTGTTGGCCTCGATGCGGCCGCCGTGATCGGCGACGATCCGGTGCACGATCGAGAGGCCGAGCCCGGTGCCCTGCCCCGTCTTTCGCCGCGTGAAGAAGGGTTCGAAGAGGTGCTCGAGCACCTCCGCCGTCATGCCGCAGCCATTGTCGGTGAACGTGAGCAGGGCCTCGCTGCCGGTGCGCTTCACGGCCACCTGCACATGCCCGCCGTCTTCGACGCAGTCGAGTGCGTTGACCAGCAGGTTGAGCACCACTTGCTTGATCTCCTGCGGGTTGACCATCACGAGCACGTCGGGCCCCTCGGCGATCTCGATCGACTTGCCGGAAAAGCGGCCCACGTGCCGCAGCATGTCGGCCACGTCGGCCACCAGTGCGCCGATCGCGGTCGCCTGCCGCCGCACCTCGCCGAGCCGCGAAAAATCGAGCAGCTTTTCCGTGATGCCCTTGCAGCGGAAGGCCTCGTTTTGGATCAACTCGAGATACCGCCGCGCGACCAGCGCGTCGGCGTGGTCGGCCGGCAGCGCCGCAATCCGGCTCTCCAGCGACTCGGCGCACATCGCGATCGATGCCAGTGGATTGTTGATCTCGTGGGCCACGCCGGCGGCCAGAAACCCAACGCTCGCGAGCTGCTCGTTACGGATCACCTCGCGGGTGCGGAGCTGCACCTGCCGGTCGAGGTCGTCACGGGTCTCCTCGAATCGCTGCGTCATGTCGTTGAGGGCGGCGGCCAATTCGGCCATCTCGTCGCGGGTGTCGAGCCGGATGCGGAAGCCGAAATCCCCCTTCGCCACCCGGCGTGAGCCGTGGCCGAGAAGCCGCAGCGGACGAAACACCCAGCGGTAGGTGAGCACACCGAGCGCCGCCAGCAAGACCGCCGCCGCCAAGGCGGAAGCCCAGGTGGTGACGATGAGCGTGCGGTAGCCGATCCGCACCTCGTGGGAGAGGTCGTGCAGCCGCTCCTGCAAAAACGTGGGCAGTTCGGCGCAGAGGGAGGCCAAACGCTCCAGGTGCGGTTCGATCTCGAGGAGCTTCCGCCGCTGATCGGGCACGGAGTCGTCGGCCGGCTCGAGGAAGGCCGCGCCGCGGGGCTCGGCGATCGAGCGGATCGTCTCCAGGCAGGAGGCGATGTCGCGGGCGGTTTCCCGCTCGCGGCTGCGGTCGCCGAACGGCATGTCGTCGAGCTCGTCGGCAGCCAGTTCGACGCAATAGCGGTCGAGCGCCCACGAGGTCTTCTCGACCTGGTCGGCGAAGGAGCCCCCCGCCACGCGGCGGCCGCCGAGCCGTCGGCCCGTCGGCCCGCGGATCGCGTCGAACCGCGAGGCCACGCCCACGCCGTGAAACTCCTTGAGGTCGCCGGCGAGCGCCCGGGCATGCGCCAGCCGCAGGTCGCCCACGCAGTCGTCGAGCTCGCTGGCCAACGGCAGCTCGGCGGCGCGGCAGCTCAGGGCGCGCACGAGCCGGCGATAGGAATAGATGCCGAGGAAGCTGCTCGCCGAGAGCGTGGCCACGAGGATGCCCACGAGCAGCCCACCCAGGAGCAGTTTGTCGCGAATCGGTCGCCGCTTGCGCACGTCCGACCTCCATGTCGGCGGATGGATGTCCGTCGAAGAAACGGGCGGGGGAAGGTAGCAAAGCGGCGGAGCCGGACAAAGACGGATTCGGGCGGGCGGAAAGGGCAGGCTGAACAGGCGCGACAGGCACAGAGGCCTGCCCTACACCAAGCCCCAGCGCTTGCGGAGCGTCCACTCAATGCAGAGGCAACCTGCCATCAGCAGGAACATCGGCCACTTGTCCCACGGCGTGTAGGACCACTGCTCGAGCGTCTCGAACGCTGCCGGCTTGCCGCGGATCTCGTCGAAGATGTCGGGCAACTCCTCCGGCGACCGCACGCCGCCACCGGTGGCCTCCGCGAGCTGCCGCATGAGCAGCGGATTGGCACGCGGGTTGGCGAGCTCGAGGTCCTGTCGGAAGACGGTGAAGCGGGCCGTGCGCTCGAGCTGCTTCGGCTGGCCATCGCGCGCCGCGCGAAGCACGAGCTTCCAGTCGCCCGGTTCGTCGAATGCGGCGACGGCGCCCGCAAAGGCATCACCCTTGCGCGGCACCCGCACCGCCCGCGGCTTGCCCGCGGGTGAAATGGCGACGGCCTCGATGGCCGTGTCGGTGACGGGCGTGCCGTCGGCCTTCGTCACCCCCGCGTCGAACGCGAGCGAGGCGCCGGGCGAAAGCCGCCGCTGCGCGAGTCGCACCCAGAGCGAGTCGCCCTCGGCGTCGTCCTTCCGCGCGAGCCAGAGGACGAGCTGACGCCAAAACCGTCGGTGCTGCTCGCCGGCGCCCTGCATCGCCCAGCGCCAGGTCGAGTCGGCCGCGAAGGCGAGCACGCGGCCTTCGCCGAATTCGCGGGCCACCAGGAGCGGCCTGCCATCGGCCGTGACCGCCAGCGGCTTGGCGGTGGGCACGAGCCGGCCAAGGTCGTTGGCACCTTCGAGCGGCGGCATCGCCCGCCAGGCCGCGAGCGTCTCTTGATCGGTCTTGCCCAGCCGCAGGATCGACACGCCGCCAAACTGCCGCTCGGGAAGCATCTGCAGCGGGCCCGGAATGTGGAGGCTCTCCCGCACGGGCTGGTCGAAGGCCTGCCGCGCGAGGCGATCCGCCTCGAAGGGCACGAGCGGCGCGAGCGCCGAACTCCCCCAGCCGCCCGCCTCGAAGGCATGAAATCCACCGAGCAGGCCGATTCCCGAGCCCGCCTTCACGCGGCCGAGGATGAGCTCGAGATCGTGCGGTCTGAGCGCCGACGCATCGAGGTCGCCGATCAGGAAGACGTTGTAGTTGCCCGCCGCCAGGCGGCCGAGATCGACCGGCCAGCGGTCGCGGCGGCTCGAGTCGATCCATTGGAAGTCAACCTGCATGTCGGGGCTCGCGGCGAGCACGCGCCTGAGAAACCGCTGCTCCACCCGCAAAGCTCCCTCGAGATAGAGCACACGCAGGCCGCCATCGACCACGTCGACGAACGTGGAGAGCTCGTTGTTGGTCACGACGGCCTCACCGTCCTGCGGCTCCACGACGAGCGACACCTTCCGTTCGCCGAGCTGGCCGTTGGGAGTCCACGCCAACCGCACGGGCTCCTCCACCGACTCCGACTCCGGCCGGCCCTTCACGCTGGTGCGGGCCACCTCCTCCATCCCGCCGGCGTCGTTCTCGGCGAGGAGTTTCACGACCACATCTCGGTCGGCGAGGCCATCGAGCCGCACGCGGCCGGCCACCTCGAGGGCGTTGCCGCGATAGACGGTCTCGCCCACCGCGAGATTCGACACCGCCGCGTCGCGGCCCTGCCCCGTGCCCCGCTGCTGGCCGAACGTGATGCTCCAGAGCGGCACCCCCGCATCCCCGACCTTGCGGGCAGCCGACTGCGGCGGCAGGTCGCGTGGCGGATAGGCGTGCTGGGCTCCGTCGCTGAGCACGATGACCCCGACGAGATGCTTTCCGGCGGCCGCCCGGAGGGCGTCTTCGATCGCGGCGCCGATCGCACTCTCGTCGGCCGAAGGCTCGTCCTTCCAGTCGCCCAATGGCAGCGGTTCGTCGGCTCCGGCGGCCACGACGCGGGCCTCGCGGTCGAATCGCCAGACGGTGATGTCGAAGTCGCCATCGGCCACGAGCGACCTTGCCGACGGCCGCGCCGCGGCCAGCGCGGCTCCCAATTCCTGCCAGCGGGTGCCGCCATTGGGGCCATCGGCGATGCTCATGCTCTCCGAAGCGTCGGCCAGCACGAGCACGCTCCCGTGCTGCCGCGCCTTGCGACTGGAGACGATCGTCGGCCGCAGCATGCAGGCCACGAGCGCGAGAAACGCGCCCAGCCTGAGGAGCACGAGCACGAGCCGGCCTGCGGCCGACAGACGCGAGCCATCGGGGCCGACCGCGAAGAGCACGGCGGCCAGCGCCAGCGTGATGATCCCCAGCAACCACCACGACCCCACCGGGTCGAGGTTCAGCGCCGTTTCGTTCAGCAGGCTCGCGGCGATCATGAGGGCGTCTCCGCGAGCATCGCGGGCACGGCTTCCGCCTCGCGCGGCGCGTAAAATCGATTGGCCACGATCCAATCGCCCGCCATCGCCACCGCCGCCAGGATGATGAGCCAGCCGAAGAGCTCCGCACCGATCCGCTCGAGGTTGACATCGCGGACGAGTTCCCGTTCCGAGCGGGCAAGCCGATGCTCCGCGCCGAAGATGGCCGTGAGCGCGTCATCGCCAAGCCGTGCCGTGTCGGTGGCGGCGGCATCGAGGTTGGCGCTGAACCCCTTGGCCAGCCCTCCCGCCTCGCCGCCCGAGCGGATCACATAGTTGCCCGCCACCTCGGTGGCCGTGACCGTGATCGTGCCCCGCTTTGGATCGACCGCTGCTGGAAAGTCGTCACCGGCGGGAGTGCGAACGAAGGCCGCTGGCAGGTCGCGCCGCTCCACGTGCAGCACCGCCGGCCGGCCGGCGATGATGTTGCGGTCGTCGGCCGTGTCGATCGCGTGCAAGAGCGTCTCGTTGGCGAGCATCACGAACGGCCAGGGCTCGAAGCCCGTCGCCAGCGTGTTCCAGGCGTCGGGATCGTTCGCCGATTGCGACACGGGCGTCGTCACCGTGATCACGGTGCCGGCGCCGAGCCGATGCTCGAGGATCGCGGGCAGCCCGTTGCGATAGGCCGCCACGGCAATCGCCCCCCGGGCGGCCCCATCGGCGGCCCCTGCATTCTCGACCGGCTCGAACTCCCAATGCCGCTGCACCGGAAAATCCTGCCACGGCACGGCATCCCCCACGCGCCGAAAAGGCGCGAGGATCGGGTGGTCGAGCGACTCCGGTGCGAGAAAGTTGCTCCCGTCGGGGCTCCGCCATACCCGCTTGATCCGACCACAAAGCAACTTTTCCGAGCCCGGCGAATTGAATCTCGCCGCATCACCGGCGCGTGGCCCGAGCCAGACGACGAGACCGCCCCCCGACGCCACCCACTGCGCGAGCGCGTCCCACGTGGCCGCAGGCAGCGGCGGCGGATCGACCAGCACGATCCCCTTCACACCATCCCACGACGTGCCGTCGAGCCGCTCGATGTCGACCACCGTGGCATCGAACCGCGCCTTGCCCGCCTTGCGGAGCGCCAAAGGCGCGATCGCCTGCGAGACAAAGATCGCCGTGCGGTCGGCCGGCGCGGGCGCCGCCACGAGCACGCGCGAGGCCGCGCCCACCTGCACCGTGAAATAGCGCACGTCGTCGGCCTCGAGATCGTCGGAGCCGTCGATGACCACGCGGCCCTGCCGAACACCCGGCTCGAGCCCCGCCACCTCGAAGGCTACCTCGACGGTGCTGCCCTGCTTCCAGGCCACCGGCTTGACCGCCCGCCGCGCATAGTGGCCATCGGCGGCGAGGAGTTCCACCGCCACGGCGCGGCTGGCATCGGGGCCGGTGCGGCTGGCCGCCACGGAGAGCGCTAGCGGCGTTCCCGCCGCCACCACGTCGTTCGCCAGATCGACCGCGTCGAGCGAGAAGTTTTGCGATGATCGAGCGCCCACGTCGACGTAGAGCACGCTCGCGTCGGGATGCGAGGCCGTCACGTCGAGCGGCGACGCGCCCTCCCAGGCACCGCGCGAGCAGTCGGTGAAGACATACATCTCGTGCCGCGCGAGGCCGGAGGTGTCGAGCAGCCGCAGGCCCTCCCGCATGGCGTCGGCGAGCGACACGGCGGGATTCGCGGCGGCGAGCCGATCGACCCGCGTGGCGGCGGCGGCGATCGTGGGCGAAAACGCCGCCGCGCCGCCGGAGGTGTCGAGCACGGCCACCTTGCTCGTCGGCGGCAGCTTGTCGAAGAGCACCTTCGCCATCGCGGCGGCCTGCTCGAGCCGCGTTCGGTTGGCCTCACGGAGCAGCATCCGCGGCGCGGCGTCGAAGACGAAGACGGCCGCCACCGGCCCCTCGCCGTCGGCGAGCCAGCCGGCCCCGCGCAACGTCGGCCGCGCGAGGGCCAACGCGAGCAAGGCCAGGGCCGCCATCCGTAAGAGCAACAAGAGCAGGTGATTGAGCCGCAGCCGCCGCCGATTGGCCGTCGCCCGCGCCTTCAGGAATCGCAGCGCCGGAAACTCCCGCTTCACCGGCTTCCGTCGCATGATGAGGTGCAGCACGAGCGGCACGGCGACGAGCGCCGCGCCGCCAAGCAGCATCGGAGTGAGAAACGTGAGGCCCATGATTTTCAGTCTACGACAAGACAGGCACGGAGGCCTGTCCTACGAGCCGGCGGAGCCGGCCAAGCGAAAATCGGCAGGATGCCGATGTCTCGCGTGAAGCAAGACAGGCACGGAGGCCTGTCCTACTTGCATCGCTAGGCCCGGAGGGCCGGGTTCAAGCCAGCGGGCGGAGCCCGCCAAGCGAAAATCGGCAGGATGCCGATGTTTCGCGTGAAGTTAGAATCTATTGCGGCGGCTGACGAGATAGCCCATCAGCGCGCGGTCGAACTGCATGCTCGTGTCGAGCGGCACGTAATCGATCCCCGAGTGGAAGCAGAACCGGCGGTAGTCGTCGCGGAAGACCTCCACGCCGGCCACATACTGCCGGCGGGCGGCGTCGGCATCGACGACGAGCCGGTCGGCCGACTCGGGCTCCGTGAATTCGACCATGCCCTCGAAGGGAAACTTCACCTCCGCCTCGTCGAGCACGTGGAAGAGGATCACGTCGTGGCCGCGGTGCCGCAACCGCAGAAGCGACTCGCGGATCGGCTCGGGATCGGCCAAGAGGTCGCTGAAAATCATCACGAGCGAACGGTGCCGCAGCATCGCCGCCACCTGCACGAGGCTGCGGGCCGCGTCGGTGCGGCCCGAGGGCTTCACCTTCGCGAGCACCGAGAGCACCTGCGCGATCTGCGACCGCCGCGACCGGGCCGGCAGGCTCGCGTGGAGCTTGTCGTCGAACGTCATCAGGCCGCAGGGATCCTGCTGGTGGACCATGAGCCAGCAGAGCGCGGCCGCGAGCGAGATCGAGTAGTCGAGCTTGGTGAGCTCCTGCCGGTAGGTGTAAGCCATCGAGCCGCTCGTGTCGATCACGAGGTAACCCGTGATGTTGGTCTCGGCCTCGAACTTCTTGACGTAGTGCTTGTCGGTCTTGGCGTAGACGAGCCAGTCGATGTCTTTCGGGTCGTCGCCCGCCGCATACTTGCGGTGCTCGCTGAACTCCACGGAGAAGCCCTGGTAGGGGCTGGCATGCAGTCCCTGCAGGAACCCGCGCACGATGAACTGCGCCCGCAGGTCGAGCCGCGCGATCTGCCGCACGACTTCCGGCTTCAGGTATTCCTCGACGGCTCTCACCGTGGTGTCTCCCCTTCGACGCTCACTTCACGAGCTTGGGGATCTCGGGCTCCGGAATCTCGCGAACGAGCCGCTCGACGATCGATTCGCTCGTCAGCCCGTCAGCCTGCGCCTGGAAGTTGGTGGCGATGCGGTGGCGGAGCACCGGCACGGCGATCCGGCGGATGTCGTCGATCGAGACGCTGAACCGGCCGTCCATCGCGGCCACGGCCTTGCCCCCCTGGATCAGAAATTGCCCGGCCCGCGGGCCGGCGCCCCAGTCAACGAGCTCCTTCACGTAGGCCGGCGCCTCGGCATCCTTCGGCCGCGTGGCCCGCACGAGCCGCGACACGTATTTGACGATGTATTCGCTCACGGCCACGCTGCCGACGAGCTTCTGGATGTTCACGATCGCCCGACCGGACAGCACCTTGCGCACCTCCGGCTTTTCGGCCCGGGTGGTGGCCATGAGGATCTGCTCCTCCTCGCTGGCCGTGGGGTAGCCCACCTTGATGTTGAACATGAAGCGGTCGAGCTGGGCCTCGGGGAGCGGGTAGGTGCCCTCCTGCTCGATCGGGTTTTGCGTGGCGATCGTGAAGAACGGATCGGGGAGCTGGTAGGTCTCCTGCCCCACCGACACTTCCCGCTCCTGCATCGCCTGCAGGAGCGCGGCCTGCGTCTTGGGCGGGGTGCGGTTGATCTCGTCGGCGAGCAGGATGTTGGTGAAGATCGGCCCCTCGACAAACCGGAAGTTGCGGCGGCCGGACTCGTCTTCCTCGAGCACGTTGGTGCCCGTGATGTCGGAGGGCATCAGGTCGGGCGTGAACTGCACCCGCTTGAAGCCCACGTCGAGGATTCGAGCGAGCGTCGAGACCATGAGCGTCTTGGCAAGGCCCGGCACGCCCTCGAGCAGGCAATGGCCGCGGGTGAAGATCGCCGCGAAGAGCTGCTCGATGACGTCGTTCTGGCCGACGATCACCTTCTGGAGTTCCTCCTGCATGAGCTTCCGGTGCTGCGCGAATTCCTGCAGGATGTCGTCGAGCGTCTTGGGGCGGGGGGCGGTGGACAAGGGGCGATCCTTCCTTGGGGGGCTGGCGACCTCTCAAGTATCCGCCGTGGCCCACGAAGCGGCAAACGCCACCGCATCCCGACGGGGATTCGCGCCCCGCCCGCTGCCGCGAACGAAAAAGCGGTAGAATCGCCAAGGTCGTGGATTCCAGGCCATTGGTTCCGATTCCCTGTCGCGAGGCGGGCAGTGCGTTCGAGCGGTCGGTTCATCGCGGTCGCGGCCCTCGTGGCGGCCATCTTTCTCGGACGGCCGGCCCTGCTCGCGGCCGACGAGCCCGCCCTTTCGCCGGAGAAAATCCAGCGGGCGATCGAGAAGGCCCGCGACTGGCTGCTCCGCGAGCAGAAGCCCAACGGCACCTGGGAATGCGGCATGCGCACGCAAGACACCCGGGTGGGCGCCACGGCGCTCGTCGTGCTCGCGCTGGCCAACGCCGGCGTCGAGGCCGAGCATCCGGCGCTGCGCAAGAGCCTCGACTGGCTCCGGCAGCAGAAATCGGAAGAAACCTACTCGGTGGCGTTGCAAACGATGGCGCTGGCGATGCTCGCCCCCGACACCGACCGACCGATCCTCGAGCGCAACGTGCAATGGCTCGAAGCGACGCAGGTTACCAACGGCCCCGCGGCCGGCTCCTGGTCGTATGGCAAGGCGAAGGGGACGGGCGACAACTCCAACTCACAGTTCGCGCTGCTCGGCCTGCACGAGGCCAACCGCGCGGGCATTCAAGTCGATCCGCGGGTCTGGCGGCTGGCCCACCAATACTGGGTGTCGGCCGCCAATGGCGACGGCTCCTGGGGCTATACGATCGGCAATAGCGGCGGCTCCGGCAGCATGACCTGCGCGGGGATCGCCAGCGTGTGGATCACGGCCGAGCACATCGGGGCCCCGGCGGCGATGGCCAACCGTGAGACGGTCGCCTGCTGCGGCGGCGGCTCCTCTCCCAAGGTGCTCGACCGCGCACTCGACTGGCTCGGCAAGAAGTTCACGGTGCTGGAAAACCCCGGCGGCGGGCGGACGTGGCACTACTACTATCTCTATGGCCTCGAGCGGGTGGGGAGATTCACGGCGCGGCGATTCATCGGCCAGGCCGACTGGTATCTCGAGGGCGCGCGGATGTTCGTGAAGACGCAGGATCCCTTCACGGGTTCGTTTCGTGCCGGGCCGATCGAAGACCCCGTCGTGGCGACGAGTTTCGCGCTGCTCTTTCTCGCCAAGGGCCGCCGCCCCGTGATCGTCGCCAAGAGCAGCCACGATCCCGGCAGCGACTGGAATCGCCACGGCCACGACATCGCCCACCTCGTCGAGCATGTCGAGGCACAGTGGAAAAAGGATTATCCCGCCGGCCTCTCCTGGCACGTGCTCGACACGCCGAATGCCACGCTCGACGACTTTCAGCAGGCGCCCGTGCTCTGGCTGTCGGGCAAGAATGCGTTCGATCTCGGCGCCGACGCAGGCCCGCGGCTGCGGCGCTACATCGACGAGGGGGGCTTCATCTTCGCCGAGGCCTGCTGCCCGTCGAGCGGTGAGTTTGACCGGCGGCTGCGGGAGCTCGTCGGCGAGATCTTTCCCGAGCCGGAATACCGGCTGCACCTGCTGCCACCGGAACACCCAGCCTGGCACGCCGAGCAGCTCGTGCCGCCGGAATTGCACCGGCCGCTCCTGGGCATCGACTACGGCTGCCGCACGTGCCTGATCTATGCTCCACCGACGGACCTCGACAAAAATGGCCCGTCGATGCCGAGCCTCTCCTGCCTGTGGGAGATCGGCGGCCCCTCCCGCGCGGGCCTGCCGCCGACGATCCGCGGCGAGGTCGATGCGGCGCTCGCCATCGGGATGAACGTGCTGGCCTACGCGACGAACCGCGAGCTCAAGCGGAAGGACGAACTCTTCGCGATCGAACGCCCGGTGGATGCGCCGCGCGACCGCTTCGAGCGCGGCCAGCTCGCGATCGGCAAGCTCCGCCATGCCGGCATGTGCGACGCGGCGCCCGCGGCGCTCGCCAATATTCTCCGGGCCGCGGCCCGCGAGCTCGATCTCCGCGTGGACGATTCACCGAGCCAGATCGACCCGGCAGACCCGCGGCTCTACGACTATCACCTCGTCTTTATGCACGGCCGCCAGGGCTTCACGTTCGACGAAGTCGGCCGCGCGGGCCTCCGGCAGTTTCTCGCCCGCGGCGGCACGCTGCTCGCCGACAGCGTCTGCGCCTCGAGCGGATTCACCGCCGCCTTCCGCGCGGAGATCGCCGCCGTCCTCCCCGACGGCAGGCTCGAGGAGATTCCCGCCGACGATCCGATCTTCTCGGCGGGCGAATACGGCGGCTTCGACATCCGCGAGGTGACGCTCCGCGAGCCGTCCGGCGGCGACGGTCCGCTCGCGGCCCGCAAGCGGCGAATCGCCCCGAAGCTCGAGGGCGTGCGGATCGGCGACCGCTGGGCCGTGATCTTCTCCCCATACGACCTCTCCTGCGCGCTGGAAAAGCAAAACTCGCTCGAGTGCACCGGCTACGACCGCGACGACGCCGAGAAGATCGCCCTCAACGTGCTCCTCTACTCCTTGAACCACTGATGTACGACGGGCCTCCGTGCCTGACGGCTGTTCGAAGACAGGCAGAGACGCCTGTCCTACGTAGGATAGGCCTCCGTGCCTGTCCCCGCAGGCACGCACTTCGATACACGCTCCCGGGGGCCGGCTACTGGGAGAGATAGAGGGGCAGCGGGCTGGCGCGGAGCAGTTTCAGGGCCGTCTCTCCGAACAGCTTCCGCAGCAGCAGGTTTTTCGCGCTGTTTCCGGCCACGATCAAGTCGGCACCCCATTGCTGCGCATACGGTACGAGCTCGTGCCGCGGGTCACCGTTGACTGCGTCGGTGTCGACCGTGCGGCCGTGCGCCCGGAAGTAGCCTGCCGCCATTTCGACGCGGCGGGCAGCCGCAGCGGCATCGTCATTGAAGCAGACGATACGCACAGCAGCGTCCGGATAGAGCCCTGAATGCACGAACTGCTTGAATGTTTTCGCGCTCTCGAGCGACCCGGAATACGCCACCAGCACCCGGCGGATCGGCCGATCTTCCTCGGGGATCGCGAGGATGGGCCGCACTCCATCGGCGACGAGCCGCTCGAGGGCATCGGAGGGCTCCGGCACCACGCCATGCTCGAAGAGACCATGCAGGCCGAAGACACAGAGGTCGTGATACCGCACGATATCGGCGGCGATGGCGAACGGATCGCCTGTCTCCTCGACGACACGGTGCGTCACCCTCTCGGCGAGGCAGCGCTGGGCGAAGAGTTTCGTGGCCGAAGCGATCTCGGCGGCGGCCTGCTCGTACCGCTGACGGCGGAGGTCGGCCGCTGCCGCCTCGACCCCCACGCCGATCGGCTTCGGGCCGGTCCAATCAAGCCGGAGGGGATCGGTCACAGCCAGGCCGACGAGTTCACCGTCATTGGCCTTCGCGATACGGATCGCCTGCGCCGTGACGGCGGCGGCCGTGCGGGTCGTGCCGAGCCCGACGAGAACTCTCTTGATCATCTGCGTCTCCTTCGAAATCGGTCCGGACGAGCCGGGACCTCGAGACGGATTATCCGGCCAGCCTTCAGGAAAGTCGATACACCAGCCAGAGCGCCCCGAAAACGATCAGCAGCACGAGCCAGGCATCCGGCTCGAAGAGCGGCAGCCGTCGTTCGACGCGATAGAGTTGGCCGAGCACCGCCACCGCCGTCGCGGCGATGACCGCGAGCGCCGTCAGGGCATGGATCGGCGACGCCGCGGAGAAAAGCGAACCAGGATGCGCAGCATCGAGCGGCGCGAAGAGAACCATATTGAAGGCGTTGCTGCCGAACGTGTTGCCGATCGCCAGATCGACTGCGCCACACCGGATCGCAGCGATCGTGGCGACGCACTCGGGCAACGACGTGGTCAAGGCAACGAGCGTGGTGCCGATGAATGAACCTCCGAGCCCCGAACGATCGGCAAGTGCGGCGGCCGTCCGAGCCAACATCGGCCCGGCGACACAAAGCACGGCAGCCGCAGTAGCGAACGAGCCCGCCGCCGGCGCGAGCTCCTTCCACTTCCAAGGCTCGGGCTGTCGGTGTTCCTCCGCGGGCGCCGCCTCGGCCGCGGCCCGCGCCGAGATTCGCTGATCGATGAAGATCATCCTTGCGCCGAGGATGTAGGCGGCAAGCAGCGACCATGACCAACCACCGATGCCGAGCCAGGAAAAGTGCGGAAGCCGACCGGCGGTGAGCAAGGCGGCTCCGGCGATGGCGGTCAGGGCAATCCCGAGCGTTGCCGACAGGGCATGGGAAGCGGCTTCCCGCGAGAGCATCGGCCGACCGGTCCGTTGCAGAAGATCGGCGACCGCGAGAATGAGCAGGTTCATGAGGCTGCTGCCGAGCAAGTCGCCCACGGCCAGGTCAGGATGTCCCTGGCGCACGGCTGCGAGATCGACCGTCAGTTCCGGCAGCGACGTAGCGGCCGCCAGGAGCAGGCTGCCGACGAGCAGTCTGCCAAGCCGCGTGGCGTCGGCGATCGTATCGGCCGACCGCGCGAGGACGATGCCGGCCACCGCAACCACGGCGGCAAGCCCGGCAAAGCTCAGTGCGAGTGAAGCCATTTCATGAGATCTCGGTTTGCGCGAATACCAGCCCACCCACTTTAACAGCCCCACCCAGACAGCCAGCCTGAGGCCGTGACGACTGGGCAAATCTGATCGATCGAGTCGACCCTGCCGATAAAGAAGGGCGTAGGGTGCGTGCAACGTGCTTCGTGCGAAGCAGTTGCGCTCCCTTGCGCTGCTTCCTCGCGGGAGTCTCGTGGCTGCCTCAATCGGTTCTCGGTGGATCTGCAGAGCAGCTGCGTGCGCGGCCGTGGTCGCGTTCTGCCTGTGCGGCCCATCGGTGCGCGGGCAGGCGCCCGTGATCGCGGAGGAGATTCCGCCCCCCGCCGCGGTCGTCGAGGAACTGCAGACAGACCTCCGCCGACTCGAGAAGGAGATCAAGGCCCTCCGCTCCCAGCAGGACAAGGCCGCCGAAGCCGCCGACAAAAAGAAAAAGGACGAAGCGAAGAAGCCGCTCTTCATCCTCAGCGGCCAGATGCAGGCCGACCAGATCTACTTCGGGCAGGATCAGATCAGCCGCGACGCCGTGGGCGACCTGCAGGACGGCGCCCAGTTTCGCCGCCTTCGCATCGGCGGCCGGGGCACGGCATTCGACGTCTTCGAATACTCGCTCGGCGTCGACTTCGCGCTCGCCAACCAGCCGAGCTACCTCGACAACTACATCGAGTGGAAGCAACTGCCCTATCTGCAGAACGTCCGCGCCGGCCACTACTTCGAGCCCTTCTCGCTCGAACGCGTCACGCAGAACCGCAACAACACGTTCATGGAACGGTCGCTTGTCGACACGTTCGCCCCGGCCCGCAACATGGGGATCATGGCCTATGGCAACACGGAAGACGAACTGGCCACCTGGGCGATCGGCACCTTCCGCACCAATAGCGACAACACGGGCAACGACTCATTCGACAGCGGCCAGGCGCTGACGATGCGCGGCACCTGGTTGCCGTGGTGGGACGAGGCGAGCGACGGCCGGTATTACCTCCACCTCGGAAGCGCCTACAGCTACCGCGACGCCTCCCAGAATCAGGTGCGCTTCCGCAACACGCCGGAAATCCGCAAGCAGCAGCCGGCAAACGTACTCGGCCCCGTCGGCCCGCCGTCGCCGAGCAATTACCAAAACGGCGTCCCCAGCCCCTTCGCGCCGATCTTCGTCGATACCGGCAACATCAAGGACGTCGACCATTTCCAGCTCTTCGACCCGGAGTTTGCGCTCATCCTGGGGCCTTTGTCGCTGCAATCAGAGTATGCATTCGCCGCGGTGCATCGCACCGGCCGGCCAGACCTCTTCTTCAACGGCTACATGGCGCAGGTGAGCTATTTCCTCACCGGTGAGCACCGCCCCTACGACCGGAAGCAGGGCATCCACAAGCGGGTCGAGCCCTTCGAAGACTTCTTCCGCGTCCGCACGAAGTCGCAGGGCATCCAGACGGGGCTCGGCGCCTGGGAGATCGCGGCCCGGTTCTCGAACATCGTGCTCAACGACAAAGACATCAAGGGCAACAACCTGACCGACTTCACCGTGGGCCTCAATTGGTATCTGAACCCCTACACCCGCTGGAAGTTCAACTACATCCGCGCGTTTCTCGAGGACGAGCGGGCTGGCAACAGCCTCACCGATGCCTACGGCATGCGGTTCGACTACGACTTCTAAACGCGATCCGAAAGCCGGAGAATCACGCCATGCACAAGCGAATCATCACTGCCATGCTGCTGGCCGCCGTCCTGCTCGCCTGTGGGGCGGCCGACAAACAGAAGGCCACCGACAAACCTGAAGACTTGAGCAAGCCGAAGGCCTCCGAAAAGGCCAAAGGCAAAGATGACAAGGGCAAGGACGACAAGAAAAAGTCGAAGGAAGACGAAAAGCCCGCCTGCATGCACTGCGGCGCCACCTGCGGGCTCACTCCCATCTGCGTCTGCGAGCCGGGCACGAAGAAAGAGCCGAAGGTCGAGTTCGACGTGAAGTGCGAGCCGATCTGCGTGGCCGGCTGTAGCAGCAAGCCCTGGCCGTTCGGGCTGTGCCACAAACACGTCAGCTGCACGAACTGCTGCGAGGAGCCGTGCCGGTGCCCGGGCTGGGTGCAGAACGTCAAGAAACTGAAGAAGGAGACGACCGACGAGGAGGTGGCCACGATCAAGCGCAAGGTGGCTTACATCTGCGACTGTTGCGCAGGTGGTGGTCCTATCGCCTCATGCACGGGAAGTTGCTGCGACGATCGCTGCGAGCACGGGCGCGCAGACTGGTGGTCGCTCCTCACTCGGTGGTGGCCACGAAGGCCCGCGGGATGAAAAAGAACCGGCCGCGCCGCCCGAGGGGCAGCGCGGCCGGGTGCGACTGGAATCTCTTCCGGGAGGTGGCAGCTTAATACCGTCCCTTATCGCCAGTGATGGTCTCTCCGCCGGCTCGCGTCACGAGCGACGAGAAGAGGCGGATCGAGATGTTGGAATTGATGAGCTTCACGCTGCCATCGCCAAAGGCCACGTTGGCCCCAGAGGGATGAAAGGCATAAACCTCACCGCCGCCGTCCGTGCCGTAGTAGCCGGTCTGAAACGCAGCCGTCTCGATGCTCTCACCATTGGTGGCATTCACGACCTTCGTCGGTGACGAGCGGAACGTGGCGCCGTTTGCCGTTGAGCCATCGATCGAGAGGTCACTTGCCGGACGCACCCAGCCGCCCGCATTCACGCGGCGGGCCGGGAACTGGGCTGTGGTGTCATCGGCCCGCTTGCGGCCGCGGTAGACGAAAGGCCGACCGGCGCTTTCTGCCAACAGAATCGTGTTGGACAGGCCGTCGGTGGCATCCTTCAGGCTCGGCTTGAACCCGTCGCCGTAGTCCTTGCTCATCAGACCGTCTCCCGGGCTGGCCCGCGTGTTGCCGGCGTTCGTCGGCGCCGCAGCGGCTGCGACATCGGCAAGATTGTCGTTCGGCGTGCCGGTCGTATTCGCCAAGGCAAAATCGACGTAGACCGTCGGCGAATAGTCGGTCGGGGCGCAGAACAGGCCGTTCGTCGAAAAGCCGTTGCCAGCCGGATTGACCACTGCCCGCGTTGCCGTCGTGGGATACGCGAAGGGCTGCGTGCTCGACTGCGGGTCGGCGTCGTAGCGACTATCCGGCCCCGGAGCAGAGCCGCACTCCACGACCCCGAGCCGCGTGTGGGCGAGCACGGCATTGGGGATCGTGAAGCCAGCAGCCGGCGTCACGGAGCCCCAGTTCGAGTTCTGGTCGTAGCTGTCGAACAGCGCATTCTGCTCGAGAAACGGCAGGATGCGCGTGATCCACGAAATCCGCACGGTGCCCGGCCTCGCGCTGTTGGGCACCTGGCCGGCGTTGCCATCGGCGAAGGTTTGGCAGGCGAGGGCCAACTGCTTCATGTTGTTGGTGCACGCTGACCGCCGGGCGGCCTCTCGAGCCGTTTGCACAGCGGGCAAAAGCAGCCCGACGAGCGTGCCGATGATCGCGATCACGACCAGAAGCTCGACGAGCGTGAAGCCGCGTCGGCTCGGCGGCGGGGATGGCGGAACTGATTTCAGATAGATACGCATGACCACTCTCCTTGGGGTGACAACTCACGAAACGAACGAAACGAACGAAAAATCAGAGTTAGCGCCGCACCAGCACCTTGAGGCCGACGAGATCCTCCGTCACGAGCACGCGCAGCGGTGTCTGGGCCGGATCGGCGTAGATCTTCGGAACGACAGGGGCTTTCTTGCCGCGGGGCGAAGGCCCACCTTCGACGACGATGGCGTAGCTGCCGGCCGGGATTCCCACCGTTGGATCATTGCTGAACGTGCCGTCGGCGGCCGTGAAGACGGCCTGCGTGAAGGCTTCGCCGTCTGGGGCTTTGCCATGAAACACGAGCGTGACCCGCCCGAGCGGCTTGCCGTCGATCATCGCGGTGCCCGCGATCGAGTGTCGGGCCACCGGCCGCGCCATGAGCGCGCCGGCGAAGAGCAGCCCGCCGACCGCGAGGACGACGACGACCGTGAGCCCCCAGCGCACGGCCCCGAGCCGCGATACCGATTCGCCGATCGTGTCGGAGACGGAGCCAATGGCGCCGCCGAGAGCCGACTGCCGACGCTGCGGCTCCGAGCCATATTTATGGCGGCGACGGCGGTCGTCGATGAGCCGCCGCAGCGCCTCGTCGGCGGCAGCCGACGTCGCGTTGCCGGGATTCTTGCTGCGGCCGGAGATCGAGATCCGCGCCCGCGGATCAGACGGCATCGAGAATGCTGCGGTGGCCATGTCGAGGGCTCCTTACGGTGAGCCATCGCGGTCCTCCGGTCATTCCGGTCAGCGTCGCGGGGGGGGAATCGGAAAAGGTTGTTTCGAAGTTCTTATCGTTGACTTCGTGGTGGAGTCGTCTTTTCAAGCCTTGTCTTTTCGGTGCGTTCGATCTGCACGACCACGCCGTCCTGCACGATGGCCAGCACCGACCCGAATCGCAGGCCGTGCAGGGCATCGCCGATCCGACGCAGCGCCGCATCGGCCCGCGAAGCCTCGCTCCGTCCGTCGGACGCCAGGGCAGGCGAATTGTGCGTTTCGTGCGTCATGGCGAATCAGACGAATGCGGGGTCAGATGACGTATTCGGGGCCGGGGATGAACACTCGTGCCCGACGCGGTGTGATCGCCACATGCGCGCCTGGCTCCAGATTGATCCGCAAATGCCGTGCCGTTTCCGTCGGAATATCGACGTGCAGCTCCTGCTCGGAGCCGTGGGGCTGGCAGGCCACCCGCGTGATGGCGCCCGATCGGCTCACCCGCAGCACGCTCGCCGGCAGCGAGGTGCCGAGGCGGTTGGCCACGGCCGACGGCGGCGAAAGCTCGAGCTCGTGCGGCCGCAGGTAGACGCGGGCCTCGCGGGCCTGGGCATGGGGATATTCGGGGTAGTCGATCGGGATGCCGTGCCAGAAGGCACGGCCATTTTCCACGCGGCCGTGATAGACGTTCACGTTGCCGAGGAAGTCCATCACGAACGGCGTGGCCGGATGGTCGAACACGTCGTCGGGCGTACCGTTTTGCTCGATCTGCCCGTGATTCATGACGACGACCCGGTCGGCCAGTTCGAAGGCCTCTTCCTGGTCGTGCGTGACGAACACGCTCGTCATGCCGATCTCGTCGTGGAGCCGGCGGAGCCACTGCCGCAGTTCGACCCGCACCTTCGCATCGAGCGCCCCGAACGGCTCGTCGAGCAGGAGGATCTTCGGCCGGATGGCGAGCGCCCGGGCGAGCGCCACCCGCTGCCGTTGTCCGCCGGAAAGCTGCGAGGGCTTCCGACCACCGAGCCCCTCGAGCCGCACGAGGTGGAGAAGCTCCTCGACGCGGCGGCGAACCTCTTCCGCCGGCGTCTTCCGCAACCGCAGGCCGAAGGCGATGTTTTCAAACACGCTCATGTGGCGGAAGAGGGCGTAGTGCTGAAACACGAAGCCCACCTCGCGCTCGCGGGCGTGCCGCTCGGTGATGTCTTCGCCGTCCTCCTCGATCAGCCCTTCGTCGGGGAATTCGAGGCCGGCGATGATCCGCAGGAGCGTGGTCTTGCCCGAGCCAGAGGGCCCCAGCAGGGCCAAGAGCGTGCCGTCTGGCACGTCGAGCGAGACGCTGTCGAGCGCCCGGAACGAGCCGAAGGATTTCGTGATCTCACGGACATGAATGCTCATGCGACGGCACCCTCCACGTTTTTGTGGTCAAGCGAATCGGCCAAGGATCGGGCAGCTTCCAGTTCCCGCGACTCCGCCTCCAGCCGCCGTTCAATGACGAACTTGGCGACGAGCGTGATGAGCGCGAGGCCGGCGAGCACGCTGGCCACGGCCATCGAGGCGGGCTGCCGGTATTCCTGGAAGAGTTTTTCAACGCGGAGAGGCATCGTGTCGGTGGCGCCGGCGATGTGGCCGCTGACGACATAGACCGCACCGAATTCACCCATGGCGCGGGCATTGGCGAGCACGATGCCATGAAGCAGCGCCCAGCGGATGTTCGGCAGTGTCACCCGCCAAAACACCTGCCAGCCGCTGGCGCCCAGGCTCACGGCCGCCATCTCCTCTTCGGGGCCGATCGACTCCATCACCGGAATCAGCTCGCGGACCACCAGCGGCAGCGTGACAAACGTCGTGGCCAAAACGAGCCCGGGCCACGAGAAGATGATCTTCCAGTCGAGCCAGGCGAGCGTCGGCCCCAGAAGCCCCTGCCGCCCGAAGATCAAGACGAGCGCGAGGCCCGCCACGACGGGCGACACGGAGAACGGCACGTCGAAGAAGGAAATCAACAGCGAGCGGCCGGGAAACCGGAACCGGGCCACGAGCCAGGCCGCCGCCACGCCGAAGACGGTGTTGATCGCCACCGCCACCGGGGCCACCGTGAGCGAGAGCCAGATCGCATGCCGCGTGTCGGGGTCATGGGCCAGCGCCTCCCACCAAGCATTCGCGCCGCGGGCAAAAGCCTCGTAAAACACGCTCGCCAACGGCACGACGATGAGCAGGCCGACGACGCCCACGGCGGCGGCGACGAGCGCGACCGTCAGCGGTGTCGAGGCGGCGGTTGTGGTGGGCTTGGCAGGCATGCGCGTTTACTGGGCGTTGCGGGCGAGCCGCTGCTGGAGGGCGTTGACGACGACGAGCAACGTGATCGACATGGCGAGCAGCACGACCGCGATCGCGGTCGCCTCCGCATAGGCGAATTCCTCGAGCCGCGCCACGATCAAGACCGGGGCGATCTCCGTCTTGAAAGGCATGTTGCCCGAGATGAAGACGACCGATCCATATTCGCCGAGGGCGCGGGCCAGCGAGAGGGCGAAGCCGGTGACGACGGCCGGCAGGATCGCCGGCAGCACGACGCGGAGGAACGTCTGCGTCCGCGAGGCCCCGAGGATCCGTGCCGCCTCCTCGGTATCGCGGTCGAGGCTCTCGATCACCGGCTGCACGACGCGGATCGCAAAGGGCAGGCTCACGAACACGAGCACGAGCACGATGCCGAGATACGAATAGGCCCCCTGGATGCCGAGCGGCACGAGCCATTGGCCGAGCCACCCCTTCTTCACGTAAAGCGCCGAATAGACGAGCCCCGCCACGGCGGTGGGCAGCGCGAGCGGCACGTCCACGAGCGCGTCGAGCAGCCGGCGGCCGGGAAACTCGATCCGGGCCAGCACCCAGGCCACGAGCAGACCGAGGAGCGAACTCACGACAGCCGCGATCACTGAGGCCGAGAGCGAGACGGCGTAGGCGGCCCGCGAGCGGGGCGTCCAGGCAGCGTCGAAAAAGCCCGCCGGCCCGAGCGACGCCGCCCGCAGGACGAGCACGGCCAGCGGAAACACGACGAGCGCCAGCACGACGAGCGACGTGATCGCCAGGCTCGCGCCGAAGCCGGGCAGCACCGCGGCATGCCTGCGCCGACGCGGCGCGGCAGACGCCGCCCGACGCGGGCCGGCGGCGAAGGCTGAGGTGTCGGCGAGCGCGATCATGTCTGCGGTCGAGTTGGGCATGAATGGCGAGGTTTGTTGTCAGGAAGCCCGACGGGCAATCGCGGATGTCTCAACGGCCGGGCTGGTAGATGGCGTCAAACACGCCACCTTCGCCGAAGAAATTCTTCGTGGCCGCCGGCCAGCCGCCGACGGCGTCGATCGTGAATGTCTCGATCTCCGGCCAGGCTTCGTTGGCGGCCGGCGTCGGTGCGTTTTCACCCCAGGGACGGTAGTGATGCTTCGCGATGATCGCCCGCCCCTCCGGCGAATAGAGAAAGCCGAGGTAGGCCTCAGCTGCGTGCCGCGTGCCCTTCTTGTCGACGTTTTGATCGACGACCGCCACGGGCGGATCGACGCGGATCGACTTCTTCGGATAGACGATCTCCAGTTCGCCGCCGGCCTCGTCTACCTCGAGATGGGCCTCGCTCTCGAACGTGATGTGCACGTCGCCGAGCCCCTTCTGCGAAAACGTCGCCGTGGCGGCGCGGGCGCCGGTGTCGAGCACGGGCGTCCGCTTGTAGAGCTCCGTGACAAACGCCTTGGCATCCTCCTCCGAGCCGCCGCCGGTGATCACGGCGCCCCAAGCCGCCAGAAAGCTGTATTTGCCGTTGCCGCTGGTCTTGGGATTGGGCGTGATGATCGAAACGTCACCCTTGACGAGGTCGCTCCAGTCCTTGATTCCCTTCGGATTCCCCTTGCGAACGACGAAGACGACGACGGAGTGATAGGGCACCGACTGATTGTCGTAGCGATTCTGCCAGTCGGGCTTCACGAGGCCGGACTTCGCCACGGCCTCGACGTCGGGCCAGACCGCCAGCGTGACGACGTCGGCGTCGAGGCCGTCGATCACGGCCCGAGCCTGGCTGCCCGACGCGGCGTGCGACTGCTTGATCGAGACTGCGCGGCCGTGCTCCGCCTGATACTTCTTCGCGAAGGCGTCGTTGATCTCGCGGTAGAGCTCGCGGGTCGGGTCGTAGGAAACGTTGAGCAGCGCCACGGGGCCGGCATCCGCGGCGAGCGCCGCGCTCCCGGCGAGGGCGACGAGCACGGGGACGGAAAGGGCGACGAACGAACGGCGCGGCAGCATGGGCATGGATATCTCGGGAATGACGTGGTTCGGAAAACGAGGATGCGACAACCCCTATGGGCAAGGGCCGTGCCAACCGAACGAGTCCCCCGCACCGGACCCACGCGGCAGAAAAATGCCGCTCTATCCGGCCCAGCTACCCGAAAATCCGCCAGGTCTGAAAGAGCCGTGCTATGTGCCGGACGAGACGCCGTGACATTTGACGGCGCCCGTGTTTTTTCACGGGCTGCACTCAGCCTTCGCGATACGTCCTCTCGACCCGCTGTCGTTCGCGATCGATCTGCTCGCCGGTCGCCCCCAGCCGCTCCAGGATGCGCGCGGTAAACGCCAGCGCCACCTCTCCCTCGCCAGAAAACACGTCCTCGGCCCCGGCCTTGCGGAGCTTGGGCAGCTCGCGCACGTAATGCGACCGCGCAAGGACGTGAACCTCCGGATTGAGCTCCTTGGCGCGGCGGACGATCTCCTCGTCCACCGTGCCCGAGCCCGATGTGAGGATCAGGTTCTCGGCGGCTTGAATGCCCGCCTCGACGAGCGTCTCGGGGCGACTGGCATCGCCGTAGATGGCGTTGACGCCAAACACCTTGAGTCGCCGCACCGTTTCGAGGTTGAGCTCGATCACCGTCGGCTCGATCTCGTTGTCGAGCAGGAGTTCCGTGACCGTCTGCCCGACCGGGCCGTATCCGACGACCACCGCGCGGTGCCGTGGCGCGGCTTCGGCATCCGCCAACGCCTCGTCGCCGTCCTCCATCGGCTCACCCACCCCGCCGCGCGACAGCCATCCGGCCATCGCGTCGCTGGCCCGATAGAAGAGCGGATTGAGCGTGATCGAGACGATCGCCGTGGCCACGAGGCTGTCGAGCACGACATCGGGAACCGCGCCGAGTTCCTTGCCGAGCGACGCCAACAGGAATGAAAACTCGCCGATCTGTGCCAGCGACACGGCCACCGGCATCGCCGTCCGCAGCGGATAGCCGAGCGCCGCCATGATTCCCAGCGCCGCCAGCGGCTTGGCGAGCATCACGATCGCCATCGTCGCCGCAAACGCCCCCGGCGCCTGCACGATCGCAAAGGGGTTGAAGATCATGCCGACCGACACGAAAAAAAGCACCGCAAACGCGTCGCGCATCGGCAACGCCTCCGACGCGGCCCGCAGACTGAATTCGCTGCGGCCCACGATCATGCCGGCCAGAAACGCGCCCAGCGCCATCGACACGCCGAACACTTTCGTCGCACCGACGGCGATCCCCAGGGCCACGACGAGCACGGCGAGCGTGAACAGTTCCCGCGACCGCGTGGCCGCCACCCGGTCGAGCAGAAACGGAATCACGCGGCCCCCAATAACGAACGTGACGGCGATGAGCGCGAGGATTTTTGCGCCGGCAATGCCAAGGGCCCCTGCCACGCCCTCGAGCCCAAGCGCATGGTCGCCGACAAGCGCGGGCAACAGCACGAGCGCGACCACGGTGAGCAGGTCTTCCACCACCAGCCAGCCCACGGCGATCCGCCCGGGCCGCGTATGCAGGTCGCGGTTGTCGGAGAGCACACGCACGAGCACGACCGTGCTGGCCACGGAAATCGCCCCGCCATACACGAGCCCCGTCGCCCAACCCCAGCCGAGCAGGTGGCCCACCAAGGCCCCGAGCGCCGTCGCTACGCCGCTTTGCACGAGGGCTCCGGGCACCGCGACGCGGCGCACGTCGAGCAATTCCCGCAGGTGAAACGTCAGCCCCACGCCAAACATGAGCAGGATCACGCCCACTTCGGCCAACTGCTGCGCGATCGGGTAGCTGGCCTCGAAGCCGGGCGTGAATGGGCCAATCGCGACGCCGGCCAGGAGATAGCCCACGATCGGCGAGAGCCGCATGCGTTGCGTGACATAGCCGAGCACGAGTGCCGCGGCGAGGCCGGCAGTGAGCGTCAGAATGAGGTCGATATCGTGCATGGCCATGGCTTCCGGGCGGACCGTTATACCCGTCTTGGGGGAACTGGGCAGGCGGCCGGCCCACGCCCGACCCGCGGACTGGCACATTCCGTCGCGTGATCACGCACGTGCAGCCGGCAGGGCTGGGCTGACGCCATGAAGGGGCTTGCGGCGGATGACGCTCAGAAACGCGCGCTCGGCGGAGGTGAGGTCATGCGGATCAAGCACGTGCACATCGATCTTTTCGTCGCAGACGCTGCGAAACGCGACGGCTATCCGCAGGGAAAGGCGGAACCGGTCTTCGGCGGTCAGCCCCGGGGCGAACACGATGAGGTCGATGTCGCCGCCGCGGGCCGCGTCGTCGACGCGCGAGCCGAAAATCTCGACCGGGTAATCGACGCCTTGCATCGCGTATGCGAGCGCCTGTCGTTCGAGATCGCTGAGCCGCATGTCATCGCCTCCGGCTGGCATCGACGTAACGGCGAGCCGTCGCGACGGCATCGGCCACCACGGGCCGATACGATTCGATCAACAGCGCATAGATGCCCTGCACCTTGTCGGAAAGATAGTCGTGGGCGATGCGGTTGCGGACCTTGCGCATTTCCATCCAACGATCGACCTGGTCGATGAGACCAAGCTTGCACATCAACCCCAGACAGTCGCGCACGGTCGAACCGGTGCCCGCCGTCTCGAATGCCTCCACGGTGCGGAAGAACTTTAGAAACACCTCGACGCCCCGCTCGAAGCGGGTGACAAGGGCGTCGTAGGGTTCCAATTCGTCCGGTGAATAAGGACGGTTCGGGTCGAACGGGCGAAGTTTCGCTGCCGAGTGCAGATACAGCGCTGCGCCGCGGTCCACTTTTGCGTGGGCTTCTTCGAGAAGCTCATGAAGATCGGCGTTGCGATTCATCCTTCCAGTCTAACAACGTGGAACGTGGCAGGCCCGCGAAGCGATGGCTCGCGGGCCGTGGTTGGGGTGCCTGTTCGCCGCGGTCTAGAGGCCGAAGTCGTCCTCCGGCAGCGGACCGGACATCCCGATCAACTGATAGAGCGGCGTAGAGAGATACCGTTCCCCGGTGCTGCAGGCGAACGTGACGATCGTCTTGCCCGCGTTCTCGGGACGCGAGGCCAGGCGGTGCGCGACGGCCACGTTCGCCCCGCTGCTCACGCCCACGAGCAGCCCCTCCTCGCGGGCCAGCCGGCGGGCCCAGTCCATCGCCTCGGCGGTGGTCACGGTCTCGACCGCATCGACGACCCCGCGGTCGAAATTCCTGGGCACAAAGCCAGCACCGATGCCCTGGATGCCGTGCTGCCCGGGAGGACCGCCGGAGAGTACCGCCGACTCGGCCGGCTCGACCGCGATCGACCGTACGTTGGGATTGCGCATCTTGAGAAAACGGCTCACGCCCGTGATCGTGCCGCCCGTGCCGACGCCGGCGACGATGATGTCGACCTGGCCGGCGGTCGCCGCCCAGATCTCCGGGCCGGTCGTTTCTTCATGGATCGCAGGATTGGCTGGGTTTTCAAACTGCCGTGGCATCCAGCCGCCGCGCGTCGCGGCGAGAAGCTCCTCAGCCCGCTCGATGGCGCCCCGCATGCCGGCCTTCGCGGGCGTGAGGATGAAATCGGCGCCGAGGCCCAGGAGCAGCGCGCGGCGCTCAGTGCTCATCGAGTCGGGCATCGTGAGCGTGACCGGATAGCCCTTGGCCGCGGCGACGAATGCCAGCGCGATGCCGGTGTTGCCACTGGTGGGCTCGATGATGCGGCCGCCTGGCTCGATCGCCCCATCCGCTTCGGCCGCCTCGATCATTGCCAGGCCAATGCGATCCTTGACACTGCCGAGCGGGTTACGGTTTTCCGCTTTTACGAGCACCGCCGCGTGATGCCTGCCGAGCACCCGCGTGAGACGCAACAGGGGCGTTCGGCCGACGGTCTCGAGCAGGCCCTTGGGGCCACTGGCTTGCATGACTGGTGTTCGTCCGTGATCGATGGCTCAACAGGAAACGTTGACGACCAGGACTTGCAGGGTGCAAAGGCCGTGCCGACGAAGGACACGACCAGCACGCCAAGACGAATCCGAGAAACTGCCTTTTTCTGTTGGAATTCCGAGATAAACGGGGGCGTTCGCCGAAGCGGGGAACGAGAAGTATGATAAATGACTCATTTTTTAAAAATAGGTCATAATCGGTCATGCGCCCCGATCCGTCCGATGCACTAGTGTCTCATGCGAGGGCCGAGGGGGCAGTCTCGACCGATGAGGCGATGAGACTGCTTGGTGTGTCGCGGGCGACCGCCCAGCGCCGGCTCCGGGAACTCGTCGCGCAACAGCGGCTGGCCCGCGAGGGAGCCGGACGCGGGGCGCGGTATGTGCTTCCGAGCAACCGTTGGGAGCGGCAGCTCGCGGGCCTCGAGGAAGACTCGCTGTGGCGCGAGGTGCGGACAACACTTGTTGACCTGGGCCTTTCGGACCGGGAGCTCGGCACGGTGGGCTACACGTTCACCGAGATGGTAAACAACGCGATCGACCACAGCCGAGGCGACACGTTGCTGGTGACCGCCACCGCATCGCCATCCGGTGTGGTCATCGAGATTTGCGACGACGGCATCGGCGTCTTTCGCTCCGTGCGAGAATCACAGCGATTGCCCGACGACGTCGAGGCTGTTTTCGTGCTCGAAAAAGGCCGATTCACGACGCAGCCGGAACGCCACAGCGGGGAGGGAATCTTCTTTGCGTCGAAGGCCGCAAATCGCTACCTGCTTGCGTCTGGCAGGGTGGCATGGATCACCGACAACGAAGCTCACGACACGACGATCCAACTCCAGCCCGAACCGCGGCGAGGCACCCAGGTTGTCCTCACGTTCATTCCTGGGAGGGTGTTCGCGCTCGCGGACGTGTTTCGGCGTTGGACCGATCCCGACACGCTTGCATTCGATCGCACCCGCACGACCGTGCGGCTCGCCGGCTTCGGCGTGCAGCTTTTGTCACGCTCCGAAGCCCGGCGGGTGACGATTGGCCTCGAGCCGTTCCGCCACGTCACGATCGACTTCGCGGGCGTGGACATGGTCGGGCAGGGATTCTGCGACGAGGTGTTTCGCGTTTTCGCCGCCGCCCACCCCCAGATCGAGCTTGCCACGGTGGGCATGAATGAAAGCGTGGCGTTTATGGTCGAACGGGCCCGTCGCAAAGCATAGATTGCTTGTTATGCAGATTTGACGGCGGAAAAACCTGTAAATAAGATCGACGAACTGGGATATATGGCCGTGTCATTTCACGGCCTGATCTTCATTCCTTTCCGATCGCAGCTCCCCGGAAAGCCGCCATGCCAGCCGATGACGTCAGCCGCGTGGTGGCCGAAGTGTGGCGGGAGGCGTGCCGCCACATCGAACTGGAGTCGGCGGTGACGGCGATCGCCACGGCGATCGCCGCCCACGGGCCGTTTCGTGCCGTGGCGGTGATTCGCCCCGATGCCACGACGCGGATCGTGGAGGCGCGGGCCGTCGGGTGGGTTGGCCGCAGCGGGGACGTGGCAGCCTGCACCGCTCCCCTCGGGGTGGCAGCCTGGCAGAAACTGGTGAAGTGGCTGCGGGAGGGCGACCTCGTGCATGCCACGATCACCGGCGGATCGGAATGGCGATCGCTCCTGCCCTCCGGACTCAACGGCGACCTCTTGCTCGCGCCCTTGAAAGCGCAGCGGCCGCTCATGGGCGCCATGGTGCTCGCAGCCGATCCGGGGCAGTCGTTCGCGCCGTCGCAGCTTGCGCTCGCGATGCAGCTCGTCGAGCCGCTCAGCGTCGCGCTCGAAAACGACGCCCGCCTCCACGAGCTCAGGTCGTTGCGGGAGGCGGCGGAGGCCGATCGCGAGACGCTGCTCACGCGGCTCGGCCGCCAGGATGTCAACGAAGAGGTGGTCGGCGCCCGCACCGGGCTAAGGCATGTGATGGAACGCGTGGAGCTCGTCGCCCAGTCCGACGTACCGGTGCTGATCCTCGGCGAGACGGGAACGGGCAAGGAGGTCGTGTCACGCGCGATCCACACGCGATCAGGCCGCCCGGAAGGCCCGTTCATTCGCGTGAATTGCGGCGCGATTCCCCCGGAGCTCATCGACTCGCAGCTCTTCGGCCACGAGAAGGGGAGTTTCACCGGAGCCTCCGACCAGCACAAAGGCTGGTTCGAGCGGGCCGACCGGGGCACGCTGTTTCTCGACGAGATCGGCGAGCTGCCGCTGCCGGCGCAGGTGCGGCTCCTGCGGGTCTTGCAGGATCATCAGATCGAGCGAGTCGGCGGCAAGTCGCCCGTGCATGTCGACGTGCGGATCGTCGCAGCCACCCATCGCGATCTTTCGGCGATGGTGAAGGAGAAGACGTTTCGCGAAGATCTCTGGTATCGGATCAACATCTTCCCCATCCTGCTGCCCACGCTTCGCGAGCGATTGGAAGACATTCCGGCGCTCGTGCGTCACTTCGCCCATCGCGCCGCGACGAGGTTTGGCCTGCCGTTGGTCGAGCCCACCGAGGCCGACCTGCAACTGCTGGCCGGCTACGACTGGCCCGGCAACATCCGCGAACTTGGGGCGGTGATCGATCGGGCCGCCATTCTAGGAGGAGGCCGCCGGCTCGATGTCGGCACGGCGCTCGGCCTGGGCCGGCAGCTGGCGCCGCCACCGCCGCGGGGCCTGCCGGCCGACATCACGCTCTACGAAGTGGTGCCCGAGGATCCTGTGGCTTCGGCCGCGGCCCCGGCCCCGCTGACCGGAGACGTCGTGCCGCTGGCCACGGCAATGCGGCAGCACATCGAGCGGGCCCTGATCGCGACCCGCGGGCAGATCGAGGGCCGCCGAGGCGCCGCCGCCCTGCTCGACATCAACCCGCACACGCTCCGCGCCCGGATGCGAAAACTCGGCATCGACCCCGGCGCTTTCCGCGACTGACGAGACACCCGCGGTGAAAAATCATCCGGCGACGCTTCCCAAAAGGCGGCTGTCTCGCTAAAGTGCGCAAACTTTGCGTGCATCGAGTGCAGCCAGTCTGCTTCGATGTGATCTTCGAAAAACAGTTTCCGCGTTGCTGACCGGTCCTCTTGGAGGCGCGCTTGCTCGATCTGGAGCAGGAGGCCCCTATGCCGGTCTATGCAGACAATGTCGACGCGATCGGGCGGACGCCGCTCGTGCAGATCAACCGCCTGACGCAGGGCCTCGATGCCCGCGTGCTCGCGAAGATCGAAGGCCGCAATCCGGCCTACAGCGTGAAGTGCCGCATCGGCGCGGCGATGATCTGGGATGCGGAGCGGTCCGGCCGGCTCAAGCCGGGACAGCACGTCGTCGAGCCGACGAGCGGCAACACCGGGATCGCGCTCGCCTTCGTCTGCGCCGCCAAGGGCTATCCGCTCACGCTCCTGATGCCGGAGTCGATGTCGATCGAACGGCGGCAGTTGCTCAAGGGTCTCGGCGCGAATCTCGTGCTCACGCCTGCGGCCGAAGGGATGCGCGGCGCGGTCGCGCGGGCCGAGGAGATGGCCCAAGACCCGGCCTATTTCATGCCGCAGCAGTTCAAGAACCCCGCCAATCCCGAGATCCATTTCAAGACGACGGGTCCCGAGATCTGGAACGACACCGAAGGCAAGGTCGACGTGTTCGTGGCGGGTGTCGGCACCGGCGGCACGATCACGGGCGTGTCGCGGTTCTTCAAGCACGGCCAGGGGCAGAAGCTCCATACCGTGGCCGTCGAACCGGAGGCGAGCCCGGTGCTCTCCGGCGGCAAGCCGGGGCCGCACAAGATCCAGGGCATCGGCGCGGGCTTCGTGCCCGACGTCGTCGATCGCTCGCTCATCGACGAGATCCTCACCGTCAGCAATGAGGAGGCCTACGCGGTGGCCCGTCGGCTCGCGAAGGAGGAAGGCATCCTCTGCGGCATCAGCTGCGGCGCGGCGATGCACGCGGCCCTGCGGGTGGCCGCCCGCCCCGAATCGGCAGGCAAGACGATCGTCGTCGTGCTCCCCGACTCCGGCGAGCGCTACCTCTCCACCGGCCTCTACGAATCCTGAATCGAATGACTGAAAACGAGCGAAGGGATCGGCGGAAGCTCGACGAGCCCAAACCTCACGATGGCGCCGCTTCGGCCCACCGCGAGGAGACTTCTGCCGTCCCGAAGCGAAAGACTCGATCAATGGAGACACTTCAATGAGTGACAGCCTTCTGCAGCGCAGCGTGACGACGGCGGTGGCCCGCAATCTGGCCACGACGTCGAAGACCCGGCCGAGGATGATGTCGATCACGCCTCGGCATCTGCTCCATCTCCTGCCCTGGGTGCAGGTGGAGGGGGGCACCTACCGCGTCAATCGCACGAAGGTGGAGCTCTCGAAGGCGGAGCGGATCGAGATCAGCCCGGCGCCGGACGGACTGTCGTTTGCGCCTGGGGCGCTGCGGAGCGTGCCCCTCCTCGCGAAGCTGCCCGACTCGGTGCTCGAGCGGATGCAGCAGCGGTTTCGCACGGAGGAGGTGCCGCTCGGCAGCGACCTGCTCATCGAGGGGCAGGATCGCAGCACGTTCTTCGTGATCGCGCAGGGGCAGGTGGAGATTCTCTCGAAGGGGGCCCATGGCCGTGATCTGCGGGCGGCCCTGCTCACGGAAGGGGAGTTTTTCGGCGAGGTCGATCTGGTGAGCGACCGGCCGAGCGACATCACCGTGCGCACGATCACGCCCTGCGTGCTGCTCACGTTCTCGCGACGCGATCTCGATGCCGTGCTCGATGAACTGCCGAACCTCCGCGACGATTTCAAGAAGGCGATCGACGAGCACCTCGAGCTGCGAAGCACCGTGAATCGCTATGGCGAGCGCAACATCGACCTCGTCAGCGGCTTCGCGGAAAACGTCGAGATCCCCGAGACGTTCGTCGATTACGCGGCCAACCCCCGGGAATATTCGCTCTCGGCGATCCAGACCGTGGTCCGCGTCCACACGCGGGTGTCGGACCTCTACAACGGGCCCTACGACCAGCTCGAGGAGCAGATTCGGCTCACGATCGAGGGGATCAAGGAACGGCAGGAGTGGGATCTCATCAACAGCCAGCGGTTTGGGCTGTTGCATTCGGTCGATCCCGCGATGCGGATCAGCACGCGGTATGGGGCGCCCACGCCCGACGATCTCGACGAACTGCTCGCGCTCGTCTGGAAGAAGCCGGCCTTCTTCCTGGCCCATCCCAAGGCGATCGCCGCCTTCGAGCGGGAGTGCACGCGGCGCGGCGTTCCCCCCGTCACCACCATGCTCCACGGCACGCCCGTGATCATGTGGCGGGGAGTGCCGCTCGTGCCCTGCGACAAGCTCGAGGTGAAGAGCCGGTCGGGCTACAGCCAGTCGTTCGGCACGACGAGCATCCTGCTCTTGCGGGTGGGCGAGGCCGATCAGGGCGTGGTCGGCCTGCATCAGACGGGCATTCCTGGCGAGATCATGCCGAGCCTGTCGGCGCGGCTGATGGGGCTCGACAGCCTGGGCGTGGCGTCATACCTGCTCACCAACTACTTCTCACTCGCCGTGCTCACCGACGACGCGCTCGGCGTGCTCGAGAACGTGGAGGTGGGCTATTACCACGACTACCGTTCCGATGGCCGTACGGCCTACGTCGAGGGATCGGGCATCTGATGCACGGCGCGGACGACATCACGAAGGCGGCCCGACAGCTGCTCGCCGACGCGGTCGCCGAGGGGAGTGCTGATCCGCCTTGCTTCCCCACGCCGGAGCCGCTCGCCCCGGCAGGGCCGCCATCGACCGACCTCTCGGGCGTGCGGGCATTCGTCAGCCGGATCCGCGGCCTTGATCATCTGCAACTCCCGCCGGTGCGGTTCGATCGGCCGCTCGCGCCCTCGACCGCCGCTGTGCCGCTTGGCCTGGTGGATGTCGGTGTCATCCGCCGCGATTTCCCGATCCTCCGCGAACGGGTGCACGGCAAGCCGCTCGCCTGGTTCGACAATGCGGCCACGACGCAAAAACCGCAGGCGGTGATCGATGCCATCGCACACTTCTACACCCATGACAACTCCAACATCCACCGCGGCGCCCACACGCTGGCCGCCCGGGCGACCGATGCCTACGAACACGCCCGCCAGACGGTGGCGACGTTTCTGGGCGCGAATGCCCCTGACGAGATTCTCTTCGTGCGTGGCTGCACCGAGGGGATCAACCTTGTGGCCAACATCCTCGCGCCGAGCCTCTCCCGCGGCGATGAGATCGTGCTCACGGAACTCGAGCATCATGCCAACATCGTGCCCTGGCAGATGGTGGCGGAGCGGACCGGCGCGGTGATCCGCGTGGCCCCAATCGACGATCATGGCGACGTCGTCCTCGAGGCCTACGAGGGCCTGCTCTCGCCCCGCACGAAAGTCGTGTCGCTCTCACATGCCTCGAACAGCCTGGGGACGATCCTGCCGGTGGAGATCATGACGGGGCTGGCGAAGGCCCGCGGCGCCCGCGTGCTCGTGGACGGCGCCCAGAGCGTGTCGCACTTCCCGGTGGACGTGCGCAGGATCGGCTGCGATTTCTACGTCTTCTCCGGGCACAAGATCTTCGGGCCCACCGGCATCGGCGCCGTCTTCATGACGCAGGAGGCGCAAAGGGCGCTCCCGCCCTGGCAGGGTGGCGGCAACATGATCAAGGATGTCACCTTCGCCCACACGACCTACGCCGAGCCGCCGGCCAAGTTCGAGGCGGGCACGCCCAACATCGCCGACGCGATCGGCCTGGGAGCGGCGCTCGACTATGTCACGCGGCTCGGCCGCGAACAGATCGCCGCCTACGAGCACCACCTGCTCGACTACGCCACGGGAAAACTCACGGCGATCGACGGCCTCCGGCTCATCGGCACGGCCCGGGAGAAGGTGGGCGTGCTGTCATTCGTGATTCCCGGTCTCGACCCGGTCGAGATCGGCAAGGCGCTCGATCGCGAGGGGATCGCGGTGCGCGCCGGCCATCACTGTGCCCAGCCGTCGCTGCGGCACTTCGGCCTCGAGGCCACGGTGCGGCCGTCGCTGGCGTTTTACAACACCACCGCCGAGATCGACCGGCTCGCCGATGCCGTGGCCGGGCTCGCCCGCGCGCCGCGGCGCCGCTACGACCGTTCGGAATCGCTGCTGCCGCCCGTCAGGTAGCTGGCGTAGTAGAGCAGCGTCAGCACACTCTGGAGCGTCGCGGCCACGTAGGTCCAAGCGGCTGCATTGAGCACGTTGTTGACGGCCGGCATCTCATTCTGCGGCACGATGCCCAGGCTCACGAGCTGGGCCTTCGCTCGGTTGCTCGCGTCGATCTCCACCGGCAGGTTCACGAGTTGGAAGAAGACCGTGCCGGCGAAGAGCGCGATGCCTGCCCAGGCGAGGGCGGGAAACTGCATCATCAGGCCGATGACAAAAATCGTGATCCCGAATCCACTGCCGAGATTGGCGAGGTTTACCGCCGCATTGCGGACGGTCATGAGCGAGAAGCTCTGCGCGTCTTGCAGCGCGTGGCCGGCCTCGTGGGCCGCGATGCCCACGGCGGCGAGCGAACGGCTGCCGTAGACCGCCTCCGAAAGCCGCAGCACCTTCTTCTGCGGATCGTAGTGGTCGTTGAGCTTGCCCGGAATCGGCTCGATCTCGATATCGGTGGCGCCGGCCGAGTCGAGAATATGCCGCGCGGCCGCGGCGCCTGTCAGCGGCGCCGGCTCGTGCGAGGCGGCGGCAAACGCCGAATGCACCCGCCACTGGGCCCACATCGCCAGCAGCAGGGCGGGGGCAACGGCGATAAAGTAACCAGGGTCGAAAAAAATCGGCATCGGTTTTCGAAATACTCCTGCGAGAAAGTTCGTAGGTATTCTAGCAGTGGGCGGGTCCCCGGGGACCGATCCCCAATCCCCCGCCCCCCGGCGGTCCTCCCGCCTGACTGTCACCCGCACCCATCAACCAGACATGCCCTTCTACGTCGCCGCCGCCGGAACGGTTCGCCTCGCCGCGACGCTCTTTGTGTGGGTGGCGACGGCGGGAGGCCTGGCCGCCGCGGAGGCCACTGCCCTCTGTGACCGGATCGACCGTGCCCTCGCGCATGCCCGCGACAGCCGGCGGCTCGACGCGGGCGTTCATGGGGCCTGGCAGGTGGTGCACGGCATCCTCGCCTTCGGCCCCGAGTTTCCGCTGGCCGTCGATGGCAAGACGGTGCCCGCGCTCGACCACCTGCTCGGCGGCGGCGCGATCACCGGCTGGCGGCTGCGGCCCGGCGACCATGGCGTGATCGCGATCGTCGAGGAGGGGAGCACGACCGGCCAGGGGCATCCCGATCAATGGCTCGGCTATCTGTCGCAGTGTGGCACGACCGGCATCCCGCTCGATACGACGCTCCACGTGGCCGGCCGCGACTTCACCGTGAAGGATCTGCTCACGCAGGCGCAGGCCGACATCCGCCCCGGCCAGGAGGCCACGTGGACGCTGATGGCGCTGGCCACCTATCTGCCGCCTGACGCGGCGTGGACGGCACGCGACGGCACGAAGTGGACGACCGAGCGAGTCGTGCGGATGGAGGCGGAGAACGATCTTTCCGCAAGTGCCTGCGGCGGCGCCCATCGGCTCTACGGTCTCGTGCTCGCACTGAAGAAACATCTGGCCGCGACCGGCACGCCGCGCGAGCGGCTCACCGGTGGCTGGGCGATCGCAGCCGACGTGGTCGACGACGCGGTCGAGCGGGCGCGGGAATTCCAACAGGCCGACGGCAGCTTCTCGATCCATTCGTTCGATCGACCCGGCACGTCGGCCGACGTGTTTGCGAAAGTGAGCGCGACGGGGCATGTCTTCGAGGTGATCGTGGCAGCCCTCGACGACCGGCGACTCGCCGAGCCCTGGGTGACGCGGGCGGCCGACCGGCTCGTCGGATTGCTGGAGCAGACCGCCGACATCGACCTGGAATGTGGCGGTCTGTACCACGCCGCCCACGGGCTCTTGCTTTACCGGCAGCGGGTGTGCCAAAACCCTGAAATATCCGCTCCGCCCCGTTGAGCCCGGGTTCCGTGCACGGCCTGATTTTTTTCTACATCCAGAAGTTTGCCGATGAGGCGTCCAAGGGCAACGCATCCTGGGATCCCCTGCGTTCGTCGGTCGCCACGACTTCAAAAAAGTATCTGCCATCCGGCGTCTATCCCGACGCCGATGCCGTCCATCTCCTCCAGTCGATCGCCCAGTCAGCCGGCCGCCCGCTGCCGAACATCCTCGAACAGTTTGGCGAGTTTCTGGCGCCCCACCTCGTGAAGGTGGCCGGGACCCACATCGATCCTTCGTGGCGCACGCTCGACCTGATCGAGCACACCGAGGCGATCATCCACGACATGATCCGCTCGGCAAACCCCGGGGCCGCGCCGCCGGTGCTCGAGACCGTCCGCCAGTCGCCCAACGAACTGCACCTCGTCTATACATCGGCCCGCCGGCTCTGCCCGCTGGCCCTTGGCCTGATGCGAGGGATGGCGAAGCACTACGGCGAGGAGATCGCGATCGAGGAGCCGTCGTGCATGCTCCGCGGCGACCCCTTCTGCTCGTTCGTGGTGCAGAGCCACGGGCACGAGACCCACACCGCGCGGTCGCCGATGTCAGAGACGATCCAGTTCCTCCAGCCCGACGACTCCGTGATGCCCACGCTCGCGGGACCACCGCTCCCGTCGGAACCCGCTCCTCGGCTGATGGCCCCGGATGAATCGATGCCGGCCACGATCGGCGGCTATACGGTTTTGAAGGTGATCGGCCAGGGGGGCATGGGCCGGGTCTATCTTGCCCGCGACGAGCGGCTCGACCGCGATGTCGCCATCAAGGTGCTGCACGTCACGAGAGCGGGTGATCGGGCCGCTCGCATGCGGTTTCTGCGGGAGGGACGGGCCGCGGCGGCGGTCGAGCACCCGCACGTGATGACGATCCATCAGGTGGGGGAAGAAAACGACCTGCCGTTCATCGTCATGCAGCGGCTCGAGGGCCAGACGCTCGGGCAATACCACGAACGGCTCGGCAGCGTCGCGCTGCCCGAGGTGCTCCGGATCGGCCGGGAAGCGGCCGAGGGGCTCGCTGCCGCCCACAGTCTTGGACTCGTGCACCGCGACATCAAGCCCGACAACATCTTCCTCGCCGGCCCGACGCGGCAGGTAAAGATCATCGACTTCGGGCTCGCCCGCGATGCCGCCGAGCCCGGGGCGAAACTCACGCTGGAGGGCGCCGTGGTGGGCACGCCCGCCTACATGTCGCCCGAGCGGATCGCCGAGCAGGAGATCGACGCCCGCGGCGACATCTTCGGTCTGGGAGTGATCCTCTACGAACTGCTCTCGAACCGGCTCCCCTTCGAGGGCAAGTCGATGGTGACGGTGCTGGCCGCAATCTCCCGCGGCACGCCCCCCAGGCTCCACGACATCGCCCCGACCGTGCCCGAGGCCGTCTGCAATCTCGTCATGCGGATGATCGCGCACGACAAGAACGACCGGCCCCAGACCGCCGCCGACGTGGCCGAAGAACTGGCCGCCCTCGCCCACCGGTAGGGTAGGCTTCAGCCTGCCAGCGGTGCGCCTGCCACCAGCAGCGACCGCACCGCGTCCACGAGCACGCGCAGGTCGCCGTGCCAATCGATCGTGGTGCTCGCCTGCGTCGCGAGGTTCTTGAACTGCGCCGTGCCGGCGGCGAATTCATCGCTGCCGATCACGAGCGCCGCCGGGAAGCCCCGCTTGGCGGCGAGCTTCAGCTGCTGCCCCACCCGCTTCGCCTCGGGGAAAAACTCGACGGCGATTCCGGACTGCCGCAGCGCCGCGGCGATCCGCAGGTAGTCGGCGAGGTGGGCCTCGTCGAAATGCACGAGAAACACGTTGGCCGGCGTCTCCACCAGTTCGAGCCGGCCGAGCTCCTCGAGGCCTGCGAGCAACCGGTCGATGCCGAGCGACGCCCCGACGCCCGGCAGCGATTGCTTCGTGTAGAGGCCGGCCAGGTTGTCATAGCGGCCGCCCGAGCAGATGCTGCCGAGCGACGGCAATTCGTCGAGAAAACTCTCGAGCACGATGCCGGTGTAGTAGTCGAGCCCGCGGGCGATCGACGGATCGATGACCACGCGGCCCTCGGCCACGCCGGCCTGTGCGACACCGTCGAGCAACTGCCGCAGCGCAGCAACACCGGCCCGCCCCGCTTCCGAATCGCCCGCGATCCGCTCGAGCGCCGCGAGCACGTCGGCCGGCGGGCCGGCCAGCTGCGCGAGCGCCAGGAGCTTCGCGGCGGCCTCCGGCGCGACGCCGTGCGCCTCGAGTTCCGCCCGCACCGCGTCGGGCGTCGCCTTGCCGAGCTTGTCGAGCGACCGCAAGACATCGGTGGAACGGCCGGCCAGGCCGAGCGCCGCGAGCACGCCGGAGAGCACGCGGCGGTCGTTGACACGAATCGTAAACCGCTCGATGCCGATCGCGCGGAGCAGGTCGTGCACGACGAGCACCATCTCGAGATCGGCCACGGGGCTCGTCGTGCCGATCGTGTCGAAGTCGCACTGCATGAACTCGCGAGACCGGCCGCGCTGCGTGTTTTCACCGCGCCAGACCGTGGCCATGTGGTAGCGCTTGAAGGGCGTGCCGAGCGTGGCGATGTGCTGCGCGCAAAACCGCGCGAAGGGCACCGTCAGGTCGAACCGCATGCCCACGTCGCGGCCGCCGTGGTCGGTGAAGCGGTAGAGTTGCTTGTCGGTCTCCTCGCTCCCCTTCCCCGTGAGAATCTCGAGGTATTCCAGCGCCGGCGTGTCGATCGGCGCGAAGCCGTAGGAGCGGTAGACGCGGCGGGCCGTGTCGAGGATTTTTTCGCGGGCGAGCGCCTGCGCCGGCAGGTGGTCGCGAAAGCCCTTGAGCGTGCGCGGTTCGATCATGAGACGATCGGCAAAAGCGCCGGCTTCGGGCCGCGGATCGATGTGGTGCGGTTTTTCTTTTTGCGGCCGTCGCCGACGTACTCGCCACCGGGGCCGAGGACGGCGTCCATGTATTCCTCGACCTGCTCGGCGGTCTCGAAATATTGGTCGTAGACCCAGTCGTCTTCGTATTCGCAGTCTTTCGTCGTGTAGTCGCGGCAGATCTGCGGGCGGGTCTCGTAGATGCCGCAGCGGTGGTCGTCCTGGAGGTGCTTGCAGACGGTGTGGACACAGACATACCAATCGCCGTCTTCGGTGAAGACGGTGGCATGGTCGTGGACCAGAAACCAGCGGATGTATTCAAACTCCTCGCGGGTGGTCGGCGTCTCGAGCGGCAGCGCGAAGTAGCGGCAGCACTTTGCCGTGCAGTATTCGCAGAGCACCTTGTCTTTCGGCACGTCGTCCCGCTTGGGCTTCTTGGGGAGCGGCGGGAACGTGATCTCGGCGACCGACATGCAAATCTCCTTGCTGAAAACCGGCACGGCTCGTGCTGGGCGAGCAATATACCAACCCCGGCGCACCCCGCCCGCGATGCCATATACTGCCCCGACTTTTCCGAAGGGATTCGGCCCCATGCCCAAACGCTGGCACATTCAGCCGCACGACCAGGCCGCCGTCGCCGGTCTCGAGCGATCCGCCGGCGTGTCGAGCATCGTCGCCCGACTCCTGGCGGCCCGCGGCATCACCGACGCAGCCGCCGTCAAGTCGTTCCTGGCCGGCAGCATGTCGGATCTCCGCGATCCCGACCTCCTGCCGGGCGTCGCCGCGGCGGCCGACCGGATCCTCGCCGCCGCGAAGGCCGGCCGAAAGATCGTGGTCTACGGCGATTACGACGCCGACGGCATGTGCGCCACCGCGATCCTCATGCACTGCCTCGACGCGATCGACGCGCAGGCGAGCTGGTATGTGCCCGACCGGTTCGAGGAGGGCTACGGCCTCAATGCGGATGCGCTCGAGACGCTCGCCCGCCGGGGTGAACAGCTCGTCGTCACCGTCGACTGCGGGATCGCGAGCGTTGCCGAGGCCCGCCGGGCGAAGGAACTCGGGCTCGAGCTGATCGTCACCGACCACCATTCCTTCGCCGACACGCTCCCTGAGGCCGACGTGCTCGTGCATCCGCGGCTGCCGGGCGCGGCCTATCCCTTCGGCGAGCTCTGCGGCGCCGGCGTGGCCTTCAAGCTCGCCTGGGCGATCGCGACGCGGGCCAGCGGCGCGAAGCAGGTGACGCCGCGGCTCCGCGAGATGTTGCTCAAGTCGATCGGCTTTGCGGCACTCGGCACGGTCGCCGACGTGGTGCCGCTGCTCGACGAAAACCGGATCTACGTGAAGCACGGCCTCGAGTGCCTCAGGCAGCGCGGCGGCCCGGGGATCGAGCGGCTGATGGAGCTCGCGAAGCTCAACGAGAAGTCGCAGCTCGACAGCGAAGACATCGCCTTTCGACTGGCGCCACGGCTCAACGCGGCCGGCCGGCTCGGCAAGGCGGCCAGTGGCATCGAGCTGTTGACGACGGCCGACCCCGCGCGGGCCGCGAGCCTCGCCGACTATGTGCACGAGCTCAATGCCCAGCGCGACACGCTCGAGCGGAGCATCCAGCTGGCCGCGGCCAAGCAGGCCCGCGAGCGATTCGACCCGGAGGCGGATGCGGCGCTCGTGCTCGCGGAGCGCGGCTGGCATCCGGGGGTGATCGGGATCGTGGCCGGCCGGCTCGCCGAGAAGCACCATCGGCCCGTCGTGATGCTCGCCCGCGACGAGCACCAGGGGCGGCCCGCGATCGGCAGCGTGCGGAGCGTGCCGGGCTTCGACGTGCATGCGGCGCTCGTCGCCTGCCGCGATCTGCTCGTCACCTGCGGCGGCCACGCGGCGGCGGCCGGCCTGCGGATTGAAGACGCGCAGATCGACGCCTTCCGCGAGCGGTTCTTGGGCGAGGTTGAGGCGCGGATGCCCGCCGCCCTGAGGCAGGCCCAGATCGCGATCGACGGCGAGGCCACGCTCGCCGGCCTCACGCTCGACACCGTGTCGCAGATGGAGCGGCTCGCACCGTTCGGGCAGGCGAATCGCCGGCCGGTGCTCTGCGCCTCGGGCGTGCGGCTCGCGGAGCCTCCGCGAACGATCGGCGGAGGCGCCCGCCACATTTCGATGAACCTCGTGCAGCATGGCGCGAAGGTCCGCGGCGTGGCGTTTGGCGGCGCGGAGTGGCTCGACCACCTTCCCGCGCCGGGTCAGCCCTTTCACGTCGCCTTCAAGCCGAAGATCAACGAGTTTCGCGGCCGCCGCACGGCCGAGATGGAGATCATCGACTGGCGGCCCGACGGCATCGACGTGGCCGTGGAGTTGTCCGCCCAGGCGCCAGCTCAATCCTGCTGAGCGTGGCGAATATGCTTGACCAAACCGCCTGTTATGACGATAGTTATAACGTGGAGTGGAGGCCTGAAAAATGACACTCGAACTGAAAATTCGTCGCGTGGGCAACTCGCTTGGCGTGATCATCCCGACCGAAGCGCTGGCGCTCCTGAACGTGCGGGAGGGCGACGCTCTGTTCCTGACGGAGGCCTCCGAAGGCTCGGTTCGGCTGTCCGCACAGCGACCGGGTTTTGCGGAGAAGGCGGCGATCGCCGACGACCTCATCCAGCGTTATCGCAACGCCCTGAACGAACTCGCGAAGTAACGGGCCGGATCGATGCGCGAACCGGTCTGGATCACGGAAGAAGACTGCTTGTCTTTTCATGAAAAACTCTTGGCCCGTTTCGGGGGATCCAGCGGCGTGCGCGACCACGGGCTCCTCGCGTCTGCACTCGCGCGGCCGCAGCATCTCTTTTCGTACGAACGCCCCACCCTCTTCGACATGGCCGCCGCGTATGCCCATGGGATCGTGAAGAACCATCCATTCGTCGATGGCAACAAGCGGAGCGGGCTTCTCGCAGCGGCCGTTTTCCTGGAAGCCAATGGGATTCGTTTCGCCGCGACCGAGGAGGACGCTGTCGTGCAGACGCTGGCGCTGGCCGCCGGGGCGATCACAGCGAAAGATTTCGCGTCCTGGCTGGAGAAAGTGTGCGGGCCGGAAGGAGCCGCCTGACCATGCTGCGGATCCAGAGTGCGATCGCCCTGATCCTGGGAGGCCTGATGCTGGGAGGCCCGATCCTGGGAAGCGTCATCGCCCGCGCCGACGACTGGCCGCAGTGGATGGGGCCGCGGCGTGACGCAGTGTGGCGCGAGAACGGAATCGCGAAGGCGATACCGGCGGCGGGCCTGCCGGTGAAGTGGCGGGTGCCCGTGAAGGGTGGCTATGCCGGCCCGGCCGTCGCGGATGGCCGCGTCTATCTTTGCGACTACGACCACGGCGCCGGCGAAATCGCCAACAGTCCCAACGACCGCACCGAACTCGCCGGCCGCGAGCGGATCCTCTGCCTCGACGCGGCCACGGGCCGATTGCTCTGGAAGCACGAATACGAATGCCCGTATGCAATCTCGTATGCGTCGGGCCCGCGGTGCACGCCGACGGTGCATGGCGGCAAGGTCTACGCGCTCGGCGCCGAAGGGAATCTTTTCTGCCTCGACGCCACAACCGGCGCTGTCGTCTGGTCGAAGGATTTCAAGAAGGATTACGCCGCGCCGACGCCGATCTGGGGCTTCTGCGGCCATCCGCTGATCGATGGTGAAAAGCTCGTCTGCCTGGTGGGTGGCGAGGGGAGCGTGGCCGTCGCGTTCGACAAAGACACCGGCAAGGAACTCTGGCGGGCGATTTCGGCGAGCGAGCAGGGCTATTGTCCGCCAACCTTGATCGAGGCCGCGGGCGTGCGGCAACTCATGATCTGGGATGCCGACAAGCTCAATGCGCTCGATCCTGTGAACGGACGCCTGCTCTGGTCGCAGCCGCTCAAGCCCGCCTACGGGATGTCGATCATGGCGCCGCTGGTGGCGGAGACGAAGCAAGGCCGCGTGCTCTATGCGAGCGGCATCGGCCGCGTGGGTGCGCTGTTCACGTTGGCCGGCGACAAGCCCGGTGCAAGTGTCGCCTGGCGCGGCCAGCCGAAGACGGCGGTCTACTGCGCCAATAGCACGCCCTTCATCGAAGGCGACACGCTCTACGGCTGCGATTGTGAAACAGGTTTTTTGACGGCGGTCGACCTCGCCACGGGCGACCGGCTCTGGGAGACGGGCGCGCCGACGATGGGCGACCGCCGCGGGCGGCACGGCACGGCCTTTCTCATCCGCCACCGGCCAACTAGCGGCGCGGGTGACGGCCGCACCTGGCTCTTCAGCGAGACGGGCGACCTGATCCTCGCTAGTCTCACGCGCGAGGCGTATCGCGAACTGGGCCGGATGCACCTGCTCGACCCCACGAACGAGTGCTTCGGCCGCGAGGTGGTCTGGAGCCACCCGGCCTTCGCCGACCGCTGCGTGTTCGCGAGAAACGACCGGGAACTCGTCTGTGTGTCGCTGGCAGAGTGAATCCGGGCCGATTTCCGTTTCGGCGTTGTCCGGCCCGCATGCCGCTGGTAATCTTCTGATCTCTCCCGCGTGCGAAACGACTGCCGTCTGCCGCACACATCGGGGCGTAGCTCAGCCTGGCTAGAGCGCTACGTTCGGGACGTAGAGGTCGCTGGTTCGAATCCAGTCGCCCCGACTCACCTGGGATGCCCTTCCGCGCTCACGAGCTCGGAAATGGTTCCGGCAGTGCCGGCCTCCGCGAGCCGGTGCCTCTCTCTTTCGCCCCATATCGGGCGGCGGATCACTTGCCCGCGGCGAGCGGGCCGACGGTCGCGTCGTCGAACAGGGCATACACGGCCGGCTGTTCCGGGCTGCCGAGGCTGAGTTGCACTTCCGTCTTGGGCACGTCACCGGCGAGCGAGTCGTAGGTGAGCACCTCCCGCCCGTCGATCAACACCCGCTGCTGGCGGCCCCGGGCCTCCAACACGAACTCATGCCATACGGCCGGGTCGAGTTGCACGGGCGCCACCTTCGCGTCGCCGATGAACCGGCGGTTGAAGCCCCCCTGGGCCTTGAGCTGCGCCGCCTCCGGGCTCTCCTTGGGATGGAGCACGGTGTTGTCGCAGGCGACCACGCGGTCGGCCCACACATGGACCGCCATCACGGCCCAGATGCGCTCGATGATCGAATGTCGGGCGGGGCGGCGGGTGGCGGCTCCGCCGGCACCGCCCGGGCGACGCGGAAGCCGGTGTCCTGATAACGGCGGGTCGGGCTCGCGCTCGAGCGGGTGACGGAGAGCATCTTCTCGTGGCTGCCGTACATGCTGCCGCCGCGGAGCATCCGCTGCGTGTCGAAGACGGTGGCCTCGACCCACTCCCACGCATTGCCCCCCTGGTCGAACGTGCCGTAGTGGCTGGCCGCGTTGGGGAAACTCCCCACGGGCATGAGCGGGTCGTAGTCCGCCTCGTTGATCATGAAGTTGGCCACATTGGGGGAGGTGTCGCCCGCCTTCCCGGCCGTGGGCTGGGCGTCGTGCTTGGTGGGATACTTCCAGTAGTGCCCCGGCGGGCCGCCGGCAGCGTGCGGATGGTGGTAGGCGGCCTTGTACCACTCGTCTTGATTGGGGATCCACGCCCGCGCGCCGGCAGAACGGGCCGCGAGCCCCCCGCCGGCGGCGATGTCGTAGGCGCCGGTCTCGGTGAGCAGTGCCGGATCGGCCGGGGCCTCGCCCTGCAGGTGGTGCAGCCAGTTGGCAAACCGCATGCAATCGAAAAACCTCACGTGCACCACCGGCTCCCGCTCGCGGCCCGGCGTGGCCGCATAGGCAAACGCGCCCGGGTTGCCCGTGCGGGCGATCGGCAGGCCGCCCGTCCACAGGCCGTGCGGATCGGCGGCCGCCGCCACGGCGTTGAGAAACGCCGCATACTGCCCGACCGTGACTTCGTGCTTCGAGATCTGAAACGCACCGGCCACGGCGCCGCGGCCGGTGGCGGCATCGGGCGGGTTGCCGGGGTCGCCGACGGTCACCCACTCGATGCCGGGATCGGCCGCCACGGCCGGGGCGGCCGCGAGCAGAACGGCGATCGAGAGCCGCAGCAGGGGTGACGCGAGCGAAGCCATGGCAGTCATTATACGCTGAATCCGGCCAGGGTTTCCGAGGTGCTCGACCCGAACTTCGGCACCTCCGCGCCGAGTTCGTGGAGCACCTGCAGCCAGAGGTTGCACAGGGGCGGCGGATTCTTCGGATCGTGGGCCAGGTGGCTGCCGTGCTTGAAGCGGCCGCCGGCCACGAGGATCGGCAGGTTGGTGGCGTCGTGGCTCGAGGCGTTGCCCATCGCCGCGCCCATCACGGCGATCGTGCGATCGAGCAGCCGGGCGTCGCCCTCCTTCGCCTCCTTCATCCGGCCGAGGAACGTGCCCCAGGTGGCGAGGAGATCGTGCTCGAGCACGGCGAGCTTCTCGATCTTGCCCGTGTCCTGGCCGTGGTGGCTGAGGTCGTGGTAGGCGAACCAGTCGTTGGGTTTCGAGGGTGTCTTCGTCGTGCCCAGAAAGTAGAGCGTGACGAACCGCGTGAGGTCGGTCTGCACGGCGAGCCGGGCCACGTCGAGCATCAGGCCGAACTTCACCGTGTCTTCCCCCGGACCCGGATCCTTGATCGGCTGCCCCTCTGGCTTCGGCTTCGGCAGCCGGGCGAAGTCTTCCAGCCGCACCATCCGCGTCTCCAGGTCGCGAACGCTCGTGAAGTATTGGTCGAGCTTGTCGCGGTCGGCGGCCCCCACGTCGCGCCGCAGCCGGTCGGCCTCCTCGGCCACCTGGTCGAGGATCGACCGCCCCTCCTGCACGTTGGCCACCTCCGCCGCCACTTCCGCGGGCGTGCCGTCGATGAACAGTTTCGTGTAGGCCCTGGCCGCGCTCGTCTCCGGCGGGATCGCCACGCCGCTTTTCGTGTAGCTGCAGCTGAACGAGGGGTCGGTGGAGAAGTTGAGCGCGGGGTAGCGCGTGTCGCGGCCGACCCGCTCGGCGGCGAGTTGGTCGAGCGAGATCGTGTTGCGAAACGTCGGCGCCGTGGGGTGCGGCGCACCGGTGAAGAACGACCTGTCCGACTGGTGGCCGTCGCGGACGTCCGGATGGTTGAGCCCCGAGATGATCGTGTAGTCGGTCCGGTGGGGCTCGAGCAGCTCGAGGTAGCGGGTGGGCTTGTAGCCGGGGCCGGCCTCCGCGGGAAACAGGAAGGGAGCGTGGAAGCTGTAGTAGTTGAGGATCCCGATGAACCGCATCGGCGGTGGCGTCTCGGCCGCGAGCGCCGGCTGCATCGCGTCGAGCCAAGGGAGCGCGAGCGCCACGCCCGTGCCTTTGAGCAGGGCCCGCCGCGGAATCGCCCGCTTGGTCACCACGCCGAATCGTTTGATCGGGCTCATGTCATTCCCCTTTTCACTTGTGGGTGAACAGCCGGCTTTGCACGACGGCCTCCAGGATGCTTCGCATGCCGTAGCCTCCGGCGGCGGTGCGGTCGAGGATCTCCTCCACCGCGCCGCGGTCGGCAAACT
>JBKDMX010000093.1:0-6125 GCA_046343855.1 Planctomycetia bacterium
GCCCATTACGGCTGGAACAACAAGACCGATCGTTTCACCGAGGGCTTTGGCCGGCAGGTGCTCGGTGAAACCTGGATCAGCCATCACGGCCACCATGCGTTTGAGAGCACGCGGGGCCTGCTCGCCCCCGGCGCGAAGGACCACCCGATTCTTCGCGGCATCAACGATGGCGACATCTGGGGGCCGACCGATGTGTATGGCGTCCGTCTGCCGCTGCCGGGCGATTCGCAGGCCCTCGTGATGGGCCAGGTGCTCGAAGGCATGACCCCCGGCTCGCCGCTCGTGACGGGGGAAGACGCGAAGAAAAACGACCCGATGATGCCGGTGGCCTGGACGAAGACCTACACAATAGAAGGTGGGCCGAAGGGCCGCGTCTTCACGACCACGATGGGCGCGGCGACCGACCTGCTCTCCACCGGCCTGCGGCGGCTGGTCGTGAATGCCTGCTACTGGGCGGTGGGGCTCGAAGCGGCGATCCCGCCCACGGCGAACGTCAATCTCGTCGGCACCTACGAGCCGACGCCATTTGGGTTCAATGGCGCCAAGAAGGGCCTCAAGCCGGCTGATCTCAAGTAGGACAGGCCTCTGTGCCTGTCCCACATTTGACAGGCACGGAGGCCTGTCGTACCCCAAACCGAAACGCTCCGGGATGCAAAATCTCCGCGAGCAGTTCGAGCGAATCGACGAGCCGTGGGCCGGGCCGATTGAAGAGATTGTGGCCATCGACTGCGAAGCACCGCCCCTCGCGAAACGCCCGCAGCGCCTCGAGGTGCGGCCGCACGGCCGCTGAGCGGGCCTCTTCAAGCGTGCGGTCGAGCGTAAACCCACAGGGCACGAGCACGACGACATCCGGATCCGCCGCCGCGACGTCGCTCCACGTGATCCAGTGCGAGTGGGCCCCCGGCTTGCCGAGCACGTCGCTACCGCCGGCCAGCCGCACGAACTCCGGCACCCAGTTGCCCGCCGCCATCGGCGGATCAAGCCACTCAATCATCGCCACCGTGGGATAGGCTTCAGCCTGTCGTGCCCGCTGCATGGCCCCCACCCGACACGCCACCGAAGCCACCCGCGCCTTCAGCCGCGCCACCACCTCCCGCGCCTTCGCCAGCCTTCCCGTCGCTGCGCCCACCGCGAGCACGTCGCGAAACACATCCTCGAGCGTGGCCGGCGACAGCGCAATCACCTGCGTCTTGACCCCTGCCTTCTTCACCGCGGCCTCCACATCGGCCGCCGCAATCGCACACACGTCGCACGCCGCCTGCGTCAGAATCAGATCGGGCGCAATCGCCGCGAACTTGTCGATGTCGAGCGTGTAAAGCGACGTCGACGTGCCGGTGCCGCACGCGGCCCCCGCACCGACCGAGGCTGCAGCCGCGCCGCCGAGCGCCTGCCCCACCTGCTCGTGAATCGCGCGGCTCGATGCGGCCGGGTCGATCCGCGGCGCGGTGAGGGCGGGCAGTGTCGCCACCGCCGCCGGCTGATCGCACTCGTGCGACCGGCCCACGAGACGATCGGCAAGCCCGAGCGCCGCCACGATCTCCGTCGCCGCCGGCAGCAGGGAAACGATGCGAACTAGCATAAAAATCCATTTTATGACCAAAAGGCAGAAAAACATCCTTGAAAAATCGCCAAGAGCAGTAAAAATATACCCACGGAAATGACCACACGCGTCGGATTGAACCCATGAAACGCCTGATCGAGCACGCCTTGGAGGCCTGGCGGGCCGATCCCGGCCGTAAGTCCCTGCTCGTACGCGGCGCTCGGCAGGTGGGCAAGACGTTTGCGATCCGCCAGTTCGCCCGGAACTTTGCTGAGTCCGTCGAGGTGAATTTCGAGAAGCAGCCGGCGCTCGCCTCGCTGTTTGATGCGGATCTCAACCCCAGACGGATCCTCCGCGATCTGCAACTGGCAACCGGAGCCCACGTGGAGCCGGGCAAGACGCTGCTTTTTTTCGACGAAATCCAGGCTGCCCCGCGAGCGCTCACGGCGCTGCGGTATTTCCACGAAGACCTTCCCGAACTGCATGTGGTGGCAGCGGGATCGCTCATTGAATTCTCGGTGGCGGAAGTGGGCATTCCGGTGGGCCGCGTGGCGTCGCTCTTCATGCACCCGATGTCGTTTCTCGAGTTTCTGGCCGCGAAGGGGCGGGCGGCCGCAGTAGCCGAACTCGCCAATCGTGCCGCCGATCTGCCCTTGGCAGACGCCGTCCATGCAGAGTTCCTGCGGCTGGTCGGGGAATACCTGGCGGTGGGGGGCATGCCCGAAGCAGTGGCCGAGTGGATTCGCCACGGCGATCTCCGGAAATGCGTCGCTGTGCAGCGCCGGCTGTCCGACACCTATCGGCAGGACTTTGCCAAATACAGCCGCAAGGCCCAGGTGAAATACGTCGAACTGGTTTTCAATGAAGTGCCACGTTTTCTGGGACGTAAATTCATCTTCGGGCGACTGGCAGGCAGTTGGCGGCGGCGGGATCTCCAGCCTGCGGTCGATCTGCTCGTCAAGGCGGGCGTGGTGAAACCCGTCATGCAAACCGCTGCCAACGGCCTGCCGCTCGGCGCGCAGGCCGATCCAAATCGGTTCAAGCTGCTGTTTCTGGACATTGGGCTCGCCGAGGCGATGCTGGGCTTCGACGGCTCTGCGTGGATTCTTGATCCTCGCAATGCTTTCGTGAATGCGGGCGAACTCGCAGAAGCATTCGTCGGCCAGGAACTACTCGCGTATGCATCGCCACATGTTTCGCCCGCCCTCCATTACTGGCATCGGGAGGCGGCGGCGAGCAATGCCGAGGTGGATTACTGCGTGGCCGACGGGCCGCGGATCGTGCCAATCGAAGTGAAGCGCGGCGCCGGCGGAGGGCTCAAGAGCATGCGGCTCTTTTTGGAGTCCCACGACAAGCTGTCCCCGTATGGCGTCAGGTTTTCGACACACAATTATTCAACGCTCGGCAACCTCACGAGCTATCCGCTCTATGCCGTTGGCTCATTCATGGCCAACACCGATCCAGACGTGCGAGCGGCAATGCTTTCGCTGGCCTGACGCCGGCCGGTAAAATGCAGCGTTGCACCGGCCCGATCCAGCGTCACCCCTTCTTTCCAACTTCGCCCCTTTTCTTCCCGAGGCCCCGCCATGCTCCAGCCCGCCAGGGATCACACGCTCGCCGAGCGGCTCACCGAGGCCGCACAGTTCCGAGATTACCGCTACGCCTCCAACCCGATCACCGACGGCACGCTCCAGCCGATCCCCGGCGCCCGCTTCGGCGCCGAGCTCCACGAGCAGGGCCCCACCCGCACGCTCCCGCTCGACACAAGCGGCCTGCTCGGTTGCCCCGGCCCCGCCACGTCGCCCGGCCTCTGCGCCAACTTCGTGCATGTGAAGCCAGGCGACGCCCAGATCACGTTTGCCAATGCCACGAGCCAACTCTTCTTCGTGATGCGTGGCAGCGGCACGACGCGGCTCGCCGATCCGGCTGCGGGCGGGGCCGTGGCGGCGATCCCCGGCGACACGGAGATCCCCTGGAAGGCGGGCGACCTTTTCACGCTGCCGGCGCTGAGCCGGGCCACGCACATCGCCTCGACCGACACAGCGCTCTATTGGGTGCACGACGAACCGCTCCTGCGCTATCTCGGCGCGGAGGCGACGCGGCAGCAGTTTCCGCCCACCCTCTATTCCCACGAGGCGATCCGAGAGGCCCTTGAGGCCGTGCTCCACGATCCGGCGAGCGCGAAGGCCAACCGGCTCAGCGTGCTCCTCGGCCACCGGCTCTTCCCGCAGACGATGACGATCACGCACGTGCTCTGGGCGATGTTTGGTGTGCTGCCCGTCGGGGCCGTGCAGGCCCCGCACCGCCATCAGTCGGTGGCGGTTGATCTCGTGGTCGATGCCAAGCCAGGCTGCTACACGCTCGTGGGCAAAAGCCTGAGTAAAGACGGCTCGATCAAGGACGGCGAGCGGTTCGACTGGGAGCCGCACTCGGTCTTCGTGACGCCGCCCGGCCTCTGGCATTCCCACCACAACGAGTCGGGCCACCCGGCCCACATCCTGCCGATCCAGGACGCCGGGCTGCATACCTACCTGCGCACGCTCAACATCCTGTTCAGCCGGCAGACGGCCGGCGGTGGCAGCGAGGTCGTGGAAACGGCGGGATAGCGAAGGAATCCCTGCGTCGGCTATCTCACGACCCGCAGGCCACGGGCGCTACGGACATTGAACGGTGTGGGTGTGCGAGGCGTCCTCGCAAACACCGTCTTGATCACCTGTGAACGCGTGCAGAAACCGCTGGCGAATACCCCGGCCCGAGCGGCGCCGGAAATCGTGTTGCCTTCGCCGCGGGCCCGTCCGCCCACCGTGACGCCTGTCGCCGATGTCAACTGAATCGCTTGGGCGTGGCCGCTGAAGCGGTTGCCGATGACGCGGGTGCCGTTGCTTGTGCCGCTGATCAAGAGGCCGGTGCTCGTCCTGGACGCGCTTGCGATCACATTGCTTGCCGCCCCAATTCCGCCAAACACGAGGTTTGTCGCATTCTGCAGGGCGGCACCAACGGTGTTGTTTTGGAACGTGGAGCCGATGACGCGAGTGCCGGCGAGGTTGCCCTGAGCTCCGAGGCCCGCGGAGTTGCCGACGAACGTCACGCCCGAAATCGTCGTGTTTTGTGAGCCATCGAGCGCTAGGCCGGCGCTGGTGAATCCTTGGAAGGTAACGCCGCTGATCTGGCTGCCACTGGATCCGTCGAGGAGCAACAGTCCGACGGCGACGGCTCCCGCATTTTGGATGGTGGAGCCATTGCCAACCATCACGATCGGAGAGTCGACCGGCGGCAGCGCCTCCGTGAGCGAGACCGTGCTGCCGGCGGCCAACGAAATAGTCGTCGGCACGCCAGGCATTTGGTTTGCCGAAACGATCGCATTGCCGAGGGCGGTCGCACCGTCGCCTGCCCCCACGCTGATCACGATGCTGTCGCCGGTTCCCAGGATGATGCTGGGGGCATCGATCCGGCCGCCATTTTCGAGCATCACGCTGCCGGCAACACCGGCCAGGTTGACCTGCGTGGTGCTCTTCAGCAACGCCGTCGGGATTGCGGCGGGGCCGATCGACAGGTTGCCGGTGGTAACGATCGTCACGGTGCTGCCGGCGATTACTTGATTGATGGCCGGGATGGAGTTGCCGACGTTCGTGAGCGCCAGTGATCCCGGCGTTGTGGCGCTGAGCGTCGAGACCGACAGAGGCCCGGTCTGTGTGACGGCGCCCCCGGTGGTGAGTGAGAAGTTCCCGGACTGAATGCCGGCGATCGTGAGAGCGTTGCTGTCGTTGAAGGTGACAAACCGGCCGGGGTTGCTGATCGAAAGCGAGCCAACGTCGTTGCCGGCATTGCCCAGGCTTACGATGCCGCTCGAAACCGCCACCTCAAGCGACGAGGCAGTGGCCGGGCCGATTTGCGCGAGCGACCCCGCGGCGTTGAGAGCGACGGTTGAGCCTTGGATGCCGGCGCTGCCGATGCTGAAGCCGTTGGCATCGCGGTAGCTCACGGGGCGGCCGGGGTTCGCGATGCTCACGGAGTCGAAGTTGTTGTTGCCTGTCAGCGCGACCGCATTCGCTCCGTTCGTGATCACCAATTCGGTCGCGACGAGGCTGCCGCCGCCCGTCACGCCATTCGTGGTCGCGATTGTGATCCTCCGATTGGCGCCCAACGCCCGGAGGGCTCCATCCACGTTCAGCGTCGTGCCGATAATGCTGATGTCGCCGTCAAACGTCGAGATTGGGAGCCCGGAGATCGCAATCGCACTGCCGGTGATCGTCCAGACGCCGTTCGGGGCCACCACCACAGGGAGCGTTGTGCCGGTGCCCAGGTTCGGCGGCGTGACGACGTAGTAGACCAGCGACCCTGCGCCGAGCGACACGCCGTTATTCAGCGTGAAGGTGCCAGCCCGAGCCTCGAGTGTGATCTTGTCGTTGGGAGCGCTGAGGTTCCCTGTGACGACAATATTGCCCGTGACCGCTTTCAAGAGAATGTTGCCATCCCCAACGGGCGTGGTTCCAGCTGTGATGATGCCTGTAGAGAAGGTATTCCCGTTGACGAATACAACGTCGCCCACCGACGTTTGGGCGGTAAACAGAGCGACGGCGTTCGT
>JBKDMX010000094.1:0-57937 GCA_046343855.1 Planctomycetia bacterium
ACCGCTCACGATCGCCGTCGCGCTGCCGAAGGGCGACCGGCAGAAGTGGCTCGTGGAGAAACTGACGGAACTCGGCGCGAAAGCACTGGTGCCGCTCGTGACGGCGCGGGGTGTCGCGGAGGCGACGGCCTCGGCGCAGGCGCGGCTCGCCCGCGGCGTGATCGAGGCCTGCAAGCAGTGTGGCCGCAACACGCTCATGGAGATCGCCGCACCGGCCACGCTCGAGGCGCTTGCCGACCGGCATGCCGGCGCCCTGCGGCTCATCGCCCACCCGGGCGGCCGGCCGCTCGACGACTGCATCCGCACAAAGGCGGGCGAGATCGTCGCCGCCGTTGGACCTGAGGGAGGCTTCACTCCCGACGAGCTTGCGACCGCCGAGCGGCTGGGCTTCGACCGCGTGTCGCTCGGCCCGCACGTCCTGCGGATCGAGACGGCCGCAATCGCGATCGCCGCGCGAGCAATCCTGCGCGCTCCCTGAGCGGGCGACGAAAGCCCGCAGCGCAAGCAAGGATCATCCGCCCTCCACGCCAACCAACCACGCCCCCACCCGCCCCGCGAGAAAACTCGCCGACTCTCCTCGCTCGCGCGTCGGGCTTCCGTGGCAGCGGCATCAACCGCTTTTTTCAAAGCTCTACGAAGCGGTCTACTCCTCGCAGCAGGCGCAGCGCGCTGGCACGTCGAGCACGAGCGTCGCCGCATAGGACGTCTTCTCGAAGCCCTCCCCCTTCTCCTCGGGTTTGACGTGGTGGGTGACAACGAGCACGAAGTTGCCCTCCTTCGGCGTGTAGCTGCATCGCCCCTCGGCGTCGGTCTTCCGTTCAAACTCGGGATCGAAGCCTGCGGCGAGCGTGGCCCCCCGCGGGATGAACGACACGACCTGGTCGGCCAGTGGCTTTCCCTTGAAGAGCAACTGCACCGTGATCGGCTTCCCCGGCCCGCAGCCGATGACCGGGTGCGTCTCCAGCACGAACTCCAGCGGATGGCCGAGGGGCGTTGCATGTTCCTTCGTTGGCGTGCCCACCGCGTCGAGTTTCTCCGCGACGAGAAAATAGGCTTTGCTGCTCTTCACGGCCCGCGTCGTGCGGTGCAACTTGTCAAGCGTATGGGCAATGCAGTGGAGGCCCTCTTCGGCTGGGTTGAAACGGCCCGAGTAGTAACCTTCCTTTGGAGCGTAGCCAAGATCGACGAGCGTGGGCATCAGATCGGTCCGCTTTCCGCTCGGCGAGTGGACCTCGATCACGGCCCCTTCCATGGAGCTGAGTTTGCTCGCGAGTTTGAAATCACGGTGGTCGTTGCCGTGGTTTCCCAGGCAGAAATCGACGTGCACTACATCGTTTGGCCTTACGCAGTTGGTCGCCGTCTGGACCCACGTGTCGTGGGCAAGCGTGCTGGGAGCTCCCGATGCCGCGAGCACCAGGGACGTCAGGAGCATCGAGGAACAAGTCGAACCGAATGGCCGTTGCATGAGAGCCTCTTTCAAGAGATGGAAGGAATATGGATTACTCAAAGGAGTGTCATTGCTGCTGGATGTTCTCGTTGCCCGCACGCGTGCTCATGGCCCGCCAGATGTCACTCGCAACGTCATCTGTCACGAACTGCACGGCGCCATCAAGCATGCATACCTGCACCCCGCCCGAATGAAGGCTGGCAGCCTTGAAGGCACCCGCTCCGCTGCGGCTACAGTCGGGACGGGCGTCGTTCGGGGTGTGCACGGTGTTGAAGGCCGTGCCGAACTCTCGCCCCCAAAGCCACGTCATGCCACGATTGGCATGCCAGGTCGTAGCGCCGGCGCATGCCGCTTCGTTGTCGGTGCCGGTGCCCGGCGTGCCGCCGCCAAGCTGGGCATAGTATCGCTTGGAGTCTGAGGGCCGCGATCCCGTGGCCTGTGTTCCTGCTCCTCGCACGCCTTCGCTGACGAGCACCGTCTTCGACGTGCCGTCGCTGACGTGCTGCAGCCTCACGGCGGACAGATACCAGAATAGCCCGTCGTTAGGCGAGGTCATTGAGCGCATCGCCACCGTCGAGCCAGTGCCGATGTTCACGAGATAATTCGTGCCTGCCCAAGTGCCGGAGTTGGCCGTGAAGTAAAGGTTGCCGCCGTCGGATGGACAGAGCAGAAACGACACCGGTGTTCCGGCGGCGTTTTGCTGGGCCGGATTGATCGTCTGCGATCCCCCGGAGCCCAACGTGATCGTCTGATTGAAGTCGACGAGCGATTGCACGTCGGATGCTTCCGCATAGGGAAGCACCATGGCATGCGGAGAAAAGGCCCACTGGCTCTCCGCCCGGGTGCCGACCGAAGGCAGCCGCCGTCGCGCGGCTTCGAAATTATGAAAAGCGAGTCCGAACTGCCGGATGCCGTTGGCGCATGCGGTCCGCCTGGCCGCTTCCCGCGCCGACTGCACGGCCGGCAGCAGCATGCCGATGAGCACGCCGATGATCGCGATCACGACGAGCAGCTCCACGAGCGTGAAGCCTCGTCGTCTTGCCGAAGAATGCATGACGACTCCCTCTGGTGATGGCGGCGCACGCACGCGCGAGGCCCCGGCATTGCACGCTGCGATGCCGGAAAAGGCCTGCGCCATGGGCGACCGACCGGTTGGTGAAAGCACCAACTCAGGTCGCTCGCGGCGGCGGCCCTTCGGGAGCGCTGCGCTCCGAGAGAGAGGATTCGTCGGTCAGGATCAAAGACGCGATCGGCGCGGCGGCACGATCACAGGCCATCACAGGCGGTGGCGGCAGGGCGGCCCCCACGGCCAGCCACTCGGCCACAATCCCTCCGCAGGCGAGCATCGCGCGAAGCACGACGGTGTGAACGGAAACGGGCGATTCCTCTGGCTCGCGTGGCTCCGGCGCCGACGACTCGCAGCATGAGGCCTTGGCCGATTGCGCACAGCACGCGGGCTTGGCGGCGGTCGAGCAGCAGCTCGTCTCCGGCGCCGGGGCCGCGGCCCGCCGCTTGAGCGCCACGATCACGGCGGGATCGATCCGGTTGGCCTTCGCCCAGGCCAAGAGTTCGGCGGGCGTGTTGCAGCAGCAGTTTGAAAAACACTGCTCGGCCGTGGCACAACCGCAAGGCTTGTCCATGCAGGGAAACGGCCGCGAGCGATCCTTCGCCGCGAGCCGCTTGGCGGCCGGCGAATCAGATGCCGCCGGCGCTGCGGCGCCCATCGGCAACGGCAGCCCCGAGGCCACGAGCGCGTAGCCGATGAGGGCCATCCAGGCCGTGATCCGGTGGAGGCACGAAAGCCGATGCATGACGGAGAGACTACCTCGGTCTCGGGCCGCATGCCAGCGCCGCAACTCGGCCCCGTGTCAGAGCACCCGCAGGGCGTTGATCGCGTCGGCCAGCTCGGACCGGGCGCCGAAGCCGTCGACCGGCTCGAGGCCGATCCAGCCGCGGTAGCCACGTTCCTCGAGCGCCGCCAACACATTCGGCAGATCGACCTGCCCGCTGCCGAGGATCACCGCGCGGCCGCGGCCAGCGAAGGCACCGGCGACGGCGTCGGTGGCGTGCACATGCGCGATATGGGTCGAGAGCAGTTCGACCGCCGCGACCGGATCGTGGCCATGGACGACGAGCGCCCCCGTGACGAGATGACAGGCAAGCGCCCCTTCCGGCAGCGCGTCGAACAGCCGGAGCAGATCGCGCGGGCTCGATCGGCCCGCCTCCGCCGCGAGCACCGCGCCCACGCGATGCCCCCAGTCGCCGAGATCGGCGAGCACCTCGACGAGCAGCTTCCACCGCGGATCTTCCTTCGGCTTCGCATCGTCCTGCTTGCCGGCTTCAGCGGCCCGTTGCTCGGGCGGGATGTCGCCGATGTGATTGAATACGACGGAGGCGCCGAGCGCACGGGCCAGCTCCAGCGCCGACTTCGTCGCGGCGATCCGCCCCTCGAGCCGCTCCGGGTCGCCGTAGCCGCCGCGGGTGGGAAAGGCGACGGCCGGCACGGCGAGCCCCTCGTCGGCAAGCCACTTGCGGATCTGTCGGATGCCAGTCTGCGTCAGTTGCTCCGCGTCGAGCCCGCTGCGCACGTCGAGCTCCACGCCGTGAAGCCCGAGTTCCCGCACCTTCCGCAGCGCCGTTCGCAGGTCGCGGGAGAGGGCGACCGCACCGACGGAAACGCGGGAGATGTCCATGCAATGAGCGCGTGACGGGAAGGTGAAACGATCTCGCGATTCGCGAGCCGCCGCGGACGATTGTATCCTCTTCTGCCATGCCGACGCTCGAAAAGATCACCGCCGCCCTCGAGGGCATCGCGCCGCTCCGGCTCGCCGCGGAGTGGGATGCGGTCGGTCTGCTCGTCGGCACCCGTCGCGCGGCGATCGACCGTGCGATGACCTGCCTCTCGCTCACTCCTGCCGTGGCCGGAGAGGCGGTCCGCGAGCGGGCCGATCTCGTCGTCACCCACCATCCGCTCCCCTTCCGCCCGGTCGGCCGGATCACCGACGACTCCCCCACGGGCAGCGTGCTCCTCGAGCTCGTCGGCGCCGGCATCGCGATCTGGAGTGCGCACACCGCCTGGGACTCGGCCGCCGGTGGCATCAACGATCAGCTGGCGAGGCTCCTCTCGCTCGAGCACGTCTCACCGATCGAGCCGGACGAGATCTACCCGCTGGCGGGATTCGGCCGCGCAGGGGCCGCGCCGTCGAAGTGGTCGGTGGACGATCTCGCGCGGCACATCGCCGGCCGGCTCGGCGTGAAGGTCGTGCAGGTGGCGGGCGATGTCCGCCGGCCGGCGGGGCGCGTCGGCATCGTCTGCGGGTCGGGCGGCGAATCGATCGCCGCGGTGAAGCGGGCCGGCTGCGACACGCTCGTCACCGGTGAGATCAAACTCCACGGGGCGCTCGAGGCGGTGGCCGCAGGGCTGGCTGTCGTGGCGGTGGGCCACCATGCGAGCGAACGCTTCGCGATGGAGACGATGGCGGCGCGGCTGGCCGAAGCCGTGCCGGGCCTCACCTGCTGGGCCAGCCGCGACGAGGCCGACCCGTTCGCATGGATCCCGTAGGACAGGCCTCCGTGCCTGTCACTGACAGGCCGAGACGCCTGTCCTACGTTTTGCTGACAGGCCGAGACGCCTGTCCTACGGTTTGATCCTGCGGATGCTGGCGCTACACTTGCTGGGAGTTTCGCTGCGCTTCAATTGGCCTCTGGCGGATCATTCGTGCCGAAATTTCTCACCGCGCTGCCGGTCTACAACGAAGCGAAGCACGTGTCGGCCGTGCTCGACGAGGTGCTGCGGGTGACCCCCGACGTGCTCGTCGTGGATGACGGCTCGACCGACGGCACGTCGCAACTGCTCGCCGCGCGTCGCGACGTGAACGTCGTGCGGCATGAAAAAAACCGCGGCTACGGTGCGGCCCTCGCCACCGCCTTCTCCACCGCGCTCGAGGGCGGCTGGGACGGGCTCGTCACGATCGACTGCGACGGCCAGCATCAGCCGCGGCTGATCCCCGACTTCATCGCGGCCGCATCGGGTCCCGACGGCGCCGACATCGTCAGTGGCAGCCGCTACCTCCAGCCGTTTCCGGGCGACAGTGAGCCGCCGGCCACGCGACGGCGGATCAACGCCGAGATCACGGCCGAGATCAACGACCGCTTCGGCCTCGCGATCACCGACGCCTTCTGCGGCTTCAAGGCCTACCGTCGCCGGGCGATCGAGCGGCTGCACGTGACGGAGATGGGCTATGCGATGCCGCTCGAAGTCTGGGTGCAGGCGGCCGCCGCGGGGCTCCGCATCGTCGAAGTGCCGGTGCCGCTCCTCTATCTCGATCTGGCGCGGAGTTTCGGAGGCGCACTGGACGATGCGGCGACCCGTCTGGCCTACTACCGGCGGGTTCTCGACAGCGCCGCCTCCACCACATGCTCCCATTCCGACGCATCCACAAAGCCCCCGCCGCATCCGGCGACCGCCTGATCGACCCGCCGGTCTACCCGTCCCCCGACGCGCCGGCTGATTGCATCGAGACGCTCGTCGACAACAACCGGCTCCTGCGGGCCGCCTTCGACACGCGAATCAGCGATCTGAAGCTCTGGGAGCTCATCGCCGCCACGCGCCGCGAGGTGCTCACGGTGGCCACGGAATACACGGCCAGCTACCGCGAGGCATCCCGGCCGAGCGACGTGGCCGACTGGATCGCCCGGCCGATCGTGATGGGGGGGCATCAACCGGAATTCTTCCACCCCGGCGTCTGGCTCAAGAATGCGGCGCTCGACGCCTACGCCCGCGCCATCGGCGGCACCGCCATCAACCTCGTGGTCGATACCGACCGCTGCGTCTCCACGAGCGTGGGCGTGCCCGTGGGCACGCCGCGCGAGGCGCATCTGGAAACCGTGGCCTTCGACGCACCCGCGCCCGAGATGGCCTGGGAAGAGCGGGGCATCATCGATCCGGATCTATTCGCCTCGTTCGGCAAGCGGGCCTGCGACCTGCTCGCGCCGCTCGAGCCCGATCCGATCCTGCGCCGCTGGTGGCCCTTGGCGGTCGAGCGCTCGGCGGAGTGCCCGCGGCTGGGGATCGCGCTGGCGCAGGCGCGGCACGCGCTCGAGGAGCGGTTCGGCTGGGAGACGCTCGAACTGCCCGTGAGCGAGGTGATGCGGCTGCCGACCGTGATGGTCTTCATGGGATGGCTGCTCGCGCACGGCCGACAGTTTCATGAAGCCTACAACGAATCGCTCGCCGCCTACCGCCGCACCTACAAGGTGCGCGGCCGTGGGCGGCCGATGCCCGAGCTTGCCGTGCGGGTCGACAACACCGCGGAGGGCCCGTGGTTCGAGGTGCCGTGGTGGATCTGGTCGCGCGAAGACCGCCGCCGTCGCCGCGTGTTTGCCAACACCGACACCGCCGGCATGCTCACGCTTTCCGACATGGAGACGCTGCGGGTGGAGCTGCCGATCTCCCCCGAGACCTCGCCCTCGAAGTGGGTCGATGCGCTGCAGCGGATGGAGGAGCACTCGCTGCGGCTGCGGCCGCGGGCGATCGTCACGACGATGGTGGCGCGGCTGCTCGTAGCCGACGTCTTCGTGCACGGCATCGGCGGCTCGGCCTACGACCAGCTCACCGACGCGATCGTGCGGCGGCTCACCGGCTGCGATCCGCCGCGGCACGCGGTCGTGTCGGGCACGATGCGGCTGCCGATCGACAGGCTCTTTCCCGAGTCGGCCGGCAGCGATCCCGCCGCGGAGCTCGCCGCCGTGCACCGGGAGCTGCGCGATCTCGAATTTCATCCGGAACGTCATCTCCAGCCGTTCGAGCAACAGCCGGAGGAGGCACGCGATCTCATCCAACAGAAGCTACGCTGGATCGAGACCTATCCGACGGCCACGCTCGCCCGCCGCCGCTGCCGGGAGATTCGCGCCGCCAACGATCGGATGCAGTTTCATACGCAGCGCGTGCGCGACGACTTGCTCGCGCGCGTGGGCCCGCTGGCCACGGCGCTGAAGGCGCGGAAGATCCTCGAATCGCGCGAGTTTCCCTGGTGTTTTTTCCCGGAAAAGGCGCTCAAAACTTTCCTACTACTGGAAACCGGCTGAGAATCGGCATATCTTGACGCCCAACGGACTGTCTTTCAGTCGCTCCAGGGAGAGGAGACCTCATGCATCGGGCCGATCGCTCGCAGCCTCGTTCACAGAACCGTTCGCCAGTTCGGTCAGCGCCCCGCAGTGCGGTGGCGACCGCGGGCAAGTCGGCCCGGCCGGCCAAGGCCAAGAAGAAGGCCGCCGTCAAAGAGATTCACGCCGTCGAAATCCGTCCGGCCGGCACCGTTGTAAGCCGCCGTCCGCTCAAAAAGCGGCCCGCCATCCACCACCTGCCGCAACACCCGACACTGCCCCTCAAGCCCCCCTCCTGGATGCTCGAGGAGTGCCACATCGCCCCCGCCCGGGCCGGCGACCAAAACGAGATCCTGCAGCTGCTTTCCGGCCTGCCCGCAGCCCCCTCGAAGGCGGAGTTTCATGCGGCGGTCGATCATCCCGACCATGACGCGGCCAACCGGCTCGTCGCCCGGCTTGCCGGCCGAATCGTGGGGCACGTCGAGGTGCAGCCGCGGGCGGTGCTCGTGGGCGGCGTGGCAGTGCCCGCGGCGGTGATCGATCGGGTCGCCGTCTTGCCCGAGTGCCGTGGCGCCGGCCATGGCCAGCGGCTCGTGCGGGCCGCCGAAGACCGCATGCGGCAGATCGGCGCCGCGATCGGCTTCTCGCGGACGCGGATCGCGCCCTCCTTCCACGAGCTCGGCTGGTCGGTGCTCGGTCGCGATTGCGCGACGCCCGGCCGCCCCACCGAGATTCTCGCGCGGTTGCTCGACGGCCCGCAGTGGACGGGCGAGCCGGTGACGATGCGCCAGTGGCGGCACGTGGAGTTGCCCGCCATCCTGCGGATCTACAAACAGAACTCGTCGCGCTTCATCGGCCCGCTCGACCGCAGCGAGGCCTACACGCGCTGGCTCGTCAGCCGCGGCGCGTTTGATTCGCTCATCGTCGCGCTCATGGGGCAGGATCGCTACGATCTCCACGAGACCACCGCGCGGATCGTGGGCTACGCGATCCAATCGGGCAACCGCGTGCTCGAGCTCATGGCCGATCCGGAGTTTCCGGGCCTGGAGCGGGAGATTCTCGCCCGCGTCTGCGGCGAGGCGGTCGAGAACGATCGCCAGGAGATCATCTATGAATCGGGCGCGGCCGATCCGCTGCATGCGGCCGTCGCCGGCATCGACGCCTCGGTCGCCGGGCAGGTGAATGCCGGCGACCGGATGATCGTCGCCAAGGTCTTCCGGCCGCTCGACGTGCTCGAGGCGCTCGCGCCATCGGTGGCCGCGAGGGTGGCCGAGGCGGGCATCCGCGAGACGGTGGAACTCGGCCTCGACGCGCCGAACTTTCGCGGCTCGGTGATCGTGAACGACGGCAAGGCGACCGTGCATGCCGGCCGCGTGGGCCGCAGCTACCTGCGGCTGTCCGCCGACGAGCTCGCCCGCCTCTTCCTCGGCCAGTGCGATCCGCACGAGGCCGCGGCGGCGGGGCGGCTCGAGGCCTCGACGCAGGTGGCCCAGAAGCTCGCCTCGCAGCTCTTCCCCCGGACGCCGCTCTGGTGCCCGATGTGGGACGACCTGCCGGCGTAGAGCGCACCCGCGGCATGAACCGTCTCGCCGATTGGCAACGTGGCTGGTTGCGACTCGCGCTCGTGCTGTTCATCGGGCTCGCCGTGGCACTGATCGCGTGGCCGGGCCGCAAGCGATCCGCGACCGCCCCGGCGGCCGACCGCGCCCGCGAGATGCAGGCGGCGGCGGAACGCGCGGGGCAGGCCGATTGGGGCCACTGGGGCGATCGACCGAGTGTCTATGCCGCCTGGTCGAACCATTCGAACCGCCTGATCCCGGTCTACGCGTTCGGCCTGTCACTCGAGAGCGTGGCCGGGGCGAAGAGCGTCTACCGCGATGCCGCATCACTCGAGCGGCTCTATGGCCGCCTGCCCGCGGGCACGCTCAATCCGCAGGCCGAGTATTTCGACCAGACCGACATCCATCGCCTGCAAATGGCGGCGGCCGACGCGGGCAAGAAGCACATCATTCTCGTCGTCTTCGACGGGCTCGATTGGACGACCACCCGCACCGCCGCGATCACCACGACCGGCAGCGTCAGCTACGACGCGGGCCGTGGCCACGGGCTCTTCTTCCAGGACTATGCGGGCGCACCGACCGACTTCGGTGTTTGCGTGACGAGCCCGGCCAATGACGGCACCACGTTCGACGTCGATGCGCAGGCCGTGCTCACGCCGGGGGGGAAAACAGGGGGCGGCTACGATGCCACGCTCGGCGGCGCGACGCCCTGGGACGCGCGTGCCGACCTCACCTATCTCATCGGCCGCCACCGCGGCCAGCCGCATGCCGTCACCGACTCGGCCGCCTCGGCGACCTCGCTCTGCACCGGCCGGAAGACCTACAACGACGCGATCAACGTCGACCCGGCGGGCGCTCCCATCGAGCCGATCGCCGTCTCGCTTCAGCGGCAGGGCTGGGGCGTGGGCGTGGTCACGAGCGTGCCCATGTCGCATGCCACGCCGGCCTGCGCCTATGCGGCGAACGTGAGCCGCGACGACTATCAAGACATCGCCCGCGACCAGCTCGGCGAGCCGTCGGTCTCGCGCCGCATGCCGCTGCCGGGGCTCGACGTCCTCGTCGGCTGCGGATTCGGCGTCGATGCGGCCGAGGATGCGGGCCAGGGACGAAACTTCGAGCGGGGCAACAAATATGTGGCGGCCTCGACCCTGCGGGCGATCGACGCGGCGGAAGGCGGCCGCTACCGCGTGGCGCTGCGCACCGCGGGCCGGCCCGGCGCAGCGGTGCTCGCCGAGGCCGCGCAGGACGCGATCGCGAGGAAGCTGCGGCTCTTCGGCTTCTTCGGTGCCGCCGAGGGGCACCTCCCCTTCTCCACCGCCGACCACGACCATGCGCCGGTGGTCGTGCCCGACGGCGACCGCGCGAAGCGGGAGGGGTTGGCGGCGAAGTACGGCGGGCCGATCCGCTATACGCCCGCCGACATCGCAGAAAATCCGACGCTCGCCGACATGACGCGAGCCGCGCTGGCCGTGCTCGAAACCCGCGACCGCTTCTGGCTGCTCGTGGAGGCAGGCGACGTCGATTGGGCCTGCCATGGCAACAACATCGACAACTGCATCGGCGCCGTGCAGGACGGCGACGCCGCCTTCCGTGCCGTGGTGGAGTGGGTCGAGGCCCGCGACGCCTGGGACGACACGGCCGTGATCGTGACCTCCGACCACGGCCACCTCTTCGTCCTCACCGACCCCACCGCCTTCGCCCGGTAGGGTAGGCTTCAGCCTGCCACAAGACGACAGGCGTCTCTGCCTGTCACGCCGGCGACAGGCACGGAGGCCTGTCCTACCCGTGCCCGCGGGCGCCGGCGAGCCATTCGTCGGCCCAACTCCGCACGCCATCCACGCCCTTGCGGTGGCAGAAGTCGCCGAGCGTCTCGCCGCTCTTCCGCTCCGCCTTGTAGCAGGCGAGCACGGCGGTGAGCTCCTGCGAGAGCTCCTCGAAGGGCACGACGTCCTTGTATTGCACGTTGAGCCGGTCGCCGAGCAGGCGGCCGCCGAGGAAGATCGTGTATTTGCCGAGCGTGCGGCCGACGATGCCGATGTCGGAGTTGTAGGGCCGGGCGCAGGCATTCGGGCAGCCGGTCATGCGAAGCGTGAAGGCCTCGCTCGAGAGGCCGAGCTTCGCCACCTCGGGCTCGAGCGAGTCGATCAGCCCCGGCAGCACCCGCTCGCTCTCGGCCACGGCGAGGCCGCAGGTGGGCAGCGCCACGCAGGCCATGCTCCAGCGGCGCAGGGTCGAGATCTCCTCCGACGTCTTCACGCCGTGGGCGTGGAGGATGTCGGCGATCTTCACGCGGTCGGTGACGGCGAGATCGGTGAAGAGCAGGCTCTGGTGCGACGTGATCCGTACGCCCGGCTTGATCTCGCGGAGAATCTGCCGCAGCGCCGTCTTGAGGCGGAAGTCGCCCGTGTCGTGCACGCGGCCGTTTTCGACGTTGAGCCCATAGAAAAACTTGCCGTCCCCCTGCTCGAACCAGCCGATGTGATCGTCGAACCCGTGCACGTCGGCCGGATGGCAGGGGGCGAGCGGCTTGCCGAAATACTCCTCCACCTTCTGGCGGAAGGCCTCGAGGCCCATCGTGTGGATCGTGTACTTGAGCCGAGCCGTCTTGCGGTCGGAGCGGTTGCCGAAGTCGCGCTGCACCTTCACGATCGCCTCGGCAATGGCGAGAACGTCTTCCGGGGGCACGAAGCCGAGCCGCTTCGCCAGCGCCGGAAACGTCTTCGCCGCGCTCGGCGTCACGCCCATGCCGCCGCCGGCGAGGACGTTGTAGCCGAGAATCCTGCCCTGCTCGTGCACGACGAGAAAGCCGAGGTCGTTGGCGTAGACGTCGGTGCAGTTGTCTTCGGGCAGCGCGAAGGCGGTCTTGAACTTTCTGGGAAGATACGTGCGGCCATAAATGGGCTCCTCCTCGACCGAGCTGGCCGGCTCCACGTCCTTCTCGCCCGACGTGCCTCCCGCGAGCGTCTTGTCGCCCGTGTCGGGATCGGTGAGCCAGATCTCGTAGTAGGCCCGCGTGCGCGGAGCGAGATGCTTGGCGAGCTTGTCCACCATCGCCTGCATCTCGTCGCGCACCGGATTGCCGTGGATGGGCGCCGGGCAGCACATGATGTTGCGCTCGACGTCGCCGCAGGCGGCGAGCGTGGTCATCTGGATCTGGTGGATCCGCTGCATGAAGGGCCTGAGATCCCCCTTCACGACGCCGTGGTGCTGGATCGCCTGCCGCGTCGTGAGCCGGATCGTGCCGTTGCCCACCTCATCACCCAGGTCGATCGCCGAGAGCAGCTGGTCGGCCGTGAGCTTTCCGCCCGGCACGCAGGTGCGGATCATGAACGAGATCTCGCGCTGGCTCTTCTTGCCATCGACGGCCTTGCGGGCCTCGCGGTCGTCCTGCTGATAGGTGCCGTGATTCTTGAGCAGCTGGACCGAGGGCTTGCCAAATCCGGGAGCCCCGTCGGCCAGTTCCTTGGCGATGTCGCCGGCCAGGTAGTTGCTGGCGATCTTGGCCAGTTCGACGGCGGAGGGCTTGGCAGCGGTTCCGGCGGGGGTTTCGTCTGACATGGCTTCAGGCTGCTCGTTTCGGGGGGAGTCATGCGGGAACCATGAAAAAGAATAAGATATTGCGTTGCTCCGGGCGAGTGTCACAGGAGATTTGGAACGATGGCTGGCATTCCCGATCCTTTCCGCGAACCCCGCCGGACCACGGGCGTGCTCGGTCTTCTGACCGACCGCGATGTGATCCCGATGATCCTGCGGCACGAGGATGTGCGGAAGGCGGCCAAGGACTGGCACACGTTCAGCTCCGATGCCCCGCACCGCGTGCCGATCCCCTCGGAGGAGCATCTGCGGAGCGTGCGGCAGCTGCCGATCGAGGCCGACCCGCCCGAGCAGACCGACTATCGCAAGCTGGTCGAGCCCTTCTTCCTGCGGGCGAAGCAGCCGGCGTTCATCGCCCGGATCGAGGCGATCACCGAGCGGCTGCTCGCGGAGTCGCTCGCCCGCGACTCGATCGAGGTGGTCGGAGAGCTCGCACTGCCGCTGCAGTCGCGGGCCCTCACGGTGCTCCTCGACGTCGACGAGGCCGAGGCCGAGCGGTTCAACAGCTGGGGCGTGCACGTCTTCCACCACGGGCCCAACGGGGTGGAGAAAGGCAAGGAACTGGAGCGGTATCTCAACGAGCAATTCGACAAGGCGGCCACCGCCCCGGGCGACGACTTCTACGGCCTGCTCACGAAGACGACGTTTCACGGTCGGCCGCTCACCCGCGACGAGCAGCTCGGCTTCGCCAACTTGATGTTCGCCGGGGGCCGCGACACCGTGATCCACTCCGTGGCCTGCGCGATCGGCTACCTCGCAGAGCGGCCCGCGGCACTGGAGTTTCTCAGGGCCGATCCCGGCCGCATCGTGCTGGCAAGCGAGGAGTTCTTCCGGGTCTTCATGCCGCTCACGCACATCGGCCGCGTCTGCCCGGTCGATACCGACGTGCACGGCATGACCGTGAAGGCGGGTGACCGCGCGAGCCTCTGCTGGGCGTCGGCCAACCTCGACGAGACGGCGTTCGAGGCGGCCGACGAGATCCGACTCGACCGCCGGCCGAATCCCCACGTCTCGTTCGGCTTCGGCGCCCACCTCTGCCTCGGAGCCGCCCATGCCCGCACCGTGATGCGCACGCTGCTCGAGCTCCTCTGCAAACGCGTGGGCCGCATCGAGCTCGTCTCGAAGCGCGAGCGGGTGGAGCACACTGCGGCCTACGACCGGCCACTCGGCTACGAATCGCTCGTCGTGCGGCTGCGGTAGGCGCGAGGAGGCTTCAGGTGGCCCGCAGCCCGGGAGCCGGCGTTGCTGACCAGCGCAGGCAGGATGCCGGAGCGCAGGCGGCATCGCGTGAGCGCAGGGCATGGATGCCCGTAGCGAACGTCCGGCGATGGGGTGCGGGCCACCTGAAGCCGGCTTGGGCGATGCGACATTCAGCCGTCGTCGCGACTCAGGCGTCGAAATACAGGCAGAATTCGTAGGGGTGCGGGCGGAGCCGCATCGGGGCGATTTCCTTGTCGCGCTTGATCTTCACCCACGTGGCGATCACGTCGTCGGTGAAGACGTCGCCGCGGAGCAGGAAATCATGGTCGCGCTCGAGCGCATGAATCGCCTCGTCGAGCGAACCCGGCGCCTTGGGCACGTTCGCGAGCTCCTCCGGCGGCATGTCGTAGATGTCGCGGTCGAGCGGCGGGCCGGGGTTGATCTTGTTTTGGATGCCGTCGATCGCGGCCAGCAGGATCGCGGAGAACGCGAGATACGGATTGCAGGTCGGGTCGGGGCAGCGAAACTCGATCCGCTTCGTCTTCGGACTCGCCGAATACATCGGGATCCGGCAGCTGGCGGAGCGATTCCGCTGCGAGTAGGCGAGGTTCACCGGCGCCTCGTAGCCGGGCACGAGCCGCTTGTAGCTATTCGTCGTGGGATTGGTAATCGCGAGGAGCGCGGGGGCGTGCCGCAGGATGCCGCCCAGGGCATGCATCGCCATCTCGGAAAGACCGGCATAACCCGAACCCGCAAAGAGCGGATGGCCCTCTTTCCAGAGCGAGATGTGGGTGTGCATGCCGGAGCCGTTGTCGCCATACAGCGGCTTGGGCATGAACGTGACCGTCTTGCCGTGCCGCTTGGCGACGTTGCGCACGATGTATTTGTAGAGGCACATCTGATCGGCCATGCGGACGAGCTCCTGAAACCGCATGTCGATCTCGCACTGGCCCGCGGTAGCCACCTCGTGATGCTGCGCCTCGACGTCGATCCCCGATTGGATCATCGTGAGCATCATCTCGTTGCGGATGTCCATCAGCTGGTCCGACGGCGGGCAGGGGAAGTAGCCCTCCTTGTGCCGCAGCTTGTAGCCGAGGTTGGGCGATTCCACGCGGCCGCGATTCCACTCGGCCTCGATCGAGTCGATGTGGAAGTAGCCCTCGTGGGCGTTTTGGTCGAACCGCACGTCGTCGAACACGAAAAACTCGGCCTCGGGCCCAATGAAGCAGGTGTCGGCGATGCCGGTGCTCTTCAAATAGTTCACCGCCTTGCGGGCGATGTTGCGCGGGTCGCGGGAATAGTCTTCGCGCGTGATCGGATCCTGGATCATGCAGATCATCACGAGCGTGGGGATCTGCGCGAATGGATCGACGACGGCCGTATCGGGCACCGGCACGAGGAGCATGTCGCTCTCGTTGATCGCCTGCCAGCCGCGGATGCTCGAGCCGTCGAAGCCGAGGCCGTCTTCGAACGTCGATTCCTCGAGCTTGCCGACGGGGATCGTGAAGTGCTGCCAGGCGCCGAGAAAATCGGTGAACCTGAGATCGACCGCCTTCACTTCCTTCTCGCGGCACAGCGCGAGCACTTCACGAGGCTTCATGGGGAATCTCCTTGGTTGCCACCATCATAGGCGAGGCCGACGGCCCAGCCTTCCGCGACCTGCTCGAGCCGCAACCGGCCGCTGAACCGGCCTCCCTGCACCCGCACCACCAGGCTCGTGGCAGCCCCCGTCGTGGCGGCATCGGCCGCGAGCACCGCGTATTCGCCGGCAGCGACACGACGGGCGTGGCCACGGCCACCGGAGACCTCGCCTTCAAGGATGTCGAGCCAGGCAAGGCGATGGGGCGGCAGCTCGAGCGCGGCGACAGCCGGGCCGCCCGGCTGCGGGATGGCCAACAGCCGCCACGTGCGGCAGGCGACGACGTCCTCAAGCAATAGGTCGAAATGCCGCCCGGCGGGATCGTCGGGGGCGCCCGTGTGCTCGAGCAGCGCGAAGCGGGGCATGGCGTGCTGTCTAATACTCCTGCTCAGGCGTATCGCCGGCCGCCTGGTCGCCCGGCAGGGCAAGCGGCTTCGGCTTGTGGCGGACCGCGCGGCGGGCGTTCTCGTCCCGCAGCCGCTCGACCGCCGCCTCGAGGCTCATCGCGCCCAGATCGCCGTCGAGCCGATCGCGAAGGCTCACCGTGCCGGCCGCCTCGTCGCGCGGGCCGCAGACCACCATCATCGGAATGAGCTCGAGCTGCGCCGTGCGGATCTTCGCGCCGAGCTTCTCGGCCGCAAGGTCGAGGCCCGTCCGCAGGCCGGCCGCCTCCAGCCGCGCCTGCACCTGCTTCGCATAGGCCTCGCTCTTCTCGCTCACCGGGATCACGCGCACCTGCTCCGGCGCGAGCCACAGCGGAAACGCGCCGGCGAAGTGCTCGATCAACACGCCCACGAACCTTTCCATGCTCCCCAGCGGCGCCCGGTGGATCATCACCGGCTGGTGCTTGGCATTATCGGCGCCGATGTATTCGAGGTCGAAGCGTTCCTTGCTCGGCAGGTTGTAGTCGAGCTGAACGGTGCCGAGCTGCCACTCGCGGCCGAGCGAGTCGTTCACCACGAAGTCGATCTTCGGGCCGTAGAAGGCGGCCTCGCCCGGCTCCGGCTCGCAGCCCGGCAGGTTCATCCGCCGCGCCACGCGCTCGATCGCTGCCTCGGCCTCGTCCCACCGCTCCGGCGGTCCGACATATTTGTCGCTTTTCGGATCGCGAAAGCCGAGCCGCACGCGGAAGTTGTCGAAGGCGAGGCTTTCGAGGACCTTGAGCGTGAAGTCGATGCAGCCCTCCACCTCCTGTTCCACCTGCTCCGGTGCGCAAAAAATATGCGCATCGTCCTGCGTGAAGCCACGGACGCGCGTCATGCCGCCAAGCTCGCCCGACTGCTCGTAGCGGTAGACGGTGCCGAACTCGGCGAGCCTGAGCGGCAGATCCTTGTAGCTGTGGGGCCGCGCCTTGTAGATCATCGTGTGGTGCGGACAGTTCATCGGCTTCAAGAGATACTGCTCGTCTTCCGCCATCACGATCGGCTTGAACTGGCTGTCGGCGTAATAGGGATAGTGGCCGGAGATCTTGTAGAGATCGACCTTGCCGATGTGCGGCGTGTAGACCGGCTGGTAGCCGCGGGCCGCGAGCTCCTCGCGGACGAAGCTCTCGAGCGTGCTGCGGAGCGTGGCCCCCTTCGGCATCCAGAGCACGAGCCCCGAGCCCACGAGCGGGCTCGTCGTGAAGAGGTCGAGCTGCTTGCCGAGCACGCGGTGATCGCGGCGGCGGGCCTCTTCGAGCGCGGCGAGATGCGCGTCGAGATCCTCCTGTGAAAACCAGGCGGTGCCGTAGAGCCGCTGGAGCTGGGCGTTGTTGGCATCCCCCTTCCAGTAGGCGCCGGCGATGTTCGTGAGCTTGAAGGCGCCGATGCAGCCGGGGCTCGGCACGTGCGGCCCGCGGCAGAGATCGACGAACTCCCCCTGCCGGTAGAACGAGAGCGTGGGGTGGTCGGCGAGGCCCGTCTGGATGTGCTCGACCTTCAGCGGCTGGTTCAAATCGCGGACGATCGCCACGGCCTTGTCCCGCGGCACCTCCACCCGCTCGAAGGCCTCGTCGGCCTCGATGATTTTCTTCATCTCGGCCTCGATCCGCGGGATGTCTTCGTCGGTGATCGGCCGGCTGGCCCGCATGTCGTAATAAAAGCCCGCGCCCACCGTCGGGCCGAAGGCGAGCTCCACGCCGTCGAACAGCCGCATCACGGCGCGGGCCATCACGTGGGCCGCCGAGTGGCGCATCACGGGCAGGGCCCGCGGGTCGCCCGCGTTCAAAAACTCGATCGCCACCTCGCCCCCGGCGGGCAGCGGGGCATCGAGCCCGACCGCCTTGCCGTCGAGGAGCGCCGCGATGACCCGCGGCTTCTTCTTCCCCTTCGACGGATCGACCGGGCCGGCCACCTCGGCGACAACATCGGCCACCCGCGCGGCCGGGGAAAACTCGCGAACGACTCCATCGGGAAAGCGAACGGTGGGCATGACGGGTCTACCAAGGGGGAAGGCGTGCTTGGAGGAAGGCCGCACGGCGGCGTTTCCAGCAAAACCGGCACAGTATCCCCGCGGCGGCTCGGGCGACAAGGCCGTTCCGGCCCCGCCACGACCGCTTCGCTTGACTGGCTGCGGCTTGGGCGCGAGACTCACTCGTGCCAACTTCGAGGGCGATTAGCTCAGTTGGTTAGAGCACCAGCTCGACAAGCTGGGGGTCATAGGTTCGAGTCCTATATCGCCCATTTCGCGTCAGAACCGCCAGCCGAGGCCGGAGTCGACGTAATACGACGCCGCGTCCTGCGTGAGCCCCCAGCCCATGCGGCAGCCGATCTCGAGGCTGGGGGTGATCATGAAGTGCGTGCCGGGCCCCACGAACGGCCTGACGTTCTCGTCCTCGAGCCCTTCGCTCCAGGAGCCGAACCATTCGGCATGAACCTCCCACCGCTCGGTGACCGGCATGCGGAGCACGGCCGAGGGCATCCACTTGTTGAAGAGCCCCTCGGCGCTGTCGGCAAGCACGTAGCGAATGGCGGCATCGAACCGCCATTTGCGGGCGAGTTCCCAGCCAAAGACATACGTGGCCGCCGGCTCCGTACCCCACACCTCGCCTGAGAGTGGTGTGAACGCTTCGACGATCGCACTGCTGCGCGGCACCCACCCCTCCTGCTCGGTCACGAGCGCCTTGAAGCCGTAGAGCAGGTTCGACTCCGACGTGAGTTCTTCTCCATCAACGCCTTCGCCCACCTCGACCGCGGTGACCACGCTCCCGCCGGAGCCCGCCTCGTAGTTGAAGCCGAATCGCCACTCGAAACGCTCCGTCGCCCCCAGGCGGATCAGCAACTCAGGAAAGCTGTTCGTCGCGGGCGTGCCGCGGTTGTCGATGAAAGAATACGAGGCCTCGGTGAGCATGTGCCCCGCTGCCACCGTCTTGGTCGCGGGGGTGAAGGCATCGCGGTCCGTGTCGAGCTCACGGAATTCCTGCGCGCGTGCCGACGTCCCAGCGATGACCGCCACAACCGCCAACGCGCGAAACAGGATCCGGTGCAACGGCATGGGCTTCCGATCAATACACGCCGATCACGGTCCAGCCGTCGGCTACCTGTTTTTCGACCAGTTCGCGGTTCGGAGTGGAGCCCCTCCAGGTGACTCTGCATGGGCCGCGTCCTTCAGCGCCGCCGCAGTCGCGTTGAAATGGAGAATCACGGCAATCTGGGGCCTGCTGCCGCCTGCCGTGCCTTCACCGCGATCATGCCGGGAGCTTCGCTGCGAGCCAGGCCTTGTAGCCGCCCACGATATCGTGCACGTCGCGGCGGCCCAGCTTTTGCAGCAGGCTGGCGGCAATCGCAGAGCGGTAACCACCCTCGCAGTGCACGGCCACAGGCCGATCGGCTGGAATCTCGCCGAACCGATCGTCGAGATGCGCGAGCGGGATGTTGAAGGCCCCCTTCAGGTGCCCCCCTTCGAAATCGATGCCGTCGCGGACGTCGAGAAGCTGGGCGCCGGATGGCTCGAGCGCCAGCACCTGCGCGAGCGACAGGGGCTTGAGCGTCTGCGCCATGGCGGTGCCGAGCGACGCCCGCTCCTGGCGGTTCAGGATCACATCGTGCACGAAGTAGTCCGGCGCCTCAGGTTGGTCGGCCGCGACGCCGACGCTCGCCAGAAGGTCGGGCCGGCCCACGTCGCCGATGAAGAGCGTGCCTCCGGTGATGGCGTGGGTCAACGCGAGCAGGTCGTCGCTGTGCGACAAGCCCCGCCCTGCACCTGGTTCCAGGGCATCCGGGCGATCAGCATCGCCATGCCGCAGGTATCGGTGATGCCGGCGAACACGAGGCCGCAACCCACGAAGCCGGCCAGCCCGGCGCCGATCCGCTGCCACATCAGATCGGGGCCGAAAGCGGCCAGCGCTGCGCCGATGGCGACGAGCGTGCCGGCGGCGATCCGCACCTGTCGCTCGAGCGACATCACCTTCCGGCCGCGGACGACCGGCACGCCGGCGGCCTCACAGGCAGCGGTGCCCCCTTCGACGCTGATCACGTCCATCAGCCCCGCGGCGAGCAGTTTCTCGCATGCCTTCTGGCTGCGCGTGCCAGACTTGCAGACGAAGTAGACGGGGCCGCTGCCGGCGAGCGACGTCACGGCTTTCGCATCGAGGCGGTCGAGCGGGATGTTGTGGGCGAAGTCAACGTGCACCTCGCCGTATTCCGCGGGCGTGCGAACGTCGATGAGCGTGACCTTCTCCCCCTTGCGGCGAAGATCGGCGAGGGTCGTCGGCGAAATCGTGGCAACCATGAAACAATCCTCCAGAGTGGGCGTCGGAACCATTCATATCGCGGGGTCGTATCTATTCGCGCTATTGCAGACGATCGGGTCGGGGAATTCTAGGCCGATCATGGCGTCGCATCACGCGTTGCACCGTCGCGCGATATGCTGGCTTCGCTCTGCTGAGCCGACTTTTCCGCCCCCTACAATCGTCCGGTCGCCAGGCAGCCCGATGCCGCAACGGTTTCGCATTCCGCCGCCCCCGCCCGGCTTGCCGAAGCGGCTGAGGCCGTGGTACTTCGCGACCGCGGCGATCGTCTCCGCGGTCGTGGCCTCACTGCCCGCCTGCCCGCTGCACGATGCGGCCGGCCGGCCCATCTGGCGAGTCGAAACGGTCCACGACGGCGACACCATCACCTGCCTCGACACTGACGGCACACGGCGAAAGATCCGCCTGCAGGGGATCGACGCGCCGGAGTTTGACCAGCCCTACGGCCGCCTCTCCCGCAACACACTCGACGGCAAGCTCTCTGGCCGCGCCGTGCGGGTCGAGGGCACCGCGCACGACCAGCATGGGCGGTTACTCGGCACGCTTTGGATCGAAGACCGCAACATCAACCGCGAGATGGTGGCCGACGGCCTGGCCTGGGTGTTCGGCGGCTTCTCCCCCGACCCCGATCTCGTCGCCGCCGAGTCTGCGGCGCGGCAAGGCCGTCGCGGGCTCTGGGCGGACCAGCATCCGGTCTCCCCCTCACGGTGGCGATCGGAGCACACGCCGCACCGCTGAGAGGGCCGAGCGGGGCGGCGTGAACTACGCCGCCACTTTCGGCGGGATCGATTGTGGTTTAGGGTTGGTCATCTATGAGCGCAGCGCGGGAAGTCGTGATCACGGGTCTCGGTGTCGTCAGCCCGATCGGCATCGGCTGCGGCCCGTTCTGGGATGCGCTCGAGCGCGGCACGAGCGGCATCCGGCTCGTCGATCTCTTCGACGCGAGTTCGCTGAGCGTCCGCTTCGGCGGCCAGATCCCCGACTTCGATCCCAAGCTCTACGTGCGGCCGCGCAAAAGCCTGAAGGTGATGAGCCGCGAGATCCAGCTCGGGTTTGCGGCCGCCGATCTGGCCGTGAACGACGCGGGCATCGCCGCGGGGAGCATCGAGCCGGAACGGTTCGGCGTGGTCTTCGGCAACGACATGATCTACGCCGACCTCGAAGACCTCGAGGGCACCTACCGGCGCAGCCGGCTCGACGGGCGGTTTGATTTTGGCCTCTGGTCGGAGGCGATCCAGGAGGAACTGCATCCACTCTGGCTGCTCAAGCATCTGCCCAACATGACGGCCTCCCACATCGCGATCGCGCTCGATGCCCGCGGCCCGAACAACACGATCGTGCTCGGCGATGTCTCGAGCCTCTTGGCGCTGGCCGAGGCGGCCAGCGTGATCGAGCGCGGCTGGGCCGACGTGATGCTCACCGGCGGCACCGGCTGCCGCCTCCATCCCACGGCGCTCGTCGCGAGGGGCGACGCACTGCTCTCGCACCGGGCCGACGACTTCCGCCGCGCCTGCCGCCCTTTCGACTTGAATCGCGACGGCATGGTGAATGGCGAGGGCGCCGCGGCGATCGTGCTCGAATCGCGGGAGCACGCCGAGCGGCGTGGCGCGAAGATCCGCGGCCGAATCCTGGGCACCGCCGCACGGTGCGAGCCGAAGGCGCGGCGCGAGGGCGTCACGGGCGCTTCGCTGCGGCAGGCGATCCGTGCCGCGCTCGCCGCCGCCCGGCTCGCGCCGGGCGAGGTGGGGCATGTGAATGCCCACGGCGTGAGCACGATCGAGATGGACAGGCTCGAGGCCGCGGCGATCGCCGCGGAACTCGGCGACGTGCCCGTCACCGCGCCCAAGAGCTCGTTCGGCCACCTGGGGGCCGCCGGCGGCGCGGTCGAATTGGCCGCGAGCATTCTTGGGCTCGGGGCTGGCCTCGTGCCGCCGACGCTGAACTACGAGACGCCAGATCCACTCTGCCCCGTCAACGTGGTGCACGGCGAGCCCTTGGCGGGCCGCCCGGGAACGGCGCTGGCCGTCAACCTCTGCTCCACCGGCCAGGCCGCCGCCGTCGCCATCGGGGCAGGCTGACGATCGCCTACCAGCTGCCTTCGCAGCCGAGCGACAGTCCGTTGTAGAAGATCTGTCCGCCGGCATCGATCGGATTGACGCGCACGCCGTCGAGGTCGAACTGCCGGTTGGTGGTCGCGATGCCCGCCACCCAGAGGAAGTCCCAGCCCGCCTTGATGGAGAAGTTGGGCGTGACGTTCCACCCGGCGAAGAGCGACAGGTCGCCGATGAAGCCGGGTGCAAACTGATCGGCCGAGCTCGCGCGATTCACCGTGCCGGTCTGGATTGGGATGGTGGCGGGCGGCGGATTGGGGTTCGGGATCGTGCTCAACGTGTTCACGCTCTGCACAAGCTGCTGGTTCGCGGCGAATGTCATCGCCGGCGTCGCCCGGCCCCGCAGGCCCCAGAAGTAGAATTCATTCTGGCTGATGAGCTCACCGCCGAGGTTCAAGCCCCAGAGCCAGTTCTGCGTGTTGACGCCGTAATCGCCGCTGAATTGACTCGCGGAGACGTCGTTGCGGCGGCTCGAGAACGTGAAGCCTTCGTTCACGGTCGCCACCCGCGTGCCGATGATCAGCGATGGCAGCCAGGCCCGCTCCGCATGCCGCGTCCAGTTGCCATTCGGCGACATCACGAGCTGGTCGCGACCGAGCCGGCGATGGAGCTTGTAGTTCCACTCCATGCTGTTGAAGTTCGAGTTGTGCGTCGTGCCGTAGCGTTGGGCGCCGTCGAAGCCGGGCACCTGCGCGGCCAGCGGCGTGACGAGGAACGATCCCGGCAACGCGTTCCAAGAATCCTGCAGCGAATAGGAGAGGCCGCCGTAATAGGTCATCTCGAGCGACCGATCCCGGTCGATGTAGTCGCGGCCGAGATACTTGCCGAACGTCACCCGCGCTCCGGCGGAGAGGTCCCAGGGAACGCCCGTCGTGGTGAGCGTGCCGACGAGATTCTTGCGGCCGGGCCGGACGGTCACGTCATTGCCGAGGATGCGGCGGTAGTTGCGGCTGCGATCGAAAAAAAGGACGTCGGCCGAGCCATACCAATTGCCGTTGGAAAACCATTCGCCGCTGCTCGCCTCGTAGGGCATCTCCTCGACGCCGAAGTCCTGGATGCGGAGGCCGTCGGCGGCGCGGGCCGAAACCTCCTCGAACGGCGCTACCACGGGCTCGGCAGCCTGCACGGGCTCCGCGGGGGCAACGAGCTCGTTCGGAACGAGCTCGTCCTCGACGATCACGCTCGGGATCATGAGCGTCTCGACAGGGGCGTTTTCCGGCGCGGCGAGATCGGCAAACTGAATGGGCATGATTCGGTCCGCATCCTCGGCCCGTCCGCAGACGCCGACCAGCACGGCAGCACCCGCGAAAGCCCTCAGCACCGCCGAGCGGGCGGTGCGAAGCAGTGTGTGTAGTCGCGGGTTTGGATGCGTCTCGTTCACAGTTTGTTTCCAGCTCGTCGGACGGTTCCGCCGGGCCGGCGGCCCCCCGGATATCCATCACACTCGCTACACTTCTTCGTCATCGGCACGACCGGCTCAACAGAAAATCTTGGCCCAATCGACAGAAAACCGCGCATTCGACCCAGCTTCACGCACCCATTCCTGCCTCTTTTCACAAGGATCACCACCATGCCTCACGGCCTCGCCTCGCTCATCGCCTCCGGCACGAAACTCTGGCTCGATTCGATCGATCCCGACCTCGTCCGGACCAACCGGGCGGCCGGGGCCACGGGCGCCACGAGCAACCCCGTGATCATCTCCGACCTGATCAAAACGGGCCGGTTCGATGACCGGATCGCGGCGCTTGTGAAGGCCGGCAACGACGACGAATCGATCGCCTGGGCCCTGACCGACGAGCTCGTCCGCAACGCCCAGGGTGTGTTTCTCGACGTTTGGAAAGAGTCGCGCGGCAACGATGGCTGGGTGAGCTTCGAGCTCGACCCGCTGCTCGAAGACCCGGCGAACGGGCTTGCCGACGACGAGCGTGTCAGCCACTACGTCGAGCTCGGCACGCGCTGGAGCGCGGGTCAGCCCAACCGCATGATCAAGGTGCCCGCGACGCCCGCCGGCATTCGGGCGCTTGAGCCGCTCGCCGCCGCGGGGGTGCCCCTCAACGTCACGCTCATCTTTACGCTGCCGCAATACGAGCGTGCCCGCGACTCGGTCTGGCGGGGTGCGCAACGCCGCGGCGGACTCGACTCCTTCAAGAGCGTCTACAGCGTGTTCGTGTCGCGGATCGACGTCTACACGGAAAAGCATGCCCCGGGCCTGTCATCGGCCGCGCAGGGGATGCTCGGCATCGTCAATGCGAAGCGGGCCTGGGCCGCCAACCGCGACTTCTGGAAGGCCCACCCGACGCCGCTCGAGCAGGAGATCGTCTTCGCGAGCACCGGCGTCAAGCAGGCGGGGGTCGATCCATGCCGCTACGTGGCCGCCCTCGCCGGCGACGACATCCAGACAAACCCGCCGGCCACCAATGACGCGGCCGACGATCCCACTCGGACCTTCTTGCCGCAGCTGGAGAAGATGCCTCCGGCGGAGGTCGTCGCGGAGCTCGACCGAACGGTCGACATGCGCCAGCTCGAGGACGTCTTGATGCGCGAGGGCGTCGAGAAATTCGTCGCACCGCAGAAGGCCCTGCTGGCCCTCATCGCCTCACGCCGCTAGCGGTGAGTAGGACAGGCCTCCGTGCCTGTCCGAGACAGGCCGAGACGCCTGTCCTACGCCAGACAGGTTTCAGTCTGTCAAAGGACACCCGCTTCGTCCCGAAGCGGCCTCCCTAACCGGCACTCTCCGCATAACCCGGCGCGCCGGAGTGCCTGCTGAACTGCCCCCCCTTTCGGACCGATATCGGATGAAAGGAAAGGCCGCGAACGCCGTTCGCGGCAAGGGGCAGTGACCGTGAAGCGTCAACACATCCTGTTCGTAGGGCTCTTGCTCTTCTTCGCCGGGATTCAGTTCCGGATGGTGGAATCGTTCACGCTCAGCGAGAAGTCGAGCCACTTCGTATCGGCGCAGATGGGTCAGGGCGGACAGCAGCCGGCGAGCGTCTGGGGCAATAACCTGCCAGGCCGCAAGGTCGTGGAGCCGCCGAAGTGGCTGGGGCTCGCGCTCATGTCGGTCGGCTCGGTGCTCACCCTCAAGAGCCTGACGAGCCGCGGCGCGTAGTTCTCGATCAGGCGGCTTCCACGCCCGGGCTTTCGCCGAAGTAATACTTCTTGGCGTCGGGGTTGTTGAGCACTTCCTGCGCGGTGCCGTGGCAGAGCACCTTGCCGGCCCGGATCACGTAGCTGCGGTCGGTGATCGCGAGCGTCTCGCGCTCGCGGTGGTCGGTGATCAGGATCGAGATGCCGTCGTCGCGCAGGCCGCGGATGATCTTCTGGATCGAGTGGATCGTGACGGGATCGATGCCCGTGAAGGGCTCGTCGAGCAGGATGATGCGCGGCTCCGTGACCAGGCACCGCGCGATCTCGAGCCGGCGCTTCTCGCCGCCCGAGATGTAATGCGCCTTCGACTTGCGGATCTTCACGATGTCGAATTGCTCGATCAGCTCGTCGCACCGCCGCCTCCGCTCCCGGCGATCCATCCCCACGAGCTCCATGATCGCGAGCAGATTCTGCTCGACCGTGAGCTTGCGGAAGACGCTCTGCTCCTGGGCGAGATAGCCCATGCCGCCATCCCGCGACCGCTTGAACATCGGCCAGTGGGTGATCTCGGCATCGTCGAGGAGCACCTGCCCCGCATCGGGCATGACGAGGCCGCAGGTCATGCGAAAGCTCGTCGTCTTGCCGGCGCCGTTCGGGCCGAGCAGGCCGACGATCTCGCCGGCCTCGACGTGAAAAGCGACACCGTCCACCACGCGGCGGCGGCCGTAGTTCTTCACGAGCCCTTCGACGGACAATAGCGGCATCGCTCCTCCTCCTTGAGGGACCGGAGCGGGGCGCCGCTACCGGACGAAGCCCATCCTCGCGAAGTTGGGCCACGAGGGCAATCGCACCTCGGCGCCCCCAATTTTCACGGGAATGGCCCAACTCGCCGGCACGGCATGGGGCCAGAAGATGGCCAGGGCCTTGCCCACCAGGAGGCCGCGATCCACGTGGTGCCCCTGAATCCACATGCGGCCGTCCTTGCTCGCCGCCGAGTTGTCGCCGAGCACGAAGAACTGATCAGCCTCCAACGGAAACTCGAGGCGATCACGCTCGATCAGCTCGCCGGGGCGGCTGCCCACGTCGAGCGCGCCGATGTAATAGACGTCGCGGAGGATCCGCAGATCAGCCACCCGCACGTCCGCGCCCGTCGCCTTGATGCCGGCCGGAGCGAGGTCACCCGATTCATTTCTGCCCGGCTCGATCTCGCCATCGTAGGGCTGGGCCGCCTCGGCATCCTCGATCGACCGCATCCAGATCGTCGGGCGGTCGAATTCGATCCGCCGGCCGTTCACGAAGAGCGAGAGTTCGTCATCGACGTTGGCGAAGAGGATGCGCCACGAGCCCTTGCCGTGGACGGGCGTGCGGCCTTTCGGCTCTCCCCGCGCGTCGACCGCGTTGATCGCGAGCCGCACGTCGCCGGTGGCGAGATTGAAGACACAGCGATGGGCCTTGCCCGCCTCCACGAGATCGACCGCGACCGACCCGCCCTCACCGCGGTTTTCGAGCTCGAACTCGACGGCGAGATCGCCCACCCAATGCGGCCGCGTGGCGATCGCGTTGTAGGGCTGGAAATCGTCGATGATCCGCGGCCGCACGGGATCGGGAAGCGTCTCCCCCCGCTTCACCGCCAGCCACTCCTCGGCGGTCGGCAGGAAATGCCGGTAGCGCAGCATCGCCGACGCCTCCGCATCGGCGCAGGCCACCGCGAAGGAGCGGCCGTCGTCGTCCGTCTTCCAGGCGCAGGCCGACTCCCGATCAGGCCGCGACCAGTCGCTCCAGGAAAGCGGCCAGTTTGCCTTCCGCAGTTCCGGCGACACGAAGCGGCTGTCGTTCACGCACTGCAGCATCGCCAGCAGCGTCTTGGGCGGCTTGCGGGCGATCTGCGGAGCCTCGGCGCCGTCGTGCGTCCAGATGTCGCCGCCGGCGATCGAGATCGTCTCCCCCGGCAGGCCGACGAGCCGCTTGATGTAGTTCGTCTTCGCGTCCTCGGGATACTTGAAGACGACAACGTCCCAGCGTCGCGGTTCGGAAAACTCATAGGCAAACTTCGTGACGAGGATCCGGTCGCCGTTGAACGACGGGTAGCGGGGATCGTAGGCGATCTCCGGCCCCTGCCCTTCCACGAGCCGCATCACGTTGCCGCAGTTGGGGCACTTCGCCGCGGGAACCATCTTGCCGGCCAGCCGCGTGCGCAGTTGGGCGAGCGGGCCGCGGTCGCTTTCGAGCAGTTCGACCCGTCGGCGGGCGGTCTCGCGCTCGCGTGAGCCGCTCGCACCGCCGGCGACGACGCCCTTGAGGTTCTCGAGCTCCCGCTCCAGCCGCGACTCTTCCGTGCGCAGGCTCTGCGACTGATCGTCTTCCTCGGCGCTACAGCCCACCCGGAAGTCGCGGCCGCACGAGTCGCACACCAGATCCTTGTGGCGGCCCATCAGCGTGGGCGCCATGGAGCCGGTGGGGATCACGAAGGCCTCCGCCTCGAATGCCCGAAAAAGGAGCGCGAGCGTGAAGGCCACGACAATCGACTCGACCGTCTCCCGGCCGAAGCCGAGCGGCCCCTTCACGATGTCGGTGGGCCGCGGCTTGTCGCCGGGCACGGTGGGAGCCATCACCTTGCGGGAGGCGGGTCCGATACGGGGCTGGTTGGCGGTCATGATGCCTTTCCTCCGGCCATGCCGGGCGTGCGGCTCGTCTGCCGCGAAGTATAGGGGATCAGCGGCCGATCGCGCCGCGGACGGCGGCCTCGACGTCATCGTAGGTGAACGGCCGACCGAGCCGCTTCGCGGCGGCGTCTTCGTCGAACCGCTGCACAAGCGCGCCATCGGGGCCGTAGACATCCACCACCGGCACACTCACGATGTCGAGCTTTGTGGAAAGGCTGTCGGCCTCCTCGCGGCCGAGCAGGTTGACGACGCGGCCGGCGCCAACGGCCTCGAGAAACGTCCGCACCCGCGGCACCACGTCCTCCGGGCTGCCGATCCCCTCGTAGTCGAGCGAGAGCGACAGGCAGACAACGCTGTCGGCATGCGTGTCGGCCAGGGCCACGAGCCGCGGAAACTCCTTCACGCACGGCGGGCACGACGTGCTCCAGCAATCGAGCACCACCACCTTGCCGCGGTGCTTGGCGATCTCAGCCTCGAGGCCGGCATGATCGACGAGCGCGAGCGACACCGCCGGCGCGGCGGCCGGGCCGCAGCCCGAGCCAGAGGCGGCGAGGAATGCCATAATGGCCAGCCATTCCATGCCTCGATTTGAGCACATCCGCCACAAGCCTCCTGAAAGCCTCGCGCTGCCGCGGGAGTTGGTCGTCGTCTGCGCGCCGATGCGCAGCCACGTGAACCTCTCCCACATTGTGCGCACCTGCGGCTGTTTTGGCATCCGCCGCGTGATCGCGACGGGCGCCGCCCGGCTCCATGAGCGGATCGCCCGCGACGGCGCGGAGGCGGTCGAACTCGACGTGCACCGCAGCCTTCCGCCGGTGCTCGATCGGCTTCGCGCCGAGGGCTTTGAATTGGTGGGGCTCGAGCAGACGACCGCCTCGGAGCCGCTCTTCGATTTTTCGTTCGTGAGCCGCACGGCGCTCGTGATCGGCAACGAACGCGCCGGCCTCGAGCCGGAGGTGCTCGAAAAACTCGACCGCGTGGCCGAGATCCCGATGGCCGGCATGCCCCACAGCCTCAATGCCGCGACATCCGCCTCGATTGCCATCTATGAATACTGCCGGCGCCATCCGCCACGCGGCGGCGACGAGGCCGCCCGATGACCGTCGTCATCGGCACCGACGAGGCGGGCTACGGCCCGAACCTCGGCCCGCTCGTCGTGGCGGCGACGGCATGGCGCATCAGCGCGACACCGGAGGCCGTGGATGAGCCCCTCGCCGCGGCCGGCCGCGCGGCGTCTCAGGTCGCCGGGGCACTGCTCTGGGGTGATTCGAAGCAGATCTATCGTGGTTCGAACGGTCTGGCGGCGCTCGAGCGGGGCGTTGTCGCCGGCCTGCTGCTCGCCGGCGCGCCCCTCCCGGCGCACTGGCCGGCGCTCGCGCGAGCGCTCGGTGGAATCTCACCGCCGGCCGATGCCCGCCAGCCCGATTGGGCATCGCTCGCCGCGCTCGCGCTGCCACGGGCGGCCGATGCTGAACTCTGCCGCGCGATCGCCGCGCGGATCGGCCCGCTCCTCGACCGCGCGGGCGTGTCACTCGCGGCGATCGTCTGCCGCGCGGTCTACCCCGGCGAATTCAACGCCCTGCTCGACGCCGGCCTCAACAAGTCTGACATCCTCTCGCGGACGACGCTCGGCCTGGCCGCCGCACTGCGGCAACGTTTTTGCGATGAGCCGGCCGTGATCTGGTGCGATCGCCACGGCGGTCGCAAGAGCTACGCGGCGCTCGTTGGCAGGCACTTCGACGCGCCGCTCGTGCAGCCGCTCGAGGAAACGCCGGCGAGCTCGGTCTATTGCCTCCCGGCGGCCGATGCCACGATCGCGTTTTGCGTGGGGGGCGAATCACGGCTGCCGGTGGCGCTGGCGAGCATGACGGCGAAGTATGTGCGCGAACTGGCAATGCACGCCTTCAACACGTTCTGGTCGGAGAGGGTGCCGGGCCTCGCGGCCACGGCCGGCTATCCGGTGGACGCGAAGCGCTGGCTCGCCGCGGCGGGCAACGCCGTGCGGGCGGCCGGCATCGCCGACGACGGCCTCTGGCGGCGGTCCTGACTTGCCCCGTGACCGTCCCGCCATCACACTTTCGCCATGCCAATGCTCACCACCCATCTCTACATCGCCCGCCACGCCTGGGCCGAGGATCCGGGGCCCGGCATCGACGACCATTCCCGCCGGCTCACGAAGAAGGGCGCGAAGCGGTTTGAACGATTCATGCGCCACCTGCGGGCAGGCGGCATGGAGCTCGATCTGATCGCCACGAGCCCGCTGGTGCGGGCCCGCGAGACGGCCGAGATCATGGCCGACGTGTTCGACGGCGAGCCGCCGGTCGCCGTCGTCGATGCGCTTGCTCCAGCATCAAACTGGCAGGCGCTCGTCGAGTGGACGATCGAGCAGGAGGCGGCACGGGTCGCCTGGGTGGGCCACATGCCGTGCATCGGCCGGCTCGTGGCGCTCACGATCGGCGACGGCTCCGCCGCGATCCGGATGCAGAAGGGGGCGATCGCGTCGGTTCGGCTCGACGACGGCCCGGGGCAACCCGGCGAACTGGAGTGGCTTGCCACGGCGGGAATCGTCGAGGGCGAATGAAACCGCCCCCCCTGGGCCGGCCGTTGGACACCCGGGGCGTGGCGCGGCTAGTCTTCCGAAGAGTCCAACCATCCCGCGGGTGATGCTTTCCATGGATCAGTTTCGCAGAATCCAGACCGGCAAGACCGGCGACATTCACATGGTGCTCTTCAAGGACAAGAAGATCCTCGACGACACCGTGCTCGACGAGATCAAGCAGGAGATCAACACGCTCCTCGGCAAGTGCACCGGGCCCGACGTGTTGCTCGACTTCGGCAACGTGGAATTCATGTCGAGCGCGATGCTCGGGCTGCTCGGGCAACTCCACCGCAAGATCGTCACCGGCCACGGCCGCCTGAAGATGTGCAACATCCGGCCGGAGATCTTCCAGGTCTTCAAGCTGACGAATCTCGACAAGCTCTTCAGCATCCACAAGGACGCGCCGACCGCCCTGGCGACGTTCACCTGACGGCTGGCAGGCACCCGTGGCAACCACGTCACCTGGGACCGCGGCGGGCGTCGACGTGCTCGTCGCCGAAGACAGCAAGATCCAGGCGCGGATGCTCGTCAAGCGGCTCACCGACGCCGGCCATGCCGTGCGCTGGGCCGAGAACGGCGCCGATGCGCTCGTGATGGCCCGCGATCGGCGGCCCGACATCATCATCTCCGACATCGAGATGCCCGTGATGACGGGCTACGAGTTCTGCAAGGCGGTGAAGACCGATCCCGCCCTGCGGAGCGTGCCCTTGATCCTGATGTCGACGCTCTCCGACCCGATCGACATCATCCGCGGCCTCGACGCCGGCGCCGACAACTATGTCACGAAGCCCTACGAGCCCGACTACCTCTTGGGCCGCATGCGGTCGCTGCTTGATTCGCCGCTCGGCGACGCGGCCGAACAGGCGACGCTCGAGGTCGCCGTCGCCGGTCAGAAGTTCAACGTGCAGGCCGGCCGGCAGCAGGTGCTCAACCTGCTCATTTCCACGTTCGAAAACGCCGTCGCCAAGAACCAGGAACTGATCGCCGCGAATCAGGAGCTCTCGATCGCCCGTGACCGGCTCCAGCAAAACAACGCCGAGCTCTCGCAGCTCAACGACGAGATCTCCCGCCGCAATGCCCAGATGGTCCGCGACCTCGAGGCGGCGGCGAAGGTGCAGCGGTCGCTCCTGCCCGCCGACGATGCGGCGCTCGCGGCGGCCGAGATCGCCTGGCGGTATGTCCCCTGCCAGAAGCTCGCCGGCGACTTCCTCAATGTCTTTCCGCTCGACGATGAGCATGCCGGGCTCTTCGTCGTCGATGTGAGCGGCCACGGCGTGCCCTCGTCGCTGATGGCCGTGACGGTCGGCCGCTTCCTGACGCCCAAGGTGTCGGAGCAGTCGCTCCTGGTGCGGCAGGGCCCCGACGGCCGGGTCGCGATCGCCACGCCGGCGGAGGTGGCCACGCAGCTCAACCGGCTCTTCCAGGCGGACGAATTTTCGGGGCTCTATTTCACGATGCTCTACGGCGTGCTCCACCTGCCGACCGGCCGGCTCGACTACGTCTCCAGCGGCCACCCCGCGCTCCTGCGGGTGCCCGCGGCGGGCGACGTCGAGTTTCACGGCGCGGAGGGCTTTCCGATCGGCTTCGTGCCCGACGTCGAATACGCCCAGAAGACGCTGCAGCTCATCCCCGGCGACCGCATCTATCTCTATTCGGACGGCGTCACCGAGGCGATGGACAAGGATCAGGAACCGCTCGGCGAGCAGGCGCTCGCCGAATGCATCGGCGGCAGCCGGGCGCGTCCGCTCGAGGAGACGGTGGCCGCATTGCTCGAGACGGTCGAGCAATGGTGCCAGCCAGCCGGCCCGCTCGACGACGTCTCCATCCTCGGCCTCGAATGGCGACCTACGTGAACCGCCCCTTCGGGCGGTAGTAACTGCAGCCGGCGCCGAGCAGCCGGTCGTACCCCGTGTCGATTCCGATCATCGTCTCGGCGCCGCCGAGAAAGAGGGCGCCGTCGGGCCGGAGCACGCGCCGCATCTTCGCGACCAACGCCGCGCGGGTCGGCACGTCGAAGTAGAGCATCACGTTTCTCAAGAAAACGACGTCGCAACTCGGCATCATCGGCCAGGTGCCGTTGAGGTTGAGCTGCCGAAATTCGACGAGCCGTCGGCAGTCCTGCGAGATGCTCCACTTGCCCTGCAGCGGCCGGAAGTATTTCTGCAGCATCGACGGTGACAGGCCCCGGTGCGTCTCGAGATCGCTGAAGACTCCCTCGCGGGCGCGGGCGAGAACCGCCACGGAGATGTCGGTTGCGATGATGCGGATTCGCCAGGTGGCGAGCAGGTCGGGGAAGTGCTCGTTCAGGAGCATCGCGATGCTGAAGGGCTCCTGCCCCGTGGAGCATGCCGCCGACCAGATCACGAGCTGCCGATGCACGGCCCGGCGCTCGAACAATTCCACGAGCACTCGCCGCAGCGTCTCGAACGGGCTCTTGTCGCGGAAGAACGAGGTCTCGTGCGTCATCATCGCGTTGAGCACGTCGCGTTCGAGCGTAGGATCGCCCCCTGACGTGAGCCTATCGATCAGCGTGTCGAGGCTGGGGATGCTTCGCTGCCGCACGATCGGCGTCAGGCGGGCGACCACGAGGTAGTGCTTCGAATCGTCGATCACCACGCCGGTCCGCCGGCGCAGCAACTTCCGCAAAAACGCGAATTGCGGCTGGCCGACCTTCATGTGCTGCCTTTCTGCGGCCATCTTCAGCCGCCGCGGCGCTTGAGCCGCATCGCCACGTCGACGCCGATCTGTCCGAGCGGCAGCACCGCGTCGGCGAGTCCCGCCCGCACCACCTCGCCCGGCATGCCCCAGACGACGCTCGTGAATTCGTCCTGGGCGACCACCTCGCCCCCCGCCTCGACGATCGCCTTCGATCCAGCCAGCCCGTCGCGGCCCATCCCGGTCAGCACGACCCCGAGCGCGCCGGCGCCCCAGACCTTCGCCGCCGTGCGAAAGAGCACGTCGGCGGCGGGCCGGCAGGAATTCTCCGGCTGCTCGTCGGTGAGCCGCACCCGCGGCGCGGTGGCATCCCCGGCCACCGCGAGATGGCGGCCACCGGGAGCGAGCAGGATTTCCCCGGGCCGCAGCGGGCTGCCGTCCTCCGCTTCCCGCACGGTCGCACCGGTGATCTTGCCGAGCCGCTCGGCAAGCTGCGCCGTGAAAAAAGCCGGCATGTGCTGGACGATCAACACCGGCACCCGCACGTCGCGGGCGAAGCCCGGCAGCACCTCCGCCAGCGCCGTCGGGCCGCCGGTGGAGACGGCGATCACGACGCCCTGAATCGGTCCGCGCCGCGGCGACATGCCCCGCGCGACAGCCGCCGGAGCGGATCTTGCCGCGACCGGCCGTGGCGCATCCCGCGCGCCGCCCCGCGGCACGAGCGCCTTGATCTTCGCGATCACCTCGGTGCGGATCCTGTCGGCCACCTCGCCGGCATCGAGGCCCGCCGGCTTGGACGCGTAATCATTGGCTCCGGCGAGCAGCGCGTCCAGCGTCGCCTTCGCGCCGCGTTCGGTGAGACTCGAAAACATGAGCACCGGCAGCTTCGGCTGCATCCTGCGGATCTCCCGCAGCGCCGCCAGGCCGTCCATGACCGGCATTTCGACGTCCAAGAGGACGATGTCGGGCGGCTGCGCGGCGACCATGTCGACCCCCATCCGACCATTCACGGCCGCCCCGACGACCCGCAGGTCGGCATCGGCCGAGAGCGTCGTCGAAAGCAGGCTGCGCATCGTGGCGGAGTCGTCCACCAGGAGCACGCGGATCGGGCCCGTGGCGGGGCGGGCCACCTCGGCCGCCGTGCAGATGCCGAGCCCCACGAGCTTGCGCACGATCGCCTCGGCCGTGAACGGCTTGGAGACGAAATCGTCGGCCCCGGCGGCGAGCGCCTGCTCGATCCGCCCGCGGTCGCTCTCGGTCGAGATCATCAGGAGCCGCAGGTCGCGGTGCGCCCGGCTGCCGCGCAGCCGCTTGATGAGCTCGATCCCGTCCATCACAGGCATGTGCCAATTCACCGTCACGAGATCCGGGCGGCCGCCAGAGGCGAGCGCGTCGAGCGCCTCGGCGCCATTGGCCGCCTCGATGCATTCGAACCGCAGGTCGCGCAGCACCCGCGCGATGATGCCGCGGCTCGGCTTCGAGTCGTCAACCACGAGCGCCCGCACGGCAATCACCCTCCCTGGGCGGATCGAAGGCCTTACCGCCGGTACTCGTCCACGAGCCGCTGCAGGTTTTGCGCCATCCGCGAGAGCTCCTGCGACGAGAGCTGCGTGTTCGACGCACCCTCGGCCGTGCTCTGGGCGGCCTGCGCCACCTGCACGATGTTTTCGGCGATCTCCGTGGAGCCGGTGGTCGCCTCGGCGATGTTGCGGCTGATCTCACCGGTCGTCACCGACTGCTCCTCGACCGCCGCGGCGATCTTCGTCTGGAGCGCATCGATCCGCTCGATCACGCTGCCGATCTCCCCGATCGCGTTCACGGCCCGGTTCGTGTCCCCCTGCATGGCCTCGATCTTGGCCCCAATGTCCTCGGTGGCCTTGGCCGTCTCGCGGGCGAGCTCCTTCACCTCGTTGGCCACGACGGCAAACCCCTTGCCGGCCTCGCCGGCCCGGGCGGCCTCGATCGTGGCGTTGAGGGCGAGCAGGTTGGTCTGCTCGGCGATCGACGTGATCACCTTCACCACCTTGCCGATCTCGGTGCTCGAACGGCCGAGCGCGTTCATCGCGGCACTCGTCGCGCCGGCGAGGTCGACCGCCTGCCGGGCCGTGGCGGCCGCGTCCTGAGCATTGCGCGCGATGTCGTGGATGCTCGTCACGAGGTTGTCGATCGAGCCCGACACGGTGCGGGCATTGCCGCTCACCTGTTCGGCGGCGGCCGAGACGAGGTTGGCCTGCGCCGTCGTCTGCTCGGCGGCCGCGCTCATCTGCTGGCTGACACTCGTGAGCTCTTCCGAGGAGCTGGCCAGCGCGTGGGTGTTGTCGACGATTCCCGTGACGAGCGCCGCCTGCCGCCGGGCCTCGCGGGTGAGCCGGCGGGCGATGGCCCCCGAGACCAAGAGCACGCCGATCGCCGTCGCGCCGAAGATGGCCTGCGCGAACGTGCGGAGCCGCCGGATTGGCCCGAGCACCTCCGATTCGTCGATCTCCGAAACGAGCGCCCAGCGGACCGCCCCGTTGCCGGCGGCGTCCCCCGGGTAGATCGTGATCGGCGTCCACGAGCAGAGGGCCGGCACACCGCGATAATCCCTGCTGACCGCGGTGCCCGCCTTGCCTTCGTCGAGCGCGGTGCGAACGGGCAGCGTATCGACCTTGATCTTGGGATTGATGATCGTGCTCTCGACACCGAGCTGCTTGGCGAACCGCGAATTCGAGCGAAAGAGACGATCAGGGCCGATGGCGTAGGTTTCGCCGGTCTCGCCCATGCCGGTGGTCTCGCTGATGATGGCGTCGGCCCGGTCGATCGAGATCTGGAATGCCACCACGCCGACGAGCTCGCGGCCGTCGAACACGGGCGCCGCGATGAAACTCGCGGGCGCCATGCACGACGGCAGATACCGGGCGAATTGTCCGTAGGCCACCGCATCGCGCCGGCCGCTCGCCGCCGCCTCCTGGAAGGCGCGAGCCAGATTGGTGCCGGCGAGCGGCCCCGACCGAAGCGACGCCGCGAAGTCGGCCTCCTTGAACACACTGTAGACCACCCGGCCGGAATCGGCGTCGATCAGGAAGATGTCGGACAGTCCGTATTTCTGCATCATGCTGCGAAAGACAGGATGATAGAGCGTGTGGACCTGCGTGTAGCGCGAGCCGTCGTCCGCGGCATCGAAGAGATGCTTCGAGCCGATCGGGTTCGGGTTGCGGCGGATGTAAAGGTCCTGCAGGATCGCGGAGGCATCGTCGAGCGATTCGCCGAGCGGCTTGGCATCGACATCGCCGCCGATACGCCGCCGATACTCGTTGGCAAATTCCCCCGTATAGAAGGTCTCGAGGCCGCGGCGGGTCGCGACGAGCGATTTCTCATCGGCCTTCGTGTCGTCGGCGATGGTCGCGATCGCGGCTTTGAACTGCCGAAGGGCATCGACCGTCATCCGATCCTCGGAAGCCACCCGCAGCCGATCCTGCAGCCCGGCGAAGTAACGCTCAACCGACTTCGCCGTGATCGTGCGGACGGTCTCGAGCTGGTTGAATGCCTGATTCCGCAGTGAGTCCGCCGCCGAGCGATACATGGCAATGCCCGTCAGCGCGAGCGGAATCAGCGACACCGCCAGCAGCGACATGAGCAGCCGATTGCCGAGCAGCGAAAGCCAGCCGGAAAGAAGCGAGGGTTTGTCGGAGGCGCTAACCGCCATGCGATGCTCCATGCCTGATGAAAGGGGCCGTCCGCTGCCGGACGAGAGACTGAACTATGCGCTGCGGATCGAGGAAATGCACGAGACCGGCCGGGCCGGGGAAAACCCCGCTGACGGCGTCGGTAGCCGGGCCGACCGCCTTGGCCGGCTGCTCGATCCGCTCGGCCGGGAAGTCGTGCACGTCGAGCACCTCGTCGACGAGCAGGCTGTACCTCTCGTCCTGCTGACGCAGCACGAGATGCGTGCGCACTGCCGAGGGTGACAGCGCCGCGAAGCCGAGCCGGCGACGCATGTCGATCACCGGCACGATCCGGCCGCGCAGATGCAACAGGCCGACGATCGACTCCGGGGCGAGCGGCACGGGCGAGAGGCTGCCGCCATGGAGCACCTCGGTGACGAGATCCGCATCGATCGCGAAACAGTGGTCCGCGACCATGAAGGCGCACGCCTGCTGCACGCGCTCGGCTGAAGCATTCATGGTTGATTCACGGCCCGTGCTGCAGCGAGGTCGATTACCTCGGTGGCGATGCCACCGAGCGAGAGCGAGCCCAACACGCCGCAGGAGGCGAGCCCGGGCTGAAGCGGCGACTCGGCCACCTCCACGTCGAGGATCTGCCGCACCGCAAGGCCGACGCCCCCGGCGCCCTCGCCAAGCACCACCAGGTGGACGGTGTCGGTCGGCAGGGCGGGCGCGGAACCGAGCAGCCCGTCGGCATCGACCACCGGCGTGAAGGCATCGCCGCGCCGCACGACCCTCTTCGCGCCGACCGACTGCAGATCGTTCGCCGGAACGTTTTCGAGCCGCCTCACCACTGCCAGCGGCATCGCGATTCGCCGCCCAGCGGCCGTGCGGCAGACGAGGTAGCGGTCTTCGTCGCGCGTGCTGGCCGTCGCGCCGCCGGCCGCCGACGTCTCCAGCGGCTGCTTCACCGGTGGCAGTTCGGCTGCCCGCACGAGGCCGCGCAGGTCGAGGATCAGCACCACGCGTCCGTCTCCCAGCACCGACGCACCCGCATAGATGCCCGCCTGGGCAAGCAGGCTGCCGATCGGCTTCACGACGATCGTCGTCAGGCTCGCGACCTCGGCTGTGGCGGCCACCATCGATCCGCCGCCCGCGGTCCGCAGGCCATCGACGACGATACCGAATTCATGATCATCGACCCGCACGACGACGACGGTGCCCTCGTCGCGGCAGGCGGTGCGGTCGCGGAGCCCCAAAAACTCGTCGAGAAACACGACCGGCACGAGCCGGCCGCGGAGGCGGATGACCGCCGCCCCCTCGAGCCCCTCGATGCGGGCGCCGTCGCGATCGGGCCGCAGCGGCACCAGCTCGCTGACGGCCGCCTGCGGAATCGCCAGCCGCTCGCTGCCGGAGCGAACGATCAGCGCCGGCATGATCGCGAGCGTCAGCGGCACGCGGACACGGATCGTGGTCCCCGCGCCGGCGACGCTCTGCAGATCGACGGTGCCGCCGATCGCCTCGATATTCGTCTTCACGACATCCATCCCGACGCCGCGGCCCGAGACGGCCGTGACGGCGGCGGCGGTGGAGAAGCCCGGAGCGAAGATGAATTGCAGCACCTGCTCGTCGGGCAGCGTCGCCGCGACATCGGCGGCGACGAGCCCCTTCGCCACCGCCTTGGCGCGAGCCGCCTCGACGGGAATGCCGCCGCCATCGTCCTGAACCTCGATCGTGACCTGGCCGCTCTCGTTGAAAGCCCGCAGCGACAGCGTGCCGGCCCGCGGCTTTCCCGCGGCCTCGCGGACGGCAGGCGGCTCGATGCCATGGTCCACGGCATTGCGCACGAGGTGCGTGAGCGGATCGCGGATGCTTTCGATCAGCGTTCGGTCGAGCTCGGTGTCAACGCCGTCGATCACCAAGTGCACCTCTTTGCCACAGGCCACGGCGAGGTCGCGCACCGTCCGGGGAAACTTGCTGAAGACCTGCTCGATCGGCTGCAGGCGGGTTTTGACGGCGGTCTCCTGCAGGGCATTGGTGACCGCGTTGATCCGCTGCACGACGGCCTGCATCGCCGGATCGACGGAGTCGATGCTCCGCAACTGGTTGCGGGCGAGGACCAATTCGCCGACGAGATCGAGGATCGATGCCACGAGCCCGACGTCCACCCGAATCGTGCTCTCCGTGGCGGAGCGGCCGGCCGTCGGCTGCTCGGAAGACTTCTCGTCGGCCTTTTCAGGCGGTCGCGGTGCTTCCGCCGCCGGTACGACGCTTGGGCTCGGCGTTGGCACCGCGCTTGGTGGCTTCTCCGCGGACTCAGGTGCCGGGGCCTTCGGCTTGGCCGCGACGGCAGCCGCCTCCCCGGCGGCGACGGCGGTGAGCGTCTGGGCGAGGTCGCGAAAATCCTGGTCCCCCTCGCTGCCAGTCGCTTCGATCGATTGCAGGATCGACCGGACCGCATCGACCATCGAATAGAGCGAACCGGTCACCCGGTCATCCAGCGAGAGCTTGCCGTCGCGCAGCTTGCCGAGGAGGTGCTCGCCGCTGTGGGTGAGCGCACCGAGCTTCGAGAAGCCGAAAAAGCCGCTATTGCCCTTGATGGTGTGGACGGTGCGAAAAATACTCGCCAGGCGATCCTCGTCGGCGGGTGCCTGTTCGAGGGCGATCAGGTCGCGGTCGAGCTGGTCGAGGTTTTCCGTCGATTCGACGAGAAACTCCTGGATGAACTCCGCGTTGTCGTTCAGCCCGGCCATGACGTCCGCTGCGTTTTCGTGGCGCGTGGAGCGATTGCGACGGTCGCGGCGACCATGCCGCGCACCCCCGTCCCAGAATCCTACCCCACAAAACCAGCCCCTGCCGTTCGCTCCCTGCCGCGTTGGCTCGGCGTCGCGGAGGCCCTAAGATAGAGGCCTGTGACAATGCCTTTTTCGTTCGTCCCTCCAGGAGCCGATCCCGTGAGCAATTTCCGTGGCTTCGTCCTGCCGGCGATGCTGGTCATGCTGGCCGGCTCCGGCTGTGCCCCCACCGCCCCCGCCCCGAAGCAGAAGGTGGTCGAGGTCGAGGCGATCGAGCTCGCGCCGGCCGCCGGCAAGGCGGCTGAACCCGTTGCCGCTCAGGCAGCCGAGCCCGTTGCCACGGCAGCGCCCGCCCAGCGCGAGCAGGTCGCCCTCGGCGATCCCGCGCTCACCGCCGGCGTGCCGGGCACCGGCCCGATCACGCTCGCCGAAATCGACCAGTGGCTCGCCAATCCGAAAAACTTCATTGAGCTCGAGCCGGTCCTGCCGCTCGGCCTTTCGCAGGGCGCAGCGCAGATCACCGGCCTCGACAAGAATCCACTCACCCGCGCGAAGATCGAACTCGGCCGGCAGCTCTACTTCGATCCGCGGCTTTCGGCCGACTCCACGGTGAGTTGCGCGAGCTGCCACAATCCCACCGAAGGCTACACCGCCCACACGACGACGGGCGTCGGCATCCGCGGCCAGAAGGGGGGCCGCAATTCCCCAGTGTCGTTCAACCGCATCCTCTCCGGCCCGCAGTTCTGGGACGGCCGCGTCGATTCGCTCGAGGCGCAGGCCGTCGGCCCGATCCAAAACCCGATCGAGATGGGCTTCACGCACGAGGGCGTGGTGAAGCGGCTCGGCGAGATCCCGGTCTACAAGAAGCAGTTTGAAAAGATCTTTGGCGAGCTCTCGATCGACCGCGTCGGCCAGGCGATCGCCGCCTTCGAGCGGGCGATCGTCACGGCCCCGTCTCCCTACGACTACCACGAGCAGATGCGGGCCTTCGCCGGCCTCGACGAGGAAGACATCGCCGAGGATCCCGACCTCGCCAAGCGATATGCGGAGGCGAAGGCTGCGGTCGAGGCGCATCCGATGTCGGAGGAGGCGAAGCGGGGCCGCGAGATCTTTTTCACCGAGAAGGGCAACTGCACCGCCTGCCACGTGGGCGCGAACCTGGCCGACGAGAAGTATCACAACATCGGCATCGGCATGGACAAGGAAAATCCCGATCTCGGCCGCTTCGTCGTCACGAAAGACCCGAAAGACACCGGTGCCTTCAAGACGCCCACGGTGCGCAACGTGGCCCTCACGGCCCCCTACATGCACGACGGCTCGGTGGCCACGCTCGAGGAGGTGGTCGAGTGGTACGACAAGGGCGGCCATCCCAATCCGCATCTGAGCGACAAGATCCGTCCGCTCAAGCTGACGGACCAGGAGCAGGCCGACCTCGTGGCTTTCATGAAAGCCTGCACGGGCCCCACGCCGACCGTGGAGGTCAGCCGGCTGCCGGCAGATGACTAAACGTGCTCAATGAGCGCAGCGTGAAGGCGAAGCGGGTCGGCGGAAGCTCGAGGAGCATTTGGACCGAGTCCTCGAGGGCCACCGCGACGAGACTTCTGCCGCCCGCGAGCCGGCCGGGGCCACATCGAATGGAAACGGTGCTGTTGCCATGAAAGATCGCTCGCGTTGGCTGCCATTGGAGCATGCACACCGCCCGTTCTACGCGGGCATCGATCTCGGCGGCACGAACATTAAGGCCGGCCTCGTCGACGACCTCGGCCGCACGCTCGCCTTCCACACCGAGCCCACGCATGCCACCCGTGGGCCGGAAGACACGGCGGCGCGGATGGGGCAGAGTGTGCACGCGCTCTGCAGGCTCGTCGGCATCGCGCCCGACGACATTGCCCGCGTGGGCCTCGGCACGCCGGGCCCGCAGGATCTCCCCACGGGCGTGATCATTCGCGCCGGCAATCTGCCGGGCTGGGACGGCTTTCCGATCCGCGATCGCGTGGCGCTCCACGCCGGCCGGCCGGTCACGTTTGCCAACGACGCCAATGCCGCGGCCTACGGCGAATTCTGGATGGGCTCGGCGCGGGAGTTTTCGAGCCTCGTGCTGCTCACGCTCGGCACCGGCGTGGGGGGCGGGATCATCATCGGCGACACGAACGTCGAAGGCGCCCACAGCCACGGCTCCGAATGCGGCCACATCATCGTCGACACGTCGGAGACGGCGCGCAAGTGCCCCTGCGGTCAGCCCGGCCATCTCGAGGCCTATGCGAGCGCGACGGCGATCAAGGCCCGCGCGGCCGAGGCGACCGCCCGCGATCCCTCGAGCCGGCTCGCCAAGGCGGTCGCCGCCGGCGAAGAGCTCACGCCACTTTTGGTCTCCGTCGAGGCGGAGGCCGGCGACCAGGTCTCCCTCGACATCATCCTCGACGCGGCCCGCTGGCTCGGCATCGGCATCGTGACGCTCATGCACACGATCGACCCGGAGGCGGTCGTGATCGGCGGCGCGATGACCTTCGGCGGCGAAGCGTCTCCCGTCGGCAAAGCGTTTCTCGACCGCGTGCGGCAGGAAGTGCGGTCGCGCACATTCCCGACGCTCGCCGAAAAGACGATCATCCGCTTCGCGAGCCTGGGCGGCGACGCCGGCTACATCGGCGCCGCCGGCCTCGCCCGCCTCGCCCACCGCGCCGCGACGTGAATACTCGGTCGGTCGAATCGCCCAACCCGGCTTCGGGTGACCTGCACCCCGCTCGCCGGACGCTCGCTACGGGCATCCTGCCCTTCGCTCGCTCGGATGCTGACGGCGCTTCGCCATCCTGGCTGCGCTTGTCAGCATACGCCGGCGAGCGGGGTGCAGGTCACCCAAAGCCTCCTCAACTGTTTTGTCCGGAATGCGTGGAGGCCCGGGGCTGCCTGTACCTTCTCGCGGGCTATGGAAGCGAGCGCAGGCAGGATGCCGCAAGCGGAGGCGCTCTGGCTGGCGAGCGGACATGCAGTGAGCGGAAGACAGGATGTCTGCAGCGAACGTCCGCCGAGAGGGTACAGGCAGCCCCGGGCCGGATTGGGCGGGTTGAGTATCGTGCCAGCACCGAGAGCCGCTAGAATCACGTCATGCCAATCGACTGCAAACACATCCGCAATTTTTCGATCATCGCCCACATCGACCACGGCAAGAGCACGCTGGCCGACCGGCTGCTCGAATCCACCGGCACCGTGGAGAAGCGTCAGCTCAAGGAGCAGATGCTCGACGACATGGAGCTCGAGCGGCAGCGGGGCATCACGATCAAGGCGCGGGCGGTGCGGATGGAGTATCGGCACAAAGGGGAGCTCTACGAGCTCAACCTGATCGACACGCCCGGCCACGTCGATTTTCACTACGAGGTGTCGCGGAGCCTGGCCTGCTGCGAGGGCGCGGTGCTCCTCGTCGATGCCTTCCAGGGGGTCGAGGCCCAGACGGTCGCGAATGCGTATGCGGCGATCAACCAGAATCTGGCGATCGTGCCGGTGATCAACAAGGTCGATCTCGTGCACGCCCGGGTCGACGAGGTGCTCGCCGAGATGGAGCAGAGCCTCGCGATCGACCCCACAGAGGTGATCAAGGCGAGCGCGAAGACGGGCATCGGCATCGACGACCTGCTCAGGGCGATCGTGGAGAGGATTCCGCCGCCGCAGGGGGATCCGAACGCGACCCTGCGGGCGATGATCTTCGACAGCCACTACGACAGCTACCGCGGTGCGATCACGTATGTCAGGCTCATCGACGGTACGATCAAGAAGGGGCAGAAGATCAGGTTTCTGCGGACGGGCGTGACGCACGAAGTGCTCGAACTCGGCCAGTTCGTGCCGCAGCGGCGGGCCTGCGAGGAGCTCGCGGCCGGCCAGGTGGGCTATCTTGTCTGCAACATCAAGGACGTGAAGCAGGTCCACATCGGCGACACGGTGACGATCCCCGGCGATCAGGCTGCCGGGGCGCTCCCCGGCTACAAGCCGCCGCAGCGGATGGTCTACTGCGGCCTCTATCCGAGCGAGGGGGAGAATTTCGAGGAGCTGCGTGATTCGCTCGAGAAGCTGGCGATCAACGATCCCTCGTTCGAATTCGCTCCCGAATCGAGCGAGGCGCTCGGCTTCGGGTTTCGCTGCGGGTTTCTCGGCCTGCTCCACATGGAGATCATCCAGCAGCGGCTGGAGCAGGAGGCCGATCTCGACCTCGTGCAGACGGCGCCGAACGTCACCTACCAGATCTTGAAGAGCGACGGCGAGACGATCGAGATCACGAATCCCCAAGACGTGCCCGACACGGGGCAGATCGAGGAATTCCGTCAGCCGATCGTGCGGACGAATTTCCTCGTGCCGGTGGAATTCATCGGCCCGATCATGCAGCTTTCGACCGATCGCCGCGGCGTCTATCTGAAGACGGAGTATCTCTCCCCCACCCGGGCGATGCTGACGTTCGACCTGCCGCTGGCGGAGGTGATTTACGACCTCCACGACAAGCTGAAGAGCGTGACCCGCGGCTATGGCACGATGGACTACGAGCTGATCGGGTATTTTCCCGCCGACCTCGTGCGGCTCGACATCCTCGTCGGCGGCAAGAAGGTCGACGCGCTTTCCATCATCTGCGATCGGCGGGATGCCGACCGCCGCGGCCGGGCGATCGTGAAGAAGCTCCGCGGCGAGATCGACCGCCACATGTTCGAGATCGCTCTGCAGGCGGCGATCGGCACGAAGGTGATCGCCCGCGAGACGATCTCCGCGATGCGGAAAAACGTCACGGCCAAGTGCTACGGCGGCGACATCTCCCGCAAGAAGAAGCTCTGGGCGAAGCAGAAGGAAGGCAAGAAGCGGATGAAGAGCATCGGAAGCGTCGACATCCCGCAAAAGGCCTTCATGGCCGTCCTCGACACCGGCGCCGAACGCACGTAGGTAGGATAGGCTTCAGCCTGTCACCAAGCGCGCTTCAGCGTGTCTCGCCAACCGCGACAAGCAGCCCACACGCGAGCATCGCGAGCGCGGCGGTCGCACCGAATGCCCAGGCCGGCCCCTGCGGCCCCTGCTGCCAGAGCCAGCCGGCGAGCAGCCCCGCAGGCAGGGCCATCAACCCTTGCACGAGCGCATACCAGCCGAAGGCGCTCCCCTGCCGTCCCTCGGCAGCCACGAGCGACACGACTGCGCGCTCCGCGGGTTCGGCGAGTCCATACGCGATCCCGACGATGACCATCAGCGGCAGGGCCGCCGCCAAGTTGCCGCTGACGGCAAGCCCACCGTAGGCCGCCGCGAAGGCGAGCCAGCCGACAGCGAGTGCCCGTTGGGGCTTCCAGCGGTCGGCCAGCCTGCCGGCATACATGGCCGTTCCGCTCTTGGCGAGGCTCACTCCAAGCCAGACGAGCGGCACGAGCGCCGCCGGCACACCCAGGTCAGCCGCCCGCAGCAATAGAAACTGTTCGCTCGACGCGCCCAGCGCCCAGACCGCCACGGCTGCCAAGAGCGGCCACTGCCGGCGGTCGAGCTGCGGCGCGAGGGAGGTGCGGGCGGCGATCGGCGTTCGCGCAGGAGCGTCGCGGACGAATCGCCAGATGACGGCGAGCGTGACGAGACCGGGCAGCACGGCCAGCAGGAAAAGCATCCGCTCCCGGCCCGGGAAGAGAAGCAGAAAGAGCATCGCCACGAGCGGCCCAAACGCGGCGCCGGCATGATCCATCGCGCGGATGTGGCCGAAGGCACGGCCGCGGATGGCAGGCTCGACCAGGTCGGCCACGAGCGCGTCGCGGGGTGCGCTCCTGATGCCCTTCCCAAACCGGTCAGCGGCCCGCACGGCAACCGCGCCGAGCGGCGAGGCCACGAGCCCCATCAGCGGCCTGACCAGCGCCGAGAGCCCGTAGCCGAAAAGGACGAGTGGCCGGCGGCCGAGCCAGTCGGACACAGCCCCGGAAGGCAGCCGCACGATCGCCGCCACGGCATTGGCGAAGCCATCGATCACCCCGACACTGAGCGCCGACCCTCCGAGCTCACGGATCAGAAACGCCGGCAGGAGCGGATAGATCGCCTCGCTCGAAAGATCGGTGAAGAAGCTCGTCCAGCCGAGCGCCCGCACCGTGGCCGGAAGCGGAACAGCTGGACGCTCACCCTTGGTGTTCATGGCAAGCGATCATACCGGCCTCGAGTACGACAGGCCTCCGTGCCTGTATGCTCCACCGCGACGAGATATACTCGCCCCACTCCCGCCATATCGCCCCCACGAGGACGCGCCATGCATTCCCACCGCCCCTCCCGCCGGCATTTTCTTGCCGCCTGCGGCGGGCTTTCCGCCGCCGCGATCCTGCCTGGCGCGACTCGCGCCGCTGCGGCCGACGCGAGCCCGCTGCATCTTGGCATCCAGCTCTATTCGCTGCGCGGCTACCCGGTCGATCAGGCCCTCCAGCATGCCAAGGATCTCGGGTTCAAGTTCGTCGAGTTCTACCCGGGCATGTATCCGATCACGTCGACCCCGGAGCAGATCGCGGCGATGAACCGGAAGCTCGCGGACCTCGGCCTCACGCTCAGCGCCCACGGCGTGCATGCCTTCGGCGCCGACGCGGCCGCCAACCGGAAGGTGTTCGAATTTGCCAAGGCCGCCGGCATCAGGATCCTCGGCGCCGACCCGGCGCCGGAAGCGTTCGACAGCCTCGACGACCTCGTCAAGGAGTTCGACATCCGCATCGCGATCCACAACCACGGTCCGACGCACCGCTACAACAAGGTCGTCGACGTGCTCGAGGCGATCGAGGGCCGCGACGAGCGGATCGGAGCCTGCGCCGACCTCGGCCACTTCATCCGTTCCGCCGAGAAGCCGACGGAAGTGATCCGGCTGCTCAAAGGGCGGCTCTACGGCATCCACCTCAAAGACTTCAAGGAGATGCAGGACAAGACGCAGGGCGTGATCCTGGGCCGCGGCCATCTCGACGTGCCCGCGGTGTTCGCCGCGCTTGAGCAGGTCGGCTTCCCCGCCGATGGTGCGCTCTCGCTCGAGTACGAGGAGAATCCCAAGAATCCGCTCGATGACATCCGCGAATGCCTGCGGGTGTCCCAAGACGCGCTGGCCGCCGCCTGACCGCCGGAGGCCGTCGCGAGCGGGCTCACGCCACCGCCGCACCGATGGAGACGGCCTGCCAGCCGGCCCGCCGCGCAGCTTCGATGTCGAGCGCCGGGTCGTCGCCGATGAGCACCAATTCTTCAGCGGATCGGCCCAGCCGCCGCTCCACCTCGCGGAAGAATTCCCGGGCTGGCTTGCGCCAGCCTATTTCCGACGACGCGAAGACATGGTCGGCGAGCGTGAGCGGTTCGACCACCCGCGCGATCTCGAGCAGCCGCTCGTCGAAATTGCTCGCCAGGGCGACGACGGCGCCGGACCGCTTCGCCTCCTCCAAAAGCCGCACGCCCTCCGGCAGCGGCCGCCAGGCCTCTGGCTTCGCGAAGTGCGCCCACAGGTCGGCGAAGATCGCGTCGCTCTCCGGCACGTGGGCGAAGACATCGTCGACGATGCCTCGCCACCGCTCCATCTCGCGGGCCCGGCTGGTGGCGAAGGCGGGGGAGCCCGCGGCGTCGATCGCCTCCTGCCGCTGCCAGGCGGCCGCAAACCGCCTTGCGATCAGATCCTCGGCGAGTTCGATCCCATGCGAGTGTCCGGCGATCGCGTAGGCCCGACTGACCCGAGGCCACGGCTCGACGAGCGTGCCCACGACGTCAAACACAAACGCTTTCACGGAACTATCGCCTCGGTATCAGGCCCAGGTCGAGTCCAAAGACGAACATCATCAGCGTGAGGATCAGCGCCAAGCCGAGGTAGGAGAGCGCGGCGACCACGCCCTCGCTCGGCGGCTTGCCGCGGAGCAGTTCATACAGCAAGAAAACCATATGCCCGCCGTCCAAAACGGGGATGGGCAGAAAATTCACGACCGCCAGATTTGCGCTGAGCATCGTCAAAAACAGCAGAAACCGGCTGAATCCCTCTTCGGCCGATTTGCCCGCCTGCTTGGCGATCTCGATCGGGCCGCCAAGCAGCCGCGGGCTGATCTGGTTGCTCGTGAGCTTGTGGAGAAACTTGTAGACGAGCGACAGGTCGTCGATCGCCTTCCCGAAGCCGTGCCTGAGCGCCGAGACGAACGAGCCGGCCCGCACCATCCGCGTGAGCGGCTCGAAGAGCAGTCCACGATCGGCGATGAATCGGGCGTTCGCATCGACGGGATCGAGCGAGACATCGCGCTTCGTGCCCTCGGCGTCTTCGACGACCAGATCCAACCGGGTGCCGTCATCGACCTGCTGCAGCGCCGCCATCACGTAGGGCCAGCTCGGGGATTTCGTCGAAAGCTCGAGCCCGCCGTCGGCATTTTTCGGCCGACTCGCCTTCTGCTCCTCGGGCGAGACGAACACCACCCGTGTCACCCGCTCGCCGGGCTTGATGCCGGCGCGGGCGGCCGGCCCGTCGGGATCGACCGCAGCGACCAGCGCATCGACGCCGACCGCAACGCCGAGCGACGACACCGACACCGGGCTCGACGGCCATCGCGATTCCTCGATCCACGACACGGCCCGCGGCGTCACTGCCACCTCGCGGTCGGCACCGGCGCGGGCGAGCGTGAGCTTCACCGGCGTGCCGGCCTGCCTGCGGAGCGCTTCGTCGAGCAGAAGCGGATCGATGATCGGCTGCCCATCGACGGCGAGGAGCCGATCGCCGGGCTCGATCCCGGCGGCGGCGGCCGGCGAACCGGCCTGCACGGCCTTCACGTCGATCATCGTCATCGTCATGCCGGTCGAGCGGGCGGCCTGCGGCTCGAGCTCGATCGAAAGCGTCTCTGCGGCCCCGCCCGCTGCCTTCGGCAGGCGGCTGACCGACAGCGTGGCGGGCTTGTCCGACCGCTGCAAAAGGAGCGCGACCAATTCCGCGTAGGTCTTCACCGGCGTGCCATCGACCGCGGTGATCGTGTCGCCGGCCGCGAGCGGCGGACGGGCGCGGCCGGCCGCACCGGGCAGTCCCTCACGAAGATCCTGCGGCAGCGTGAGTGAGAAGGGGCTCGTCACGCCGACGGTCGGCACGCCGAGATCGGTGTCGGGTTGGAGCGTGAGCGTCTGCGTGGAATCATCCGCCGGCCGATGGATCGTGAAATCGACCCCCTTCGCCACGTCGCCGAGCGTGACCCCCTTCTGCAGATCGGAAAAGATCGGATCCTTGGTTTTGCCGATCGCGGTGATCTCGTCGCCGGTGCGGAGACCCGCCCGCCAGGCCGCGCCGCCGGGCCGCACGCCCGAGACCTCGCAGGTGAGCTCCTTCACGCCGAGCCCATAGGCCCAGGCCGCCATCAGGATCGCGAAGATCACGTTCATGATCACGCCGGCCGAGATGATCGCCATCCGCTCCGGCACGCTCTGCGCCGGATAGCTGCGCGGATCCCAGGCCGGATGCGGGCCGGCCGTCGGTTCCGGAGGCAGATCGCCCGAGGCGAGCGCCGCCCGCGCCCGCTCGGCCTCCTTCGCGGCGGCGGCGGGATTGTCGTCCTGGCCGAGCATCTTCACGTAGCCGCCGAGTGGCAGCGCGCCGATGCCGTATTCCGTCTCGCCCCACTTGAAGCTCGCGAGCTTCAGGCCGCCGACATCGAAGCCGAGGAAGAACTTTTCACACTTCACGCCACAGGCCTTCGCCACGAGGAAGTGGCCCAGTTCGTGCACGAAGATCACGAACCCGAGTCCAAGGGCCACCTGCAGGATCACCCACCAGCTGGAGGGCTGGAGGATCCACTGGAGCCACGTCGTCGCCATCAGCACACCGCCCACTTCACGACCTCCTGTCTGGCCCATGCATCGAGTCGACGGACATCGTCGAGCGAAGGATCGGGCTGGAACGGATGCTCGCCGAGCACCCGCGCACACACTTCCGCAATGTCGGGAAACCGCAGCTTGCCCTCGAGAAATCCGCGCACGGCCTCCTCGTTGGCCGCGTTCAAGACGGCGCCGCACGTGCCGCCCCGGGCCGCCGCCTCGTGCCCGAGCCGCACCGCCGGAAACCGCGTTGGGTCGGGCGGCTCGAATTCCAGCCGCATGGCCTGCGCGAAATCGAACCGCCGCGCGGGGCCGTCGGTCCGCTGCGGATGGGCGAGCGCGTATTGAATCGGCAGCTTCATGTCGGGCGGGCTCAGCTGCGCCATGACCGAGCCATCGACGAATTCCACGAGCGAATGGACGATCGATTGCGGGTGCACGAGCACACCGAGCTTCTCGGCCGGCACGCCGAAGAGCCACCGCGCCTCGATGAGCTCGAGCGCCTTGTTCATCATCGTCGCCGAGTCGATCGTGATCTTGCGACCCATCGACCAGGTCGGATGCTTGAGGGCTTCCGCCGGCGTTGCGGCGGCGAGCGATTCCCGCGGCCAGGTTCGAAAAGGCCCGCCGCTGGCCGTCAGCACGATCCGCCGCACTTCATCGAGCGTGCCGGACCGCAGCGCCTGGTGGATCGCCGAGTGCTCGCTGTCGACCGGCAGGATCGTGGCGCCAGACCGCTCCGCGAGCCGCATGACGAGTGGCCCCGCCATGACGAGCGTCTCCTTGTTGGCCAGGGCGACCGTCTTTCCCGCCTCGATCGCGGCCCAGGTGCTCCGCAGGCCGGCCGCCCCCACGATGGCCGACACCACGCGATCGACTTCGGGCGAACGCACGAGTTCGTCGAGGGCATCGGGGCCGATCGCGAGCCGTGTGCCCGCCGGGAGCGCGGCGGCATCGATGCCGGCGGCGGCGGCGGCATCGGCCACGACCACCCACTGCGGGCGGAAGGCACGCGCCTGCTCGACCAGGGCCTGCGTGCTCGTGTTGGCGGCCAGGAGGAAAGGCACAAACCGCCCCTCCGAGGCCGCGATCACCTCGAGCGTGCTCACGCCCACGCTGCCGGTCGAACCGAGCACGGCCACGTTCAGGCCGCCGCCGGATGCGGTCGCGGCGGGAGAGGCGGGTGGGGGCATTGGGAAGATCGATGGAGCAGCGGCTGGCCCGGAGAGGCCTTGTGCCGTAACTGGATGAGTCTAGATTTTTCCGGGCCAGACTTCCACTTTCGAAACCGCCGCCACCGGTTTGTCCGGCGGTTTTGCAGGGCATAGGATGGGCGGACAACCACCATGCCAAAAAAACAAACCTTCCCGAAGCGGCCCGCTGACCGCAGGCCGCCGTTGGCCGGATCGAATCTCGTCTGGTCGCTCATCGCCGTCGGAGTCGCCGGCCTCTTCGCCTTGAGCCTCGTCAATGCGACCCCCGAGGTCGAGCTTTCCTACAGCGATCTCGAAAACCTGATCCGGGCGGCCGGCCGGCGCGAGGGCGGCGGCAAGGAACCGCGGTTCATCGAGGTGGCCCAGCCCGGCGACGATTCCCGGCATCCGAGCCGGTATGCCGACATCGACGACGTCGTGATCGGCGCCTTCCAGGTCTCCGGCAGCGTGCGGCAGCTTGCCCCCGAGGGCGGCAAGCCCACCGCCCGCGAGGCCGCGGCGGGCCAGCGGCGCCGCTTCCGCACCGCCAAGCTGCCGAGCGAAAACTCCGAGGGGCAGCTCTCGAAGTTGCTCGCCGAAAACCGCGTGCCCTTTCGCTACGAGGAGGCCCCGAGCCCCTGGCGCAACTGGCTCCCGATGCTCCTGCTCACCGGGCTCTTCGGGATGCTCTTCTTCCTGATGCTGCGCCGGATCGGCGGGGCGGGCAGCCCAATGGCCTTCGGCCGCAGCCGCGGCAAGATGTATGCGCAGGAGGATCTCGGCATCACGTTCGACGACGTGGCCGGCATCGACGAGGCGGTCGACGAACTCCGCGAGGTCGTGGAGTTTCTGCGCAGCCCCGAAAAATACCAGGTGCTCGGCGGCCACATCCCCAAGGGCGTGCTCCTGGTCGGGCCCCCGGGCACCGGCAAGACGCTGCTCGCCAAGGCGATCGCCGGCGAGGCGGGCGTGCCGTTCTTCGGCCTTTCCGGCAGCGACTTCGTCGAGATGTTCGTCGGCGTCGGCGCAGCGCGGGTCCGCGACATGTTTCAGCAGGCCGAGGCGAAGGCTCCCTGCATCATCTTCATCGACGAGCTCGACGCGCTCGGCAAGACCCGCGGCACGAGCGTGGTCGGCGGCCATGACGAGCGCGAGCAGACGCTCAATGCGCTGCTCGTGGAGATGGACGGCTTCGGCTCCAACAGCGGCGTGATCGTGATGGCGGCCACGAACCGCCCCGAGACGCTCGACCCGGCCCTGCTGCGGCCGGGCCGTTTCGATCGCCACGTGCTCGTCGATCGGCCCGACGTCCGCGGCCGCGAGGCGATCCTGCGGGTGCATGTCGCGGAGGTGAAGCTCAATCCGTCGGTGAATCTCGAGCAGATCGCGCGGATCACCTCCGGCTTCTGCGGCGCCGATCTGGCTAACCTCGTCAACGAGGCGGCGCTCCTGGCGGCCCGCAACAACAAGACCTCCGTCGGCATGGAGGAATTCAACGAGGGCGTCGAGCGGGTGACGGCGGGCCTCGAAAAGAAGAAGCGGGTGATCCACGAAGACGAGAAGAAGCGGGTGGCCTATCACGAGGCGGCCCACGCGCTCGTCGCCTTCTCGCTGCCCAACACCGACCCCGTCCACAAGGTGTCGATCATCCCGCGCGGGCTGGCGGCCCTCGGCTACACGATGCAGCGGCCGGAGGACGACCGCTACCTGATGACGCAAAGCGAGCTCGAGAGCCGCATCCAGGTGCTCCTCGCCGGCACGCTGGCGGAGGAGATGGTCTACGCCGACGTCTCCACCGGCGCCCAAAACGACCTCGAGCGGGCGAGCGAAATGGCGCGGGCCATGGTGATGGACTACGGCATGAGCCGGCTCGGCCGCGTCACCTATCGCGAAAGCCCCCGCTCGCCGTTTCTGGCGGCGGCCGGTGCCGACCTGCAGAATGCCCGCAGCCACAGCGAGGAGACGGCCCGCGAGATCGATCAGGAGGTGCGCCGGATCATCGACGCTGGGATCGAACAGGTCCGGCGGATCCTCGAAACCCGTCGCGGCGCTCTCGAGGCCGTGACACGCCGGCTGATCGAGTCCGAGGTAATCGACGGCACCGAGCTCCGCGACATCGTCGAGGCCTCGACCGGCACCCCGCAGCTCGTCCCGGGCACCGACACCGACCGCCGGCCGCCCCGCCCCGCCGCCGACGCCACCGAGCAGCCCCCGCACGTCGCCGACGCCGAGTAGGACAGGCCTCCGTGCCTGTCTCAAGCAATCCGCTCGCTCCGCAAGCGAATCTCCTTCAGCCCCTCACAACCGCGCCAGCCCTCACAGCCTGCGCCGCTTCCTGTCGCGCTCATGCCCCGAACGGCGGGGAGCCGAAAGACCCACTATGTGGAAGAGCTTTTTACTCGCGGCCGGCGTCTTCGCGTGCATCGTCGGCGTTGAATTACTCGTGATCGACTCGGCAGTGATCCAGCCGCTCGACGGCCGCGGCGGATCGCAGGTGTTCACCGCCCCCGACTGGGCTCCCTGGAGCCTGATCTCCGCCGGGGCCGTCACGGTGCTCAACTTCTTCTCGCTGCCCACGAAGGCGGTGAAGGATTTTTCGAAAATCTGACGGCGGCGCACGCTCCTGACGACGGAGCAGGGCCTACACTTCATGGGAGATCTCACGAGCCCATGAACACCATCTCCACGCAGACGAAGCCCGCCCGCGACACCGTTCTCTACGACGGCCGCTGCCGGTTCTGCCGCAGCCAGATCGCGATCCTGCGCGGGCTGGATCTCGGGAGCGCACTCGCCTTCACGTCGCTTCACGACCCGAGCGTGGGTCGCGATTTTCCGGAGCTCTCGCATGACGACCTGCTCGCGCAGATGGTCGTCGTCGATCGAGCGGGCCGGGCACGCGGCGGCGCCGACGCCGTGAAGTATCTCTCCCGCCGGCTACCGCTCCTCTGGCCGCTCGCCGTGCCGCTGCATATTCCCGGCACAGAGCCGCTCTGGGCAACGCTCTATCGGTTCATCGCCCGCAACCGCCTGCGGATCGCCGGCTCCTGCGACGACGGCACCTGCAAGCTGCCCCGGCAGTAGCGGGCTACCATGGACGAAGGCGAGCGGGTCGGCGGAAGCTCGACGAGCATTTGGACCGAGTCCGCGAGGGCCACCGCGAGGCGACTTCTGCCGCCCGCGAGCCGATGCGTTGCTATTGAGCCGATTGGGAGCGAAGCGATCGACGCCCTACTCGGAATCCGTTTCGCGGAGAAGCCGCGTCATCGTGTTGGCGTGCACGCCGAGCAACTTGGCGGCACGGGCCTTGTGGCCGCGCGTGATCGCGAGGGCCTGCTTGATCGCCTCTTGGCGAAGCTTTGCCAGATCGAGGCACGGCAGGCTGGCTGAACCACCTTCTCTCCGCGCCGCAGCCCGCACGGGCACTTGCGGCTCGGTCTGCAACACATACGCCTGCTCGATCACATGGGCGAGCTGCCGGACGTTGCCCGGCCAATCGAAGCTGCAGAATTCGGCGAGCGTCTCGGGCGATGGCTGCCACACCGGCAAGCGATAGCGATCCGCGAATTGCTGCGCGAAAAACTCGATGAATTGCGGGATGTCTTCCATTCGCTCGCGGAGCGCGGGCACCCGCAGTTCGATCATGTTGAGCCGGTAGTAGAGATCCTCGCGAAACGTGCCCTTGGCAACCTCGGCCTCGAGGTCGCGATTCGTCGCCGCGACCACCTGCACGTCGATCGGCACGGGCTGCGTGGCGCCGACGGGCAGCACCTCGCGCTGCTGCAGCACCCGCAGGAGCTTGGGCTGCAGTTCCGGCGGCATCTCGCCGATCTCGTCGAGGAAGACGACGCCGCCTTGCGCAGCCCGGAAGATGCCGAGCGAGCGGCCAGCCGCGCCGGTGAACGCGCCCTTCTCATGGCCGAAGAGTTGGCTCTCGGCGAGCGATGGCGTGAGCGCGGCGCAGTTGACCGGCACGAAGGCTTTGTCTTTGCGTGGGCCACTGCGATGCAGCAGCCGTGCCCAGAGTTCCTTGCCGGTGCCGGTCTCACCCGACACGAGCACGGTGCACTCGACTTCGGCGGCTCGTTCGACCGCGCGGGCGATCCGCCGCATAGCGGCGTTGTTGCCAAGCACCCAGTTGCGGTCCTCGACGACGGCGACACCGCCATCGGCGATCACGGGATCCAGCGCGCCGCCCTGCGGATCGCGCGACGCGCGTGAGGCACTGCGGAAGTGATTGGGAGTCATGGCCATCGTTGATCCAGCCCCGGGCGAAACGTTAGTATCGCCACGATCGGGGGCAAAAGCAACGTTTTGGCCGGGCCCATTTTCCGGAATTTTTCGGGGGTGCTACGCTCCCCCCCCCCCCCCAACCTGCCGGAAAAGCCGTCAAAACCCGTCTTTTGGCAATCTGGGGGTTCGGGGCTGGGGGCTCAGGGGCCGTCCTGCCCCGCCTCGAAAAAGAGCAAATGCTGCCAGGGGAGCCGCTCAAACTCCCGGGCAAGTTCGAACCCCGCTGGCTCGAGCTCCGCCCGCACCTGGGCCTTCGTCATCTTGTGAAGTGGCTTGATCGGCACAGCCGGATCCTCGCCGCGAAACTCCGCCAGCACGAGCCGGCCGCCCGGGGCGAGGCTCTCCCGGATCCTCCCGAGCATCGCCTCGGGATGTGAAAACTCGTGATACACGTCGATGCAGACGACGAGGTCCACGTCCCCCTTCGGCAGCCGCGGGTCGATCGCGGTGCCGAGCACCGGCCTCACGTTGTGAATCCCTTCGGCGAGCAGCCGCGCGAGGAGCATCCGCAGCATCTCCGGCTGCACGTCCACGGCATACACGAGGCCGCGCGGTCCGACCCGCCGCGCAAGTTCGAGCGTGTAAAAGCCGTTGCCACACCCCATGTCGCAGACCGTCTGGCCGGGCTGGATCTCGAGCGCCTCGATCAAGAGCCGGCAATCCTCCTCGCGCTGGCGGCTCTCGCGAACGAGCCACGGGGCGCCCGTGAAGTGCATCGTCTGCGCGATCTCGCGGCCCATGAAGTGGGTCGCCGGCGGCGGGATCGCAACGGTCGGATCGACGTCCATGTCGATCGTGACACGCACACGCGAAGCGGTCGCCGGAGCCTGCGCCAAGGCGATGCCGGCGGCGAAGGCGATGCCCGCGGCTAGCGCGATGCATACGGCGACGATGGATCGCAGGAGGATGGGCATGCGTGTCTACGAGGGACAGGCACGGAGGCCTGTCGTACGATGCGGCAGGCTGAAGCCTACCCTACCCGGCGCATCTCGTGCGCGGCCGGACGAATCGCGGGAATCCCGGAGACCTCGCAAAAGCTCGCGATCGTGATGCCGCTCTTGAGCGCGAAATCGGCGAGCTCGGCGGAGTCGACGAGGATCGTGCGGCCCGCCTCGATCGCAAGCACGCGGGCTCCGGCCGCCCGCAACGACTGCAGTGTGCCGACCCCGATCGTGGGCATGTCGAACCGCAGGTCCTGCTGGGGCTTCGCCACCTTCACGACCACCATGCCGCCGGTCGGGCAGAGGCGGCCCGCGCGGCGGATGCATTCGTCGGTGCCCTCGATCGCTTCGAGCGCCATCGGTGCGCGGTTCTTCACGACGACGGTCTGGCCGATGTCGAGCCGGCCGAGCTCCTTGGCGAGCCGCCAGCCGAAGACCACGTCCTGCTCCTCGGCGGCCGTGAGCGGTCGGCCGGCGATCACGCCTTCGCCGGCGAGCAACTCCGGCGCGAAGTCGGTGGCCGGGCAGATCCGCACGCCCTCGGCGTCGAATGCCGCGCTGATCGCGCCCAGGAGCGAGTCGTCGCGGTTATCGCGGCGCCTGGTCACGAAGTGGGGCCAGAAGGTCTTGAGCCCGGTCCAGTCGGGCAGGTGACGGATCCACGCGCCGCGGGCGAAGAGCTTCGTCTTGTGGATCTTGCCGGCCATGGTGGCGCGGCGGGCCCCGTGACGCTTGAAAAACTCGATCGCGCGGCCGATCTCGGCCACGCCGACGGTGCCGTAGTCGTCGGCCAGCGACTCGAGCTCGGCATCGGCGTGGTCGCGGATCGAGAGAATCGCGGTGCGGCCGCCGTGCCGCCGGACCGCCTCGGCCACGGCAACGGGAAAGCGGCCCCAGCCGGCGAGGATGCCGATCGTCTCGCCTGAGAGTGCGCTCGAGTCGTGACGGGATTCGTGGTGCATACCCTTTCCCCCCGTCACGCCGCTTCTGCGGCCCTGCCGGCGCGGCCGCCTTCGAGGGCCTCGACGCGGGCGATGACCTGCTTGAGGTCCTTCCGCATCTCGGGGAGTTTGCTCATCGTGGCCAACTGCAGCTTGCGATCGCGGAGCTCGATGGCCGGCTCGCCGAGCACGGTTTTGCCGGCCTCCACGTCGTTGGAGACGCCGGAACGGGCGCCGAGGATCGCGCGGTCGCCGATGTGCACATGGTCGCGCACGCCCACCTGCCCGGCCATCACCACCCAGTCGCCGGTCGTCGTGCTGCCGGCCACGCCCACCTGCGAGCAGATCATGTTGTGCCTGCCGAGCCGGACGTTGTGGGCGATCATCACGAGGTTGTCGAGCTTGGTGCCCGAGCCGATGACGGTCGAGCCATACGTGCCGCGATCGATCGTCGTGGAGGCGCCGATCTCGACGTCGTCGCCGATCTCCACGTTGCCGAGCTGCGCGGAGATGGCATAGGCGCCGCCGGCCACCTTGTAGCCGAAGCCATAGGCGCCGAGCACCGCATTCGCGTGGATGATGCAGCGATCGCCGACCCGCGTGTTTTCATAGAGCACGGCGTTGGGGAAGATCTCCGTGCCGGCGCCGATTCGGCAGCCGGCCGCGAGGCGGGCGCCCGAGTGGATCGTGGCGCCAGTGCCAATCTCGCAATCGGGGCCGATGGTCGCGAAGGGATGGATGTCGACGTCGCTTGCGATCCGGGCCGAGGGATCGACGGCGGCCTGCTGGCTCACGCCCGTGCGCACGCGGCTGCGCGGCGGCCTCACGAGCGTGATCACGGCGGCGAAGGCGGCATGAACGTCGGCCACTTCGATCGTCGGCCGGTCGAGCGGCCCCGATCCCTGCGGCACGATCGCGGCGCCGGCCTTGCTCTTCGGCAAGAGGTGCAGCTTGTCGGCATGATC
>JBKDMX010000095.1:0-5410 GCA_046343855.1 Planctomycetia bacterium
GCCGGCTTTGCACGACGGCCTCCAGGATGCTTCGCATGCCGTAGCCTCCGGCGGCGGTGCGGTCGAGGATCTCCTCCACCGCGCCGCGGTCGGCAAACTCGATCTCCGCGCCCGTCAGCTGCGCCGCGAACATCGCGACCACGTTGCGGGCGATCTGCCGCTCGTCTTCGAGCATGAGCCGCTGGTAGCCCTCGACGTCGGCGAACGGACGGCCGTCGGCCAGCGTGTACGAGGGATCCACGGCCGGACCCTGCACGTAGTATCGGATGTCGGTGCCCGGCACGTTCACCACCTTGTCAGCGTGCACGGCTGGGAGGGCCCGGTAGTGCGTCCGCCAGCGGCCCGTGACGTCGAAATTTTCGAGGGCGAAACCAGGCGGGTCGAGCTTGGCATGGCAGCCCGCGCAGGCCGCGATGTCGCGGTGGCGGGCGAGCTGCTCGCGGATCGTCGTGCTGCCGCGGATGTCGGGCTCCACGACGGGCACGTCCTTGGGCGGCGGGTCGGGCGGCGTGCCCAGGAGCCGGTCGAGCACGAACGCCCCGCGGACGACCGGCGAGGTGGTGGTGCCGTTGGCCGACACCTTGAGCACCGAGCCCTGCGTGAGGAACCCGCCGCGGTGCGTGCCCGGCGGCAAAGCGACGCGGCGGATCGTGTCACCTTTCACGCCGGGGATTCGATAATGCTCGGCGAGCCGCTCGTTGAGCATCGCGAAGTCGGAGGCGATCACGGTGCGGGCGGGCAGGTCGCCGGCGAGCAGCTCTTCGAAGAAGACTCGCGATTCGGCAAGCATCGACTTCTTCAGATACTCCTCGAACTCCGGATACAGCTTCGTGTCGGGCTGCGTGAAGTCGATGTCGCGGAGCTTGAGCCAGTTATCGAGGAGGTTCACCGTGAACCGCCGGCCCCGCGGGTCGGCGAGCAGCCGCCGCGCCTGCGCCACGAGCACGGCGGGGTCGCGGAGTTTTCCGGCGGCGGCAAGCGACAAGAGTTCGTCGTCGGGGGCCGTCGCCCAGAAGCCGTAGGAGAGCCGCGAGGCGAGGGCGACGTCGTCGAGCGGGCCCGGCCGCTCGCTGCGAAACAGGAACGAGGGCGAGCAGAGGGCGCGGATGTAGGCGGCCCGGAGGGCCTCGTCGAATCGCCGGCCCTGGGCGATCTCGGCCCGCACGACCGCCACATGCTCCTGGATCTCGGCGTCGGCGACCGGCCGGCGAAACGCCCGCGGGAGGAAGCCGGCCAGGAGCCGCCGCGCGTCCTGCTCCGGATCGAGCGGCACGACGCGGAGATTTTTTCCTGGCTGCTTCGGGTCGGCCGGCTCGAGCGGCAGGTCGCCGTAGAGCAGGCGGTGGCCGCGGGGCGGCCACTCCTCCGCGAGCGGTCCCGTGATCTCCACCCATTCGATCACCGCGCAGATGCCGTTCACCATCGCCCGTTCGTCCGGCGATTCGGGCACGGCCCGATACGGCGACAGCCAGAGCGTCTTCCCCTTGGGCACCCGCGCCACGTATTCGAACTCGCGAAACTCCGTGGTGCTCATCTCGAAGTAGGTGCGGTCGCTCACGAGGCCGGTCCGCGGCCAGTCGGCGAGGCCCACGAGAAGCGTGATCCAGCGGTCGGGCCGGGCCGCATCGTGAGGCCGCGCATTGGGGCCGGTCTTGTCGATCATCGCCCGGGCCCGGATCCGGAAGCGGTAGCGGGCGTCGGGCACCGGCGGCGACCAGGAGCCCAGCTCGCCGTGGGGGCCGTTGACGCCGTTCCAGCGGATCGCGAGGAATCCCTCAGGCGAGTGCGTCCACTGGCTGAACTGGAAGCTGGCCGACCGCCACTCGTGCCAGGTCTCGCTGTAGTCGGTGCGGATCGTGCGGGTGTTGGGGCGGGCCGCCGTGACGGTGGCCCCGGCAAGCGCGAGCGATGCAGCTTCGAGGTAGCGCTCCACGTGCGCCTCCGAGAGGTCGAGCGCCGCGCCGATCGTGTCGAAGCCGCCGGCCATCCCGTCTTCCGGCAGGAGTTCGGCCAGCGGCGTATCGATGCCCAGAAGGTCGTGGATCGTGGTCACGTATTCGGTACGGTTGAGCCGCCGCTGCACCGTCCGCCCCGCGTGGTCTTGGTGGGCGCGGCCGGCGGCGGTGAGGCCGGCGCCGACCACGTCGAGAAACGCCGTCCGCAGTTCGGGGGCCGGCCGGTCTTCTTCGGGGGGCGGCATCTCGCCGCGGGACACGCGGTCGAACACCTTCACCCACTGGGCCTGGCTGGCCACGTCGGCGGGATCCCAGCGGAGGGCCGTCGCGTCGAAGCCTCCCTCGCGGGCGTCGGCGTCGTGGCAGGCAATGCAGTGCCGCTCGAGGAGCGCCCGCCGCACCGGGGCCGCGGCGTCGGCCGGCGCCGCGGACGCGGCCCGGGCGACGGTGGCCGCGAGGCCGGCCGCGACGAGGCCCAGCAGCAACAGGCACGGGCGCCGTGCACGGTGGAAGGCAATGACCGCGATCATCGCGAAGCCTGCTCTCTGCGTGTCGGGCCCGACTGCCGGGGAGGGCCGCTCGGACGGGCTCCGGGCGGCATCACTGTCGGGCGGATACGGCGGGGTCGGTCGGCTACGAGGTCGGGTCGCCCGGCCTCAACCTATTCTAGCATTGTCGGACTGCGGCCGGAGGTGCCATCAAAAAAGCCCCCGGGACGCGTTTTGCGAGGCATCCGCGGCACCCCCGGTCTTCCGCCCGGGGCTTGTTGGGGGCGAACTTCGTCCGCCAGCGGTAGTACGTTTGCTGGCTGATACCAAGCCGTCGGCAGACGTCGGGCACGTTCGCACCCTTCCCAAAGTCCACATCAGCCTGCCGTAACAAGCCAACAATCTGCTCTGCACTGCGTCGCTTCTTCATCCGAGAACCCTTTCAAGCCCCAGCCGGGGCACGAGGATTCTCTCACAAGACCTGGGTCACGATGTGGGGAGGGGAGTCAGGTAAGGTCACATCTCGCGACGGGCCGTTCGCAGGCGACCCGCGATATCGAGATCGATTGCCTCACCCAACTTCTCGGCAACGTCGAGACACGCGGGCCAATCGATCGCGTCACGTTGGGCCGCCACCAAGCCGCGAATGTCCTGCTCATCCTGGGGCCGCCCCGCGAGAGCTTTCATGACGAGCAGATCCTCGACCGCCACCACGGGAACACGGACGTCGCCAATCGTGATCTTTGTGGCACGCGATACGGCTTGCTGCTCGAATCCCGACATTCCGATTGCCACATCCACCCGGATTCCCGTCGTGCGGTGCCGCAGCGGCAGGATGTACGACCGCGCCACCACCTCCTCCACGCCTGGAAAGAGCGGCTCGAACGGTGTCGAACTGAGCTCCTGCGCAAGCCGCAGGGCCTGATCGATATCGGCAAGGATCACAAGATCGACATCGACCGTCATCCGCGGCTGACCGCGAAGCGACACCGCAAGGCCGCCGATCAAGGCGAACCTGATGCCGCGGGTCTCGAGCACGTGCGCCGCGTCAGCCAGCGTCGGCCACAGGGCCGCTGCCATGCGTCACCTCGTCCAGACGGCGAAAGGCTGCCACTTGTCGATCCCGCTCGGCGAGCGTTTCGCACCAGGCCCGATCGTCAACCGCCTGCCAGTCCCCCGCTGCAACACGAACACCCCGGATCGTGGTGAGCAGGTCGTCGGCAACGGCCAGACGCTCCGCAGGAGAAAGGGAAGCAGCCCACGCCGCATCACCAGTCCGCACCCTGTCGCCGCAGATCGCCTCGAACAGATCCCAGCGCCGTTGATTCGGAAAGGTGCGACCAAGTTCGGCGACCTTCCTGGAATCGTCGATGTTCGTCATGCCACTGAGTATACCCGCGGCGGTGTGATCCGTGAGCACGTCGCATCGCTGACCCCTGCCCACATCGTGCCCGAGGTCTTGAGAGAGAATGCGCATGCCCGCGGATTGTCGGTCCGGAGTTGGACTCGTTGAAGGGGCAGGTCACATCGGCACGGAGATCGATCCCGCGACGGTCGACTGGCTGCGGCGGCCCGTGGGGTGACCGCCCCGTTCGACAAAAAGCCCGGAGCGGAAGCGACGGGGTCATCGCTGGGCGTCGCATCCGCCGCACCCCCGGGCTCCCGCCCGGGGTTTTTGGGGGACGGGTTTCCGTCAGCCGCCGCCGGCGACGTTTATCGGCAGCGTATACACCTTGTCGCGGGCGGTGATGAACAGCGTCTTGCGGTCCGGGGAGATCCAATACACCGCCTCCTCGCCGATCTCGAGCTCCGCCGGCTCGCGGCCATACGCCGGATCGGTGAACCAGATGCCGCCCGCCGCGTCGGCCGCGGGGCACTCCGTGAACGCAAACCCGCCCGCCACCTCGCGCGGCGCGACGGGGCCGTCGACGAGCTGGGCGAGGGCGTTCTTCACGGCGCTGCCGTCGGGGATCACGCAGGTGTGGGCGCGGTCAGGGCTGCCGCCCACGCGGCGATGGCAGCGACGCAGGCAACGCAGCATGGTCTCATGCCGAGATGCTAACGCCGGGCCCCGACCGTCGCCAACGGCTCCGGACCGGGGCTTGGGGGCGTTCTCGGCGCGGGTCATCCCGGCACGGCTTTCGCTATACTCCCGCGCTGCGGCGGCGCCGCCGCCCCATCCTCTTCCCCCCTTCCCTCGGAAACACGCTCCATGAACCGCCCCGTCGCAATCTGCACCATGCTGCTCGGCGTCTTCCTGCTCGCTGCGGCAACGCGGCTCCGCGCTGAGGAGCCGGCTGACCTCGCGCGGTGGCAGGAAGACTTCGCCGATGAGGCGGCCTTCCTGCGCACCTGGACGTCATACGGCTGGCTGGAGGATGGTAAGACGGTGCGTGGCCCGGAGCACATGGCCCGCTGGTGGCAGATCCACGACGGCGCGCTCCGCGGGCAGTCGTTCGGGAAGCTCCATCCCTCGGGGCTGAATCACAAGGTGAGCGGCCGCGACGTGCGGCTGAGCCTGCGGTTCAAGCTGGAGGACGGGGGCATGGCGGCCGTGGGCTTCAACGGGCCGAACCCGATCCTGGAGGCGAACTTTCACCTTGCGGGCGTGTACATCCGCCAGGGCAGCATCACGGCCTGGGACGAGGAGAATCTCCACCCGAAGGGCTCGCCGGAGGCCGAGGCGCTGAAGCAAAAGAAGCAGATGAACCGCAAGTTCATCCCCCGCGCGAAGGTGGAGACGATCGCGCTCGAGCCGGGCACGTGGCACGACCTCGTGATCGAGATGCGCGGCAAGACGATCACCGCCCTCATCGACGGCAAGCAGGTGCTCGAATACCGCACCAACGCCGGCGACGCCCCCAAGGAGAAGCTCCAACTGTCCGTGGGCAACGACCAGGGCAAGGCGGTGATGACCGGCTGGTATGACGACGTGCGGTTCGAGCCGCTGGACGCAACGCCGGCGCC
>JBKDMX010000096.1:0-19141 GCA_046343855.1 Planctomycetia bacterium
CGAACAAGCGGAAGGACGAGGGCATCGAGGGCGTGCTCCGCGAGATCTTCCCGATCGAGAGCTACGACAAGACCGTCAAGCTCGAGTATCTGCGGTATGACCTTGGCAAGCCCCGCTACGATCCAGACGAGTGCCGCCAGCTGCGGCTCACCTACGGTCGCCCCCTGCGGGTGTGGCTGCGGCTGACCCGCGAGCAGCCGATCGAGGAAGAGGTCTACCTCGGCGACATCCCGATCATGCTCGGCGGTGGTGAGTTCATCATCAACGGCGCCGAGCGGGTCGTGGTGAGTCAGCTCCACCGCTCTCCCGGCATCGACTTCGTCGCCGACACCGAGTCGACCGACCGCAAGACCTACAACTGCCGCATCATTCCCGAGCGCGGCAGCTGGATCGAGCTCAATGTGTCGAAGAAAGACACGCTGCAGGTGCGCATCGACCAGAGCGGCAAGTTTTCCGCGCTCACGCTCCTGCGGGCGATGGATCCGAAGTATTCGAGCGACTCCGAGATCCTCAAGCTCTTCTACAAGACCGACAAGGTGAAGACCGAGGGCGGCCGCTATGTCGCCAAGGTCGAGGGCAAGATCGCCGTCGACGACATCGTCTACCCGAAGGGGAGCGAGCGGGCCGGCGAGATCATCGTCGACGCCGGCTGCAAGATTTCCCACGACCAGGCGGAGCTCATCTGCACCTCGGGCCTCAAGGCCGTCGAGCTGATGCAGGAGCAGAAGGTGCCGCTCATCGTCAACAGCCTGCGGGAAGATGCCGATGAATCGAAGCGCCGCACTGCGGTGGCGCCGAGCCATGAGGATGCCCTGATCCGCATCTACCAGCGGCTGCGGCCGGGCAATCCGCCGGCGCTCGACAAGGCGAAGGCCCTCTTCGACGAGAAGTTCAAAGACACCAACCGCTACCGCCTCGGCCGCGTGGGCCGCTTCCGCATCAATCGCAAGCTCGGCCTCGCCGTGCCCGAGACGGAAATGACGCTGCGGGCCGACGACCTGATCGCGGCCATCCGCTACATGCTGCAGTTGAGCGAGGGCGAAGGCGAGGTCGAGGTGGACGACATCGACCACCTCGGCAACCGCCGCCTGCGCACGATCGACGAACTCGCCAGCGACGAGCTCCGCAAGGGCTTCCTCAAGCTCCGCCGCACCGTGCAGGAGCGGATGGGCCTCAAGGACGTCACCGACATGTCGCCGCGGTCGCTCATCAACCCGAAGAGCATCTCGGCGGCGATCGAATACTTCTTCGGCCGCGGCGAGCTTTCGCAGGTGGTCGATCAGACCAACCCGCTCTCGATGCTCACCCACGAGCGCCGGCTCTCGGCCCTCGGCCCGGGCGGCCTCAACCGCAAGCGGGCCGGCTTCGAGGTGCGCGACGTTCACATCTCGCACTACGGCCGCATCTGCCCGATCGAAACGCCGGAAGGCACGAACATCGGCCTCATTTCGAGCCTGGCGATCTACTCGGGCGTCGATTCCTACGGCTTCCTCGTCACGCCCTACCGCAAGATCACGAAGGGCAAGCTCACCGACGACGTCGTCTGGCTGCGGGCCGACGAGGAGCACGAGGCGCACCTCGCTCCGGCTGACGCGACCGTGGTCGACGGCAGGCTGCAGGGCGAGACGATCATCGCCCGCTACCGCGGCGACTTCGTGCTCGTGCCCGCCGAGAGCATCGAATACATCGACGTGGCGCCGAGCCAGATGGTGGGCGTCTCTGCCGGCTTGATCCCCTTCCTCGAGCACGACGACGCCAATCGCGCGCTCATGGGCTCCAACATGCAGCGGCAGGCCGTGCCGCTGTTGATCACGGAGCCGCCGATCGTGGCCACGGGCATGGAACGCGACGTAGCCGTGAATTCCGGCCTCATCGTGCGGGCCGCGAAGAAGGGCGTTGTGACCTACGTCGACGCCGAGCGGATCGAAGTGACCGCGGCGAGCGGCGTGGTCGACGCCTATCCGCTGCGGAAATACGTCGGCCTCAACGAGCGGACCTGCCAAAACCAAAAGCCGATCGTGCAGCTCGGCCAGAAGGTCGAAAAGGGCGACGTGCTCGCCGACGGTGCCGCCACCTACAAGGGCGAGCTCGCCCTCGGCCGCAACGTGCTCGTGGGCTTCATGGCCTGGGACGGCTTCAACTTCGAAGACGCGATCATCATCAGCGAAGAATTGGTGGAAGACGACGTCTACACCTCGATCCACATCGAGGAATACGACATCGAGATCCGCGACACGAAGCTCGGCCGCGAGGAATTCACCCGCGACATCCCCAACGTGGGCGAGCGGGCGCTGCACAACCTCGATGAATCGGGCATCGTGAAGATCGGCACGTATGTGCGCCCCGGCGACATCCTCGTCGGCAAGGTCTCGCCCAAGAGCAAGACGGAGCTCACGCCGGAAGAGAAGCTCCTCCACGCGATTTTCGGCCGCGCCGGCGAAGACGTGAAGAACGACTCGCTCGAGGTGCCGTCGGGCGTCGAAGGCATCGTCATCGCCACGGAGAAGTTCTCGCGGCAGATGAGCCTCTCCGAGGACGAGCGCCGCGAATTCCAGAAGCAGCTCAAGGAGGCAGAGAGCCAGGGCAACCTGCGGATCGCCGAGACCTTCGCCGCGCTGGTCGCCGAGATCGAGAAGGTGCTCCAGAAGCCGCTTCCCGCGGCCGACGGCAGCCCGCTCGTGCGGAACCAGGACCACAAGGTGGTGGCCGAGCGGGCCGCCGCCTTCAAGCTCGACGATCTCGACATCCGCTCCCCCGAGCGGAAGAGCGCCGTCGAGAAGCTCTACAAGACGATGTGGCCCTCCGTGGAGGAGGCGATCGACGCCAAGGAGCGGCGGATCAACAGCATGAAGCGCGGCGACGAGCTCCGGCCCGGCGTCTTGCAGATGGTGAAGGTCTACGTCGCCGCCAAGCGCGTAATCTCGGTCGGCGACAAGATGGCCGGCCGCCACGGCAACAAGGGCGTGATCGCCAAGATCCTGCCCAAGGAAGACATGCCCTTCCTCGCCGACGGCACCCCGGTGCAGATCCTCCTCAACCCGCTCGGCGTGCCGAGCCGCATGAACGTGGGGCAGATCCTCGAGACCCACCTCGGCTGGGCCGGCAAGCTGCTCGGCTTCCAGGCGATCACGCCGGTGTTCGACGGGGCCAGCGAAGACGACATCAACAAGGTGCTCGACGACGCGGGCCTGCCGCGGCACGGCAAGGCGCAGCTCTTCGACGGCCGCACGGGCGATGCCCTCGAGCAGGAGACGACGGTGGGCTACATCTACATGCTGAAGCTCCACCACCTCGTCGACGACAAGGTCCATGCCCGGTCCACCGGCCCCTACTCGCTCATCACGCAGCAGCCGCTCGGCGGCAAGGCCCGCTTCGGCGGCCAGCGGTTTGGCGAGATGGAAGTGTGGGCGCTCGAGGCCTACGGCGCGGCCTACATCCTCCAGGAGCTCCTCACCGTGAAGAGCGACGACGTGGAGGGCCGCACCAAGATCTACGAGAGCATGGTGAAGGGCGAGAACACGCTCGAGGCCGGCACCCCGGCAAGCTTCGACGTGCTCACCAACGAAATTCGTGGTTTGGCTTTGAACATGTCGCTCGAGAAGCGACACATTTGAGCGTGATCATTGATTGAAGAGGCCCGCTCGGGGCGGCAGACGTCGAGTCGCGGTGGGCCGCGGCGGCCCAATGCTCCTCGAGCTTCAGCCGACCCCGAGCTACCTCGATTCCTGAAGAACGAATCACACCGGCTGCATTTTCCCCAAGGAGAGATGACACGTGAGCATCGGCGAATCCACCTACGATCGCGTCAATGACTACTCGGCCGTGAAGATCAGTCTCGCGCGGCCGCACGACATTCGCAGCTGGTCGTTCGGCGAGGTGAAGAAGCCCGAGACGATCAACTACCGCACCTACCGTCCGGAGAAGGACGGCCTGATGTGCGAGAAGATCTTCGGACCAGAAAAAGACTGGGAATGCTCCTGCGGCAAGTATCGGGGCATGAAATACAAGGGGATGATCTGCGATCGCTGCGGCGTGAAGGTCACCCACTCGCGGGTCCGCCGCAAGCGCATGGGCCACATCGAGCTGGCCGCGCCGGTCGTCCACATCTGGTTCTTCAAGGCGATGCCGAGCCGGCTCGGTGCACTGCTCGACATGAAGACGTCGAGCCTCGAGAAGGTGATCTACTTCCAGGATTACGTCGTCCTCGACCCGAAAGACACGCCCCTCAAGAAGCAGCAGCTGCTCACGGAGGAGGAGTTTCGCGAGGCCCGTGCCACCTACGGCGACGGCGCGTTCGACGCCGAGATGGGCGCCGAGGCTGTCCGCAAGCTGCTCCTCTCGCTCGACTTGGTCACGCTCTCCAAGGAGCTCCGCGAGGAGCTCGCCACGACGAACTCCAAGCAGAAGAAGAAGGACCTCGTCAACCGCCTGAAGATCGTCGAGGCGATTCGCGACAGCGAGAACAAGCCCGAGTGGATGGTGCTCGACGTGATCCCCGTGATCCCGCCCGATCTCCGCCCGCTCGTGATGCTCGACAGCGGCAACTTCGCCACGAGCGATTTGAACGACCTCTACCGCCGGATCATCAACCGCAACAATCGGCTCAAAAAGCTCGTCGACCTGAACGCGCCGGAAGTGATCATCCGCAACGAGAAGCGGATGCTGCAGCAATCGGTCGACGCCCTCTTCGACAACAACCGCTGCAAGCGGCCGGTGCTGGCCTCGAGCAACCGCCCGCTCAAGAGCCTGACCGACATGATCAAGGGCAAGCAGGGCCGCTTCCGTGAAAACCTTCTCGGCAAGCGCGTCGACTACTCGGCCCGTTCCGTGATCGTCGTCGGCCCGACGCTCCGGCTCCACCAGTGCGGCCTGCCGAAGAAGATCGCGCTGGAACTCTACCAGCCGTTCATCATCCGGCGGCTCAAGGAACTCGGCCACGCCGACACGATCAAGAGCGCCAAGAAGATGCTCGAGCGGAAGGACGCCGAGGTGTGGGACATCCTCGAAGAGGTGATCCGCAACCATCCCGTGCTCCTCAATCGTGCCCCCACGCTCCACCGCATGGGCATCCAGGCCTTCGAGCCGATCCTCGTCGAAGGCAACGCCATCAAGCTCCATCCGCTCGTCTGCAAGGGCTTCAACGCCGACTTCGACGGCGACCAGATGGCCGTGCACCTGCCGCTCTCGATCGAGGCCCAGGTCGAAGCCCACACGCTGATGCTCTCGACGAACAACATCTTCAGTCCCGCCAACGGCGCGCCGATCATCTCACCCTCGCAGGACGTGGTGATGGGTTGCTACTACTTGACGATGCTGCTGCCCGGCCGCAAGGGGGAGGGGATGGTGTTCCGGAACGTCGAGGAGGTGGAGCTCGCCCACTCGCTCGGCAAGGTCGACACCCACGCCAAGATCAAGGTGAAGCTGCCGCCGAACCGCCGGCTGAAGATCGACAACGAGACGCTCGGCAAGCCCGGCGCCCTGATCGAGACGACCGCTGGCCGCGTGCTCTTCAACTCGGTGCTGCCCGAGGGGATGCTCTTCTACAACATACCGATGCGGTCGAGCGAGCTGGCCCGCGTGATCTCCGACTGCTACCAGGCGCTCGGCCGTCGCAAGACGATAGACCTGCTCGACGACATGAACCGCACCGGCTTCAAGTGGAGCACGAAGAGCGGCCTCTCGTTCGCCACGGACGATCTCATCACCCCCGCCAACAAGACGAAGATCATCGGCGAGGCGGAGAAGGGCGTCATGAAGATCATGAAGCTCTACCAGCGCGGCGTGATCACCGACGGAGAGCGTTATAACCAGGTGCTCGACACCTGGACCCACGCCCGCGAGCAGATCACCAAGGACATGATGACCGAGCTCGAGCAAGACACCGATGCCCGTGATGTCCGCCGCGCCGGCTACGTCAACCCGATCTACCTGATGGCCCACTCCGGCGCACGAGGCGGCGTGGAGCAGATCCGTCAGCTGGCCGGCATGCGCGGCCTGATGGCAAAGCCGTCGGGCAAGATCATCGAGACGCCGATCAAGGCGAACTTCCGTGAAGGCCTGACCGTGCTCGAGTATTTCAGCTCGACCCACGGTGCCCGCAAGGGTCTGGCCGACACGGCCCTCAAGACGGCCGACTCGGGGTACCTCACCCGCAAGCTGGCCGACGTGGCGCAGAACGTGGTCGTGACGATGCATGATTGCGGCACCACGCAGGGCATCACGAAGACGGTCATCTACCGCGGTGAGAAGGTCGAGGTCAGCCTCGCCGACAGCATCCGCGGCCGCGTGAGCCGGGCGAACATCGTCAATCCGATCACCGACGAGGTGGTGGTGCACGAAGACGAGCTCATCACGCCGAAGGTGGCCCGCCAGATCGAGGAGCTCGGCCTGGAGAAGATCCAGGTCCGCAGCACGCTCACCTGCGAGGCGCCGCTCGGCGTCTGCCGCCTCTGCTACGGCATGGATCTCTCGACCGGCTCGCTCGTCGAGGAGGGCATGGCCGTGGGCATCATCGCCGCCCAAAGCATCGGCGAACCGGGCACCCAGCTCACGATGCGGACCTTCCACATCGGCGGCGTCGGACAGCGTGCCATCGAAGAGAGCGAAAGCCGCGCGAAGCGGGCCGGCACCGTGAAGTTTACCCGCCTCCGCACCGTGCAGAACGAGCAGGGAGAGCAGGTGGTCCTCGCCCGCAACGGCGAGATCGCGATCGTCGATCCGAAGGGGCGCGAGCTGGAGAAGTTCGAGATCCCCGCCGGCGCCATCCTCAAGGTGGCCGACAACGAGGAAGTGAAGGCCGGCACCGTGCTCGTGCAGTGGGATCCGCACTCGATCCCGATTCTGTCGGAAGTGGCGGGCAAGGTCCGCTACGAAGACGTCGTCGAGAACGAGACGCTCCGCGTCGAGAAGGATCCGAGCGGCCACATCCGCCGCATGATCATGGAGCACAAGGGCGTCTACCACCCGCAGGTCGTCCTCGAAGACTCGAGCGGCAAGATCCTCGACTTCTACTACCTGCCCGAGAAGGCCTACATCGAGGTGCAGGAGGGGGAGACCGTCAACGCCGGCCATGTGCTCGCCAAGACGCCCCGCGAGGCGTCGGGCACACAGGACATCACCGGCGGTCTGCCCCGCGTCACGGAGATCTTCGAGGCCCGCAAGCCGAAGGATCCGGCGATCATGGCCGAGATCGACGGCAAGGTGGAACTCCTCGGCGAGAAGCGCCGCGGCAAGCGGACGATCATCGTGAAGAACGAGAGCGGAATCGAGCGCGAGCATCTCGTCACGCATGGCAAGCACCTCCGCGTGCATGCCGGCGACTTCGTGAAGTCGGGCGAGGCGCTCGTCGACGGGCCGCTCGTGCCTCACGACATCCTGCGGATTTCCGGCGAAGAGGAAGTGCAGCGGTACCTCGTCCGCGAAATCCAAAACGTGTATCGCAGCCAGCGGGTGGACATCGACGACAAGCACATCGAGATCATCGTCTCGCAGATGCTGCGGAAGGTGAAGATCGAGACCGTCGGCGACACCACCCTGCTGCCGGGCAGCGTGCTCGACAAGCACGAATTCCGGCAGGCGAACGACAAGATCGCCCATGGCGTCAGGATCACCGACAAGGGCGACAGCGAGTTTGCCGTGGGCAGCGTCGTGCCGAAGGACGTTCTCACGCAGACCAATGCGCAGATCGAGGTGCTCGGCGGCACGCCCGCCAAGGGCACGAAGCCGAAGCCCGCGACGGCCAGCACGCAGCTCCTGGGCATCACCAAGGCCAGCGTGCAGAGTTCGAGCTTCATCTCCGCCGCGAGTTTCCAGGAGACCACGAAGGTGCTCACCGAAGCGGCGCTCGCCGGCAAGGTGGACAACCTCGTCGGCCTGAAGGAGAACGTGATCCTCGGTCACTTGATCCCGGCAGGCACGGGCTTCAATACGTTCCAGAGTTCGGAGGTTCGCGTGCGGCCGGAGGCGCTCGATGCGCTCCGCCTCGACCGCGAGACCGTGCTCACGCGGCAGTTCCCGCTGCTCGAAGCCGCCCAGCCCGGCGAGGAGCTCACGCTCTCCTCGGAGACGGGCGACGTCGCGATGCTCGAGGGCGGCCAGGAGCCGGACGAAGAAACCTGACCGACAGGCAGACCGCCGGCATTCCGGCCGCCCGGCGCGGGTGGTTGCCACCGTAACTCCCATGGCACGCTCCAGCGGATCGTCGAGCAGGTGGCACGTGATCGCCGGCGAGACCATGTCGGCCGGCAATGTCGCCGCGCGCACGCTCCGCCGACGGCTCGATGCGGTCTGGTCACTCCTGCCACCGGCCTCCCGCGAGGCCGACCGCGACCCCGAGTCGGTGCACCAGTTACGGGTGGCCACGCGCCGGGCGATCGCCGCGATCGATGCCTTTCGCGATCTGATCCCCGGCAGGCGGGCGGAGTGGTTCGAGAAGCAGCTGCGCCGCGTCCGTCGCGCCGCCGGTGAGGCCCGCGACCTCGACGTGCTCACCGATCGCCTGGCATCGGCCGCCGCCCCCAAGCCCCACGTTGGCAAGGCCCGCGCCCGCCTCGTGGCCATGCTTTCCAAGCAGCGCGACGTTTCGAGACAGCCGATCCGCGATCGATACGAGAAGCTCATCGAGGCCGACTGGCCGGGCCGCGTGGCTCGGCTGCTCGAGGACGTTCCCGCGCGTCGGCGGCACGCCACGTTTGGCGACTACGCCCGCCGCCGCTTTCGCCCGATGGTCAAACGCTTCTTCACCGCGGCTGACCGACGCCTGCGCAATGCCGAGGAGATCCACCAACTGCGCATCGAGGGGAAGAAGCTCCGCTACGCGATGGAGATCTTCGCCGACGTGTTTCCCGCGCGGGTGCAGGCCCGCTGCGCCGATTCCCTGGAACGGCTGCAGGAGACACTCGGCACCTTCACCGATCACGCCGCGGCCGCCGATCGTTTTCGCCGCTGGGCCCACGACGCCTCCGCCGCCACGCATCGCGACACCATCGAGCGGCTCTGCAACACCGAAGAAGCCCTCGCCGACGTAGCCCGCCGAAAGTTCGCCAAATGGTGGAGCCCGTCACGGCGCCGTGCCCTGTTGCGACGGTTCGAGCAAACGCTCCGTCGCGCCTCCTGAGGCGACCGGGCCTGAAAAGGTGTCAGGACTCTTTTCCGATCGCGAAGGCCCCGCTGCGAAAAAAAGATGGATCGGAAAAGAGTCCTGACACCTTTTTTGATCGGGCTAGCTGCGGCCTTGGCCTTGTGGGGCATCTGCCGGCTGGCCATCGGCCCGGTGACGCCCGCGCCTCGGCCCGCCCCGGCAGCCGCAACGGCGTTTGCCCCCACCGTGGTAAACGCCGCAACGCCGCCGGCGGATCAGCGGGAGGGCATGGCCTGGATTCCCGGCGGCGAGTTTTCGATGGGCTGCGCCGATCCGCGCGGGATCCCTTTCGGCGGCCCCGATCCGATGGCCGATGCGCGGCCGATCCATCGCGTGCGGGTCGGCGGTTTCTGGATGGATCGAACGGAGGTGACCAACGCCCAGTTCACCGCCTTCGTGAAGGCCACGGGATATGTCACCGTGGCGGAGCGCACGCCCAAGGCCGAGGACTTTCCCGACGCGCCTCCCGAGAATCTCGTCGCGGGCTCCGTCGTCTTCACGCCCCCCACGGGTCCGGTGCCACTCGACAATCACCTGCGCTGGTGGGCATATGTCGCCGGGGCCGACTGGCGGCATCCGCTCGGCCCCGACAGTTCGATCGATGGCTACGATGATTCACCGGTCGTGCACGTCGCCCATGAAGACGCGGAGGCCTATGCCCACTGGGCCGGCAAGCGGCTCCCCACGGAAGCCGAATGGGAGTTTGCCGCCCGCGGAGGCCTCTCGGGCGCACCATACCCCTGGGGCGACGAATTTCGTCCAGGCGGCCGCTGGATGGCCAACACGTGGCAGGGCACGTTCCCACGTGAGAACACGGCCGACGACGGCTTCAAGGGAATCGCGCCGGTCGCGCGCTATCCGGCCAATGCCTACGGCCTCCACGACATGTCGGGCAACGTCTGGGAATGGTGCGCCGATTGGTATCGACCCGACACCTACGCGACCGATGCAGCCGCCGGCCCCGTCGCCGACAATCCCCGCGGCCCCGACTCGAGCTTCGATCCGCAGGAGCCGGGGCAGCCCAAGCGGGTGCAGCGCGGCGGCAGTTACCTCTGCACCGACCAATACTGCGCCCGCTACATCGTGGGCACCCGTGGCAAGGGAGAGATCTCGAGCGCCACCAACCACATCGGCTTCCGCTGCGTGAAGACCCCGTAGGACAGGCCTCCGTGCCTGCTCCAGACAGGCAGAGACGCCTGTCCTACGAAAGAGGAGGCTTCGGGTGACCCGTACCCCGCTCGCCGGCGTTGCTGACAAGCGAAGGCAGGATGCCGAGAGCGAAGTCAGCATCGAGCGAGCGGAGGGCAGGGATGCCCGTAGCGAGCGTCCGGAGAGCGGGGTGCGGGTCACCCGAAGCCGGGTTGGGCGAGTGAAGCCATGGCAGGCTGAAGCCCGTCCTACCGCCTGAGCAGTTTCTTCAGCTGCGCGAGCGTGCGCGTGTTCACGACGTCCTTCGCCTCGAGGCCGGCGCGGCGGGCCTGCAGGATGCCGCAGCGCATCACGTCGAGGCCGCGGGTGGAGTGGGCGTCGGTCGAGATCACGATTTTCACACCGGCCTTCTTCGCGGCCGCCGCGTGGCGATCGTCGAGGTCGAGCCGCCAGGGATTCGCGTTGATCTCGAGAAACGTGCCGGTGCGGGCTGCCGCGGCGATGACGGCCTCGATGTCGACGTCGTAGGCCGGACGGCGGTTGATGAGGCGGCCGGTGGGATGGCCGATCGCCGAGACGTGCGGGTTTTCGATCGCCTCGATGATCCGGGCCGTGATCCGGGCGCGGGGCTGGTTCTGGCCGTAGTGCAGGCTCGCCACGACCCAGTCGGCCTGCTCGAGGACGTCGTTGGGCAGGTCGAGGCCGCCCTTCTCGAGCATGTCGACCTCGATGCCCTTGAGCACCACCAGCGGCGGCTTGCCGTCCTCGGCGAGCGACTCGTTGAGGCGGTCGATCTCCGCCCATTGCTTGAGAAGCCGCTTCTTGTCGAGGCCGTGGGCCATCGTCACCCGCTGGCCGTGATCGGTGATGGCGATGTATTCGAGCCCCCGGGCGATCGCCGCCCGCACCATCTCGGCGAGCGTGTCTTCGCCGTCGGTCGCGGTCGTGTGCATGTGGAGGTCGCCACGGATGTCGTCGAGCGTGACGAGCGTGGGCAGGTCGCCCTGCTCGGCGAGCGCGATCTCGTCACCCCCCTCGCGGAGCTCGGGCGGAATCCAGGGCAGCCCCACCGTCTCGTAGACCTCTTCCTCGGTTCGCCCCGCGAGGCTCTTCCCCTTCGCCTCACCACCGACGAGCTTGTAGACGCCATACTCGTTGATCGTGAGCCCCCGGTCGCGGGCCCGCGACCGCAGCCGCACGTTGTGGTCCTTCGACCCGGTGAAATACTGAAGCGCCGCCCCATACGACTCGCGATCCACCACCCGCAGGTCGATCTGCACGCCCCGCGGCCCGCGGACGCTCGTCTTCGTGCCGCCCGCGAGGAGCACCTCCGACGTCTCGGGCCAGGCGTGCAGGTGGTCCATCACCTTTCGTGCGTCGTCGCTCTCGACCACGACGTCGATGTCTCCGATCGTCTCGCGGCCCCGCCGCCAACTGCCGGCGCCCTCGATCCGTTTCACGGCCGCGCACTCCCGCATCCAGGTGAGCACCGCCTGCACGATGCCGTCGGCATCCTGCCAGAGCAGCCTCGCATGCTCGGGGCTCTTCGCGAAGGCGATGTTTTCGAGGATCGCCGCCTGGGTCTTGTCGCCGAAGCCCTTCAGTTCCGCGACGCGGCCGTCCTTGCAGGCCGCCTCGAGCTGGTCGAGCGACGTGAGCCGGAGCTGTTCGGTGAGCGCCTTGGCCTTCTTCGGGCCGAGCCCCGGCACCCGCATCAGCTCGAAGGCGACCGGTGGCACCTTCTTCTGCAGGTCGTCGAGGAAGGCGAGCCGCCCGGTATCGAGCAACTCACCGATCTTCGCGGCCAGGTCGCTGCCGATCCCCTCGATGTCAGTGAGCGACCGCTGCGGGCTTGTGCGCACCGCCGCGAGCGATTCCACCATGCCGCCGATCGTGCGGGCGGCATTGCGGTAGGCCCGCACACGGAAGACGTTTTCCCCCTGATACTCGAGCAGGTCGGCGATGTGCTCGAAGACGGCGGCGATGTCGGCGTTGGTCACGAAACCATCCCTGGCCGATGACGCCCTTTACTGGAGCCGGCCCGGCAGTGCGGCTGTGGGTGTGCCCATCGGTGCCGCGGTCACCGGCCGCCACGACGTGGTGTGGCTCGTCGGCTCGAGCAGCCGCGGGAAGGCGCCCGTCGAGGCGCCCGGGCCACTGCCCGGCACCACGGGCATCGTCGTCGGACCGACGGCGCCATTCGTGCCACTCGCCGGAGCGGTGCCGCTGCTCGGGGCGGTGAAGGGGGAGACCGCGGGCGCGGGGCTCGACGTGGCGGGCGCGGAGCCCGACACGGCCGGCGGCGACAGCGGCTTGAATGAGGGCGGAGCGAACGTCTGCGGGGCCGTGCCCGACTGCACGCCAGCCTGGGGCACCGGCGGCCGCGGCATCTCCGGGATCGGCTTCAGGGCCGGCGTCGGCGTGAGGGCAGGGGGCTGCGTGGGCTGGAGTTGGCCGTTCGGGGCGGGGGCCGCATACGTTGCACCGCTTTGGGGCACGATCTGCTGCTGGAACGTGGGCTGACCGAAGGCGGGTTGCTGCACCGCGCCCGGGGCAGGCACGGTCATCGTCTGCGGAGCGGGCGGTGGCACGAAGCCCTGCGGCAGCGTCGGCGCCGCGATGCTCGATTGCCCCGGGATCACCTGCTGCGGGATGTCGGCACCGGCGGCACCCCATGCCTGCGGAGTCGTCTGCACCGGGGCTGCAAACGGGCTCGTGCCGACGCCGGCCGCCGGCATGGCCGGGGCTGCGACGGCGCCCGGATAGAGGGGCGCCGCAGCAGGTGCACCGTACGCCGGCGCCGGCTGCTGCATTTGCACATACTTGGTCGAATAGACGGCGCGATACTGCGTGACAGGCACGTTCACCGCCTGCTGAACGTAGTTGGTGACCTGCTGCATGCACTCGCGCGGGCATCCGGTGCAGGGATCGATCTCGGTCGATGGCTTGTACGAGGTCACCGGCACGTTTTGATACTGCGTGCGGTAGGTCGTCTCGGGCACGTAGCTCACCTGCTGGACGGGCACGACAACAGGCGGCGGCGGCGCGGGGATCGGCGCCGGCACGGGCGCCATGACGGGCGCGACGGCATAGGCCGGCGGCTTGCGGAAGCACGTGGCACAGCCGGCGAAAAAGGCGTCGAGGCAGCACTGCGCCTCGGTGACCTGCGGCCAGGTGGATGCGCCGCTGCCGGCCAACAGCAAAACGAACATCCAACGTCGCGTCTTCATCTCACTCTCCTCAACTCGGGGTGGTCGAGAAAGCCGGGAATGCCCGGTCTTTTCCAACTGCTTCCAAGCGTAGGTCGTGCTTCGGAGGGGATGCGCGAAAAAAATCCCGCGCGGTTCATAAATTTTCCGCACCGGCGCGTCACGATCGGCACGCCGTGCACCACCCGCACAACCGGCCCGCGCAACTCACCCGGCCGGAGGCCGCCGCCTTTCCTCGAACCGATCGTAGAGCTCGTAGAGCGACTCGCGGATGTCGCCGCGAGTCGAAAGAAAGGCCGCTTCCAGATCGGCATCCCGGATCACCGAACCGCCCCACGACGCATGGCCGGGAAGACGGTGGACGAGCCCTGCAAGCAGCGCGGGGGAGGTGTCGCAGGCGACGAGCAGCGGCAGGCGGGTGGCGCGGTGCGTCGTCACGATGAGGCCGCAGCCCCGCAGCCACGCAAGCGCGCCGGCGGCCGTTGCGGCGGGGCCCATCTGTTCCCAGCCGTCGATGCAGACGGTCGCGCCGGTGGGGCATCGCAGGATCGTGCGGAACGCCGCGGCACAATCGGTCGCCGCAGCCGTGGCGCCATCCCGCCAGGCCCGCAGCCGAACACGCTCGACCACGGTGCCGCGGGCTTCGAGCCCGTGGGCCAGGTGTTCGAGCAGCGTCGTCTTGCCGCTGCCGTGGGGTCCGCGGATCGCGGCGCGGCCCCCCAGCGCGGCGAGTCGGTTGAGCACCGCCGCCACGTCGCGCGGGCACCCATCGCTATCGAGCGGCTCGAGGCGGCCCGGCCGCGTGTGCCGCGTGGCGAATGGATTACCGATCGAATCGCCAGAGACTCTGTCCTGCACGGCATCCACCGCTCACCCCCGCCCCAGCGTGCCGAGGGGCTCGAGCGGCCGACGGGCGGGCGGAATATGGCCCACGTCGAAGACGTGCTCCGAGACGAAATCGCGGCCGCCGACGAAGAAGAGCCTCACCCGCACGCACCAGCGCACCTTCACGATCACCCCTTCGTAGGAGAGCGGGCTCGTCGGCAGACGTACTGCAAATGAGGCTTCCGGCAGCGCGACGGCGAGCGATTGGGGATCGTCGATCCGCTCGAACAGATGGACGCCGATATCCTCCTCCCCCTTGCCCTCGGTATACCAGAGCACCGATCGCTCGATGGCCGTGATCACGGCATCGTCGATGCCATCGACCCGATACCGAATCGAAAGATGCTGGAGCGGCTCGTAATCACGGCCCACACGATCGAATTGCGCGGTCACCTTGGGCGAAGGTGGCACCGGCGGGCCATTGGTGGCGGAGGCTTTCACGACACCTCCTGCCAGGCGGCAGCCCGCTTGGCCCGCGGCACCGCGGCAGCGGGCGCCGGGAAGACCACGAGCGGAAAGACTCGCAGAAACGCGGGCCGCCGTTCCGGCTGGCCGCGCACGACGAGCCGCCACTTGACGGCATTGTGGTCGGAGGCGAACGAATGCATGGCATCGGGCGGGATCACGACCGTGACGTGCGTTTCGAACCGCGCCCCGGGGGCGAGCTCCACGTTTCTCCATTCCTTCACGAGCTCACGCCAGACGACCGATCGCTCCGTGCGGATGTCGGTGCCCTGCCGAAACGTGGCCAGCTCCTCGAGTTCCAGGTGAAGCTCCAGCGAACGAAAGTTGCCGATGCCCCCCTGGCCGAGGAGCACGTCATAGCCGCCGCCCGGCAGGAGCGGATGATCGGAGATCTCGATCTGCGTCGGGCCGACGGCGGTCGCCTGACGGAAGGCCCGGCCAAAGAGCACGAGGCCGCCGATGCCAACGGCCACGAACGGCACGATGAGCGCGAGCAGGAGCCAGTCGGTGCGGCCGCTCATGAGGTCGAGCCCGGCGCCCACCGCCAGCACGAGCACGATGGCATTCCAGAGCAGCGCGAAGAGGCCGAAGCCCAGCAACGTCCAGTTCTCCGGGCTCTCGATCGGCAGCCGATAGCGGAGGATCGTGCCGGGAGAATTGACCAGGTCGTCGCAGGTGGGCACGCCGGGATGACCAGGGGCCTCGTCGGCTGCATGCCCCATCGTGTCGAGGAGCGACGGAATCTCGACGGCGGCCGCCCGGCGTTCGTCCGACTTGCCCCACGCACGGATCACGCGCACGAGCCCCGAGCCGCCGAAGGCGAGCAGTGCCCCAGGAATGAGAAGCGTCAGGAGCCAGAGCCACCAGGCCTGCCCACGGCCAATCGCAGCTCCCGCTCCGTTCGCCGGGGCCTCGCCCATGGCGCCGGAAAGCAGCAGGCCGCCAAAGATGAGCCCGGCCGCGACGAGCGCAGCGTAAAACAGCCCTTCACCCACCGAGCCCCAGACCGCCAAGCCGGTGCGCCGGTGGCCGCGCTTCTTGCCGAAAAACCGCGGCAGTTTCACGATCGGCCTCCTCGGTCAGCCCGGAGTATACCCGCGCGGGCCGGCGGCAGGCCGTCAGGCGACCGTTGTTTCCTGCCGTTTGGCATCGGCGGAGGCTGCGGTCCGGAAAAAGCCGATCTTCTCGAGCGACCGGTAGACCTCCTCGAGCGTCTTCTCGCCGAAGTTGGAGATCGAGAGCAGGTCGGCACGCGTGCAGTTGAGCAGGTCGTGCACCGTGAAGATGCCCCGTTCCTCGAGGCAGTTGGTCGTGCGCACCGAGAGGCCGATCTCGGCGGTGCTCATCTCGAGCTTTTCCGCGAGTTCGTCCGACTGGGCGAGGTTTTTATAGGGGATTCGAGGCATTGGGGGGTCCCTCCCGTTCGTTCCTGATCCATGTTTGTGGGGCGTATGCGGCCGGCGGGCAACCGTGCCCGATCCTGACCGCGCGGGAATATACTCCAAGCGACGGATATTCGACTACCTCGCCTCTGCTTGCTTGCTAGCACTCCCCCGTGCCACGCCTTTCCATCGACTCTCTCAATGAATCGCAGCGGCAGGCCGCCACGCACATGGAAGGCCCGCTCCTGGTGCTGGCCGGCCCAGGCAGCGGCAAGACCCGCGTCGTCACCCACCGCATCGCCCACCTGATCTCAGAAGGCGTGCCCCCCTCCCAGATCGTCGCCCTGTCGTTCACCAACAAGGCCGCCGACGAGATGCGCCGCCGCGTTGCGGAACTTGTGGGCCCCCAGCCGGTGGAGATGGGCACCTTCCACCGCTTCGCCGCCAGACTCTTGAGGCGACACGCCGGCTTCGTGGGCCTCACCAGCGACTACTCGATCCTCGATCCGGACGACGCCGGCGCGGTGCTCAAGCGGGCCGCGAAGAAGCTCGGCCTCTCGCTCTCGCACACGCCGATCGACCGCCTCGCGGGCATCATCAGCCGGGCGAAGAACGACCTGCTCACTCCAGAAACCTTCGAGCCTCGCTGGGGCCGCCCGGCCGACGACGTGGCCCGACGGCTCTGGCCCGTCTACCAGCAGATGCTGCTCGACGCCAACTCGGTGGACTTCGACGACCTGCTCGTGCACGTGGCCCGGCTGCTCACCGACAACCCCGACCTGCGGGCGATCCTCGATGCGCGGCACCGTTGGATCCTCGTCGATGAATACCAAGACACCAACGCCGCGCAGTATTGCATCGTCCGCGGCCTCTCGATCGACCATCCGAACCTCGCCGTGACGGGCGATCCCGATCAGGCGATCTACGGCTGGCGCGGCGCGAGCATCCGCAACATCCTGGAATTCGAGCGCGACTATCCCTCGGCCGCCGTCGTCAAGCTCGAACACAACTACCGCAGCACCGCCAACATCCTCGGCACGGCCGACCGCCTCATCGCCAACAACTCCCGCCGCAAGCCGAAGCGGCTCGTCACCGACGCCGCCCCGGGCGCTCCGGTGCGGATCGTGCTCGACACGACGAGCCACGACGAGGCCGATCGGATCGGCGACGAGATCGCCCACGCCGTCTCGAGCGGCAAGCGCTCACCGCGCGACTTCGCGATCCTGTTCCGCACGAACGCCCTCTCGCGGTCGCTCGAAGTGGCGCTTCGCAGCCGCGGTGTTCCCTACCAGCTCGTCCGTGGCCTCGAGTTCTTCAAGCGGCGCGAGATTCGCGACGTCGTGGCCTGGCTGCGGCTCCTCAAGAACCCTCGCGACGACGAGGCCCTGCTGCGGGTCGTGAACGTGCCCCCGCGGGGCATCGGCCGACAATCGCTCGAACTGCTCGCCGCCTGGGCCGAGGATCACCGCCTGAATCGCCTCGAAGCAGCCGCACGGGCCGCCGACATCCCCGGCCTCTCGAAGCGGGCAACGAACGCCCTCCAGCAATTCGCCCGGCTCCACGGCGAGCTCTCCACGCTCGCCGCCGCCCCGGACCTGCGGGTCGCGAGCCTGCTCGAGGCCGTCCTCGACCGGGCGGGCTACCGGCAGTGGCTCGCGGATGACGGCGTGGACGAGGAGGGCAACGACCGGCTGGCGAACGTCGAGGAATTGATCACCGCCGCGCAGCAGCTCGACGACGACATCGCCGTGGGCCGGTCCGAGGGGGGCGCCGCCGACGGCGACGACGACCCGCTCGGCGCCTTCCTCGAAACGACGGCGCTCGTGGCCGACACCGACGTCTGGGATCCGACCGTTGAACGCGTCGCGCTGATGACGTTTCACGCTGCCAAGGGCCTCGAGTTTCCGGTCGTCTATCTCGTGGCGATGGAAGACGGCATCCTCCCGCACGAGCGCAGCCTCGACAGCCCCGACCAGCTCGAGGAGGAACGGCGGCTCGTCTTCGTGGGGATCACCCGCGGCATGCAGGAGGTGCACGCCAGCTGCGCACGGATGCGCGACTACCGTGGCACGCGACGCATCTCGGCACCGAGCGTCTTCCTCACCGAGATGACCGGCAGCGAGACGGTGCTCGCCGGTCCGGAAGCGCCCGCCTCGGGCAGCCTGTCGGTCGAGTCGTTTTTCGAAGATTCGCGAGCGCACGACGGCTTCGGCGACACGCCTGTCGATGAGGCCGCTCACGACGCCCCCGCCGCGGGCGCCGGCATCGCGCGGCCCGACGGCCTCACGCTCGAGCTCGACGACGCCCCGGCCACCTCGCCGCGACGCCAGCCCCGCCGCCAGACCGCGGCATTTGCAACCGCCGCCGACCTGGCCGCGAAGCTCGCCGGCATGTCGAAGCCGAAACACGACTACGCGGCCGGCCAACGAGTCCGCCACGCCGAATACGGCGAGGGCCTGCTCTCCGGGATCAGCGGCACCGGCCCGCGGTCGGTTGGCACGGTGATCTTCGACGGCCCCGCCGGCACGCGAAAATTCATCCTCGGCCACGGTGCGCTCGAGCCGCTGGACTGAGCTCAACTCGCCCAAGCCGGCTTCGGGTGACCCGCACCCCGTCGCCGGACGCTCGCTTCAGGCATCCATGCCTTTCGCTCGCTCGGATGCTGACGGCGCTTCGCCATCCTGGCTGCGCTTGTCAGCATACGCCGGCTCCCGGGGTACGGGTCACCCGAAGCCTCCCGTATTTGGAGGTGCTTAGTCAGGGATTCGTGGGCGCTCAGCAGTTTCGGCGGAGACGGTCGGTGGGCACGCGCAGAAGAAGGGAGTCGTTGAGGACTATTGGCTCATGATCAAAACCCACGAGACTGAAACTCTCAACACGACCGGATTCGAGCATGCCTACCGCCGGCTCCG
>JBKDMX010000097.1:0-17273 GCA_046343855.1 Planctomycetia bacterium
CAAGTAGACCGCTTGCTCCGCAAGCGGAACCCGATCCGCTTGCGGAGCAAGCGGTCTAATTTGGAGCAACCGGTCGAATACCCAAACACCGTCCGCCGGGCGACGGCCCACCAGCCGGGCTGGTCGAGGCCGAGATACGGCGAGTCGGCCGGGAGCGTCTTCACGAGGTGCTCGTGCGCGGCCTCGAGGTTGTGATACGGCATCGACGGGAAGAGGTGATGCAGGGCGTGGAAGCGGATCGAGAACGGGAAGAAGAGCCACGTGAGCGGATCGTGGCCCGTGAAGTTGCAGGAATCGAGGATGTGCGACTCCACGTCCACCGGCGTGCCATCGCCGGCGAAGTGGTGGTCGGCCAGCTGCCGCATCTGGTTCATGATGAAGGTCGTGAGGCCGAGCAGGTAGAGCAGGGGGATGCGGCTCAGCGGGGCGACGCCCATATAGATGGAGAGCGGGATGAATGCCGCCCGCACGAAGCAGAGCAGCTCGACAGCCATGATCGCCTTGCGGTCGAAGTCGGTGATCCGCCGGCGGTACTGCGTGTTGAGCGTGAGGGAACTCGCTCGCTCGAGCACGAGCTGCCGCAGTCGCGGATGGAGAAACGTCAGCGGCGCGAGCAGAAACCGCAGGAAGACGAGCAGCGGAAAGACGAGCATGTAGAGCCCGTAGCCGAGGGCGCTACGCCAGTTGCCCCCCTCGAGCACGTTCGCGACATATTCGGGGTCTTCGGGCGTTCCATACATACGCTGGCTGTGGTGATCGCGGTGGTGCCGCGTGAAGAAGGGGGAGGGGGTGAGCGTGAACGTGCCCACGAGCACGTTCCAGGCCACCTTGAAGGCCCGCATCTCATGGTGGCCGAGATGGCAGACCTCGTGGACGAGCGATCCGAGCCGGTAGAGCCAGAAGACGGCGATCGGGAAGGCGACGATCTGCGGCCAGGAGCCGAGCGGCGAGACGAGGTAGACCGTGGCGCTCGAATAGGCGAGCGTGAGCGCGAGCAGAAAGTCGGCCCAGTAGCGGAGCGGGCTGACCCGGAAGAAATCAACCGGTGCGTCGCGGATCACCTGCCGGGCATCGCGGACCCAGCCGGGGGCCTGGGGATCGTCGATGGACACATCGACCGTAGCCATGTTGCGACTCCTTTCGCCGACCGCCCTGCGGCCAATCCTTAGGATATGAGCAGAGCACAAACCGCCCCTGCGGCCTACCCCCAGTAGTAGACCGCTTGAAGTAGACCGCTTGCTCCGCAAGCGGATCCCGATCCGCTTGCGGAGCAAGCGGTCTACTTTGGAGACAGCGGTCTACAGCCCTGCAGCCGCGGTCGACTGGGCAAGGCGTGCGGCCTGGCTGCAGTTGCCGCGTGGCAATCAGGGCAAGATGCTCAGTCAAAGCCCGTCCGATCCAGCAGGGCGGCATGTCGGGTCCGCGTATGCCGATCATTCCTTCCAGGAGCGTTCGTGCCGGTCGTAGCGACCGTGGATGCTGCCGGCTATTGCCGATTGGGGGAATCATCATGACTGTCGGTCGTCACGCCATTTGCATGTTCGCGCTGCTCTCCTTGCTCCTGCCTGTTGGCGCATCTGCCGCGGAGAGCAATCTCTACCAGCCCGTCGCGCTCGGGGATGTTCGGGAGGGAGACCGCCGGTTTTACCTGTCCGGCATCATCGGCCCCTCGTGGGGCACGCTGCAGGTCGATGATTCGCCCGCGGTCAACGATCCGCTCTTCTCGGCGGGCGGTGCGGCGGGTGTGGCGTTCGAGCGGGAGAGCGGCCGACTGCGGGTTGAGTTCGAGGCGCGGTATCGCGACCCGATCAGCGGCGCGTTTGACGACGGCAACACCTCCACGAGCCTGCGGGCCGCCAACGGCTGGTCGACGCTCGTCAACGCGTGGCGGGATATCGACCTGACGGACCGTCTCGGCGTCTATGCTGGCGGCGGCATCGGCGGCGGTGGCTACGGCTCGCTCGCCGTGCAGTCCGCGGTGCCGGCGTCGAACTTCACCATCAACGGCTCGGGCAGCGCGAGCGGCTTCGCCTGGCAGGCCGGCGGCGGCGTGATCTACGACCTCACGCAGCGGGTCACGCTCGACCTCGGCTACAGGTTCTTCGCCGTCGATTCGGGATCGATCACGGCCACGTCGGCCCAGTCGGGCGTGCCGATCGAGACGCTCTCGCTCGGCTCGGGGTTCAGCGCGAGCGAACTGCTCTTCACGATCCGGATCTACGAGCCGTTCCGCGGCTGGCGGTGATGGCCGCGGCCCGGCGGCCTCTCCGCTTCATATTCCCCAGGGACACTCCAAGAGCCGGAAGTTTGCGTCCGTCAGAGGCCGGGACTAGTCTCTTCCCAAGGGTCCCTATCACCCGCCGGAACCGACCAATGCTTGCCCTGCTGTTTCCCGCTCGTCGCCGCCGAGGCGTCCGGCCCGTCCGCGAGATGCTGTCTGCGGAGGCGCTCGAAAGCCGCAGGCTGCTCGCCTACACGTTTACACTCGCGGACAAGACCGGGGTCACCGGCACGGCCCCGACCGACTACTCCGTCTACGCGCTCGGCTTCGCCAGCTACAACTTCTCCACGACCGACAACAAGGCGTATGCCCAGAACGCATTCGTTCTCGGCAACGTGGGTGGCACGCCGTCGGCGACACCGTACACGTTCACGGATTTGTCCAGTGGTGCCAACCCGGCGGCGCCGGGTGGCACGTCGACGTCCATTTCGCCCGTGAAGCTGGACGCGTCCAACCTCACGTTCACGCTGCCCGACACGATCCCGGTGACGGGAAGTGCCCCTGCACTCCCGACGGGCCGCATCTACGTGTTCATGGTTCCCAATGACGCCGCCGACCTGCCGTCGATCAGTTCGAGGCTGGAACTGGCGCCGGACGGGAAGACACCCGCCGGCCTCGGATTCACCGGCTTCACGCCCGGGGCGAACAACTCGTTCGCCTACGAGGTGATGGAATTCACCGCCAACAACAAGTTCGGCCACCCGAATACCCTCGTCGGCGGATCGCTCGACATCGACTGGACGTCGGTCGATCAATTCCAGTTTCCGTTCACCATGCAGGCTACGATCACGAGCCCGAAGTGGGCGGCGACCATATCCGATACGCCTCAGGCAAATGTGCAGTTCACCTACGATCTGGGCACGAACAACGACAACGGAACGTCGTTCACCCGCAACGACATCTTCAAGCACTACGGGGCGTTCACGGCGACGCAGCCGGCGTGGCAGTCGCTGCTCTTCAACGGTACGAACGGCCAGCCGGCTGGAATCCTGAGCCCGCTGTCGGCGACCACCGGCGGTTCCGGTGCCCTCCAGGGCTATTTCGACGGAGTCCTCGACGACCTCTACGTGAAAGGGCCGTCCGCGGGCCAGACGCTCTACCTTCAAGGCTCGGAACACCAGGAGGTGTGGCAGACGGCGCCCGTCCTGAAAAACGGAGCCCACGCGCTGGCGCTGTGGAACTCGAAAACGTATTCCGGGTCGAGCAAGACGAATCCCGTCTGGTGGATCTACGATCCGCGGGCCCTGAACGTCCTGCCGGCGGGCACGAAGAACGCCGAAAATCAGATCTTCGGCGCGACCGGTGCTTTCCAGGCGGGAAATGCGGTGGCGGGAAGCTTTTCGGGAGAGGGGCTGGGCACCGTCCTCGACATGCTGAACGCGGCGATCAATCGCGGCATCGCCACGAGTCCCGGCGTGTACGAGCTCACGAAGGCAACGCCGCCGGCGCGGGCCGCGAGCCTGACGTTCTGGGAGACCCAAACAAATTTTTATCCCGTGGACGCCGTGCAAAACGTTTATGCGGCCTTCTTGCACACGGCCATGATCGGCGGCACGCCCGTCAACCATCCCAACACGACGGCCCCGCAGAAATCGGCCCGTGAAACCCTCATGGGCCTGGCCTACGGCTTCGCCCAGGACGAGAAGCCGGGGCTGGATCTCGACGGCGACCCGAACCGGGTGTCAGCCGCGGTGAACCCCCAGTTCCAGGACAACGTCAATCCGAGCGGCGTGACGCTGGGAGGGATGATCCCGACCGTTCCCGACAACGTGCCGATCACGTTCACCTTGGGCCCATGGGGCACGCTTTCCAAGGTCACGGTGAACGCCCCGCTGACCTTCACCGTGGTGGAGAACTCGCAGGACAACCCGTTCCAGTGGCCGGCGTCGCCAGTGCCGTTCGCCGACACGGCCGCGACAGCGCTCACCGTCACGCTCTCGGTGAGCGGCGGCACGATCACCCTGAATCAGCAGGCGGCGAGCAAGATTGGGCTCACCGTCGGTGGCACGGCCTCGATGCCGACGATCGATGGACCGATCACGGCACTCAACACGTTTTTCCAGACGAAGGGCAACGTCACCTACACTCCGATCCCGGGCAGCCTTGCCACGCAGACCCTCACCACTTCAGCGGTCGATGCACTGAACAACAAGGCGTTTGCGACGAGCACGATCGACATCGTCTCCACCGCGGCCCCGGTAGTGAACGCGCCCGCCGTGTTCACGATCAAGGAAAACACCCCGACGAGCCTGATCTGGCCGGCTTTGCCAACGCCGTTCGCCGATGCCAGCTCGCAGACGCTCACCGTCACGCTGACGGTCACGGGAGGCTCCGTCGCGTTCAATCGGTCGGCAGCGACTGCGGCCGGGTTGACCGTCGGCGGGTCGCCCGCGGCGCCCTCGATCGCCGGCCCGATCGCCACGCTCAACTCGTATTTCCAAACCGCCGGCAACGTCACGTACACCCCGATCACGGGAAGTCTCGCCGGCCAGACGCTCACCACGAGCGCCTTCGACGGATCCGAACGCGGCCAGGCCACGAGTGCGATCAAGATCATCGCTCCCACACCGCCGACGCCCGGTGCCCCGACCGTCACGCTCACGCCCGGCGTGTTCACGACCGCCGTCAACACCTCCATCGGGCTGCTCTTCACCGGAACCCCGTTCGCCGACACCGGCGCGACACCCACGACCGTGTTTACGGTCACGATGTCCACGGGTGGCCCGGCCAATGGCACCCTCGCCGCGACGCCTGGCTCCGGCGTAACGGTGGTCACGTCGGCGGCGGGGGCCACATTCACCGGGACGCTCTCAGCGCTCAATACCTACTTCACCACCGCGCCGGCGAAGATCACCTACTCGCCCCCTGCAAACGTGCAGGGAACGCGGACGCTCTCGACGGTGATCGCCGGCAACGGCAAGACCTCCCAGCCGGCGAGCACGACGATCGTGATCGGCACGAACGTGGCCCCGACCGTCGCCGCCCCGATCGCGTTTTGGGTGCCTGAGCAGGGCCGCATGAACCTCGTGTGGCCCCGTGGCCTTCAGCCGTTCTCCGATCGCGATTCGCGGCTGCTCACGGTGACACTCTCCACCGACTCACCCGCGAGCGTGGGCAGCTTCGCAGCCTCCCGGGCCGACCGCAACGTGACGGTCGTCACGACCGGCGACGTGGTGCAGCTCACCGGCCGGCCCGCCGACCTGAACCGCTATTTCGCGACTGCCGGGCGGATCACGTACACGTCCATTGGGACCAGCCTCCAGTCAAGGGTGCTGACGGTGCGCGCGAGCGATGGCGGCGCGGTCGGCACGGCCGAAAGCGCGATCCTCGTGCGAGCCCGCGGCCCGATGGGCGTGCCGGTGATCAATCGATCAGCCACGCTCGGCTCGACGCCGGCGGGCACACCGCTGGTGATTACCTATGCCCAACTCGTGTCCGCCACCGGCGCGACCACGGCGAACTCCCGCAGCGTCGAGTTTTTGCTGGGCGGCGTGTCGTCGGGCCGGCTCGAACTCTGGGACGGGGCGAAGTGGATTCGCGTGCCGGCCGTTTTGCCGAAGTTCAAGGAGCCGATTCTCGCGCCCGGCGGCCAGATCCGCTGGACTCCGCCGGCCAGGGCGACCGGACAGCGGGCCGCGTTCCGCGCGATCGCGTGGGACGGCTGGAAGATGTCGGCGATGCAGTCGCAGGTGACGGTGGATGTGACGTGAGGCGGAAGTGGACCGCTGCAAGTAGACCGCTTGCTCCGCAAGCGGACCGGGATCCGCTTCGGGACGAAGCGGTCTACTTTGCCGGATCCGCTTGCGGAGCAAGCGGTCTACTACCGGCAGGCTGAAGCCTACCCTACTGCAGCAGGGCCTTCATCTCGCGGACGGCTTGCGTGAAGCCGACGAGGACGGCCCGCGACACGATCGAATGGCCGATGTTGAGTTCGCCCATTCCCTCGAGCCGGGCCACCGGGCCGACGTTGCGGTAGGTGAGGCCGTGGCCCGCGTTCAAGGCGAGCTTGGCCTGCCGCACCATCGCCGCGCCGCGGGAGAGCTCGACGAGCCGCTCGTGGCGATCTTTTTCCGTCGTGGCGTTGGCATATTCGCCGGTGTGGAGCTCGACCGCCTCCACGCCCAGGTCCACCGCCGCATCGATCTGCCGCGGGCAGGCGTCGATGAAGAGCGAGACGGCAATGCCCGCATCGTGCAGCCGCTTCACGGCCTCGGCCGTCGCCGCCTTGTGGGTGACGACGTCGAGCCCGCCCTCGGTCGTGATCTCCTCGCGCTTCTCCGGCACGAGCGTGACCTGATCGGGCTTCACCCGGCAGGCGATCTCGATCATCGCCGGCGCGATCGCGGCCTCGAGGTTGAGCTTCACTTGCACGGTGCGGCGCAAGACCTCGAGATCGCGGTCCTGGATGTGGCGGCGATCCTCGCGGAGGTGCACCGTGATCGCGTCGGCGCCGCCGAGCTCCGCGAGCGCGGCCGCCCACACCGGGTCGGGCTCGACCGTACGCCGCGCCTGCCGGATCGTGGCGACGTGGTCGATGTTGACGCCGAGAGTGGCCATGAGTGAAACCTGAGACAGTTACCGATACGACACAGCGGTAGGCGAACGGGTCGGCGGAAGCTCGACGAGCATTGGGCCGCCGCGGCCCACAGCGAGGATCCGAAGGAGTCACGAAGGGACCGACTTCTGCCGCCCGTGAGCCGGAGCAGCGTCGCACCTAGCCGTTCTTTTTCAAGAGGATGACGGAGTTGCCGCGTGGGGTGCGAACCTGCAGCACGACGCCCTCCTCGGCCGACGCCTTCTCGAGCGCCTCGGCAAACTCGCCGACGCTCGTCACCGGCGTGCGGTCCACCTTGCGGATGAGCACGCCCGGGCCGATGCCTGCCTCGGCGGCCCCGCCCTCGGGATCGACCCGATCGACGAGCACGCCCGCGAAGCCCTCATAGGCGTCTTCCGGCACCGACGTCTTGTCGCGGACCTCGAGCCCGAAGTCTTCCGAGTAATAGGTCTCCTCGCCCCCTTGCGGCTTCCGCAGGCCGCCGCCGCTCTTCGCGATCTTCTCGGGGAGCGGCTTGACCGACACGGAAAGCGTCAGCGGCTTGCCGTCGCGCAGCACCGTGAGCTTGTGGGGCTTGCCGATGCCCGACCGCTCCACCACCTCCTGCAACGACCGCGGGCCATCCACCGACTGGTCGTCGAACGCGGTGATCACGTCGAGCTCCTGCACGCCCGCGTCGGCGGCCGGCGTGCCATCCATGACTTCCGTCACGAGGGCGCCCTTGCGGTCTTGGATGCCGAGCTTGGCGGCCATGTCTTTGTCGAGCGGGCTGATCGACACGCCGAGGTAGCCGCGCTCGACCGCGCCCTTGGCGATGAGCTGCTCGCTCACCCACTTGGCGAGGTTGATCGGGATCGCGAAGCCGATCCCTTGGTAGCCGCCGCTATTCGAGGCGATGGCGGTGTTGATGCCCACCACCTCGCCGGCGAGGTTCACCAGCGGGCCGCCCGAGTTGCCCGGATTGATGGCGGCGTCGGTCTGCAAGAATTTGGCTCGGCGGATGCTGCCGAGCTCACGGCCCTTGCCACTGATGATGCCGGCGCTGACCGTCGTTTCGAGCTCGAACGGGTTACCGATGGCGATCACCCAGTCGCCGATATCGAGCTTGTCGGAGTCGCCGAGTTTCGCCACGGGCAGATCCTTGGCGTTTTCAAGACGCACCACGGCGAGATCGCTCTCAGGGTCGGTCTTGATCTCGGTGGCCTTGAACTCGCGGCCGTCGGGCAGCTCGACGGTGACCTCATCGGCCCCTTCGACGACGTGGTTATTGGTGAGGACGATGCCGCCGGCATCGACGATCACGCCCGAACCCACGCCCGACCGCGGCGGCATGCCGCCTCCGCCGGGGCCGCCGTGAAACTCGAATCCCTCCGGCAGCCCGTCGCGGAAGAAGTCTTCGAACGGCGTGCCCTTGAAAGGGTTTTCACCGCCGCCACCGCCGCGGCGGTCGGCGCGGGGCGGAGCCTTACGGGCCTTGGTCTCGCTGCGGACCACGACCACGCTGGGCGTCGCGTGCTCGGCGGCATGCCGAAACGCCTTCGAGAGGGCTGTCGCGTGTGAGAGGGCCTCGGCCGTGGCCGCCGATTCCTCGCCGTGGGCGACGATGGCGGTCAGGGCTGCGGCCGCAAAAGCCGCTGAAACGGCCATTCCGCCGACGATCGTGCGGCCGGCAGGGCTCAAACGGGACGGTTTCGACTGGCTCGACATGAAAGGCTCCTCCTTTGCCCGAATCTGAACGAACGTTGGATTGTAGGCACTGCGCTCCCGGGCGAAACGGACATGCCGACGAAACGGACATACCGGTAGCCCAAACGCAAGACGACGCCTTCTGGTACGGCCCCCGGCGGCAGATGGTTCGGGCCATTCGAAAAAGTCGCCTGCCCGGCCTGGCCTCGGTTTGACAGTCGGCCGAAAAAAGCCTTATTTTTCAGGAGTTCGATCGCCTTCAGCCGTCAGCCAGACACCCCATGCCCTCTCCGGAATCCCGCGACCGGATCGACGCCGCGATCGACGTGGCCGAGTGCCAGCGGCGGCTGGGGTATGAGTTTCGGGATCCTTCGCTGCTCGTGGCGGCGCTGACTCATGCCTCCGGGGCACAGCATCGGCTGGCCTCGAACGAGCGGCTCGAGTTTCTCGGCGACGCGATCCTCGGCTTCATCGTCTGCGACAATCTCTACCGGCTCTTTCCCGAGTCGCTGGAGGGGGATCTCACCCGGATCAAGTCGGTGGTGGTGAGCCGGGAGACGTGCAGCCGCATCAGCGAGCAATTGCAGCTCATCGACTTCCTGATCGTCGGCAAGGGGCTCTCGGTGAACAGGCCCGTGCCCACGTCGGTGCTCTCCGACCTCTTCGAGTCGGTCGTCGCGGCGATGTATCTCGACGGCGGGCTCGAGTGCGTGCGCGGGCTCGTCGAGCGGATGCTCGAGCCGGAGATCATCAAGGTGGCCTCGGGCGAATCGGGGTCGAACCACAAATCGCTCCTGCAGCAATTGGCGCAGCGGGATTTCGGGATCACGCCGACCTACGAGGTCGTCGAGGAGGCGGGGCCCGACCACAGCAAGAGTTTTCACGTGTCGGCCCAGATCGGCACGCGGCGCTACGCCCCGGCCTGGGGACGCAACAAGAAGGAAGCGGAGCAGCGGGCCGCGTCGAACGCGCTCGCGGAGCTTCGCACCGGTGAGTCGGATGAGTAGGACAGGCTTCATGTAGACCGCTTGCTCCAAAGTAGACCGCTTGCTCCGCAAGCGGATCTGGATCCGCTTCGGGACGAAGCGGTCTACTGTGGACGTAGGCGAGGGGGTCGGCGGAAGCGTGACGAGCATTTGGCCCGAGTCCGCGAGGGACACCGCGAGGAACCTTCTGCCGCCCCCGAGCCGGCGCGGCGCCGATTGAGATCCGCTTGCGGAGCAAGCGGTCTACTTCGCGCGGCTGAATGCGCGGTCGGTCGCTTCCCAGACGGTGCAGCTGGGTGAATAGTCGAGTTCTCGGCGGGCGGCGTCGATATTGAACCAGTGGTCGGTCGCCATCTCTTCCGCGAGAAACCTCGTCAGCGGCGGATCCGACGCGAGGCCACACGTCTTCCACACTGTCTCGGCAACGGTCGCGAGCAGTTGCGCGGTCGTCGTCGAGATTCGCCGGCGCACCGGCGGCTCATCGTGAAGGGCGAGCACCCGGCCGATCCATTCCCAGAGCGAGACAGGCGCGCCCTGACTGATGAAAAACGCCCTCCCGCCCGCCGAGGAGCGTTCGTCGAGAGCGGCCGCCGCGAGCACGTGGGCCGAGACGCAGTCGTCGATGAACGTCAGATCGACCAGGTTTTTGCCGTCGCCCACCTGCACGAGCCGGCCAGCGCGGGCCCGCTTCAGGATCGTCGGCACGAGATTGGTGTCGCCGGGGCCGAAGATGAGATGCGGCCGCAGGGCGATCGTTCGAAGCGCATCGCCGTGGGCCGCGAGCACCGCCCGTTCCGCGGCCGCCTTCGTCTTCGGATAGAGCGCCCGGTATCGCGCCGGGTAGGGCTGTGATTCATCGATGCCCCGCAGGTCGTGGTCTGCCGCGACGACGCTCGGTGAACTCGTGAAGACGAGCCGCCGCACGCCGGCCGCGCGGCAGGCGGCGATGACGCTGTTCGTGGCGTCGATATTGCCGCGGACGAATGCCTCGCGCGGCCCCCACATCTTCACGTGCGCCGCGGTATGGAAGACGCAGTCCACGCCGGCAAGAAGCCGGGCCAAGCCCGCCGCCGCATCGGGCTGGGCGAGATCGTGGATTGCCGTGCGGATGCCTTCGGCATCGAGGGCCGGATTGGGCCGCCGGCCGAGCGCCGTGACGTCGTGGCCGAGATCGCGCAGTCGCCGGCAGAGCGCGCCGCCGACGAAACCGCCTCCGCCGGTGACGAGTGTCTTCATGCCTGGCCCAATTCAGCGGGGCCGATTGCGTGTGGCTCGGGAGCCGCCACCTCGGTCACTGGCTGCGTGGCTGCCCACGCCGCGAGGCGATCGCGGAAGATCTTGGCGTTGTGTCGGGCATCGACCGGAAACGAGGGATGAAAATAAATCCGCCTGATCGGCGCCGTCACTGGATCAGCGGCCCCGATCGCTCTCAGCTCGTCGGCGAGCCGACGCCGCCCTGCCGCATCGGGCGCCGGTGACCGCGGTTGGACGACGAGCGCCGGCATGCCGCCGACGCCGATCAAGGCGGTGCGGCTCACCTGCGGATGGCGGTTGAAGACGTTCTCCACGGGCACGCTGTGAAACGTTTGATCGTTCGTGGTCACGACGTGGGCCCGGCGGCCGCAGAAGTAGAGTTGGCCGCTTGCGTCGAGATAGCCCATGTCGCCCATGCGGTGCCACATGCGGCCTCCCTCGAGCACCTTGCTGGCGGCGGTCGCCTCCGGACGGGCGAGATATTCGCGGCTCACCGTTTCGCCGCTGACGACGATCTCGCCGATCACCCGCTCCGGGCAGTCCACGAGCGGGCCTCCGGACGGGCCGTCGAGCGGCTCGACCACGCGGAGGAAAACGCCGTCGATGGCGCGGCCGACGGGAGTGCCTTCTTCGCCAGTCACGGCGAGCACGGGCGGATCCTGCCGCAATTCGTCGGCGGCCGCGATCGTCACCGGCAGCGCCTCCGTGGCGCCGTATGGCGTGAAGCTCTCCGCCTGCGGACAGGCGGCCCTCACGAGATCGAGCGTGGCCTCTGAGACCGGCGCGCCCGCCATAAACACCCGCCGCAGGTGCGGCAGCGACGTGCCGGTCTGCCGGCAGTATTCGGCGATCTTCGTCCAGAGCGTAGGCGAGCCGAACGACGTCTGGTTGCCGAGGTCGCGCATTACGCGAATGATCTGCTGGGGCACGAGCGCCAGCGGGCGGGCCGGGTCGAGCGGCGGGAAGATGCTCCCCACGCCGAGCGCGGAAGTGAAGAGGCTGAAGACGGGCAAGAGCGGCAGATCCTGTTCGCCCCCGCGGAAGCCGAACTGGTTGCGAAACACCGCGAGCTGCTCGGAGAGCATCCGGTTGGTGAAGATCACGCCCTTTGGTCGGCCGGTGCCACCGGAGGTGAAGGCCACGAGCGCCGGATCGTCGGCCTGCCGCGAAACCGGCGGCGGCGCGGCGCCCGTGGAAACGAGCAGGTCTCGCAGCCGCTTTGCGCCGAAGAGGGGCAGCCTTCCCGCGACGACGGAGAACCGCAGCGAGCGAAAGAGGTCGGCGGCCTTGAGGCGGAGCAGGTGGGCCTTGGGCACGCCGATGAAACCGCTGGGCTCGGCCTCCTTGATGCAGGCCACCACTGCCTCGACGCCCATGCCCGGATCGATGAAGACGGGCACTGCCCCACGGCCCATCACGGCATAGCTGAGCGCGAGAAAATCGGCCCCTGGCGTGACGAGCATGATCACCCGCTCGGCCGCCCGCAGGCCGGCGGCCGCAAGCCCGCGCTCGTAGGCATTGATGCGGGCCGCGAGCGCGGCGAAATCGATGGCGTCATAGCGAGGCCGGTCGCTCCCGCGCGGAAACGAGACCTTCGTCACCGCCGACACCCACGGCAGCGCCGTGGCCGCCGACTGGAGTGCGCCGTAGAGTCCGCTCGCTGAAGAGGAGAGTCCGCTCGTTGAGGAATGGAGTCCGCTCGCGGATGGTCGTGGATCGGCGGCCGACCGCAGAAAATGCTCCACCGCGGCGATCGACTGCTCGGGGGCATCCTCGAGCACGAGATGCGAGGCATCCGGGATCTCCACGACGTCGGCCTGCGGGAAGCGGGCGGCCACCTGGCGGAGGATGCCCGGATGAAAGCAGGGATCCTTCATGCCCCAGATGATCTTCACGGGCTTGTCGGCGAGCGTTGGCAGCCTGGCCACCATGTCGTCCATGAGCGGGGCGGTGGGATGGGAGCGCGAGAAGGGAATGTCACGCACAAAGCCCCAGATGGCCCGACGGCCGGCATGCGTCTGGTATGGGCGGTGGTAGCCCTGCTTGATCTCCTCCGGCAGGGAGTGGGCGACGCCGAGCGACGTGAGCAGTTTCACGAAGTGCATCGTGTGCTGCGTGAGCATTCTGCCGATCACGGGCGAGGCCGCCCGGCGGATGATGCCAGGGAGCAGATTCATCTCAGCGAGCGTGGTATTGAAGTAGACGAGCCGCTCGACGTCGTTTGCGCGGCGGACCGCGAGGCCGGTGCCGATCGGCCCGCCCCAATCGTGCATCACCAGCGAAAACCGGCCGACGCCCAGCTGGTCGAGGAGCTCCTCCAGGTGGCCGATGCGGTCGGCCGCGTTGAAGTAGACGTCTGCGGGCTGGTCGGAAAGGCCGCAGCCGACGTGATCGGGCACGATCACCCGGAAGCGGTGCCGCAGGCTCGCGATCAGATTGCGAAACAGAAAGCCCCAGGTGGGATTGCCGTGGAGGCAGACGACGACGGGGCCGCTGCCCTCGTCGATGTAATGCATGCGGTGGCCCTGCGGTGCACCGGCTGCGCCCCGGCCGACCGTGGCGAATCGCGATGCAAACGGATACGAGGGGCCGAAAGGGTAGGGGAGCGGTGCGTGGTCGATGGCGGGATGTCCGCTCATGGCGGCTACCACTGAAACCCGAGGAAGCGCGTGTTGAGCCCGCTGCCAAACGCGGTGAGCAGCACCTTCTCCTGGGGCTGGATGTCTTTCTCGTCGGCGCCGATGGCCAAGGCCGCGGGCAGGGCGGCGGAGACCATGTTGCCGTAGCGCTTGTAGATGGCGAAATCCTTGTCGAAGTCGAGCCCCATCTCCCGGTAAAAGGCCTCGTTCACCTGCCGGCCCACCTGGTGGCAGAAGACGTGATCGACGTGGTCCTTCGACCAGCCGAGCGACGCGGTGACGTCGGGGAAGGCTCGGCCGCCGAGCTTCGCGGCCGCGATCATCAGCTGCGCCGCGTCGGAGGTCATGATCGGCGCGATCTCCTCCCCCTGGCCGACGCTGAAGTCGCCATTGCCGATGCAGAGCTGGTGGTGCTGCGATGCCGATCGGGCCACGCCGCCCACGAACTTGTGTCCACTGGTGGCGATGCTGTCGTGGCAGAGCACGGCCGCGACGGCGCCGCAGCCGAGCGTGAGCGTGGGCAGCATCTGCAGGAGCTTCTCGCGGGTGATGCCGTGATCGCCGAGCAGCTGCTCGCAGGTCGTATCCACCACCTTCGAGATGTTTTCGCCGGAGCAGATGATGCCGGCCTGCACGGTGCCCGCCTCGATGAGGTGGGCGAGCATGATCATGCCGTCGCTGAACCCGATGCAGGCGTTGGTGATGTCGAGCACGAGCGATTCCTCGGGGATGCCGAGGTTGTGGTGCACGAGGCAGGCGGTGGCCGGCTCGAAGAAATCCCGCGAGACGGAGCAGTTGATGAGGGCGCCGATCTGGTCGGGGCGGAAGCCCGAGCGGTCGAGGGCTTCGCGGGCGGCCACCGTGGCCACGGAGCTCGGGGTCACGTCGGTGGGCCACATGCCCCGGGTGCTCACGCCGCTGACTCGCTCGAGCGTGCCCGCCGGAATCTTCAGCCGTTGATAGGCCGGCGCAATCCGCTCCTCGATCTCCGCAGAAGACAAGAGGGTGCTGGGGAAATGGAGACCGAACGACTCAATACAGACATGCTCAAACCGAAACGAAATCATCAAGTGCTCCTTCACTGCTCCGGGCGTCCGTTCGCGGGCGACCGGCTGGGCGTTCCAAAATGCTAATCGATTCCGCCGCCCGTCAGGAGAGAGCGGCGTTTTCGCCGCGGAGAAATCGGCACGGGGCTCGGGGGGGTATAGAATCCAGTCCCATGGCCATCGATCCCATCTGCGGCATGACCGTCGACGAGAAGACCGCCAAGAGCGCGGTCCGCGACGGGGTGACCTACTATTTCTGTGCCGAGGGCTGCCGCCGGAAATTTCTCGGCGACGACTTGCTCACCATCGCATCGCCCTGCTGCGGTTCTCGCCCCGCGGTCAGCGGGCCCCCGGACGCCATCTACACCTGCCCGATGCACCCGGAGATCGAGCAGGTCGGGCCGGGTGCCTGCCCGAAGTGCGGCATGGACCTGGAGCCCAAGACCCTGCAGCCCGACGCAGGAGAGGGGGAGGCCGAGTTCCGCGGCATGGCCCGGAGATTCTGGATCGCCGCCACGCTCGCGCTGCCGATATTTATGCTCTCGATGCTGCCGATGCTGGGCGTGCCGCTCGATCGCTGGCTGTCACCCGTGGCGAATCAATGGCTGCAGCTGGCCCTCGCCACGCCGGTCGTGCTCTGGGCCGGATGGCCGTTCTTCGAGCGTGGATACCGGTCGATCGTGACGGGGCACCTCAACATGTTCACGCTGATCGCCATCGGCACGGGCGCCGCGTATCTCTATAGCCTCGTCGCCGTGTTGTCCCCCGCGCTGATTCCGCACCAATTCCGCCACGACGGTGGCGTGCCGGTCTATTTCGAGGCGGCGGCGGTGATCATCGCGCTTGTGCTCCTCGGGCATTTGCTCGAACTGCGGGCGAGGCACCGCACGGGAGCCGCCATCCGCGAGCTTCTCTCGCTCGCCCCGCCGATCGCCCGCGTGGTGCGAGACGGTGACGAGCGCGAGGTGGCGCTCGACGAAGTGCGGCAGGGAGACATCCTGCGGGTGCGGCCGGGCGAGAAGATCCCCGTGGATGGCCGGCTGACGGAAGGCAGTAGCGCCGTTGAAGAATCGATGATCACCGGCGAGCCGATGCCGGTGGAAAAGCGGGCCGGCGATTCCGTCATCGGCGGCACGCTCAACCAGACGGGCTCGTTTCTGATGGTCGCCGACAAGGTCGGGAAAGAGACGGTGCTCGCGCGCATCATCGGCATGGTGGCCGAGGCGCAGCGCAGCCGGGCACCGATCCAAAAGGTCGCCGACGCCGTGGCGGGCTATTTCGTGCCTGCCGTGCTCGCGATCGCCCTCATCACGTTTCTGGTCTGGGCGATCGCGGCGCCGGAGCAGCCGCCGCTCGCCTGGGCCCTCGTCAACGCCGTGGCCGTGTTGATCATCGCCTGCCCCTGCGCGCTCGGGCTGGCGACGCCGATGTCGATCATGGTGGGCATCGGCCGCGGGGCGAGGGAAGGGGTGCTCGTGAAGAACGCCGAGGTGCTCGAGCGGCTCGAGAAGGTCGATACCGTGGTCGTCGACAAGACGGGCACGCTGACGGCCGGCCGCCCGTCGCTCGCCGAGTGCATCCCGGTCGCGCCAACGACGGAAGCGGATCTGCTGCGACTTGCCGCGAGCGTGGAGCAGCAGAGCGAGCACCCGCTGGCCCGGGCGATCGTGGCGGGAGCCGCGGCGCGGGAGATCACCGTGCCCGCGGTGGCCCGCTTCGATTCCGTGACCGGCGGCGGCGCGCGGGGGAGCGTGGAGGGCCGCGAGGTGCTGGTCGGCAAGCGGGGCTGGCTCGCCGAGGAGGGCGTGGCTGATCTGGCGGCGCTCGACGAGGAGGCCGATGCGTTCGAGCGGAAGGGGCAGACGGTGATGCACGTTGCCGTAGATCGGCGGCTCGCCGGGCTGATCGCGGTGTCGGATCCGATCAAGGCATCGTCGCCCGAGGCCGTCCGCAGCCTCCACGATCTTGGTCTGCGGCTCATCATGCTCACCGGCGACAGCGAACAGACGGCCCGCACCGTCGCGGCCGCGCTCGGGATCGATGAATTTCGGGCCGGCGTGAAGCCGGAAGAGAAGCACGCGCTCGTCCGGTCATTGCAGGCAGAGCGCCGCACGGTGGCGATGGCCGGCGACGGCATCAACGACGCGCCGGCCCTGGCCGCGGCCGACGTCGGCATCGCGATGGGCACCGGCTCCGACGCCGCGATCGAATCGGCTGGAGTCACGCTCGTGAAGGGGGATCTGCGGGGGATTGTGAAGGCGATCGACCTCGGCCGCTGCACGATGCAAAACATCCGGCAGAACCTCTTCTTCGCGCTGGTCTACAACGCGCTCGCCGTGCCGATCGCGGCGGGGGTGCTCTATCCGGTCTCGAGCCATCTGCTGCTCAACCCGATGATCGCCGCGGCCGCGATGAGCCTGAGCTCGGTGTCGGTCGTGACCAACGCCCTGCGGCTGCGCACGATGAAGATGGGGCGTACGACAGGCTGAAGCCGGGGGAGTGCTGCGTTGCGTTCACGCATCCCGCAGCAGTTCGGAAACAGGTGTTTCCAGGAAGGCGTCTATCGGCATGCCATCGCCGCCGACGAGCAGGCGGCGCCGCGGGCGAAATGCTTCGTTGAACGCGACGAGCCCTGGTAGCGCGTCGCGGCGACGGCCGCTCTTCACTTCGATGGCCACGAGCGCACGGCCGTCCGACACCACGAAATCGACTTCCCGGCCGCGATCCCGCCAGTAGTGCACCAGGCAGGTGCCGGCAGCCTGGGCGTTGACGAGGTGACTTCCGATCGCCGATTCGACGAGCCGGCCCCGAAAATCCGGGTCGGTG
>JBKDMX010000098.1:0-38546 GCA_046343855.1 Planctomycetia bacterium
GAGCCCGAGCCTGGCGACGCCCTCCTGCTGGCGATCGGCATCCCCGAGGTGCGTCGCCGCGTGGCGGAAGACCTGCTTTCGCGGGGAGCCGAGTTTCTCACGCTCATCCATCCCACGGCGATCGTCGCGCCCACGGCGTCGATCGGCCCGGGCTCGATTGTCTGCCCTTGCGCAATCGTAAGCGACGCGGCCCATGTCGGCAGATTTGTTCTCTTAAACTATCAGTCGTCGCTGGGACATGATGCGGCGGCCGGGGATTTCGCAGTGTTATCTCCCTATGCGACGCTTGGCGGTGGTGCATCGATTGGTGAAGACGTTTTCATGGGGATGCATTCATCGGTTGGTCCCGGGAAGCGTGTTGGTGGCCGGAGTAAGGTGAGCGCGAATTCTTGTGCGCTTTCCGATGCTCCGCCCGACTCGCTCGTATTCGGGGCGCCGGGGCGCGTCTCGCCGCTTATCCGTTGATGTTAGCCGTCCAAGGTCGCCTGGATACGATACCGAACCGACAATCGCGTTCTGAGATCTCGCCCAAGGGCTCGACTTTCATCGCATGCGCGATGGGCTTTCAGAGATAGGCATAGGGGCATGCATTCCCTTGGCTCGTGCCACGGGCTTCGCGGCAGGCTAAAGCCTGCTGTGGTTCGGGCGTCCCCCCCAAAAAAACCGGGCGCACGTCCGCCCCTGCGCGGTAGACTTATGTCTCAGGTGTCCAATGGGAAACGGGGGAGTACCCCTGTCACCCAGAGGAACGGAGTGCGCGCCGACCGTGCCCCCTCCTTCCACCGTCGTTTCAGCATCACATGAGCCAGGGGCCAATCTTCTCCGCCTCCACCACGCGCATGCTCATCGTGGATGCCGGCGGCTTCAGTCGCGAGGTGCTCCTCTGGGCCCCCGGTCGATAGGGGAAGAGGTTTTCATGGGGATGCATTCGGCGGTCGGTTCCGGCACCCTTGTTGGTGCCAGGAGCAAGGTGAGTGCGAATTCCGTCTGCACTCGCCGACGCATTTCCGATTCGATCATTTATGGCGTGTAAGGCCGTATGCCGTCGCTCGTTCGTTGATTTCAATGCTCACCGGCGAACGCCACAAGTCGCTGCAGGATAAGAAATCGGGAAACTCGGGCCAACAAACGAGATTTCGGCCCGTTTCAATTGCCCACTCAACTGCCTCTAAAAATTCAAAACCACGATGAAAGTTGTCATACTCTGTGGTGGGAAGGGAACGCGGCTCCGCGAGGAGACGGAATATCGTCCAAAGCCAATGGTGCCGATCGGCGGCCGGCCAATCCTCTGGCACATCATGAAGTATTACGCTCACTTTGGGCATAACGACTTCATCCTCTGCCTCGGCTACCGTGGCGACATGATCAAGGAGTTTTTCCGCAACTATCTGTGGAACACGTGCGACGTCACGCTATCCCTCGGCCGCCAGCCGCGGGCAACCTTCCACGATCACCACGACGAAGAGGACTGGACGGTCACGCTTGCGGAGACGGGGCCGGAGACGATGACCGCCTACCGCGTGCGGCAGATTCGCCGCCATCTTGCGCCAGGCGAGCCATTCCTCCTCACCTACGGCGACGGCCTCTCGACCATCGATATCAACGCCTCGATCGTCGAGCACGCCAAGGCCGGCCGGGCCCTCACGGTCTCCGCCGTGCATCCCGCCGGTCGGTTTGGATCAATGTCTATCGATGACGAGGGCCGCATCCACACCTTCCAGGAAAAGCCGCAGATGGAGACGGCTTACGTCAACGGCGGCTACATGGTGTGCGAGCCCCGCTTCCTCGACTACCTACCAGACGATCCCGGGATGATGCTCGAACGGCAGCCGATGGACGCGCTGCTTCGCGACGGGCAATTGCATTCCTACCGGCACGAGGGCTGGTGGCAGCCAATGGACACCTATCAGGAGATGCAATACCTCGACCGCATGTGGGCGGAAAACAAGGCGCCATGGAAGGTGTGGGAGTGAGGGGGGGCGGGGGATCCGCTCCGTTTGGCGGCGCGTTCGCGGGGGCCCGCGTGCTCGTCACCGGCCACACCGGCTTCAAGGGCTCGTGGCTCTGCGAATGGCTGCTTGCTCTGGGCGCGGACGTCACGGGCTATGCTCTCGAGCCCGACACCACTCCCTCGCTGTTCGCGCAACTCGGGCTGGCGGATCGCCTGCGGCACCACGTCGGCGACATTCGCGACGCCGGAGCCGTCGGCAAACTGGTCGACGCGACCCGGCCCCGGTTCGTGTTCCACCTCGCGGCCCAGCCGATCGTGCGCCGCTCCTACCGCGAGGCCCACTACACGTGGGAGACGAACGTGATGGGCACGATCAACGTGCTCGAGGCGCTGCGGCGGCTCGAAGAGCCGTGTGCCGCGGTGATGGTGACCACCGACAAATGCTACGAGAACCGCGAGTGGCTCTTCGGGTATCGCGAGAATGATCCGCTCGGCGGCCACGACCCTTACAGTTCCAGCAAAGCCGGGGCGGAACTGGCCATTGCTTCGTGGCGCAGTTCATTCTTCACCGAAGGGCATCCGGTGCGGATCGCCAGCGCCCGGGCCGGCAACGTCATCGGCGGCGGCGATTGGGCGGAGGACCGCATCGTGCCCGACTCGATGCGGGCGCTCTCCCGCGGCGAGCCAATTCATGTCCGCAATCCTTCCGCCACCCGCCCGTGGCAGCACGTCTTGGAGCCTGACAGCGGCTACCTCGCTCTGGCTGCAGCTCTGGCGCTGCGACCGGAAGACCGGCGGCTCGACTCGGCGTTTAACATTGGCCCCGGCCACGATGCAAACCAGCCCGTCCGCAACCTCGTCGCGGAGACCCTGCGCCACTGGCCGGGAGAGTGGATTGACCACAGTTCCGCCACTGCCCCGCACGAGGCCTCGCTGCTCCAACTCGACAACGGCAAGATCGAGGCTATCGTCGGCTGGCGGCCCGCGTGGACCTTCCGCGAGGCGGTCGGGCGCACGGTGGCTTGGTACCGTGACATGCACGAACATCGCGGTGCTTCGGCGGCCCGCGACTACACGCTTCGAGACATCTCGGCCTATGTTGAGGCGGCCGCTGGTGCCGAGGCCGCCTGGACCGGTCCTGACACTTGCCCTCTACCCAGCGTGACAAATGCCTGATAGCCGCCCGATCGAGGAAGTTCGTGCCGAAATTCTCGCGCTCGTGCGCGAGTATGCGGTCCGCCGCCACGGCGCCTTCGCATTACCAACGCCGGCAGGCCGAGGCGGCTTCGCTGCCGGCGAATCGACCGTGCCCTACGCCGGCCGCGTCTTCGACGCCGACGAGGTGGAGGCGGGCGTGGCTTCGATGCTCGATTTTTGGCTCACCCTTGGGCCCGAAGGTGAGGCGTTTGAGCGGGAGTTGGCCGCCGCCCTCGGCGTGCGAAACTCGATCCTTGTCAACTCTGGCTCGTCGGCAAACCTCCTGGCATTCACGGCGCTCACGAGCCCCAAGCTCGGCGACCGCCAGCTGAAGCCAGGTGACGAGGTGATCACCGTGGCCGCCGGCTTTCCGACAACGGTGGCGCCGATCATCCAGAATGGATGCGTGCCGGTGTTCATCGACAACGATCCGGTGACGCTCAACGGCCGGGTGGACCAACTCGACGACGCCTATTCGCCGGGTAAGACCCGGGCCGTGATGATGGCCCACACCCTTGGCAATCCCTTCGACCTCGCGGCCGTGACCGATTTCTGCCGGCGGCACGACCTCTGGCTGATTGAGGACAACTGCGACGCCCTCGGAAGCACCTACGATGGCCGCCTCACGGGAACGTTCGGCGACCTTTCGACGCAGTCGTTCTATCCTCCCCACCACATCACCATGGGTGAGGGGGGCGCGGTCAACGTCGTGAAAAACGCCGGGCTCAAGCTCCTGGTCGAGAGTTTCCGCGACTGGGGCCGCGACTGCTGGTGCCCCAGCGGCAAAGACAACACCTGCAACAAGCGCTTCGGCTGGCAACTCGGCGAATTGCCGGAGGGTTACGACCACAAATACATCTACACACATCTCGGCTACAACCTGAAGCCGACCGATCCCCAGGCCGCCATCGGCCGCAAGCAGTTGGAAAAGTTTCCGGGATTCGTGGCGGCCCGCCGCCGCAATTGGCAGACGCTGCGAACCCTCTTCGAGCCCTTCGGCGAGTGGCTCGATTTCCAACTGCCGACTCATGCAGTTTCCTGGTCGCCGTCGGGATTCACCTGGGACACGAGCGGCCACACATCGGATCCGTCGTGGTTCGGCTTCATGATCCGTGCGAAGCCCGGCTCCCCCCTGACGCGCAGGCAGATCGCCGTGGCCCTCGACGAGGCCAAGATCGGCAACCGGATGCTCTTCGGCGGCAACCTCGTGCGGCAGCCCGTGTTCGTCCAGGCCAAGGCAAAGGGCACGATCGCGATGCGGGTCGTCGGCGATCTCGTCGGGGCCGACGCGATCATGAATGAGACCCTCTTCGTCGGCGTGTATCCCGGCCTGACGGAGCCAATGTGCCAGCACATCGCCGACACGATCGGCGCCGCGCTGAAGGGCGGCCGCAAACAGCCGCAGGCGGCGTCTCTATGAGGCCGTCCCGACCGTGAACCGCGCTTTCGTCACCGGGGCCTCGGGCTTCATCGGCGCCGCCGTCGCGCGGCGGCTGGTCGCCGAAGGCGTGCCGACGGCCGTGCTCCTGCGGCCCACGTCGCACCCCTGGCGGCTGGGCGACAGCCTGCCACATCTCACCGTGATCGAGGGCTCCTTTCACGAGCCGGCGGGCTACGAGGCGGCGCTGGCCGATTTCGCGCCCGACACCGTCTTCCATCTCGCCTGGCATGGAGTCGGCCGGTCGCGCCGCGACGATCCCGAACAGGTGCGGGTCAACGTGCCGGGCACGATCGACCTCTTCCTCGCCGCCGTGCGGGCCGGTGCCAAGTCTTTCATCGCCGCCGGCTCGCAGGCCGAATACGGTCCGTCGGATCGGCGCATCGACGAGGGGCATCCCACCCGTCCCGGCACGCTCTACGGGGCCGCAAAGCTCGCCACCCTGATGCTTTTGGAGCGGCTTGCCGCTGCGCATGCGGTCCGATTGGCCTGGCTGCGGGTGTTTTCCGTGTATGGGCCGCAGGATGACGAGGGCACGCTCCTGGGCTCCCTGGTTCCACGGCTGCTGGCCGGCGAGCGCCCCGCCGTCACGAGCGGCACACAATTGTGGGACTATCTGCATGTCGACGACGCAGCCGCCGCGTTCCTGGCCGTCGCCCGCAGCGCCGCCGCCGGCGTATTCAACGTCGGGGCCGGCGTCGCCCCGCCGCTCCGCGACTCGATTACCCTCGTGCGCGACCTCATCGATCCGGCCCTGGAGATCGGCTTTGGGGAGGTTCCGCTCGGCCCCGGTGCCGTCACGCGGCTCGAGCCCGATGTGAGCCGGCTGAAGGCGGCAACGGGTTGGTCTCCGCGCGTTTTGCTGGCGGACGGCCTGCGGTCGACGATCGAATGGCAGAGACACCGCTGCGGCATGGAGGTGGCAGGCAATGTCGTCGTCGATCGGTAGCCCCTCGAAGGTGCCATCTGACTTCGATCCACGGGCCCTCCGCCGACACGTGCTCCGAATGGCCTATCGTGGCCAGTCGGTGCACGTCGCCTGTGCATTCTCAATCATCGAGATCTGCGCCGTGCTCTACGGGCGCTTTCTGCGGTACGAGCCGCGCGACCCAGCATGGCCAGATCGTGACTACCTCATCCTCTCCAAGGGGCATGGCGTGATGGCCATGTATGCGTGTTTCTACGAAATCGGGTGGCTTGGTGACACGGATCTCGATAACTACTTCAAGGACGGAACTCACCTTCGCGGCCTGTGCGAGGCGGACGTGCCCGGCTGCGAGGTCACGAGCGGCTCGCTGGGCCATGGCCTGCCGATCGCCTGCGGCATCGCCCTCGGACTGAAGCGCAAGGGCAGCGACCGACGCGTGTATTGCATCGTCGGCGACGGAGAGATGAACGAGGGGCCGATGTGGGAGGCCCTGCTCTTCGCGGCGCACCAAAAGCTCGACAATCTCGTCGTCATCGTGGATGCCAACCAGTTTCAGGCGATGGGTCGCACGGAAGACGTGCTCGGTCTCGAGCCGCTGCCTGCGAAATTCGAGGCCTTCGGCTGCCGGACGATCGAGTGCGACGGCCATGACCCGGCGGCGTTAGAGCAGGCCCTGTCGTCGTGCATGAAGCCCTGCGGCAAGCCCGGGGCGATCATTGCCCGCACGCTGAAGGGCCAGGGAGTGTCGTTCATGGCGGGCGACAACCGCTGGCACTACACCCGCGTCTCCGACGAGACCTACGCCCGCGCCGTGGCGGAGCTTTCTTGATGCGCGACGTGCTTTCCGACCTGATCGTGGGTGCAGCCCGCGACGACGAGCGATTCGTCATGCTTTCGGGTGACCATGGCTATGCGCTCTTCGACGCCCTCCGGGCGGAGCGACCGGCCCAGTTCATCAACGTGGGCGTGGCCGAGCAGAACATGATCGGCGTGGCTGCCGGCCTGGCGAAGGTCGGCTTCCGCCCATGCGTCTACGGGCTGTCGGCGTTCGTGCCGATCCGGGTGCTTGAGCAGATCAAGCTCGATCTCTGCCAGTCGCGGCTGCCCGTGATGCTGCTTGGCGACGGGGCCGGTCTCGTCTACTCGACGCTCGGCGTCTCGCACCAGTGCGGAGAGGACATCGCCTGCCTGCGACCGCTGCCGGAGATCGCCGTCTACTCGCCGTGCGAGGCGGCGGAGCTCACGGCCTGCTGGCGCGAGGCCCGGGCCGCGGATCATCCTTGCTACATTCGCCTCGGCAAGGCCGACCAGCCCGCGGTCCATGCCTCGCCGCTTGCGGATACGGCGCCGGTGTTCACGCATCGTCCGCCGGCTGATGCAGGCGGCGTGGTGCTCATCGCCACGGGATCGATGGTGAGCCCGTGCACCGAGTTCGCCCGTCGCGAGGGGGTGGCCTGCGTGTCGGTGCCGCGGATCAAGCCCTTCCCCGACGAACTTGCAGACATCTGTCATTCAGCCGCCCGAGTGATCGTCGTCGAGGAGCACGCGGGAACAGGTGGCCTTTGGACGAGCGTCGTCGAACAGGCGGCCCGGCGCAGGGATGCCGGCGCCGCCACGCCGGTGATAAAATCGTTGGCGCTCGAGTCGGCGTTCACAAAGACGAGCGGCTCTTGGCAGCACGCGCTCAGCGAGCACGGGCTTGCGGACGACCAATTGGCGGCGCGGCTCCGGAGCTTGATCGCGACTTCGGAGAGTGCCGGTGCCTGAGGCGGTCGTGATCCAGCCCATGGCAGACATGCCCGCCGCCGACGACGCCCGCCGCCTGCGCGTCTTCGACCGCGCGGTGCTGGTCACGATCCTGTCCCGCGTCCTCGGGATCGTCACCGCCCCCATCTGCCTGCTGTTCACGATTCAATACCTTTCGGAGGCGGAGCGCGGCTACCATTTCACGTTCTTCTCGCTGCTCGGCTTCAGTGCGCTCTTCGACGGAGGCGTTTCGTTTTCGGCGCAGCAATTCATCTCCCGCGAGGCTGCCCATTTGCGCGTCTCTCCTGCGAAAAGGCTCGAGGGTCCCGCGGAGGGCGTCGCCCGACTGTCGGCCCTTTTTCGTCAAACCTGTCGCTGGTATTCGCGAGCGGGAGTGGCGTTTGGCGTGCTGATGTTGGCGGCAGGAAGCGGATTCTTCTGGGCGACCGCCAAGGACGACGTCGCGTGGCAGATCCCATGGCTGCTGTGTGTTGCCACGGCGGCAGTTTCGTTGGTCACCAGTCCGCTGACGTCGTTGATCACGGGCATCGGCCGGGTGGAATCGATCGCAGCCTCCAACGCGGCGAGAACCTTCGCCGCGGCTGTCGCGCTGTGTGGCCTGCTGGCCTGCGGAGCCGGTCTCTACGCAGGGCCGCTGAGCGGGCTTGCGGGATTCATTGTCTGGCTGATCGCGATGCTCGTCCGCTGGATGCCGCTCCTCAGGCAAACCACGACGTGCGGCGCCGCGGCGGCGCCGATTGACTGGGGCGCTCAGGTTTGGCCGATGCAATGGCGGATGGCAGTGAGCATCGCCTGTGGTTTCTTCATCTTCCGGGCGATCACGCCTGCCGTTTTCTCGACCTGCGGTTCGATCGAGGCGGGCAGATTCGGACTGACGCAGATGGCGATCGACTTCGCCGCGCAGGTGTCGTCGTCGTGGCTGGCGGTGCGCACGCCGCTGATGGCCAAACTGCATTCCCTGCGGTCGACGGCGTCCCTCGATCGCCTGTTTCATTCCACTTTTTGGATCAGCGTGGCCGCATATTGCGGATGCATCGCGATGGGAATGGGGCTGTTGTGGGCGTTGCGGCCGTTCTACCCGCGCTTCGTCGAGGCCTTCCTCGGGCCGGTGCCGTTCGCCTTGCTCGCGGTCTGGACGCTCACGAACCAGCTGCTCCAACTGTTTGCAACCTATTGCCGCACGACCGGCAACGAACCGTTCATGGTGATCTCGATCGCTTCAGCGGCAGCGACGCTGCTTGGCACGCTCGGTTTCGGATTGCTTTCAGGGATGTCCGGAATCGCCGTCTGGCTCGCGGTGCACAATGCCGTCGTCTTTGTTCCGTGGGGTTTGTTCATTTATAGACAAGTGCGGGCGAGCGCTGCTCATGGACAAGCCTGATACATCCGTCGTCATCCCCACCCGCAATCGGCCTGACGAGCTCCACCGGGCGCTGACCTCAGTTGCCCGACAGGATGCCCTGCCAGCCATCGCGGAAGTCGTCGTGATCGAGAACAGCACCAACCGCGCGTCGCGCGAAGTCTGCCGCGCATTCGACAACCTGCCAGTTCGGTGGCTCCACAACGACCCCCCTCTGCCGATGTCCGCATGGGCGAGCCGGGTGTTCGGTTCTCCCCAGGCCGAAACTGAGTTCTTCGCCCTGTTGTGCGATGATGACTGGTGGTATCCGGGCCATCTCGGCCAATCGCGACGGGCTTTGCTGCGATCGCCGGAACACGTGGCTGCATGGTCGCGCGTTGTCGAATACAACGAACGCTTGATGGCAGGCTTTCCACGCGGGCATACGTTATGGCTCGTGACAGACCATAGTATGGCTGATTTGGAAGTGCCGATATCGCTCAATCACATGCTGGTCGCCAATCTGCTCACCACCGCGACGCATATCTCCGGATTCGTCGGCCGGCGATCCGCGATTCAGGCGATTCTGCCGGCCGTGTGTAATGGCAACCCGTTCGACATCGATCGCCACCTCGCCGTCCTACTGGCGACAAAGGGAATGTCGATATTCCTTACGTCACCAACAGTGGGAGTCCGTCAGCATCCACATCAGGAGTCGCGTACGCTTGGCAAGACGATCGAAGCGAGGGACTGGTGGCGGATGACCACTCGAGAAATCATCGGAATTGCAAAGGAGCACGGAATCGATCTTGTCAAGGAAATGGACGAACTCGCGTCGCGTCGACCTGACTCTTTTGCGACACTCGTCAAGAATGCCTATTTCGATGGCGTGGCCCACGTTGGAACCGTGATACAACTGCCTCGTTCCCTGCACGCTGCACGCCGCCGGTTCATTATTGCCTCGTGGATCAAGCGCTTCTTCACGCCGGCAGCCCTGCGGGCGATCGGCGTGCGTCGCTGGGTCGATGAGGCCGGAGGCCAGTCGGCCCTCGCGTGAACACGCCAATGTCGATGCGGCTGATTTATGACCACTCGATTTTCATGGAGGCCCGAATAGGAGGCGTTCTGCGACACGTGCTGGAACTGGTCAGCGGCATATATGCCCTTCCCGATGCCGGCGACGTCGCAATTGCCGTCGAAGCCGGCTTGTATCACGCGCCGGTGACGGCGACGGATCTTCCACCAGACACGTTGCACGGCACGCGAATGCCGCGTTTTCGCGGCTCTACGAAACTGTACTCCATGATCAATCGCCTCCGGTTGCGCCGAGCCTTGCAGGCAGCGACGGAATCACGGGTGGTTTTACACGAGACGCTCTATGGCAACACGATCTCCTTGCCTCCACGCGCAAAGCGCGTCGTCGTCGTGCATGACACGATTTGGGAAGACAGTCCTGATCGCCAACATCGTGCCCAGGCACTCAGGCGCAAGGCTCGGTCCATCCACCGTGCCGATGGCGTGATCTTCGTGTCCCAGGCAACGCGGGATGGCTTTCAGCGGCACTATCCTCCCCCGAAAATGGAGGCGGTGATTCATCATGGGTGCGAGTTGCGCACAAAGCGGGAGCGCAGGCGCCCGTCCCTGCCGAAGCCGTTTATTCTTTACGTCGGTCAGCGCGACGGCTATAAGAACTGGTCGCGACTCGCGAACGCGTTCGTGGAATCGGGTTTGTTGAAGACCCATTGCCTTGTGTCGTTCGGACCGCCTCCCACGGAGGGCGAACGCCAACTCGCCGAGCGACCGGGGGCGGCAGGTGCATTTCATTGGTATGGCGGTTCTGATGACGACCTCGCGGATCTCTATGCGGCAGCCGACTGCTTCGTCTACCCGTCGCTTGCTGAAGGGTTTGGCATTCCGCTCGTTGAAGCGGCGAAGTTAGGCTGTCCCATCGCTTGCAGTGATATTCCGCCATTTCGCGAGCTGTTGGGCCAGCAGGCCCGTTTCTTTCCGCCACTTGACGCGTATGCGATGGGCAATGCCATGGCGGCGGCTATCGCAACTGGCCGGAACTCCCCGACGGTCGAAGCGGCAACGGCGTTATGCGCCCGATACACTTGGCGGTGTACTGCCCGAGCCACGTTGGATTTCTACCGGCAGGTGGCTGGCGAAGAGCCTCTCAAAGGGCGTGGGACCCGAGGATTGCCGTCGTGATGACGAAAACGATCAAGTTACTGGCCCGCAGGATCGGCTTCGATATCTCGCGATACCGGCCGGATGCGCACCACGGCGCTCGGTATGCCCATCTGCTTCGCATCCAGGGCATTCAACAAATTCTCGACGTTGGCGCAAACGCAGGACAATACGGCTCTCTGTTGCGATCCAACCACAACTACCGCGGTCGCATTCTGTCATTCGAACCGCTGATGGAGGCCCATGCCTCGTTGACTGCCCGGGCAGCCGCGGATCCGCTGCAACTCTGGTCCGTGGCGCCGCGCGTGGCGTTGGGCGCCATGAACGGCACGACGACGATTCACGTGGCAGGCAACTCGGTGAGCTCGTCAATCCTGCGGATGCAACCCGCTCACGAATCCGCAGCGCCACAGTCCGCCGGCCGAGGCGTCGAAGAAATCACGATCCGACGACTCGACGACATGATGCGGGAACTGTGCGTCCCGCTCGACCGACACGTGCTCCTCAAAATCGACACTCAGGGTTATGAATTGGAGGTCCTCAAAGGCGCTGAAGAAACCGTCGCGTCCGTAGGCGTGATTCAGGCGGAGATGTCGTTTCAGCCGTTGTACGGCGGCCAGCCGCTCTTTGACGAGGTGTATGCCTATCTCGCCGGCCGCGGATTCACGGTTTTCGACATCGTCCCGGGGTTTTCCGACCCGCACTCCGGGCGCCTGCTACAGGCCGACGGCATCTTTGTCCGACAAGGTCTGATCTAATATCCAAATCCAATCGCAGCAAATCACGTGGCGATAGCAGTTCAAAACATCACTTCGGAGCAGCAAAGCGTCAACCGCCTCAGAGCAGTGCCTGTAAGGCTGCGTATGGATGCTTGGCAAGCCGCGACCGTGAAGGAACAGTTGGTCGCATTTTTTCTCGGCCTGGGCGCCCGCTTAAACATCAAGCTGATTGGTTATCTTCCGTTTTCAGAACTTGCCCTTATCGCTCTGTTTCCGTTGCTTTTAAGCCGTTACGCTGCCACTGGAGCGATTAAGCGAGCTGCGTGGGCCCTCACGCTGCTTGCTGTTTGGTTTGGCGGTCAGGTCTTTAGCGACATCTACCGCTCGACCGACCCGAGCCTGGCCGCCCGCGGCTGGGCGAGAATCATCGTCTTTACAACATGCATCCCTTTCTTCGTGGACTTCATGAGGCGCGGGTGCTATCAGAAGATTCTTTGGTTTACCATCGGCCTTGTTCCATCATTCGCTCTCTCCGCTTTCATCTTTCGTAGCGGCGTCCATGAAGGACGTGAAAGAGTGTATGGAGTGTCCGAAATCAGTTGGGAAACGCATTGGGGCGGAGTTTTCGGCGGCATAGTCCTGATTCTCTGCTTGTATTTGTATGGTAGATCGCGGGTCGCCTGTTATTCACTCGCGGCAGGCATGGGGGCCTATCAGATTTTTCGCGGGTCGAGAGCCACTGGTGGAATCGGCATCTTCAGCGTGGCATTGACGATCGCCGTCAATACCCTAATTGGGCGAGACTGGTTCGCGAGAGTTCGCCGGAGGCTGTCTTTTCCCAAGCGCGCGATTTTGTTGGTCGTGATTCTTGTCGTGGGCTTTGGCACGATCTCGGCCTACTCTTACGCCGCCAGTCGGGGGATGCTCGGAGAAAAATCGCTCAAAAAATTTATGGCACAATCGGCCACGCGATTCGGATTGATCGGCGGGGGACGTCCAGGGTTTGTATGCGGCCTTTTGGCTATCTCGGAATCGCCATGGATCGGCTATGGATCCTGGCCCAAAGACGAAACCGAGCTGATGAAGCGCACTTGCGACCTGTTGGGAGTGAAGTATGAAAAGCCATCGGTACGTGATTACCCAGTCATCCCGGCTCACTCCCAAATTCTGATCGCTTGGGTGGAGGCAGGTTTTGTTGGAGTGTTTTTCTGGATCTATCTACTGATCACGTTCTTCAGGGCAACGTACTCCCGGCTCGAAGATGAAAGAAGGCTGCGGTGGTACATAACGTACATGGCGACTAGTTTCATTTGGAACATCTTGTTCAGTCCGATTGCGGCGCGGATCGAGACCGCCATGATGCTGGGCATAGCTTTAAATCAAATGAGTCTAACCCGCAGGGAGAATGGCGTCTCTCGTAGCACCCCGGTATTGGGTTGATAGCTTTTGAATGAGGTACCTCTTCGTTACCAGTGGCTCTCTCGAGTTTAACTCGAGCTTTATGCGGCTGAGAGAGTTGGGCCGCCACATAGCAGCGCAGGGGTGCGATGTTTATTATTTGATGGACGATGGGCCGTTTAACGCGTCGCTGGTCGATGTCCTTGATTTTGCGAGCGTGCATCTCATCCGAGGATGGGGCCGAATCGGACGTCTTATTGCGAGACGGTTTACTCTCGAAAAAATCAATCCGGACGTCACGCACATTCTGAACCCCCAGCCGAGCAACACGGCGACGACATTCGGAACGAATCGGTTTACGGTCGTAGACTGGGATGAACTGCTTTCGGCACGAGGAATGACCTGGGGGATGTCAACGATAAGTCGAGCCTGTGAATCTTATGGCCGACGCCGCTCGCAGTTGACGGTCGTCTCGAGCCGCTATATGCAGCACACATTTAAGGCCAGGTACGGGCTGGATTCGCTCTACCTGCCGTACGCTACGTACGTCGAGCCGTTTTCACCTTCGCCTTCGCCGTTTGCAAAGCCTGCGGTTGTGTATCTGGGTAACTTTCATCATGACGGGGACTTCGACATTTTGCTCGAAGCTTGGGAAATCCTGGGAACAAATCATGATGTTCCGGACCTGCATATGATCGGGGGCGGCGAGCGCCTTGGAAGCGTAAAGCGGTTCGTCGAGTCCTCTGGCATGACAAACGTCCGGGTTCACGGTTATCTGCCCTGGCCTGATGTGTGGGCGCACCTCGAAAACGCCAACTTTCTGATCTTTCCGATCCGGGACACAGTCGGCAATCGTATGCGATGCCCCGCGAAAGTATTTGCGTACATGCAAGCCCAACGACCCATCATTACAAATCCGGTCGGTGAAGTTGCCGAGGCCCTCGGTGCTAACGCCATCTACGTGGACCCTACGCCGAACGCTTTTGCCGCCGCTGTTCGGAAGCTCTCTAAGGCAAGGCTGCAGGGCGTGAATTACGACCTGAGCCGATTCAGATGGTCGAGCCGCGCCCAAGAACTTCTGGATGCTGTTCACGAGCGCATCGATTCACGCGATTGAAAAGCGACATGATCTCACATGCCTTTCCCACCTCCGTTCGGCTCCTCATAAAGCGAACTCCTTGGCTTTACTCCGCACACTACTCCCTGCGCCGATTCTTCGGGGCGTCTCACCGGCTGAAATTGTGCGGCAAAGGTGTGGATCTGTGCGTTGAAGGTTACCCCAGCAGCGGCAATTCCTTCGCCGTTACGCTGCTCCGGGAATTGAATCCAAACGTAAGAGTGTCGAGTCATTTCCACTCCGTTGCGAACGTCAAGCTTGCTATGAGACACGGTATTCCAGTCGTCATTCTCCTTCGAGAACCGTTGGAAACATTGTCGTCGCGGATTGTTCGGTTTGGCAGCTCGCCACTGCCGGCGGTGCTGGATTATTTGGATTTTCACCGACACATGAACCAGTTCGCGTCAAGAAGTCGGTTGTGCTTCATCGGTTTCGAGGCATTGACGAAAAGAACCGGCCCAACAGTCGACCGGATCAGCTCATTCAGCAATCTCTGCTTTCCCCACGGTGATGAAACGGCAATGCAGGCAGTATCCGCTGATGTTCTGGCAAAGATGGACGAAATATTCATGAGTTGGGGCCGACAGCATCTCCAGAGAGGATTGCCCAATTCGGAGAAAGAACAGCTAAAAAAGCAAGTGAAACAAAGGCTGATCGAAATGCCCGAGTGGAAAGAGGTTGCGTCGCTGTATCGTGCGCTGGAGGAAAAAGCCGATCGGTAATTTTGTGACTAGGAGTGCTCACGTAGAGCGGTTTGCAGAGAAGACACGTATTCCGCTATGACGGCTACGGTTCTTACGCTGGGGCTCTACCGGGGTTCGGGCGGGCCGAGCAAGTCGATCAAAGCGTTTGCCGACGCGCTCGATGCCCGCGTGATCTCGTGGGTCGATTCAACCCAATATGCCCGCGAGGAACTCATCTGGGCCCAATCGACAATTGTCCACGGCTCGCGGCTACCCGTGCTCCGACAGTTGCTTGTTCCAGCCCGTCGTGATGATCTTGTCGCGGCCGAGCGGATCGTCGCCGAAAGCGAGGTCGTTTCCTGCCATTCGTTCTGGCGCTGGCACATTCCCTGGTTGCACCGCGTCGCCACGCGGCATCGTGTGCCTTATTGGTTTGTGCCGCATGGCATCCTCGATCCCTACGCCTTCGAATCGGAGCGACTTTTCAAGCGAACCTTTCTCGCCGCATGCGCAAGGGGATTTCTCGAGGATGCCGCGGCGGTCGTCTGCTCGGCGACCCGTGAATACGAGAAACTCCGCCACCTCGTTCCGCACGCGTTGCCGGCCATTATCCATTGGCCGCTTGCCGACAACGACTTCCGGGAAGTCTCGCCCACCGCACGTCACGAGTGCCGTCGTGCACTGGGCATTCCCGAAGAGGCGTTCTGCCTGCTCGCGTTCGGCCGCCTCGATCCCATGAAGCAGCCGCTAGAAACGATCGACGCGGTTGCGGCAGGCGGTGGCGGAACGACGCACTTGATCGTGATGGGCAATGAGTTCGGGGTGAGTCGGGCGGCATGCCAGCGGAGGGCCGCCGACCGCGGGCTGGCCGACAGGGTGCACGTGGTCGGGCCGAAGTACGGAGCCGAGCGATTGCCCTACTTCGACGCCTGCGACGCGTACATCTCTCTATCGCACCGGGAAAACTTCAACTTTACGGCGATGGAGTGCCTCGCATCAGGCATCCCGGTGATCCTGTCGGCAGGCAACGACATCGCGGGAGACATCGCCGGCGTCGGCTGCGGCTGGATGATGCCCGTCGGGGGCCGGGCCGCGGACGCCATCGAAGCCGCCCGCACCGCCCCGCGGGAGTCATTGCCCGTCATGGGGGCCGCAGGCCGAGACTGGGCCCGGCGGCACCTCACGGTCTCCAGGTTTCGGGAGCAGGTTCACGACCTTGTACGGCGATGTGCGGACGGCCGGCGATGAATGGGCGGCGTCTCATCGCTGACACGACGGTCGTCGTCTACCGGGGCCACGAGTAGAACCCTTATGGCATCGTCACACCATCGCCCCCAGCCCGGAGTTTCGGGCCCATCGGGTCGCGTCGTGTTGCTGACCCAGGTATATGTCCCGGACGCCACGGCTGTCGGGCAGCATTTCCATGACGTCATGAAAGAGCTGGCGCGACGCGGACATGCGGTCACAGTGTATACCTCCGACCGCGCATACAACGACCCGACGACCCGATTCCCTGCCCGCGAGTGGATCGACGGGGTTGAAGTCGTCCGACTGCGATACACCTCTTTTGGAAAGAAGAACATTTTCTTACGTTTGCTGGGGGCAGCTTCATTCCTCTTCCAAGCAACGTTGAGGACCCTGTTCGTTCGGCGGTATGACTACCTGATCGTCAGCACCTCGCCGCCGATGTGCATCGTCGCGCCGCTTGTAGCCTCGGCGTTCCGGCGATTCGCGTTGACATACTGGGCGATGGATCTGAGCCCAGAGCATCTCGTCGTGCTGGGCAAGTTGCGGGCCAATTCCTTCCTGTCGAAAGCACTCGACTATCTGAACGCAATGATCTTGCGTCGGGCCGACACGATTATCGCGCTCGACGATTGCATGGCCGCACGACTCACCGACAAAACCACCATCCACGGCGAATTGAGCGTTGTTCCGCCGTGGTCGAGTACGGACGCCACTCATGACATCTCCCACCAAAGCAACCCCTTTCGAAAGCGTCTTGGTCTTGGCGAGCGGCGGATTCTCATGTACTCCGGCAATCATGGCCTCGGCCTGCCACTAGAGACGCTGCTGACCGCAGCCCTGGATTTTCGGGGCCATGACCGGATCGCATTTGTCTTCATCGGAGAGGGCGTTCGCAAAGCGGAGGTGACGGAGTGGATCGACAAACACGACGTCACCAATGCCCGCGCTCTTCCATATCAGCCATTGGCGGACCTGCATTGGTCGCTTTCCGCCGCCGACGTGCATCTCGTGTCGGTCGGCGAGGGATTGAGCGGGATCATTCATCCGTGCAAGATCTACGGAGCGATGTCGGTGAGCAGGCCGATTCTGTTGCTGGGACCGATTCCTAACTATGCCTCCCAGTTGGTCGCCGTGAATGACATCGGCTGGCTCGTGCCACATGGGGATGTCGATGCGATGCGCGCCGTCTTGCGCATGATCGCGGATTCCGACCCCGTCACGCTATCGTCGATGGGTAAACGCGCCGCGGATGTGATCAACACGCGGTTTCGCAAATCCGATCTCGTCGCCAAGGTGTGCGACCGAATCGAGGCGCGCGGGGGCGGCAGTGACAGCGTGCATGGTTCGCAGGGTTCAGGCGAAGGCGGAATGAAAATCTGACTTCAATGGCATGACCCTCACTCCGATCGAAATCAACGTCGCGTCACCCGCCCACGCCAGGACCGTCGTGGCCATGCTCAGCGAGCGGGACAAATGTCGGTACAATCCTAAGTGGGTGCTGAACTACCTAGCCGATCTGGACCCAGAGAGAATCTGCGTCTGGCTCGCCACACGTGCGGGGCGATGTCTTGGTATCAACGCCGTTTATTTGCGAAGCCTGAACACCGCGCTGGGGCCGATACCCGTCGGTTATTGGGCGCACCTCTACGTCCGCCCCTCGGCTCGTAAACTCATGATTTACCCGCGACTGGTGCTAGAGATGATGCGTTGGAGTCGTGACGCCGGGCTCCAGATCGTCTATACGGGATCGCGACAACAGCACGTCGCGGCGGCCCATCTGCAGATGGGATTTCAAAGACTGGCGACGTTGCCGGTACTGATTCAACCATTGCGCCCGGCAACGCTTGTGGCGGCCCGCAAGGCGCCGCGATCGCCGCTCGCCCAAGTCGTTGCCCGCGAGATCGATCGGTTCTATAGGGGGGCCTGCCGATCCGTCGCGGCCGCGGTTCACGGGCGCCCGCCGGTCTCCGACCCTGTTTCATGCGAATGCGTCAACGCTATCGTGGCCGAAGGCTTCTGCTCGCCCGAGAATGCACACGTCCGCACGGCATGGAACGTCGAGTCTTGGCGCAGGCGTTTCTCGGCCACGATCGAAGGCGATCGCTACGCCTGCTTTGCTTTGCCCGACGCCGACCGGCCCGAGGCTGGTCTGCTGATGCGCGTTGCCGAGAGGGGATCGCCGTCGGTGCGTGTTGGAGTGCTGATGGACATCTTCGATAAAACGCCGGATACTCGCCATCTCCGCCCACTTTTGCGTGCTGCCGCCCGAACCGCTGACGACGCCGGCTGCGCGGGCGTGATCGCGATCGAACAGACCACATCCTCCACCGCTGCGGTTGCTGCGATGCGAGCCGAAGGCTACCTTCGCACGTCTGAACGCTACGACATCGAGGCCAAGGCGGTCGGCGAGAATCCGTTGCCTTCTCAAATCAAAGATGCCTCGGCGTGGTTGTTCAACTTCGGCGAGCACGACGCCTTCTGAGGGCCGGGGACTGATTCACGATATTGCAGGGACGGCCGCCGCCACCTGGCCCGGGATGTCTCGCCATTTCTTCGGGTTTGCATGGCCATGACGATTCTTTTCACGCCGGATGATCTCGCGGCTTTCGCGGAAGCGAGCAGGGATGTCAATCCGCTGCACAGCAACGTAGCCTATGCGAGAGCCACTGCCTTTGGCGAGCCGGTCGTCTATGGAGCGCTGGCCGCGTTGAAATCACTCCGCCATCTTCCCCCGCGGCCTCGCCAGTCAATGGCGACGCTATTGACGGAATTTCGGTCGCCGCTGTTTGCGAACGTCTCCTATGAAATTGACTGCGAGCACTCACCGTCACAGAGTGTCCTGAAGGTTAAAGATGGCCGGCGATTGCTGCTCCGCGTTGTCGCAACCTTCGTCGACAAGCCACTGACATCTGAACCCAAAGCAATTTTCACCCACGGTGCGATCGACACCTGCGAGCCGGCGGTATTGACCGTCGATGACATGGGCGAAGGAATGCTGTTCAGCGGCCTTTATGCACCCGACCCGGTTGCAACGCGCGCACTGCTTGGCTCACTTCACTTGCCTGATCGGGGTGTCGCTGAAAGCCAGGCAGCGGGATTACTGGCGTGCAGTTATCTCGTCGGCATGAGGATTCCTGGGCGGAATGCACTTTTCTATTCCGCAAAGCTGGATTGGACCGCCCCGCCCTGCGAACTTGCGGCTGGAACGTATTCGGCGCAGATAGCGGCTCTGCACAAGCCGCTGGGTTTGGTTACTCTCCGCGCTACTTTTGGGTCGCCATTGGCGCTTTCGGCGGAGCTCAAAAGTTTCGTCAGACAACCAATTCGCCGTCCTTCCCCCAACGCATCGCTGCTTCCGCAAAAGGCGCTCGAGGGCCGCGTGGCTGTCGTCATTGGTGCCAGTCGAGGCCTGGGTGCCGCCATTGCGGAGGCGCTTGCGTACGCTGGCGCGACTGTTATCGGCACGTATCTTCACAGCCGAGAGACTATCGCGGAACTCTCAGACCGGTTGCGATCCGAGCGAGCCATATTCGAGGCAAAGCAAGCCGATGCAACCGACGCAAGCGAGATGACAACTCTCACGGAGGACGTAACGCGGCGGCACGGTGGGATCGATCTACTCGTATGCACCGCTTGCCCTCCGCTTCATCCGCTCTCGATAGACCGACCATCACGGGATCGCATCCTTAGGCACATATCCGATAGTCTCGCTCTGGTTGTGACGCCGATGTCTTGTATGCTCGAAAGCGTGCAATCTCGACGGGGTGCGATCCTGCTTCTGTCCTCCTCAGCCGTCGAGAACCCTCCGGCGGAATGGCCCCACTACGTGGCTGCAAAGCGTGCGATCGAGGGCTTGGCCGAAGTCGCGGCGGTGTCTCACAAAGCAGTGCGCATATGGCTCGCCAGGCCGCCTAAATTGCTCACGGAACTCATTAATACCCCACTTGGGCGGCAGGGGGCCGCGGACCCGGGGGCATACGCGGCGGCTGTGGTGTCGGCCCTGATAGCCGCGCAAGAGTCTCCCGAACTGGGTCTCAGGATCGTCACGTCCCAGCGCCCTGTACGCACGGAGCAAATGGGGGAATTGTCCAGGTGCGGCCGCCCGTATGCAGACTTTTGAAGAACTTCGCCCCCGGATAGTGCAGGCCGCAGCGCATGGCCATGCCGGGCTTGCCCGCGGGCTCGCCGCGCGGCTGTGGCATTCGGCCCCGACCCTCGCGGCGGCAGGGTTCCTCGGCAAGACACTGCCCGGCTCACCCGCTGCGGCGGCATGGCCGAGACGTCGGGTGTTTGTGCTTCGTTCGTTCACGGTCGAGCCGATTATTCCGGCGCTCGTTGCAGAGGGACTCGCCGCTGGAGTGGTCTTCGACGTGACCGTCGGCGACTTCAACGCCTATTCCCAGGAGCTGCTCGACCCGGCCAGCCGGCTCTATGCGGCCGATCCCGACGTGGCGATCCTCGCCGTGCAGACCCGCGACATCGCGCCCGAACTTTGGGCGGGCACGGCCGCGAGGCCGGCAGCCTATGCCGCCGCCGTCGACCGGGTGACGGCCGAACTGACGACGCTCGTCGAAGCGTTTCGTGGCCGCTCGGCGCGGCCGCTCGTACTCCATGGGCTCGACCTCCCCGTGCATGCGACCGACGGGATCGGCGACTACCAGCGGACCATGGGCCAGATCAACGCTGTCCGGCAGATCAACCGAAGGCTTGTCGAACTCGCCGCCGGGAAGCCCGAAGTCTACGTGCTCGACTACGATCGCCTTGTGGCCCGGCACGGCAGCGACCGCTGGTACGACGAGCGGCTGTGGGCGTCTGCGCGGCTGCCCCTCAACCCCGTTCTCATGCCGGCGCTGGCAGCGGAATGGGCGCGATTCCTGTTCGCAACCGGGCCGGCCCTCGCCAAGGTGCTCGTCTGCGACCTCGACAACACCCTGTGGGGCGGGGTGATCGGAGAGGATGGCCTCGAGGGAATCGTACTCGGCGACAACGAGGAAACATGCCCTTATCTGCGGACGCAGCGAGCGATCCTGAATCTCTACGATCGTGGCATCGTTCTCGCGATCTGCAGCAAGAACAACCCCGACGACGCGCTGCAGGCGCTGGAACGGCACGAGCGGATGATCCTGCGGCCCCACCATTTCGCGGCCATGCGTATGAACTGGAACGACAAGCCTGCCAATCTGGCCGAGATCGCCGCCGAAATCTCGGTAGGCCGCGATGCGCTCGTGTTTCTCGACGACAATCCCGTGGAACGGGAGCACGTCATGCAGCATGCGCCGGAGGTTCGGGTGCTCGACCTTCCCGACGACGTGCAGCGGTTCGCCGACGTCGTCCGCCGGTTTCCTCTATTCGAGCGGCTGCGGCTCACCGCCGAAGACCGCGAGCGCGGCGCGATGTACGCCCAGCAGCGGTGCCGCGACGAACTCCAGCGGTCGGCCGCCTCGGTGGAGGACTACTACCGCTCGCTGCAGATGCGTATGCAGGCCCGGTCGGTCGTCGCCGAGACGGTCGCCCGTGCCAGCCAACTGACGCAGAAGACCAACCAGTTCAACATGACCACCCGCCGCTACACGGAAGCCGAGATTGCGGCCTTTGCCGCGAGCGACTCCCACCGAGTCTGGACCGTGCAGGTGGCGGATCGCTTCGGCGACAACGGCATCGTCGGCCTCCTGATCGTGGAAGCGGGCCCGGAGGAATGGCGGATCGATACGTTCCTGATGAGCTGCCGCGTGATCGGCCGCACCGTCGAGACCGCCATGCTGGCCTGGCTCGCCGCGCAGGCCCGGGCCACGGGGGCGGCGCGGCTCGTCGGGGAATTCATCCCGACGAAGAAAAACGCCCCCGCCGCCGATACCTTTTCCGGGCACGGCTTCGTCTCCGCCGGTGAATCGGGCGACGGGACACGCTGGGTTTTCGAGTTGCATCGTGGCACAATGCAGTTTCCCGAATGGATCGAACTTCTCGAATCAGAGGCCTTGCCAGCATGAATGCCGCCCCCGACGACCTTGTCGCACGCTTGATCGAGTTGGCCGCAGACGTGTTCGGCGTGCCGGCCGCCGAGCTGTCGGACAATTCGTCGTCAGAAACGATCGAAGCCTGGGATTCGATCAGCCATCTCAATCTCATGCTCGCGGTCGAGCAGGCTTTCGGTGTGCGGATCGAGCCTGAACAGATGGTGGAATTGACGTCGATCGCCAGGATCGCCAACGCGGTGCTGAAACTGCGGGCAGGATGACGAGAACTCCGGTGTCAGCGTCCCCCGCACCACTGAACGCGTTCTGCGTGGATCTCGAGGACTGGTTCCATTCCTTCGGCATCCGCAGCCCCTACGAGGACCCGCGGACCTGGGACGACGCGCCCTCGTGCGTCGTCGCCGACACCGAAACGCTGATGCGGATGCTCGACGACGCGCACGTCCGCGGCACGTTCCTCACCGTGGGCTGGGTGGCGGAACGGTATCCCGATCTCATCCGCCGACTCACCCGGGAGGGGCACGAAATCGGCTGCCATACGCACCTGCATCGGCTTGTCTTCAACCTCACTCCGGAGGAGTTCGAGCGCGACATCGTCCGGTCGCTGTCGGTGCTGCGGGACGTGTCGGGCCAACCGGTCGACACGTTCCGCGCGCCCGGATTTTCGATCCGCGAAACCGAGATGTGGGCGTTTCCCATCCTCCGCCGCCACGGCATCACCGTCGATCTCTCGATCGTGCCAGCCCGCCGGGATCACGGCGGCATGTCATCGTTCACCCGCGATCCATGCATCATCCGCACGTCCGAGGGCGACATCCGCTGCATCCCGAACCCGGTGATGACCCTGCTCGGCCGCCGCGTCCCGTTCGCCGGGGGCGGCTACCTGCGACTGTTTCCGCGGTCGCTGCTCGCGGCCGGCGTCTCGGAGAATCATGCCGCGAATCGCTCCTGTGTGACCTACATTCACCCGCGGGAGACGAACGTGTCGCAGCCCCGTTTGCCGCGGCCGCCGTTGTGGCGGACCCTTGAGCGGATCAAATATGAGAAGTACTACATCAACCTTCACACGACCGCCGCTAAACTAAGGTTTCTTCTCGCGCGATTCAGGTTTGGTCCCGTGAACGCATTGCTGCCCGATATTGTCCACTGGCCAGTGCAAACGGTTTAGCCGTTGACAGCCTGACTGAAGCCTCGGTCGACCGGTAATCGCTAGGCATGATCCTCACATGGCTTATTCGACTGTCATTCTGACCTATAACGAGGAGTCGAACCTGCCCCGCTGCCTGGCCTCTCTGGCCAGCTGTGACGACGTCGTCGTGCTCGACTCCGGCAGCGCCGATCGGACGCAGCAGATCGCCCGGGCCGGCGGGGCACGGGTCTTCGAGCGAAAGTTCGACAACTTCGCCGCGCAGCGGAACTTCGCCCTCGACACGGTGCCGTTCAAGCACCACTGGATCCTGCACCTCGATGCCGACGAGTGCATGACGCCGGAATTGCACGCCGAACTGCTCGGGGTCTGTCGTGAGGATGCGAAAAGCGCCTATCTGATCGCCAACAAGCTGATGTTCATGAATCGCTGGATTCGCCACGTAACCACCTATCCCGCCTACCAAGCGCGGCTGTTGCGGCTGGGCCAGGCAAACTACAAGGTGGCCGGCCACGCCATGGCGCTCGACCGTTCGGATCGGGGCACGGGCACGCTCCGCGAACCCTACATCCACTACAACTTCTCGAAGGGGATCTCAGACTGGCTCGCTCGGCACAATAAGTATTCTTCGTCGGAGGCCGAGCGAATCCTGGCGGAAACGTCGTCGCTTGGCGACGCGTGGCGCCAGTTCCGCGGCGGCGACACGCCCGAGAAAAAGAAGCAGGCGTTGAAGCGCTGCGCCGACTTCCTGCCGCTCCGGCCGCTCGTCAGGTTTCTGTATCTCTATGTGTGGAAGTGGGGCTTTCTCGACGGCCGTGCCGGCTTCGACTACAGCGTGCTGATGGCGTTCTATGACTATCTCATCAAGCTCAAGGTGCGCGAGTTGCGGCAGCGCCGCGGAGGAAACCCATGAGTGACCGGCGGCGTGTGGCAATCGTGGGCGGCGGCTTGTTTGGCGTGTTGGCAGCGCTCAAGCTCAGCCAACACGGCTTTGACGTGACCATCTTCGAGAAACAGAGCAGCGTTTTGCTCGGCGCTTCATACGTCAACCAAAACCGCCTCCACATGGGCTATCACTATCCCCGCAGCGACCAAACCGCTCGCGACTCCTGTGAGCACCAAGTCGAGTTCCAAAAACTTTTTCCCGAGGCCGTGGTGGATGACTTCGATCACTACTACTGTGTGGCCCGGGAAGGCAGCCATGTTTCCGGCAGAGAGTTCGTCGATTTCTGCAGGCGGCTCGATCTTCCGTATGAGGAATCCTGGCCGTCGGCGATCACGCTCAATCGCGATACCGTCGAAACCTGCCTTCGTGTCCCCGAAAAGCTGTACGACGCCAACGTGCTTCGTCAGTCGCTGCGCCGGATGCTCGATGCCGAGCGCAACGTGCACGTGATGGTGAACACGGAACTATTGGGAATCAATCAGTTTCATGACGGCTTCGAAATCCACTACCACGGCCTTGCCGGGATCGAGCGAATGAATGTCGACGCCGTGATCAACGCCACATACAGCAACATCAATCGGCTCATCTCCATGCTCGGGTGTGCACCCCGAACCTACCAGTTCGAACTCTGCGAGGTGGCTGTGGTCAAGGTGCCCTGGCAGACCCGCGTCGGCTGCGGCGTGATGGACGGGCCGTTCTTCGGAATCCTCCCGTTTGGGAAGTCGGGGTCGTATCTGCTATACGACGTCGAGATCTCCGTGCTGGAACGCACCTTCGGCCACAGCCCGAGTTTCAACCGCGAGGTCTCCTACTACGATCACGAGATCATCCGGGCGGAGCGTTTCCGCCGATACCAACAGAAGGCATCCCAATACATCAGGGAGATGGCCGACTGCCTGCATCTCTACTCCACCTACGTGCCGCGAGTGGTGCTTGCTCATCGCGACGCCGACGACGCCCGGCCGACGGAGATTCTCAAGCACGCCAACGGAGTGTGGTCGATCTTCGCGGGCAAGATCAGCCTTGCGATTCCGACGGCGGAACAGCTCACGCTCGAGATCCAGAAACATCTCGACGAGCGCGATAACAAGTCCGCCTCGAAGGCGACGGCCACCCCGTGATCCGGGTCACAATCGTCGGGGCCGGTCACTACGCTCGCTCGATAGTGACGCGGAAGTATGTGGAATGCCCCAACTGTTCGCTCCAAGGGGTGATCAGCCCGCGGACGTGCTCGGAGCGGCTGGCCGGAACGCCCCTCGAGGGCCTGCCGTTCGTGCGAACTGCCGCCGAGTGGCGAGAACTTCATGGCCCGCCCACGGAGCACGACTTGTTCGACCTCTGCATCCATCCCCACGCCATCCTGCCCGCCATGCAGCCCCTCGTCGAGATTGGCGCGCACGCGTTCGTGCTACCGAAGCCGCTGGCCACGACGGCGGCGGGGTTAGGCGAGATCGTGAGATTCGTCCGCGATTCCGGCCTCCGGGTGGCCGTGGCATCGCAATGGCATTACTCAATGGTGACGGCCAAGCTTCGCGAAGCCGTCGGCTCGCTGACGGAGCCGCTGTGCGTCGAGGCTGACTTCTCGCAACGATTCTCTTCAGATCAACTCCGGCACTACACGCCTTACACGGCTCTATTGCCTCACATGGCCCAGATCCTGCACTCCACCGGCCTTTGGCGGCATGATCCGGGCGACCGCATTGTGAAGGAGGACGAGACTGCTACACGGTTGCGGATCCGCGTCGGATCGGCGACCACGCGCTTGGAGATCCGCCTGCACACGGATCTCCAAGCGGGCGAGCGCCGACGAGTGATCACCGTGAAAGACGCCACCGGACGCCAGGTGACGGCCGATTTTCTCGGCGTGTTTCGCGACGGCACCGTGGAGAAGTATCCGGCGATCGAGACCGATGGTTGCCGCGAACAGATCTTGGAAGATAACATCGCTGTCATGATCCGGCGGGAGATCGCCGGGTTTCTCGACGGCGCGGCATATCTCGATCTTGATCATTACCTGCCCGTCAACGCCATGCTGGTGGCGCTTCGCGGCTGAAGCGTGGCAGTCCTGGCCAGGCGATTCACTGCCGAAGGGTCGCCGCCGTGTAGTAGCCAATCCGGCCCGCGCTGATGATCTTCACCGCGTCGATCCCGCCGGCGACACCTGCAGAACCGGGCCAGCCGCGTTCCATCGCGCATGGCATGACCCGCAACGGAGGCTGGCCGGACACATGTGAAGCACATGAATGTGGTGTAGCGGGGTTGAGGTTCGACACGTGGTGAATCGCATGCCGTGGTTTTCAGTGTTCAAGCGGGTCACGACCGGGGGCACGTATCTTCCTGCCGTCGATGGCCTGCGTTTTCTGGCGATCACCGGCGTGATTTTCCATCACACCGTCGGGTATTGGACTCGGCGAGCAGGCCGCACGTATACGATGACCCCCGTCGATCACCTCGTTGCCGAGGTACTCGACTTTGCGGCCTACGGCGTTCACCTGTTCTTCGTTCTCAGCGGCTTCATCCTCGCCCTCCCTTTCTGCAAGGCTGCCCGGGGCGGTGGGTCTGTCGATATTAAAAAGTACTTCTGGCGGCGGGTCACTCGCTTGGAGCCACCGTTCCTCCTCTCGACCGTGCTCTTCTTCGTGGCCGACGTGCTGACGCACAAGTACGCTCTCCGCGACGGCCTGCCGCACCTCTGGGCGACGCTCACCTACACCCACGAACTCTTCTTTGGTCGGGGCAGCACCATCAATAACGCGACGTGGACGCTCGAGGTCGAAGTGCAGTTTTACCTGTTGATGCCACTGATCGCCCGCGTACTGTGGCTCGCACCGTTCGTCCGGCGCAGCCTGCTTATCGCCGCCATCGTCTTCTTCTCACTGAATGACGACTGGCTCCCACTGGAGCACAAGCGCACGATCCTGCGGTTCGCGCAATACTTCCTTGCCGGTATCCTGCTGGCAGACCTGCGCACCAGTGGAGCACTGCAGCCCGGCACCAGTTGGATCGGCGATCTGCCGGGACTGCTGGCGGTCGCGGCATTTCCCATCGTTGCGCTGATGCACCACCACCACACCACCGTCTCGGCCATGCCGTGGCTGCTCGCCATGGTCTGCTACTCGGCCCTGCAGGGGCGGGCATTGTCCCGACTGCTTTCCTGGGGGCCGGTTCCGCTGATCGGCGGGATGTGCTACTCGCTCTACCTCTACCACGGCAAGACGCTGGCCGTGCTCGTGCACGGGCTGCTCGCCCGCCGGGACTGGTTCGGGTTTTTCACCGGCGACGTGCTGTTCGTCTGTTTGGCCACTTACCCAGTCGTCATCGTCGTTGGCGCCTTCTTCTACCTCGTCATCGAGAAGCCGTGCATGGCACCGGACTGGACGGCGCGGCTGAGGGGCAGGCTGGCCGGGGGAATATGCCGCCGTGACTGACCAGGATCGCTCGGCAACTTCGCCGCGCCACGCGGGAATCGCTGGAGGGGAGAACACCACGGTGGGCCTGAGGGGAGGCATATCGATTGCAGCCCGGGCGCGGCCGGAGGCTGCGGCGGTGGCGCTGCTCGGCGCGGGCGTGGTCGTCGGTCCACTCTTCCTGGGCGGGACCTGGGTGTGGGCGAGGCTGGCGATCGAGGCCGCCATGGCGGCGGCGATCCTGCTTTGGGTTTGCTCCGCGAAGCGATCGCTGCCGCTTTTTTTCTTGCCGCTACTCGCCGCCGCGATCGCTCTCGCCCAAATGGTGCCGCTTCCCGACCGCCTACTGGTTAGCCTGGCACCTGTGTCGGCCGGGGCTTGGAAAACATCGGCTCCGGAGGCCTGGGGCACGATCTCCATCGATCCGGGAGCTACGGCCGCTGCTGGCCGCCGTCTCCTGCTCGGCTTGGCCGCAGCCGTCGTGGTGGCCGACCTGGGGCGGGCGTTGGTTCACCGTCGCCGCCTGATCTGGGCTCTGGCCGCTTCCGGCCTAATCGTCTGGAGCCTCGCACTCCTGTTTCCCGTCAATAAGTTCGACCGCGTGCTCATGGGATTTGTCGATCTGAAGAGTCCGACGGGCTACTGGCAAACCAGCATCGACCCCCCCTGGCAGACTAGCGGCGTCGCCTACGTGAACCGCGCGACCATCGACGCCCGCAGCTATACGTTCGAAGGGGGAGTCATCGGCGATGGCATGGGCTGCTTCATCTCGAGCAACCAGTTCGCCAACTTCCTCGTGCTCACGATCCCCGTAGCGGTTGCAGCGTGGCTGCACATGACCCGCGGTCGGTTGCACTTGGCAATCCGCGTCACCGTAGCTGCCACCATCTTCGCCGGTGCCATGTGGACGACCGGCGTGATGGCGAAGTCGCGGGCCGGCACGGGAGCCCTGCTGTTTGCGTGCATCGTGCTTGTAAACCTGGTCGTCGATGGCGGCTGGCCGAGGCGGCTGGCCGAGGCGGCGACGGTGGCGTCCACCGCTGCGGTCGTGTTGTTCTGCGGCGTCATCTATGGCCCGTTGAGTGGAATCATCTCCTGGTTGCCTGCCGGCCTGCAGCCACACGTCGCCACTCTGATCAACGACCCGCGGGTTGTGGCGGCGCGGGTCGCGCTCCGCATGTTCTGGGCATCGCCGCTCCTGGGCACGGGCCTCGACACGTTTGGCGACGTATTCCCGCGATTTCAGCCTGGAGACATCACGCTGCTCTACGCCCACAACGACTACGCGCAATTGCTTGCGGAGTCTGGGATCGTGGGGGCGGCCGTGGCGATCGGCCTCGGCAGCGTGTTGCTCATGCGCGGGCACCGCTTCTACTGGCGCGTGCCCCCGGCGGCGCGGCTGCTCGAGGCCGGCCCCTGGGCGGCAGTCGCCGGCATTGCCTTTCACGCGGCCTTCGATTGGAACATGCACGTGCCGGCAAACGCCCTGGCGGCCGGGATCGTGATGGGCATCTGCGCCGCAACAGGTGGGCGATCGCGACCGCAGTCGACCAGTGCGTCCGCGCAGATGGCGCGAATCGGTGTCACCGCGTTGCTTGCCTGTGGAACCGTGGCAGCGCTGGCGATGCTTACCCGCGACGCCGTGTCCGAGACCGTGGAACGAAGGTTGCGCGCCGCTGTCACATGGGCCCGGCTGGCCGACGACGAACCCGCGCGGGCTGAATCGCTCGACAGGCTCGCCACGGCAATCGAGGCGGGTGACCGGATGACTGTGTGGGATTCGCGGAACTCACGCCTGCCACTCCTACTCGGACAGGCCCGGCTCCACCTCGCGGGGCTGGTGCCCGCTGCCGAAGCCGCGCCCCTCACAGCCTTGGCGGCCGAGTCGTTCGAGCGGGCGCGCCGTCGCTGCGGCATGCTCCGCGGCGTGCCGGAGCCGCTTTCGCTACCGCAGCCACGGTGACCCATGACGATCGCAGCACCGCGAGGAAGGGCCGTGAATGTCTGCCTGACGCACGATCCGGCGCTCGCCGGGCTTTACCGGGCGGTCAATGATTTCGCGCTGGCCCTCGATGCCCCGATCGTGTCGTTTGACGACGGTCGCCGCGACCGAACGTCGCTTGCCGCCACGGAGCCATGCCCGGTCACGCGAATTCCGACCGGCACAGGCTGGCTGTCGCGCGACTGTCACGTTGTCACGCAGGCTGCGGCCGCACGGGCCGAGGCGGCGCTGGCGGATGCCGAATTGCTCGTGGTGCATTCGCTGTTCCGCGGGCATGCGCCCTGGTCGGCCGGCGTGGCTCAACGTCGCAAGGTGCGGTTATGGGCCGTGCCACATGGCTGCCTGGATCCGTGGGGACTGTCTCAGCGGCGATGGCTCAAGCGAGCCTGGCTCGCGGCGTACGGAGCGTCGTATTTCTCGCAGGCCGAGCGAGTCGTTTTTGCGACCCGACGGGAGGCCGAAAAAGCCGCCCGCTGGATTCCAGCGGGGCGAGGCACCGTCGTCCACTGGCCAGTCCAGCTCCCGGAATTCGGCGATCGTGAATTCAACCGACAGCAGTTCCGCGACCGGCTGGGAATCGATGATTCCGAGCGGTTGCTTCTCAGCGTGGGCCGGCTGCATTCGATGAAGCGGCCGATCGAGACGGTGCGGGCTTTCTGTGCAGCCGGGGCAAGTAATTGTCACCTCGTAATCGTGGGCATGGATGGCGACATCACGGCCGCGCACGTTCAGGCCTCGGTTCCGGCCGCATACCAGCAGCGCGTGCATGTGATCGGCCCGCTGACCGGCGCCGATCTGGCAGCCGCCTACTTTGCCGCCGACGGGTTTATTTCGCTGTCGTTCCGCGAGAACTTCGGTTATGCCGCCGCCGAAGCGATCGCCCACGGCCTTCCCGTGATCCTCTCACCGGGCCACGATCTGGCCTATGAACTGCCGTCGCGCGGCGGCCACCTTGCATGTGGCTGGCTGCTGCCGGATGATTCTCCGTCTTCGGCGGAGCAAGCTATTGGGGGCTTTTGTCGCCTGTCGGCGACCGAGGTCGAAACTATCCGCGAGGCTGGCACCGCCTGGGCGCGAGATAACCTTTCTGTCGAGCGATTCAGCGACACGTTGCGATCGCTCGTCGACCGGGGCACCGACGTATGAAGACACCACCCGCCTCGTCCAGCATTTGCATCGTGGGGTCTGGCCCGGCGGGCGTTGTGCTCGCTTTGGAACTGGCGAGAGCTGGGCAAGACGTGCTCCTTGTGGAAAGCGGGAAGCACGCCCCCGACGGAATAATTCAGGCCCTCGGCGATGCAGTACTCGATGGCATTCAGCCCCATGTAGCGATGAGCCTCGCGACCCGCCGCCAGGTCGGCGGCGCAACGAATATCTGGGGCGGCCGATGCGTGCCCTTCGATCCGGTCGATTTCGACGATCGGCCGTTCGTGCCGCGGTCGACGTGGCCGGTGACCTACCAGGAGATGGCCGGTTACTTCCAGCGGACGAGCGACTGGTTCCTGACAGGACGCGCCGTCTTCAACTCGCATGACATTCCGGAAGTGCGGCGAAAGACGCTCGTCCCGGGGCTTCCGGACGGCGACATGCGGTCGTCCGACTTGGAGCGCTGGAGCCTGCCGACGAACTTCCGCACCGAATACTCGCGGCAGTTGGCGTCCACGCCAGGCCTGCGGCTCGCCACGGGGCTGACCTGCGTCGAGGTTCTCACGGATCCTTCCGGCCGCACGGTTCGGGGACTGCGGTGCCGCCGCCTCGACGGCACGGAGGAAGTGCTCACGGCACGTCGCTACGTCGTGGCCTGCGGAGGCCTGGAGTCGACCCGGTTGTTGCTCGCCTCCCGGTCGGTGGTGCCTTCCGGCTTGGGCAACCACGCGGGCTTCTTAGGCCGCTATTACATGGGACACGTTTCGGGCGATATTTGCCAAGTCGTCTTCGACACGCCCCCGAGGGAGACCGCCTACGCGTACGAGCGCGACCGAGAAGGCGTGTACGTACGCCATCGCATGGCGTTGTCACGAGCGGTGCAGCACCGGGAGCGGCTGCCCAACATCGTCGCCTGGCTGGTGAATCCGGCTTTGGCGGATCCCCGTCACGGTAGCGGGATCCTGTCGTTCGCCTACCTTGCGCTCTCGTCGCCGACGTTCGGGCGACGGTTTGTCGCTGAGGGCATCCGCCGGGCCGCCGTCGGCACCGGCCCCCGAATCGTTTGGCCGCACGTGGTGAACATGCTCCGCGACCTGCCCGCCACGGCGGCGTTCATTCCCACCTTCGCCTACCGCCGCTTCCTCAAGCGGCGAAAGGCTCCCGGGTTCTTCGTCCGCAGCCCGAACAACCGCTTCATGCTGCATTATTACGGTGAACATTTGCCGAATCCGGAGAGCCGGGTGGTGCTCGACGACACCGTCGACGCCCTCGGCATGCCCCGCTTGCGGATCCATTTGCGATACCAGGACGCCGACTTCGCTGGGGTGGTCCGGGCGCATGCCGTTTGGGACCGCCATCTACGTGAGCATCGCTGCGGCCGCTTGGAATACGAGGCCGGGAATCCGCTCGAGAACGCCCGCGCGCGGCAGGGTGGTGGCTATCATCAGGCGGGCACGACGCGGATGGCCGCCGATCCCGCCGACGGCGTCGTCGATCCCAATCTGCGGGTTCACGGCATCGATAACCTGTACGTGGCCAGCAGTTCCACGTTCGTCACCAGCGGCCAGGCGAACAGCACCTTCATGATCGTCGCCTTCGCGCTACGTTTGGCCGATCACCTCAACCGCACACGATCGTGACCGATCACTCCCCATCGCGGTGCGTGAGCCTAGGCGTGGCCGGCTTGTCCGTCAGCCGGATCGGCTTCGGCACGTCGAAACTCTTTCGGCTGCAAACCTCCCGGCAGCGGCAGCGGGTTTTGGACGCCGCGTTCGACGCCGGCATCCGCCACTTTGACACCGCGCGAATGTACGGGCTGGGGATGGCCGAACGGGAGTTGGGCCGCTTTCTGGCCCGGCATCGCGGCGCGGTCACAGTCGCCACCAAGTTCGGGATCCCCGTGAGCAAGACGGGCAGCTTTCTGCGGCCAATTCAGGGGCTGGTGCGGCGCATGGTCGGCGCGATGCCCGGAGTGCAGCGGCGGCTGCGGAAGCGGCCCTCGCCGCTGATGGCGGCGCGGTGCTTCGATCTCGGGATGGCGCGAATGTGCCTGGAGACGAGTCTACGCGAACTTGGCGTCGGAACGATCGACATCTTCTACCTCCACGAGCCCAATGCCCAGTCGGCTATTCCCGATGGGATGGAGGCATTTCTTGCCGCCGCCCGCGACCGCGGCGATATCCGCGCGTGGGGAGTTTCGGGAAGACTCTCCGAGGTGCTCCCGGTGCAGGCGGTGAGGCCGGGACTCGTGCAGGTTCTGCAGCATGCCAGCGACGCCATCAGCATGGCCGCGGAGCCCGCCCTTCCGCAACTACCGCGAATCACGTACGCCCCTTTCGCCGATGCACTCGATCGGATCGCCGCCACGTGGGACTCATCCGCCGAGGCGGCCCTGGCATGGGAGCGGGATCTCGGCCTGCCGCGTAATCGTGATAGCCTCGCCGCCGCGCTGCTCGCCCACGCGCTCGCCGCCGACGTGCCGGTGGTGTTTTCCACCACGCGGGCGGAAAGCATCGGGCCGCTTGTCACCGCCGCGATGCGGCCGGATACCCGGACGTTGGGACAATCGCTTTTACACTGGCTGACGGCTCATCTGCCTTCGTGAACGTGCGCAGCCCATGAGTCGCGCGGCATGTCACCGGATGTCGATGCCGCTTGCCGCCATGATTTCAAGAAGAGTAAATAGACGTCCGCTATTGGACGTCCGTTTCGCTTTCACACTCTCTCGCAATGCTTTTTAACTCAGTCGCATTCATTTTTGTGTTCCTGCCCGTGGTGCTGGCGTTGACGTATGTCGCAGCACGGTCCCGCCACAAGCACATTGCGGCCGACGTTGTACTTCTGGCCTCGCTCCTCTTCTATGGATGGTGGGACTACACGCGTCTGCCCCTGCTCGTGGGGATGATCGTTGTCAACCACCTGCTCGCGAGAGTCATGTGGAAATGGCCGGGCGGCAAAACATCCTGCCTGTTCGCAGCAGTGGTCCTCAATGTCGGCTTGCTCGCCTACTTTAAGTATCGCGGCTTCATCTTGGGCGACGTGCTGGGGTTACCGGGAATATCAACCGAATCGGCCACGGCAAGCCTGCCGCTAGGAATTTCCTTCTTTACGTTCCAGCAGCTTGCCTGGCTCTTCGACTCGGCACGTCCCGGCGCAGACCGCACGCCGCTCCCCACCTACGCACTGTTCGTCACATTTTTCCCGCAGTTGATTGCCGGGCCGATCGTTCACCACGCGGAACTTGTTCCGCAACTCACCCGGCCGACGTTCGGCATCGTTCGCCCACGAACATTTGCCGCCGGTGTCAGTTTATTCGTGATCGGACTTGCCAAAAAGGTGATGGGTGCCGACTTCTTCGCCCCGTTCGCCGACGCTGCATTTCAAGCAGCTGGTCAAGGTTCGCTGCTTCAATGTGGCCAAGCGTGGGTCGGCCTCGGTGCATACGCATGCCAGATTTATTTTGATTTCTCGGGCTATTCCGACATGGCGCTAGGGCTCGGCCTCCTTTTCGGCGTTGTGCTTCCCGCAAACTTCGCTTCACCATATAAGGCACAAGACATTGCTGATTTTTGGCGGCGATGGCACATCACCTTGTCGCGCTTCCTACGAGATTTTGTCTATATCCCCCTCGGCGGTAATCGCCTGGGCTCACTGCGGACATCATTCAATCTCATTGCGACGATGGTGATCGGCGGGCTGTGGCATGGCGCCGGATATCCATTTATTCTCTGGGGCTTGTTGCACGGGATATTATTGGCAATAGCCCACTTTCACCGCAGGGGATTGAGCACCGGCCTTCGATGGTGGCCGAGACTCGGGCCCGCCGCTTGGGGTGTGACATTCATCGCCATCCTTTTGACCTGGGTTCCGTTTCGTGCGGACACGATCACCACTGCGGGGCGAATGTACCGTAGTCTCTTCTCGCCACTCGTCGATTTTGTCTGCCTGGTCGCACGGCCAACAGAAACCACGGTCACGGTACCTTTGAATCTTCCCATGGTGGGAGACATGGCGACCGTCGCGGTACTGCTTGGTCTGCTGGCGTGCGTGTCGCTGCCGTGCACAGTGGATATCTTTCGCAAGTATCTGAGGACGGAGAACAGCCATTACCCGTTAGCGGCAGATGGCCGTCTGACTCGGTGGCTGCGTTGGAGACCGAGTGCATTTTGGGCGGTCATTACCGGCGTGCTTTTGTTTTTTTCGATCATGGACCTTTTATCCGCGTCGCCGTCGCCGTTTCTCTATTTTCAGTTTTGACATGAGAACCTCGGCTTCGATTCGCGACTACTTTCGTAGGATCTGCTTCACGCTGCTGGCCTGCGGCTGTGCGTACGTTGGTCTTGCCGTGGCGCAGTTGGGCGCTCCCACGGCTATGACTGCAACGACGGCTCACTACGCTCGACTCCAAGAGCAGGCAGCCGCTCGTCGGGGACGCAAACTGCTCTATGCCAGCGGTTCAAGCGGCTTCTACGGCGTGCGATGCAGCGAACTAAGCCGATTGATTGGACGGCCAGCCGTCAATTTCGGACTGCACGCCGGCCTCGGCTTGCGATACCTCATGGACAGGTGTCTGGCCGCCGCCTCGGCCGGTGATGTCATCGTGTTGGGTCCCGAATGGGAGACATATCAGGGCCCGCGGTTCGGGGAGTATGCGTGTGATTACATCATGTCGCGGCGCCCGGACTATTTCTCCGCCCTGCCAATCAATCTGGCGGCGGGTGTCGTGATATCCGGGGGGCCGCAACGGGTCTTGAGTGGCGTCTACAGTCTGTTGCTCAACGGAAGAGATGCGGCGCATGCCGGCGTGCCTCCGGAAGCCGTTAACGAGCATGGCGACCGTATACTCACAGCGCGAGATCTGGAGCGTCGAAAAAGGAACTTGGTCAAAACGAGTGCGATACTCCCGTCGTGGCGGAATCCGCCACGGGAGTTGGTTGCAGACGTCGCTGCATTCGCGGTCGCTTGCCGAAAAAAACAGGTTCAAGCGGTGGTGGTGTTTCCGCCGATGTGCGTCACCGCTCCTCCCGATGCGGCGCAATCCCTGGCTGCAGAGCAGGGGGTGCGTGCGCTGTGGGAATCCGTTGGAATTCCCGTGCTCGGTGAGATTGACGAAGCCTTCTATCGCCCCGATGACGCCTTTGACACGCCATATCATCTTGATCAAGAGGCAGCGATACGGCATACCCTCAATCTAGCATGCCTTTTTATGGATTCGACGTTGCCGTTATTGGCAATCCCTGGGATCCCCACCGACGACGAAGCCGTTTTGGAACCTCGCTAAGGCCCTGATTCGGCGAGCCTGCGGAAGTTTCGGAGCGACGCCCGATGTCGGCGCTAGCACGTCGCGCTTGCGCCGCCCTTCTTCGAAGGCTTTCGCTTCGGGATGAGTGGCCAGATCGTCGACTATTGTTCGTCAGGCAGATCGGATGCACGGCGGCTCATCGAAAGACTCCTTTTGATCAGCCTTGTAGTCGCAAGTCGTTGCAGGGCGCACGCTTCGATTTGACGGGGTTTTGAAACCGCTTCTAAACTGACTTTGCAGGTTGCCAGGCTATCCATTTTCAAGCGGCATTTGCCATGACTATTCTGATCACGGGACCGTTTGGATTTGTCGGCAGAAACTTCGCGAAATACATGGCTATTCGCGGTCACAAGTTAGCTGCACTCAGTACGACAGAGACGGCGACATCGGGCTACAGGGATATTTTCTCCTGGAATCAACTCGACCGCATCGATTGGTCGTCTTTTGACGCCGTCATCCACCTCGCGGGAAAGGCCCATGACACTCGCGATGCCACGAATCCACAGGCCTATTTTGACGTCAATGTCGGGCTGACGCAGAAGATCGTCGATGCTTGCGCGCGCTCAGGCGGAACGGGACCAAAAACGTTTGTGTTGTTCAGTTCGGTGAAGGCCGTTGCTGACCGTATAGACGACGTGCTTCGCGAAGATACAGTTCCTTGCCCGAAAACGCCCTACGGCAAGAGCAAGCTCGCAGCGGAAAACGTGGTGCGGGCGGCGTTTGCCAGCCCGACATCCGCCACGCGCAGTTACATTCTACGGCCTTGCATGATCCACGGTCCTGGAAACAGAGGGAACCTCAATCATCTCTATCGCACGGTGAAGCGAGGGGTGCCTTGGCCCTTCGGAGCGTTTGAAAACCGGCGGTCATTTGTGTCGATCCAGAACGTGAGCGCGGCGGTTGAAGCCCTGTTGGAGGCAAGCGCGCCGCCGGGAGTGTATCAGCTGGCCGACGATGAGGCTCTGGCAACGAACGAAGTAGTGCGGTTGATCGCCGAAGCCCTCGGGCGAAAGCCTCGGATTTGGAGCGTGCCCCCCTCCTGGATTAGCGGCACGGCGCGAATCGGCGATGTGCTGCGATTGCCGCTCAATAGCGAGCGGCTGTCGAAAATCACCGAATCGTATGTCGTGTCGAATGCGAAACTGAAGAACACGCTGGCGTGGCGGCAGATGCCGGTGACGGCCAGAGATGGGCTGCGGCAGTCGCTGTCGAGTTTCGCATAAACGGGGCTCGAGCGGATTCCGCTCAGCTTCACCCGCCAGCGGTCTGCAAGACACCGGCCATTTGGTTTTCTGAGGGCGTCGGCCTAGCGAAGAGTGATCCGTACAAGCCGCTTGTGATCTCGCCCCGGCATCGATCGCGCATTTCGCCTGGAAGAAACGCCTTGCGGGCCTGCTCGATCGCCGCTACCTGCGGCAGGCCGCGGCGATCCATGCGACGAGCGAAATGGAACGCGACTGGATCGAAGCCTACGTCAGAACAGGGCCGCGGATCTGCGTGGTGCCCAATGGCGTGGAGTTGCCGGCAGCGGTCGCTACGGCGGCCAAGCCCGCAAACCGCACGCGGCAAGTGCTCTATCTGGGCCGACTGCACCCGCTCAAAGGGCTCGAGATCTTGCTTGATGCCTGGGCGACTGTAACCCGCCCAGGCGCGGCCGCCGGGCCTTGGGAGCTTGTGATTGCCGGGCCAGACGAGCAGGGCACGCGGGCACGGCTCGAGGCCCAGGCTCGCACGCTCGGGCTTACGAATCTCACGTTTCCCGGCCCGCTCTACGGCGAGGCGAAGCGGCGGGCGCTGGCCGAGGCCGATCTCTTCGCTTTGCCCTCGCGGACTGAAAACTTCGGCATTGCCGTGGCCGAGGCACTTGCGGCCGGACTGCCTGTGATCACGACGAAGGGCACGCCCTGGAGCGAGATCGAGGGCAGCTGCGGCTGGTGGGTGGATGCGAATGCTGGCTCGATCGCCCAGGCCTTGGCCGCCGCGATGCGGCTCTCCGACGCCGAGCGCGCGGCAATGGGCGCACGAGGCCGCGAGCTCGTCGCTGCAAAGTATCAGTGGGACGCCGTGGGCCGCGCAATGGCGGGGCTCTACGAGTCGCTCACCTCGCCCCGGTAGGACAGGCTTCAGCCTGTCAGGCAGGGCGGGCTTCAGCCTGCCACCAAGCACGAGTCAGCCTGGCAGTGCACGGGGGCTTGCGAAGGTCCGCAGGTAATGTATACAAGAGTACATCTTTCTCGCTTTGCGTTGGCCATTCGCCATGCCGGAAATCAGCCGCTTTTTCGGGATCATCATTCGCATGTATTGCGAAGTGGGGCCGCACCACTCGCCGCATTTTCACGCCTACTATGGCGACGATGAGGCGGTCTTTGGGCTTGAGCCGGTAGAATTGCTCGCGGGAAGCCTTCCGCGGCGCCAAGCTAGACTGGTTGTCGCTTGGGCCGAGTTACACCAACCGGAGCTGGTCGCCGATTGGGACCGACTTCAGGGCGGGGAAGAACCCTTGCCAATCAGCCCGCTTCAGTGAGTTGCACCAGTATGCATGCCCTCCATCGCGTCACTCACTTCACGATTATTGGCCCCTATCGGCTTAGCGTCGCATTTCGAGACGGCACCGTGCGGGAAATCGATTTCGAGCCAGTGCTCGCTGGT
>JBKDMX010000099.1:0-63675 GCA_046343855.1 Planctomycetia bacterium
CGAGCGAAGGTCAGGATGACCGTAGCGAGCGTCCGGCGAGAGGGGCGGGCAGCCCCGAGCCACGCGAGACGCGGATCGACGCGTCGAGCATCTGCCGTGCCGAACAGGATTGGCATCCTGCCCTTCGCTCGCTCGGATGCCGCCTTCGCTTCGCCATCCTGGCTGCGCTCGGCGGCATACGCCGGCTCCCGGGGTACGGGTCACCCGAAGCCTCCCTCTTCAAAGGTTCGCGGGCTAGGCCCGTTGGGGCTTACGGGCTAGGCCCGTTGCGGCTTACGGGCTAGGCCCGTTGGGGATGAATCCGCGGTTGGCCGCCCAGGGCGAGGCGGTTGATGGCGGCGAGGAAGGCCTTCGCCGAGGCTTCGAGCGAATCGGTGGAGACGCCGCGGCCGCGCTGCTGCTGCCCGGCGTATTCGAGCTCGACGGTCACCTCGGCCTGCGCGTCTTTGCCGACCGTCACGGCCTGCACGCGGAAGTCGCGGCAGACGGTCGTGATGCCGGTGATCTTCTCGATCGCCAGGAAGATGCCGTCGATCGGGCCGTCGCCGGCGGTGATCGTTTCCGCCCGCGGCGCGCCATTCTGCAGCACGCGGAGCGTCACCGTCGGCGCCGAGCCGCTCGCGCAGGAGAGCGTGTAGCCGTCGAAGACATACTGCTCGGGCAGCGACGAGAACTGCTGCTCGCAGAGTGCCGCGATGTCGCCGTCGTAAATCTCCTTCTTGCGGTCGGCGAGCAGCTTGAACCGCTCGAACACGGTCTGCAGCTGCTCGGTCGTGAGCTGGTAGCCGAGGGCCTTGGCCCGGTCGGCGAGCGCGGCGCGACCGCTGTGCTTGCCGAGCACGAGATCGGTCCGCTCCAGGCCCACGTCTTCGGGCCGCATGATCTCGTAGGTGCGACGCTCCTTGAGCATACCGTCCTGATGGATACCGGCTTCGTGGGCGAAGGCGTTTTTGCCGACGATCGCCTTGTTGCGCGGCACCTGGATGCCGGTGATGTTGGCGACGAGGCGGCTCGTGGGGACGAGCTTCTGCGTCACGATCCCCGTGTCGACACCGAAGTAATCCCGCCGCGTCCGCAGCGCCATCACCACTTCCTCGAGCGAGCAATTGCCCGCCCGCTCGCCGATGCCGTTGATCGTGCATTCCACCTGCCCGGCGCCGGCCTCGACGGCGGCGAGGCTGTTGGCCACGGCCAGCCCGAGGTCGTCGTGGCAATGGACGCTGATCACGGCCTTGTCGATGTTGGGCACGCGGTCGCGCAAGCTCTTGATCACGTGGTGCATCTGGGTGGGCGTGGCGTAGCCCACGGTGTCGGGGATGTTGACCGTGGTGGCGCCGGCGTCGATCACCGACTCCACCACGCGGCAGAGGAAGTCGATCTCCGTGCGGGCGGCGTCCTCCGGAGAAAACTCGATGTCGGGGCAGCGGGAGCGTGCCCGCTTCACGCCGGCGATGGCCCGGGCCACGACCTCGTCTTCGTTCATGCGGAGCTTGAACTCACGGTGGATCGAGCTCGTCGCGAGGAAGACGTGGATCCGCGGCCGGCGGGCATGCTGGAGCGCCTCCCAGGCGCGGTCGATGTCGGCATCGCTGCAACGGGCGAGGCCGCAGACGGTGGCGCCGTCCACGGCCGCCGCGATGTCGCGGACGCTCTGGAAATCGCCCGGCGAGGCGATCGGGAAGCCCGCCTCGATGATGTCCACCCCGAGGGCCACGAGCGCCTGCGCGATCTCCATCTTCTCGGTGAGATTCATGCTTGCGCCGGGCGATTGCTCGCCATCGCGAAGCGTGGTGTCGAAGATGCGGATGGGCCGGGGCGTGGTCATGAGGGTGCCGAAAAAGGGCTTTCGTCGCGGGAAAGAGCGACTCGGGCAAGACCGTCAGCGTATCCTCCCTGACGGGGCTTGTGTAGACTTGCACTCTTCCTCCCGTCCCGTGAAACCAGTCCATCCATGGCCACTCTCTCCTCCAGCGACATGCGGCGAGTCGAAGGCGAAAAGCCCCGGGCCGGCGGCCGACTCGGGCGTTCGCTCGTGGTGATGGCATTCCTGGTGGCGGGCGTCGCCGCCTGGTGGTGGCTGACGACGCATCACTTCGGCGGCATAGACGACCATGCGGCGGACGCCGGCCGCGCGCGCGTGGCCCCAGCCGAACCGCCGCCGTCGATGATGGTCACGCTCGCTCCGGCCTCCGGCGGCGAGGAGATCGAGACGGTGCCTGTCGAGACTCGCCAGCTTCGTGATCACCTGACGGTTCCCGGCCGCCTCGATTATGACGCCCGCCACCGGCTCGATTATGGATCGCCCGTGAGCGGCATCGTCTCGCAGGTGTTCGTGCAGGTACGGCAGGCCGTGAAGAAGGGCGATTCGCTCGCCGCGGTGTCGAGCCCCGAGGTGGGCATGGCCCGCGACGAGGTTCGCAAGCGGGAAGACGACCGTCAGATCGAGAAGAAGGCCGCCGACTGGGCCAACACGATCGCCGATAATGTCGCGGCGCTCCTCGAAGTGCTCGCCAACCATCCGCCGCTCGAGACGATCGAGCGACAGTTTCAGGATCGGGTGCTCGGCGCCTACCGGGAAAAGATCCTCGCCGCCTATTCGCGGCTGCTCTACGTCGAAAAAGTCGATGCGAGCACGAAGCAACTCGGGCAGGGGGGCGTGCTCTCCGGGCGGATCATCGAGGAACGCACGAGCAATCTCGAGGTCGCGAAGGCCAATTTCACCGCCGCCTGCGAGGAGGCCAGGTTTCTCACCCGCCAGGAACGCGGCCGCGCGACGGCCGCGCTCGCGCAGGCCGACCGACTCGTCCAGATTTCGAGGGAAAACCTGCGGACGCTCGTGGGCAGCAAACTCGATGCGGATGTCGGCGGCCAGGGAGCGGCCGGCGGAGTGGCCGACGCGGAGGAGGGGCGTGAAGCCGACGGCGAACTCAGCGCGCTGGTCTTACGGACGCCCTTCGACGGCATCGTGGAAGACATCTTCGTCACCCGCGGTGAGCGGGTGCAGGCCGGTGACCGGCTGTTCGTCGTGGCCGACAACACGACGCTCTGGGTGCGGGCGCAGATCCACGAACGGCAATGGACGACGGTGGAAGTGGCCGAAGGGCAGGAGGTGCGGGTCAACGTGCCCGGCGCCGCCGATCACGACACGACGGCCCGCATCAATCACGTCGGGGCGACCGTCGAGGCCGATTCGCGGAGCGTGCCGCTCGTGGCCGAGCTCAAGAACGACGACGCCCACTACAAGCCCGGCATGTTCGTCTGGGTGGATCTGCCACAGGGGCAGATGCGATCGGCGCTCGCGGTGCCCGAGGCGGCCGTCATGCGGCATGAGAACATCGCCTTCGTCTTCGTGCCGGAGGGCGACGGCCGCTACCGTCGGGTCGACATCGAGCCCGGCATCGCCGGCGGCGGTTTCATCGAGGTGAAAAAAGGCCTCGAGGCAGGCCAGCGGGTGGTCTCGCGCGGGGCGTTTCTCCTCAAGAGCGAGTTGCTCTTGGAGGATCAGTAAAGGGCGCATTTCCGGACGGCGTCGGCGGCAAAGGAGTCGGTTCGTGCTCTCAGGCGTCATCGAGTGGTCGCTCGCCAATCGGGCGATGGTCATCGCGCTCTTCGTCTTGATGGCGCTCGGTGGTCTCTACGCCGCCACGCAGATCCCGGTCGATGCGGTCCCGGATCTCGTCAATATCCAGGTGCAGGTCGTGACTGAGGTGGGCACGCTGCCGCCGCTCGAGGTGGAGCGGCTCGTCACCTATCCCGTCGAACTGGCCGTGAGCGGCCTGCCCGACGTGGAGGAGACCCGCAGCATCTCGCGCCTCGGCATCTCGCTGGTGACGATCGTCTTCCGGGAGGGCACCGACATCCTTCGCGCCCGGCAGCTCGTTGCCGAGCGGCTGCCGGCGGCGCGGGCGGGGATGGCCATCGACGGCGTCGATCCGCAACTGGGCACGCTCTCCACGGCGCTCGGCGAGATCCTGCAATTCGAGCTGCGAGGCAAGGGCGTGAGCCCGATGGAACTCCGCACCATCCTCGAATGGGACATCGCGCCGGTGATGCGGACCGTGCCGGGCGTCACCGACATCAACAGCCACGGCGGCTTCGCCAAGAGCTACGAGGTGCAGATCGACCCTGATCGCATGTCGTCGCACGGCATCGCGCTCGGCGAAGTGCTCGCCGCCCTCGAGCGCAACAACACGAGCACGGGCGGCGGCTACATCGTGAAGAACGGCGAGCAGCGGTTCATCCGTGGCGAGTCGCTGCTCGGCGACGTCGAAGACATCGAGAAGGTGGTGGTCCGCAGCCCGGCGGGGGGCGTGCCGGTGCTGATCCGCAACATCGGCGCCGTGAAGATCGCGCCGCTCGTGAGGCAGGGGGCCGCCACCCGCGACGGTCGCGGCGAGATCGTCACCGGCATGGTGATGATGATCCGCGGCGAAAACAGCCGCCGTGTCGTGACCGCCGCCAAGGAGAAGCTCGAGGAGGTCCGCCGCACCCTGCCCGCCGGCGTCGATCTCGAGATTCTCTACGACCGCTCCGACCTGATCGCGCGAACGCTCGACACGGTGCTCCACAATCTCGCCGAGGGCGGACTCTTCGTGATCGGCGTGCTGCTCGTGCTCCTGGGCAACGTGCGGGCGGGATTGATCGTGTCGTTGGCGATCCCGCTTTCGATGCTCTTCGCCGCCAACGTCATGTGGGCCGTCGGCATTCCGGCGAGCCTGATGAGCCTCGGGGCGATCGACTTCGGTCTCGTCGTGGACAGCTCCGTGATCATGGTCGAGAACTGCGTCCGCCGCCTGGGCCTCGCCCCCCCGACGGCGTCGAAGCTCGACGTCGTCCGCGATGCCGCGATCGAGGTCCGCGGGCCGACGATGTTCGGCGAGCTCATCATCGCGATCGTCTACCTGCCGATCCTGTTTCTCGAGGGAACCGAAGGAAAGCTCTTCCGGCCGATGGCGCTGACCGTGCTCTTCGCGCTTGCCGGGTCGCTCGTGATCTCGCTTACGCTGATGCCGGTGCTGGCGGCCACCGTCCTCTCGCGCGAGGAGGAGCACGAGCCGCTCGTCATGCGGATGTTTCACCGGGCCTACCATCCGCTGGCGAAGTTTGCGATCCACCATCCGATCTTGATCTCGCTGGCCGCGGCCGGCCTCGTGGCGGCGAGCCTCCCGGTGGCCCTGCGGCTCGGAGCCGAGTTCATGCCGCGGCTCGACGAGGGGGATCTGCTCGTCGAGGTCGTGCGGCTGCCGAGCGCGACGCTCGAGGATTCGGTGCCGCTCACGACCCGGATCGAGAAGGCGCTCGGCAGCTTCCCGGAGGTGCGGACGGTCTTCTGCAAGACGGGGCGGCCAGAGATCGCCAACGACATCATGGGCGTGCAGCAGACGGATGTGTGGGTGATGCTCAAGCCGCGTTCACGTTGGCCGGAGAACATCTCCCGCGATGCGCTCATCGAGCGCATGTCGCAGGCGCTGTCCGCGGCCGCGCCCGGGGCCAATTTCGGCTTCAGCCAGCCGATCGAGATGCGGGTGGACGAGCTCGTGGCGGGCGTGAAGGCCGACGTCGCCGTGCTCGTCTACGGCGACGATCTCGACCGACTCGGCAGCATCGGCAAGAAAATCGAGGACGTCCTCCGCGACATCCCCGGTGCCGCCGACGTGCGGGCCGACTGGCAGGCCAACGTGCCGACGCTGCGGGTCGATGCCCGGCAGGACCAGCTCGCCCGCCATGGCATCGACGGCATCGAGGTGATGCGGACGGTGTCGGCGATGGGCGGGATCCAGACCGGCGTGGTGTACGAGGGGCGGCCGCGGTTTCCGCTGATGGTGAAGTTTCCGAGCCAGTGGCGGGAGAGCGAGGAGCTCGTCGCGCAGATCCCGGTCGAGGCGACGGGGGGGCGCCCCGTCCCGCTCGGCGAATTGGCCGACATCCGGATCGAGGAGAGCCCGCCGTCGATCGAGCACGAGGACTCCCGCCGGCGCACGTTCGTCTCGGCGAATGTCCGCGGCCGCGACGTCGCCAGTTTCGTGCAGGAGGCGCAGCGGCGGATCGCCGCACAGGTGAAGCTCCCCACCGGCTACACGATCGCCTGGGGGGGCGACTTCGAGAACCTGCTCTCCGCCAGCCGCCGGCTCGCGCTGATCACGCCGCTCGTGCTCGGCCTGATCGCGATGCTCCTCTATTCGAGTTTCAAGTCGTTTCGGCTCGCGTCGCTCATCTTCTTCGCGGTGCCGGTGGCGGCGTCGGGGGGCATCGCGGCACTGGCCCTGCGCGGCATGCCCTTCTCGATCGCGGCCGGCGTGGGGTTCGTGGCGCTCTTCGGCGTAGCGGTGCTCAACGGGCTCGTCTGGGTGTCGGGGGCGGAGCACGCGCGGCAGGGAGGGCTCTCAGCCCGCGACGCGGCGCTCGTCACCGCCGAGATCCGCATCCGCCCGGTGCTGATGACGGCGCTCGTGGCGAGCCTCGGCTTCCTGCCGATGGCGCTGGCGACGAGTTCCGGCGCCGAAATCCAGCGGCCGCTGGCGACCGTCGTGATCGGCGGTATCGTGACGTCCACGCTGCTGACGGCCTTCGTCGTGCCGGCGATCTATCCCTGGTTTGCCCCGTCCGTGCGGGGTCGCGAGGCACACTCCGCATGACGCTCCACGAGTTTCAGTCGCTCATCCGCCGGATGTATCACGAGAAAGACGAGGCCCGCGGCGTCGAAGGGACGTTCATGTGGCTCTCGGAAGAGATCGGCGAGCTTGCCGGGGCCTTGCGAAACCATGTGCATGGCGACGGCCGCGGCGAACAGACGAAGGAGGAACTCGCCCTCGAGTTTGCCGACGTGCTGGCCTGGCTGGCCACGATCGCCAACGTCGTCGACGTCGATCTGGAGGCGGCCGTCGCACGGAAGTATGGCACCGGATGCCCGGGCTGCGGCCAGCGGGCCTGCGTCTGCCCGGATGCGGAAAAGCCATGATCGCGATTGTTCGCGGCAGAGCGGCGCGGCTGGCGGTCGCCGTGGCGGCCGGCGGGCTTCTGCTCCTGACTGCTCCCGGCCAGTTGCGAGCCGATGACGCGATCGACGCGGAAGTGGGCATTGCGGGAAGTGCGCGCACAGGCGCGTGGACGCCGGTCGCGGTGGGAAACGATGCTGCCGCAGTGCATCTCTCGGCGGAGGATCCCGACGGCCAGTTCGTCCGTTCACCGGCGGCTCGAGCGTCGTCGGGGCGGTCGCGGTTTCAGGTGCGGCTCGGCAGGCCGCAGGCGCCGCTCCTCGTAGAGACGACCGGCACCGACGGCCGCGCGGTCTTCAGGCGGCTCCCGGTCTCCGCGCCGCTCCCATCCTCCGAACAGGTGTTACTCGTCATTGGCGATCTGCCTGCGGCCGAACGTGCGGCGCGGCTGCTCGCGGGAGAGGATGGGCCCCGGCTGCGTGTCGTGAAGGCGGCGGACCCGCGATCGCTTGCGGCGGGCGCGTCGGGGATGACGCCGCGGGATTTCGACGGCATCGATGCGGCTGTCGTCTGCGGGTCGGTGGTGGCGGCCGCGCAGGCAGATCAGCTCGCGCGGGACGTGCTCGGGGCGCTCGATGGCTGGGTGCGGCGTGGGGGTCGGCTCGTCTCTATCGCCGGCGCCCGCTCGGCGAATGCCGCGACGGAGGTGGCCCGTTGGCTGCCGGGGCCGCCCGGAATCCCGGGCGGCGTCGAACGGCTCGTGCCGCTGCGGCGCGCGACCGCGATCGAGACATTTGGCCGGGCCGATCGGCCGCTCGAGAAAGCCGCGCTGGCCGGGCTCGAGGTGCCGCTGCTGGCAGACGCCGCGAAGATCGACGGCGTGATCGAGGCCTTCGAGGGTACGAAGCCGGCCGATCTGCCGCTCGTGGTGCGATCGGCCCGCGGCTTCGGCACCGTCACCTGGATCGGCCTCGATCTCGACCAAGGCGCGTTTCGCACCTGGCAGGGAACCGATCGACTCCTGGCCGAACTGCTCGTCGGCCGCGCGGCAGGAAAATCGCAGGCGGGCAGGGCAGGGGAGACCCGCACCGACACGCTCGATCTCGCAGGGCAGTTGCGGCAGGCGATCGACCGCTTTCCCGGCGTGTCGGCCATTCCCTTCGAATTGATCGCCGCGATCGGCCTCCTCTATGTGGCGTGCCTCTACCCGCTCGATTGGTGGCTCGTGAGCCGAGGCGGCGGCAGGCCATGGCTCGCCTGGCTCTCGCTCCCGGTGCTCGTCGCCGCCGTCAGCGGGCTCGCGTGGGCCACCGCCGACGCTTTCAAGGGTGATCAGTGGCGTTCGTCGCGGGCCTTTGTGACCGACATCGACACGACGACCGGCTTCGTACGCGGATACTCCTGGGCCGGCGTCTGGTCGCCCGTGAATGCCACGATCAACGTGTCGGCGTCGCCTGGCAGCATGATCGCCGCCAAAGCCACGCACGATACCGCAGTGACCTGGTATGGCGCCTCCGGCCGGGCCCTCGGCGGCCCCGACGCCCCTTCGGCGCATCCCTCGCTCGCCGCCACCGGTTACCGCTACGGCGCGACGCTCGCCGCGCTCGAGGGCATCCCGATCGCGGCGGCGTCGAGCCGCCTCTTCGAGGCCGAGTGGACCGCCGACTGGGCCGACCCGCCTGTCGTGACTGCAACGCTCGAGCGCGAGGCGCAGGGCACGCTCCGCGGCTCGATCGAGAGTGGGCTGCCATTCGTGCTCGAAGACTGTGTGCTCGTGCATGGCGGCTGGCTCTACGACGTCGGCCGGCTAACGCCCGGCGTGGCGTTCGATCCGGCCGGCGGCCGCGGGCCGCGATCGCTGGCAGGCGCCCTGACGCGGCGAACGGCGGTGAAGGACCGCGACGTCCCGCTCCGGTGGGACGTTGCAGGGCAAGACATCGATCGCATCCTCGAAGTGGCCGGATTCCATGCTGCGGCGGGCGGGGCGTCGTACACGTCGCTCGAGTCGGGGCGGCTGGGTCGTCTCGATCTCTCCACGCTCGTCACCCTCGATCGGGCCGTGCTCGTCGGCCGCGGGCCGGCAGGCACACAGTGGCACGCGCGGCGGGCCGACGAAGCCGCCGCCGACATTCCAGATCCTCCATCATCCGTTCAAGCCGACGGTCTCTGGCGGATCGTCCTTCCCATCGGAGCCTCGCGGCGATGATCGAAACGATCGACCTCACCAAAAAATACGGCGATTTCTTCGCGCTCGAATCGCTCGACCTCAAGCTCGAGCAGGGGGATCTCTTCGGCTTCATCGGGCCCAACGGCGCCGGCAAGACGACGACGATCCGCATCCTCTCGACGCTGCTCGCGCCGACCTGGGGCGAGGCCTATGTCTGCGGCCATTCGATCTACACCCATCCCCGCGAGATCCGCCGGGCGATCGGCTACATGCCCGACATCTTCGGCGTTTACGACGACATGCGGGTGATCGAGTATCTCGAGTTCTTCGCCGCGGCCTACCGCATCGACGGCGCGGAGCGGCGGCGGGTGGCCGAGCGATCGCTCGAACTCGTCGATCTCACCGTCAAGCGCGACGAACTGGTGACGAGCCTCTCCCGCGGCATGACGCAGCGGCTCGGGCTCGCGCGAGTGCTTCTGCATGATCCGCAGGTGCTCTTGCTCGACGAACCGGCCAGCGGCCTCGACCCGCGGGCGCGGATCGAGATGCGCGGCCTGCTCAAGCGGCTGCAGGAGCTCGGCAAGACGATCCTCGTCTCGAGCCACATTCTTCCCGAGCTCGCCGACATCTGCAATCGCGTGGGCATCATCGAATATGGCCGGCTGCTCGCCTGCGGCGACGTGCAGGATCTGCTCGCGCAGGTCCGCGGCCGACCCGTGATCCGGCTGCGGGTCGTCGGTCCGCCGGGGCCGGCCGCGCGGTCGCTGGAGAAGTGCCAGGAGGCGGCGGGCGTCACCGTGCGCGACGGCGAGATCCTCGTGGCGCTCGCCGACGGGGTGACCGACCCGTCGCCGCTCGCCGCCCGCCTGATCGCCGAGGGGCACGCCCTGACGTCGATGCGGGAGTCGGAGGTCAACCTCGAGACCGCCTTCCTCGAGCTCACCCGCGGCAAACTCGGCCGCCCGTCGTAGACCGCTTGCAGAGCGAGCAATCTACGACGGCCAGCGAGCCTGGGTCGGCGGAAGCTCGACGAGCATTTGGACCGAGTCCTCGAGGGCCACCGCGAGGATCCGAAGGAGTCGCGAAGCGACCGACTTCTGCCGCCCGGGCGAGCGGGGATTCGCTTGTGGAGTAGGCGGTCCGCTTTCGCGACAAGATTTGTCGTCTTCTCGTAGAATCTTGAGGTGCCTTGAGCCATATTGCAGCCCGGAGAATTTCGAGATGTCTCCCCGTCGATCGCTTCGCATGTGGGTCTGGTTCCTGTCGGCCGCGATCCTGCCGGTCGTCGCTCTCGCCCAGCCGCCGGCGGCCGAGGTGATCGCGGCGCCCGCCGAAGCGAAGCCCGCCGATCTCGACACCCCCGAGGGGCGGCTCGGCTATGCGCTCGGCCTGCGGATCGGCAGCCGCATCGCCGCCGACTTCAAGACGCAGAATGCGCCGCTCGATGCGGCGGCGCTCGCCCGCGGCCTCGCCGACGCAGTGCTCGGCATCCAGCCGCGGCTCGACGAGAAGAAGATCGCCGCTGCGCTCGAGGGCTTCGAGGCCCGCATGCGCGAGCAGGAGCGGGAGTTCGCCAAGCGGATGGCCGAGGTGGCGAAGGTGAACAAGGCGAAGGCCGCCGAGTTTCTCAAGGCCAATGCGGCGAAGCAGGGGGTCATAACGCTGCCGAGCGGACTGCAGTATGAGATTCTCGAGGCGGGCAGGGGGCCGAGCCCGAAGCCTGACGACACCGTGGCGACCCACTACCGCGGCACGCATCTCGACGGCAAGGAATTTGACGCGACCGATCCCAAGGGGGAGCCGGCGACGTTTCCAATTTCCGGTGTCGTGCCCGGCTGGCAGGAGGCTTTGCCGCTGATGAAGGTGGGCGCGAAGTGGCGGCTCTATGTGCCGCCGGAACTCGGCTATGGCGAGGAGGGCTCGCCGCCGGTGATCGAGCCCAATGAAGTGCTCGTCTTCGAGATCGAACTCGTGAAGATCGGCGGGCGCTGACCGTTGCCGAGCGAGGGGATCGCCATGAACCGACCGCTGCTGCACAGCCTGTCTCGGTGGTGGCTCCTGGCCGGGATCGCCGGGGCGGTTGCGCTGCCCTGTTCCTGGACCTTCGGCCAAATGCCGCTGGCCGAGCGGAAACGCGCCGAGGAGTTTGATGCCGCCCGCGAGCGGATGGTTCGCGACGACATCGCCGGCGGGGGAGTCACCGATCCGCGGGTGCTCGCGAGCATGCGGGCCACGCCGCGGCACGAATTCGTCGCCGCCCCGCAGCGGCCGCTCGCCTATTTCGACATGGCACTGCCGATCGGCGAAGCGCAGACGATCTCCGGCCCCTTCGTCGTCGCATACATGACGGAGAAACTCGAGCCAAAGCCGACCGATCGCGTGCTCGAGATCGGCACTGGCAGCGGCTACCAGGCCGCCGTGCTGTCGCCGCTCGTGGAAAGGGTCTATTCGATCGAGATCAACGAGCCGCTCGGCACGAAGGCCGCACGAACGCTCGCCCGGCTCGGCTACCGCAATATCGTCACGAAGATTGGCGACGGATTTCTCGGCTGGCCGGAGCATGCCCCGTTCGACAAGATCATCGTCACCTGCTCGCCGGAGGAGATTCCCACGCCGCTCGTCGAGCAGTTGGCGGAGGGCGGACGCATGATCATTCCGGTCGGCGAGCGGTATGACCAGACACTCGTGCTGCTCACGAAGCGCGACGGAAAGATGCAGCGCGACGCATTGGTGCCGAGCCTGTTCGTGCCGATGACCGGCGCGGCGGAGGACGCGCGGCGGGTGCTGCCGGATGGCACGAAGCCGGCGGTCGAGAATGGCGGCTTCGAGGAGATGCTGCCGACATCGACCGTGCCCACGGCTTGGTATTACGGTCGGCAGATGGAGGTCGTCACGGCCGACGACGCCGCCGCCGGGCGCCGCTACCTGCGGCTCGAGAACGACGATGCGGGCCGTCCGGCGCAGGTGTTTCAGGGTTTTCCGGTGGATGGCCGTGTGGTCGCGAGGCTGTCCGTCTCGGCCATACTGCGGGGAGAGCGGATTCGCGTGGGGCTCTCCGCCGACGAAGCGCCATTGATCACGGTGCGATTTTTCGACGAAAAGCGGAGCCGTTCGACGGAATCGCGAATCGGGCCTTGGGTGGGGACGTTCGCCTGGAAGCCCGTCAGCGGCTCGCTCCCCGTCCCGACCTGGGCCCGAGAGGGGATCCTCCAGGTGGGGCTGCGCGGCGCCACCGGCCGGCTCGAGGTCGATGAACTGGCGGTACAAGCCCAGGAAATCAGGCCCAAGGCACGGAAGACCCCCGAATAGCAGGGGGCGTGCCGCAAACTCACCCCAATCGCCATAAAGTTCTTGCTTTACCCAAACCTCAGACTAATCTTTTGCTTCGTGGGATTTCGTCGGCGCTGAAACCGGTTCGGCGCCCGGCGGATGTCTCTCCGAAAAACTGTCACTGGAGCATTGACTGAGATGTTGGCGCATCGTCGCGGGTTTCCTGTCGCTGGAGTGGTCACTTTTCTCGCCGTCGCGGCTCTTGCCTGCGACGCGCACGCCGGCTGGCACCACCGCTATCGCGGCGCCTATGGCTCGGCCGGTTCGTCCGGTGGTTCTTCCGGTGGATCATCGGGCGGTTCGTCCGGTGGCTCTTCGGGCGGCTCCTCTGGTGGCTATGCCTACGTCGGCTCAGCCGGCTCGTCGGGCGGTTCGTCAGGTGGCTCGTCGGGCGGCAGCTACGGCAGCCATGGCTCGTATGGCAGCTGGGGCTCACACCATGCCCACCGCAAGGCGATGCGGGCCTACCGTCATGCTTCTCACGGCGGCTCCTCCGGTGGTTCGTCGGGCGGTGGCTCTTCGGGCGGCTCGTCCGGCGGCAGCTATGCCGCCGGTTCCTACGGCGGCGGCTCCTATGGCTCGTACGGCGGTTACTCGTCGCCCGCCGCCTACACCAGCGGCTATTCGACCGGTTACTCGTCGGTCTCGGGCATGTCGAGCAGCATGCCGGTCGAGTCGTATCGCGTGATCGATGCCGCTCCGTCCGCCAGCGGTGTGAGCGGGGGCGAGGTCATTGCCACGCCCCAGCCGGCCGCGACCGATTCGACGATGACGATCCCGGCCGACGCCGCGATGCTCGTCGTCGAGCTTCCGGCCGATGCCAAAGTCTTCGTCAACGGCTCGAAGACCGCCGCCACGGGCAGCGTCCGCCGCTTCCTCTCGCGGGGCTTGGCCGAGGGCAAGACCTACGAGTATGTCGTGCGGATGGTGGTCGATCGTGACGGTGTCGCCAGCGAGGAGACGAAGGTCGTCTCGCTCTCGGCCGGCAGCCGGAAGAGCGTCGCCTTCGCCGGCGAAGCCGTGGCCCGGAAGGCTGTTGCCAAGACGTCGCTGACGCTGCACGTGCCCGCCGATGCCAAGGTGTGGCTCGCCGGCAACGAGACCTCGTCGCGGGGCGCGACCCGCCTCTTCGAGACCTCGTCGCTGCACGACGGACAGACCTGGAGCAACTACGAGATCCGCGTGGCGACCGTCGTCGACGGCCGCGAGCAGATCGTGTCGAAGACGATCGACCTCGTCGCCGGCAGTGTTGTCGAGCTCGAGCTCGGCACCGACGGCGAACTGACCGCGGTCACGCGTACGGCCCCGACCGAGTCGACGGCTTCGATCCGCTAGTCGGGCTCGACGCCTGCTGGAACGCGAGAGACAGCTCGAGCGTGGAAAACACTGCTCCCGCGCGGCGAAAGCCGCGCGGGAGCTTTTTTTCTTCCGTGGTAAAGTAGCCATCACGATGGCCATCCTTTCCCACGATCTTCCGAAGGCTTCCACCACCGTGATCGGCTGGTCTCGCGCCGCGCGGGCGCTGGTGTCGGTGGCGATCCTCGTGTATCTGGCGGCGGTCGTCGTTCCGCCGCTCGCCGGACCGCCACCGGCCAGCGACCTTGCCGGACTCTTGATCCAGCCGCTGCGGCCGCTCGTCGGCGGTCTTTATCTTGGCCATGGCTATCGGTTCTTCGCTCCCGATCCTGGCCCGGGCCACTCCATCCGCTGGACGCTGACACGCCGCGACGGCTCGACGCTCTCTGGAACGATCCCTGACGCCGCCGCCGATCGGCCGCGGCTCCTCTACCACCGCCGGTTCATGATTCCCGAGAAGATCGCCGCCCTCGTGCCGCCCCCCGACGCCCCCGAGGAGGCGCGCCGCGAGTCAAAGCGGGATTGGCAGCCGCTGGTGAAGGGGGTCGCCGGGCAGCTGCTCGAACGACACCAGGGAGAGCGCGTGGAGCTCGAGATGGTGGAGCATTATCTGCCCGCGCCCGACGAGGTGATCCGCGCCCGCGCCGGCGACACGGCGGGCATGGATGATGTGGTCATCCCGCTCGGAACGTATGCCCGCGTCACGGGAGAGGGCCCATGACAACGGCCAAAGGCAAAGCCGAGACGGTCCAGAAGGGCTGGTGTGCCGAGTGGCTGGCGGCCTGGAACGCATTCTGGTTCACCCCCTCCGATCCGCTGCCGCTCGCCGTGATCCGCATCGCCGCGGGGCTGCTCTGCGCCTGGTCGAGCCTCGTCTGGCTCGTCGACGCCGACGCATTTTTTGGCGTGGCCGGCTGGCTGCCTCCCGAAGAGGTCTGGCGGATGAACGACCAGCCCTGGCAGTGGAGCTGGTATTTTGCGGTCGGATCGGCCGGTGGCGTGAAGGCGCTCGCGATTGCGACGCTCGTGGCGGCGATCCTGCTCACGCTCGGGCTCTTCACGCGGCTCGCGGCGATCGTCTCGCTGGCGGGGCTCGTGAGTGCTGCCAACCGCGCGCCGCTGAATGTCTTCGGCTTTGACGACGTGCTCGGGATGCTGCTGATCGGGCTCGTCGTGGGGCCTGCCGGCGCGAGGCTCTCCATCGACAGCCTTTTGGATCGGGGGCAGGGCAGGGGGGCGCCCTCGGTGGCCACCACGATCGCACTGCGGCTGATCCAGGTGCATCTCTGCGTAATCTATTGCTTCTCGGGCTGCGCCAAGCTCCTGGGGGCGAGCTGGTGGGAGGGAACGGCCCTCTGGGGCGCCGCCGCCAACGGGCAATACCGCACGCTCGATCTCACCTGGCTGGCGGCGCACCCGCTCGCGGTGAACCTGATCACGCTGGCCACGCTCTTCTGGGAGGTTTCGTATCCCGCGCTCGTCTGGCCGCGGCTCACGCGTCGGCTCGTGCTGGCGATGGCCGTGCTCGTCCATCTGGGCATCGGCCTCTCGATGGGCATGATGGAGTTTGGGCTGGCGATGATTGTCGCCAATCTGGCCTTCGTCCCCGCCGAAGTCCTGCGCGGGCAACGCAAGGGCCTCGCATGACGCGGACGATCTGCCTGCGGCTGGCCTACGAAGGTACCCGCTACTCGGGCTGGCAGGCCCAGCCCGGCCAAGCCACGGTGCAGGGCACGCTCGCCGAGGCGATCCGCGGCGTGAGCGGCGAGGAGCTGCGGCCGCGCGGCGCGAGCCGCACCGACGCCGGTGTGCACGCGCTCGATCAGGTGGTGGCGTTTACGACGGAGAGCCTGCTCGAGCCCGCCGTCTGGGTCCGGGCGATCAACGCGAAACTGCCTCCCGACATTACCGTGCTCTCCGGATGCGAGGTGGCGGCCGATTTCTCCCCGACGCGGGCCGCCGTCCGGAAGCGGTATCGCTACCGGATCCACGACGCCCCGTGGCGGCCCGTGCTCACGCGGCACCTCGTCTGGCGGTGGAAGACGCGGCTCGACTGCCCGGCGATGCAGGCCGCCGCGACGGCCCTCGTGGGCGAGCACGATTTCACCAGTTTCGAAACCACCCCCTCCACACGCCTCTCGAAAGTGCGCACAATCCATTCACTCTCGGTCTTCCGCCAGTCCGTTCCCGACGATGCGCCGGGGGCGGAGTTGTGGATCGAGGTCGAGGGGAACGGGTTTCTCCACAACATGGTACGGATCATCGCGGGCTCGCTCGTGATGGTGGGCGCCGGTCGGCGGAACGCCGAGTGGCTCGCGGCGGCGCTTGCGGCGCAAAGCCGGGCCGCCGCCGGCCCGACGGCGCCGCCGGAAGGGCTCGTTCTGGTATCCACGCACCTCGAGACGGATCGCGACACCCCGCCATGGCAAAACTCCCCGAACAACTCGGAACGCTGAAGCTCGTCACGCAGCTCGGCCTCGGCCGGCAGTGCCAGATCTGGGAGGCCATCGACGGCGCCACGAAGCAGCGGGTGGCCGTGAAGGTGGTCGTGCCGGAGGCGGCGCAGGACGCCGGGCAGCGGAAGCTGCTCGAGCACGAGCTCAAGGTGGCGAAGTCGCTCTCGCATCCGACGGTGATCCGCATCGACCGACTCGCCGACGACGGCGGACTGCCGCACCTGGTGATGGAGCTTTTCCCCCATCCGAATCTCAAGAAGCAGATCGCGGCCGGCGCCGACGCGCTCGCGCCGCGGCTGCAGCGGATCGTGACGGAGACGGCGCTCGCGCTCGACCACCTGCATGTGCGGGGCTGGATCCACCGTGACGTGAAGCCCGACAACATCCTCGCCGCCCCCGATGGCCAGGTGAAGCTGATCGACCTGGCCATCGCGGCGCAGAAGCCCGGCCTGCTCGGCAAGGTGTTCGGCGGCGGCAGGGGGCCGGTGCAGGGCTCGCCGAGCTACATGGCGCCGGAGCAGATCCGCGGCCAAACGGTCGACGCCCGCGCCGACATCTACTCGCTCGGCTGTGTGATCTTCGAGCTCCTCGCCGGCAAGCCGCCCTACGCGGCCCCCAACGCCAACGACCTGCTCAACAAGCACGTTTCGGCGCCGATTCCCGCCGTCGACGCGATCAACAAGAACGCCACGACCAGCATCTCGAAACTGCTGCGGCAGATGCTCGCCAAGACGCCGGGAGAACGGCCGGCCGCGATGCAGGACGTGCTCACGCAACTCCGGACGATCCGGTTTTTCGAGCGGGCGGTCGGCTAGGGCGACGGAGGCTCCGGGATCGGCGGAAGCTCGACGAGCATGTGGCCCGAGTCTTCGAGGGCCACCGCGAGGCGACTTCTGCCGTCCTGGAGCCGGTGCGGACCAAAGGTGTTTCGGAGCATTGAATTCGAATTGACGCGGGGGTTTGCCGCGGCTGAAAATACGGGCTTTGATCTGCCAAACATGCTGGAAGGTTCGAGCCCATGTCTCGTGGTCTGCATCGACTGCCTCTCGAGAAACCGATCTACGAGCTCGAGGACCGGATTGCCGAACTCGAGGCGGCGCCGCTCGGCGGCCAGCAGCAGGAGGAATTGCGGCGGCTGAAGCGCGAGGTGGTCGAGCTCAAGCGGACGATCTTCGGCAGCCTCGATCCGTGGCAGACCGTCGAAGTGGCCCGGCATCCGGACCGGCCGAAGACGAGCGACTACCTCTCGCTGGTGTTCGACGAATTCGTCGAACTCCACGGCGACAAGGCCTACGGCGACGATCCGGCGATGCTCACGGGCTTCGCGAAGCTCGACCGCCACAAGGTGCTCGTGATCGGCCATCAGAAGGGCAAGACGCTCGCCGAGCGTCAGGCCTGCCACTTCGGCTGCGCCCATCCGGAGGGCTACCGCAAGGCGATGGGCAAGATGCGGCTGGCCGCCAAATACGGCCTGCCGGTGATCTGCCTGATCGACACGCCCGGCGCCTATCCGGGCGTGGGGGCCGAGGAGCGCGGCCAGGCCCAGGTGATTGCCGAGAGCATGTTCCTGATGGCGTCGCTGCCGGTGCCGGTGATCTGCGTCGTGATCGGGGAGGGGGGCTCGGGCGGTGCGCTCGGCATCGGCGTGGGCGACCGGGTGGCCGTGCTCGAGCATGCCTATTACAGCGTGATCAGCCCCGAGGGCTGCGCCGGCATCCTCTGGAAGAGCGCGGAGCACAAGGCGCTGGCCGCCAAGGCGCTCCGCATGCGGTCGGCCGATCTCAAGGAATTCGGCGTGGTCGATGCGGTGATTGAGGAGCCGTCCGGGGGCGCCCACCGCGACCCGCGTCAGATGGCCACGAAGCTCAAGACGTATCTGGTTCGCACGCTTCGCGAGCTGGCGACGCAGCCGGCCGAGGCGCTCGTCGAATCGCGTTACGAGAAGTTCCGCCGCATGGGGAAGTTCCTGGAGCCCGAGGCGGTCTGATTGGCTCGCCCCCTTGGGAACGATCTTCATGGTGCCGCCAGGCTATTCGATTCGGCTGATGCACCCGGCCGACTATGAGCGGATTGGCGAGATCTGCCAGCCCGTCTATCCGCACGAGCCGCCCTACACGCCCGCGGAATTGGCCGAGCACAGGGCGGTGTTTCCGCAGGGGCAGTTCGTTGCGGAGCATGTCCCGACCATCATGGCCTCGCTCATGCGCTTCCCGACGCCACCCGTGGGGCTCGTCGCCGCGGAGCGGCTCTGAAAGCCTATCCCACCGCGAAAACTCCCCTCCCCCCAACGTCCGATAATGTCTCTTATGTCCGGTTTCGGCTTTCGGTGTTTTGTGCCTGATTCCCAGTCCCAAACGCCTCCTCGCTCCCCTGCTCGCGATGCGATGCGACGCGTCATGCACCGGCGATTCGAGCGAGCCTGCGGAGCCTCGATGAGCGTCGGGTTTCTTCGCCGGGGCTAGCGTAACGGAAGCGGTGATTGGGCGCCCGCCGGGAATGGCTGCGGCGGTGCCGAGAACCTGCTGCCTGTCGATCGGGCCGGAGGTGCGATTGGCGCCGTGGCTGCCGGCGGCTGGCCGCTCGGCACGAACCAGGCAGATCCGGACGGCAGCGAACCGCCGGCTTGTTGGACCCCCTGCCCCCCCTGCCCGGCACCCGCCCATGCGGCCGCCGATTGCACTCCCTCGAGCATCGCCTTCAGCGGCGATGGCTGGCCGGCAACCGGCGCTGGGGCGAATCCGCCCTGTCCCGCGCCCTGGCCTGCTCCTTGGCCACCGAATGGCTGCTGGAACTGCTGTTCGAATTGCCGCACGAACGGCTCGACGGTGTCGTGCACTTCCTTCGGCAGGTAGGTGTCGGCCCGCACGATCAGTTCGGCGACGAGCCTGCCGCTGCGGCTGCCGACGATCTGGTCGCGATAGCCAGGGGCGAGTGTGACGGCGAAGAACGTGATCACCACGCAGAGCAGCGCGCCTTTGGCGAGCCCGAGCAGCAGCCCCAGTTGGTGGTCGAACGCCGACAGATGCACGGCGTTGATGGCGCCCGAAATCACCCGAAACACGAGCCAGACACCGATCGACGTGGCCGCGTAGAGGGCGAGCATCGCCGCGAACCGGTTCCAAGGCGCCTGCTGGCCGAAGACAGGCGCCAACTGGGCGCCAAATCGAAACGCCACGTATGAACTGGCCGCGATGCCGGCGATCCAGGCCAGCTGCCAGACCATGCCCTTGAAATAGCCGAGCAAGGCCGCGACAGCCAGGATTCCCAGCATGACGAGGTCATAGCCTTCGAGATTCACAGATGCCTCCAAGCAGCAGCGTGGAAAACGGGGAGGGGAGTGTAAGCGCGGTGGGGCTGTTTCTCGAAGACCAATCAGCGTGGCACGTGCGCCGGGTCAGGCTCGAGCAAGACCGCTACAACCAAGATATGTTCACCATGTACCCCATGCTCACAATTCTTCCGCAATCCGTTCTTTCGGAATGTATTTCCCACATTTCCCATTCCGCTTATTTCATCCATTGTGTTTGTTTTCTTCCTGGCTTTTTGCTGCGTCACGCCTCATTCAGAGGCGACCTTTACGTTCCCGCAGTGCAGGGGGTGCCAGATCGTCCGACTGTCGCTCATCCGCCGCACCTGCCGACAAAAAGAGGACGGCTGACTCTGCGCAGGCCCGGTGTCACGACCGGGCCAGGGCAGGAACGCCGTGCACCGGACGCAGAATTGGCGCTCCGGGGGCGGATCTTGTTTGGCCCGTAAGGGGGTTTTCGCAGTGCCCGGATTCCGCGCGCATATCACCGGTTCGTCGTTCGTCGGCGCCGGCTATGCCGTTGCCGCCTGGTCGATCGGCGACATGCCGCCGATGACCTGCGCGCTCGCCGGGGGGCTCTGCGCGATGGCCGGCATGCTCCCCGATCTCGACAGCGGATCGGGCACCTCGCTCAAGGAGAGCGTGGCCTTCGCGGCTGCGCTCGTGCCGCTGCTCATGCTGCAGCGGCTCCTGCAACTGGGGCTGCCCATCGAGGGTGTCATTCTCGCGGGGGCTTGCCTCTATCTGGCGTTGCGTTTTGGCATGACTTGGATGCTGGAAAACCATTCCTCGGAACGCGGGATGTTTCACAGCCTTCCCGCCGCGCTCATCGCCGGGCTGGTCACGTTTCTTGCCTACAGTTCCGATGATCCGCTGCGTCGCTACTTTCTCGCCAGCGCCGTGATCATCGGTTTCCTCACGCACCTCGTGCTCGACGAGATCTGGGCGGTGAAGGAGGGCAACTTCGGCCCCAAGCAGAAAAAGGCCTTCGGCACGGCGTTGAAGTTCCATGGCCCGGAGGCCTGGTCCAACCTGCTCACCTACGTGCTCGTCATCGTTTTGGGGGGGCTCGCGGCGATCGACGCCTCCCGTTCCGAGCAGAAGCACGTGATCCGGCAGCAGATGGAGCAGGCTTACCGCTCGGTTCCGGGCATGCAGGCGCCGTGGCAATACCGGCGTTGACGTGCCCGGACTGCCGACTCTTGCTCCGGGCCATCCGGTGCGGGATCATGGCGGTTTTTCCAACCCCGGCGAATCAGCGGCCATGCCCCCCACGCTCGCGGCGATCACCCTTGGCTCACCTGCCTTCGCGAGCCTCGTCGTCTATCTGATCCTGGTCGCCGCCGCCGCGTTTGCGGGAGGCTCTTCGATCGCGTTTCTGTCGCTCGGGCATCGGCGGATGCAGGTGCTGCTCTCGCTCACCGGCGGCATCATGCTCGGCGTCGGGTTGCTCCATCTGCTCCCGCACGCCTATGTGGAGTTGTCTCGGCAGATCGATCTCACCATGGCCTGGGTCCTGGCCGGTTTCTTCCTGATGTTTCTCCTCGAGCGGGCATTTCACGGCCACGCGCACCACTCGGCCGATGGTTCTCACGGCGGACACGGCCACTCCTGCGACCATCATCACGACGGGCACGGCGGCCACCAGCCGCACGCGGCCCCGCGTTCGGGCCCGTGGGCCTGGTGCGGCGCCTTCGCCGGGCTCGCCCTCCATAGCCTCGCCGACGGCGCCGCGCTGGCCGCCTCGATCGACGCCGACGCCAGCCACGGCGTCGGCCTGCTCGCCGGCTTCGCGACGTTCCTCGCGGTGCTGCTGCACAAGCCATTCGACGCCGGCATCATCGCGACGTTGATGATCAATGCCGGTGTCTCCCCTGCCACGCGGCGGATCGTGAATGCCGCCTATGCCGCGATCGTGCCGCTCGGTGCGATGCTCTTTCTCGGCAGCCTGCACCTGTATGGCGGCAGCCGAGGGACGGTGGTGGGAGCAGCGCTTGCGTTGGCGGCCGGAGCGTTTCTCTGCATCGCGGCGGCCGACCTGCTGCCGGAAGTGGAATTTCACAGCCACGATCGGCTGCTTCTCACCGCCGCGCTCACGCTCGGCATCACGATCGCGTGGGGCATCACCGTGATGGAGCGGTCATCCCACGCCCATGCAGTGCACGGCGGCAGCCCGGCCGCGGCACACGACCACCGCTAGCGCGGGTGCGGTCGGGGCAGCCCCTCAGGACGTTGGCGGCCGATCATCGACGTCGAGCCCGCGGGCTTTGCGGACGGCCCGCACGTCTCCGAGCACGGATTCGATGAGCTCGTGCTGTCGACGCATGGTGGGCAGTTGGGCCTGAAAGCACCAGGCGATCGCGCCGACGAGCGCGAGCCCCCCGACGAGGTGCGGGGTCACCCATTCCTGGGTTCCCGGCCGCCCCGACGCCGGATCGGCCGCGCCTCCGAGGGCCACGATCACGACGACTCCGAGCATGCCCAAGAGCGCGAAGGGAAACGCCGCCCGCTTCAGCCGTCGGCTCTGCTCGATGTAGGCGGCATCGAGGCCGTAGGTCTCCACGACCTCGCGGCACCACCGGCCGGTTCCGATGAAGTAGGTCACGGCCATGCTGTTCACGAGCACCACGGTGAGCGCCGCGAGAACACCCGACAGGCGGTGGACGGTGCCCCAGCGGAGCACGCGGGGATCGGTCTGGCCGTGGAGGTCGCCGAGCCACAGGCCCAGGCCGGCGGTGGCCACCAGCAAGGCCACGGCAAACAGGGCTGCGCGTGAAAAGACTTTATCCATTGCTTGAAACACCAACGAGAGCGGCGGCGGGATGCGATGACGACGCATCTTTTATAGGCTTGACCCAGCCGACACGCCATGGTCGGCATACCCACGCGAGGCCGACACCGATGCCGTCTGCCAGCCCCACACTCAAGACGTTGCTCCTCACCTGCGGCGACCCGGCCGGCATTGGCCCGGAAGTGGTCCTCGCGGCCTGGCACGCCACCGACGTGCACGCCCGGGCTCGGCTGCGCGTCGTCGCCGCGGCGGGCCTGATCGAAGACGTTCTCGCGACCGTGCCGTCGTTGCCGCGGCTGCGGGTGGCGACCGTGGCGATCGACGATCCACGGCCATCGACCCCCGACACCGTGCTGCTTGTGGAGCCGGATGCGCCGCGGGAACAGGTTCCGCGAGGCATGATCACCGCTGCCGGTGGCCGCAGCGCCGTGGCCGCGCTCGAGACCGCCTTCATGGCGATCCGGTCGGCCGCGGCCGCGGGAATCGTCACGGGACCATTGCACAAGGAAGCGCTCCACGCCGCCGGCCAGCACGTGCCCGGTCATACCGAGTGGCTCGCGCGGGCCTGCGGCCTGCCCGATTCAGCGGCCTCCATGATGCTCTGGCTCCCCCCTGCCCCGGCGGCCCGTGTCGGCGCTGCGGGCCTCGGCGTGGTGCATGTCACGCTCCACGAATCGCTCGCTCACGCGCTTGCGCACCTTTCGACTGAGCACATCGTGCACGCGGGCGAACGGCTCGCTTCGCTGCTGGCCGCGATGCTCGGCAGGCGGCCACGGATCGCCGTGGCCGCGCTGAACCCACACGGCGGCGAAGGCGGTCTCTTCGGCAACGAGGAGCAGCGCATGATCGCCCCGGCTGTGGATCGCCTGGCCGCTGGCGGCCTCGATGTCGCCGGCCCGCTTCCCGCCGATACGCTCTTCCTCAAGGCCAGCCGCGGCGAATTCGACGGGGTCGTCGCGCTCTACCACGATCAGGGCCACATCCCGATCAAGCTGCTGGGCATGCATCGTGCGGTCAACATCACGCTCGGCCTGCCGCTGGTGCGCACGAGCGTCGCCCATGGCACGGCCTTCGATATCGTCGGCACCGGAACGGCCGACCCGGCGAGCATGCTCGCCGCGATCAACGCCGCAGCCCGTCTCGTGGACGCCGGCTGGCTGGGCGCGGATTGACTCGCATTCACGGCCGCAGCGGCTGGAGCGCGTTGACGTAGTTCTCACTCACGTCCAAGAGCCCCTCGGTCGCTGGCTTGTAGACGAAGGCGGTGGCATCGACCGGGTCTCCGACCCGCACCTCGTAGAGCTCGAGCACGGCCACAACCTCCGGCGTCGTGGCCGCCACGGGCCGCCGTCCGGGGATGGCAAGCCACTCGATGCGAAAGGGAAAGAGCTCGCGCTTGCCGATCGAGAGCCGCACGCTCCAGGGCATCCCTTCGGGCAGGTCGCCGGCCGTGATGCCCGCGGGGCCTTTGATCGCCTCAGCCTTTTCGGGCAGGAGCGTTGCCAGGCGGTCACGGTCCCACTGGCCGTCGATGATCCAGATCGGCACGTCATCGATCATGCCGGACGAGACCGCATCGAAACAAAACCACTCGCGCACGAGCGCAAGCGATCGCTGCACGCCGCCCAGATAGGGCGCGGCCGTCTCCTGTTCGGGAATGCCGAATGTCCCCAGCCGTTCCCTCACGCGGCGGGTGTCGATCCTGGTCAGCCGGGGCGGCTGACGACCAAGTTTGCGATACGACCAGGAATACAGCCCGTCGTTCACCTCGAGCACGTCGAATGCTTCCGTGTCGGCCGTGAGCTTCGACTCGAATCGAAATCGTTGCTCGTCACCGGTGCCGGACTGGATGTAGCGTCCGCCGCCCTTGAGAACGACGTCTTCGACCCGCGCGAGCTGGCGGACGCGGGCTGACAGCGACTGGGCACGCCCCAGGCCAGTGAGCGCCGCCGCCACGATCCGCTCGGCATTCCCCTGCTCTTCCGCGCCATCCCGAGGCCGCTGGTACACGCTGCCGGTCGGACCGGATTGAGGCACTGATGGCGGCTCCGATTGCGACATGGCTGGCCTGACGACTGCGGCCGCGACGAGCACGGCCGCAATCGCCAGGAGCGGCAGTCGCGTTCCAGGCAGCCCGGTGAAGCTCGGCGGTTTGGGGGGTTGGCTGGGCATCGCGGTCAGGTCGACTTTGCGGATTTTGTCAAAGAAACGGGTGGCCGTGGGTCGAAAACTCAGAGGTCGATCGGACGACCGTGGCCTCGGGTCGCGGGTCAGGCGACGGGGACGATTGTACGGAATGGCTGGAAACGGCCCCAAGACGAATTACGAGCCTGTATCGCGATCGCGATCGGAAGGCTCCGGAGGTAATGCGATGGTGGTCAAACGACGCTTGCAAGGATTCGTCGGCCTGTCGCTGGCGGCAACGCTCACGGGGTGCCATATCCCCGCGAACTCGCCGCTCACGGGGCTCGCCCAGATTCGTCCGGTCGCCACGCCGCACACCAACGTGTTGCCACCGGCAGCGATGCTGCAACATCCCGGCCCGGGCGTGGAAGGCCCCGGCCCTGGCGTGATCATGCCGGCCTCCTACGAGGCGGCGCTGGCGGACGCCGGAGCCGCCGCCGGCGCTGGCGTCGACGCGGCGGCTGCCGAGATGGCCGCGGGCCTCGGCGGCCCGACCTCGCAAATCGGATTCATCGGCCCCGACGGCATGCAGGTGCGGTGGGATGTCACCGAGTATGGCGGCTTCGATTCGTCGCCGCTGGTCACTCCCGGCCGCTACGACTTCCCCCAGGGGGGCATCTACCGGCTCAAGATCACCGACATCCCGGGCCACGAAGGGCTCGAACTCTATCCCTCGATCGAGGTCGCCCCGGTTGCGCCGCGCACCGCGGCATTCCTCGACCACAACTCGATCCCGTTCCAACTCACGGAAGAGGATCTTGACCAGGTGACCAGCGGAAACTTCGTCACCAAGGTGGTCTATCTTCCCGATCCCGATTACCAGGAACTCGCGGTGGCGGGCGTGGAAACGCTCGTCAGCACGCGGCTCGATCCGGGCGTCGATCCGGTGGTCGAGGCCGATCGACGCGGGTCGATCCTCGCGATCATCCGCATCGGCAACAAGGATCTCGAGTCGGCCGGCAACGGCGAGGGCTCGGGCTTCGCGGGTGGCAATGGTGGTGGCGGCGGTGGGAATGGCGGCGGCGGAAACTGCCCGATCGGCGTCGCAGCGCCTCTGGGCATGCCTGTCGGTGGCGATCCATCGCAACTGCCCCCGGCATTCCTCGCCGGCGTGACCGCACCGGAGTATGGCATGCCCATCACCGGCACGCCGATCGGCCTGCCCGGGCCGGCGCACATCCCGCTCGGCGTTCCCGCCGGTCTGCGGCGGCACACGATCACGAACCATACGAAGACCCACATCCCGCCGCCGTCGTCGTCGGTCGGTCTGCACGTGCAACAGTCTCCCGGCCTCAGCTACCCCAAGCCGGCGCGCCACGCCTACGTCTCGGAGCGTTCCGATGTGCCGCATATCAAGCTGAAGCAGCCGCCGGAGGATCGCAAGCGGTGGGTCGACAACGGCGGCCCCGATCCGGATGCCGCAGCGGCGGCTGCGGTGGGCGGCCCCTGCCCGCCCGAGCCCGGCGATTACCTGCCCTGATCTCTCACGCCGCGACCGTCACGAAGTCTCTTCATCAGAACCACGAAGCAATGCTCCCGCACCGCACCACCGGACGATCGACCGGAATTACGACGCGGGGACCGACCTCGACAGGAACAATCGACACCCACTTCATCCGGACCGGGACCGTGCTGCGGGCAGCCTGCGGGCTGCTGGCGACCGCCGTCCTCGCCCTCACAGCCTCGTCGGGCCATGCCCGCGAGACGGTCGGGGCGAGCGCGGTGGGCATCGCCGGCTTCTCACCACCGGGAGCGATTGGCGCTCGCGGGGGCCTGCAGCCCGGTCCCGGTTCGGATGGAATACCGCGGTCGGCCGCATCGCTGCCTCCGTTCATGCAGCCGGTCGACATCCGCGGGCCGGCAGACATGCAGATCGCGATCGAGACCGCCGATGGCTGGACGGCGCTCGAGCCGGGGCCGCTTCGCATGGGGCTCGTGGTGGGACGGGCTTACCGGCTGCGGATCACCGGCGTCGGTGCTGACGAGGGCCGAGAGCTCTTTCCATCGGTGCGGGTGCTCGCGAAGCTCGCCGTGCCGCCCGGAATGGCCTGGCGGTTTCCCGTCGAAATCGTGATCGACGAAGCCGATCTCTCCGCGGCCCTCGAGGGCTCGCTCGTGCGGCGGGTCGTCTATGCCGCCTGCGATCCGGAGCAGCCCGACCTGCTGCCCTCGAGCTGGTTCGATGTCCGCCCCGGTGATGACGCCTACACGGTCGCTTCGACGCTGGGCGACCCCGTGGCGGAGCTCATCATCGGCAACCGCCTTCCCGCGCCGGGGAGCCTGCCATGAGCCGCTCCTCTCGAATGCGCTGGCTCAGGATCCTCGCAATCGCATCGAGCGCGATCATCCTCGCCTCGTGCAAGTCGATCACGGCGCCGTCGGTCGTACCGTCGGCCGCCATCGCGACCGCCGCCTGCGAGCCCGACGGCTGTTCGCCACCAGTCTGCCCACCGTCGGTCTGCCTGCCCCCGCCGGCCGTGCCCACCGTCGTCCCCTGCCTCGTGTGCGATGGCGGTGATCACGGCATTCCGGCCAAGCCCGTCGGTCACGCGGAATTCGCGAACCTCACCGCCGGCGACACGGTTGCCCGCTATCGGCCCGCCGACGCGGCCGATCACGAGGAGGCCTGCCTTGCGGTTTCCAATTGCGCCTGCGTGTATGCACCGCGATTTGCCTCGGTGCGCGAAGTGATCCGGCCCCACGAAGGCGCCTCGCCCGTCGGCCCGAAGGGGCTCGCCGGCGACGCCCTTGTCGAAGCCGCGACCGACACGGTGCCGGTGTTGGGCCGCACGCTCCTGCTCGCCCCGGAATCCGCCCGCAAGGCGCAGCCGATGCTCGCGATCGAGGAGCGGATCCCGGCGCTTGCCGTGGATCAGGGCGACCTGCCGGACGAGTCGGTCAATCGCGAAAACCCTGTCGAGCGGGTCACCGACGAGATGCCGCTGCCGGCGATGCTCGTGCAGACCCCGCGGATCAAGGTCGGCTTCGACGTGCCCTATGCCTGGACCTGCGTGACGGGCGCCCAGGTCACGGTGAACGGCGAGACCGCCAACGTGATCGCGGCCGATCAGGGCACGGCTACGCTCCGGCTCGAGGAGCCGGGCCGCTGCGAGCTCACGCTCTGCAAGCGGGCCGGCAGCGATACCGCGCGGCAGGGCGAGGAACTCGACTTCACGATCTTCCTGCTCAACTCCGGCGACCGGCCGCTCGACGACATCGTGCTCGTCGATGCGCTGCCCAAGCGGCTCGAACTCATCCCGGGCAGCCCTGCCTCCAACCTGCCGGCCGCGATCTCATCCGGCACGGGCGACGACGGCTCCGTCACGATCACCTGGAAGATCGAGCAGACGCTCCGCCCCGGCGAAGGCGGCTTCGTGCGGCTCCGCACGATCGTGCGTTGAGTCGCTCGCTCACGCGACGGGCCTGAAAAAGGTGTCAGGACTCTTTTCCGGTTCAAGAGGTTCCCGAACCCGGAAATCGTGGGCCGGAAAAGAGTCCTGACACCTTTTTCAGGTTCCGTAGAGCATCAGGTAGATGACCACGCCCGTCACCGACACGTAGAGCCAGATCGGCAGCGTGATCCTGCCGAGCCGCCGGTGGGCGTCCCAGCGTCCGCGGAACGCGAGCACGAACATCCAGATCGCCAGGATCGGCACCGTGACCGCGAGCAGGATGTGGGAGATGAGGATCGTGAAATAGACCGTCCGGATCGGGCCCTGTCCGCGGAAGGGCACATGACCGACGAGGTAGTGGTAGGTCAGGTAGCAGACCAGGAAGATGGCCGACACGGCGAACGCCGCGATCATCGCCGCCCGGTGCGCCCGCCAGTTGCCCTGCCGGATGAAGACCCAGCCGGCGACGAGCAAGAGCGTCGCGATCGTGTTGAGCACGGCGTTGGTCGTCGCCAACGGATGGGCCGCGAGGAGGGAGGCGATCGTCATGGCGTGGCCTGTTCCACGGGGAAGGCCGCGGCAGGCTCGCCCTTTTCGGCGAGCACGTCGCGGATCAGTTTCTCGAGCAGTTCGACGCGGTCGGGCTGCAGCAGATGGTAGCCGCCTCGCAGCCTGCCCGCGCGGTCGAACACGACGCCGCGTTCCGAGTGCACGCCCACCTCGGCGGGGAGCTTGAAGCCCTCGTTGGCCACCCGCTTGATGACGGCCATGTCGCCGGTAAGGAATTTCCAGCGGGCCGGGTCGGCCTCGAACCGGTCGGCATACCGCCGGAGCATGTCGGGCGTGTCGTTGTCGGGGTCGCAGGTGAGGCTCACGACCATGAAGTCTGGGTCGTCGATCTTCCGCAGGATGTCGGCGATCGCCTGGTTCTCGCGAAAGCACGGCCCCGGGCAATTCGCGAAGAAGATCGCGCCCATCCAGACCTTCCCGGCGAGGCTCTTGGAATCGAAGGGCTGCCCCTGCTGGTCGGTGAGCGTGAAGGGAAGATCGGTGATCGCCACCCCCCTGCCCTCCTCGTCCGGCTCGATGCGTCCGGCCACCGGCAGCGGCGCCTCTTGCTCGGACTTCGCGCCCAGCGGCCGGTCAATCGCCCGCTCGGGAGCCTTCTGGCAGCCGACGAGGGAGGCGACGACGACCAACGTTCGGAGCGGAGCGGTGACGAGGTTCATCTGCATGGCTACGACGAGGGGACGAGGCGAGGGGATCGGCGAACGCTCGAGGAGCATGAGGAACTTTCGAGCCGCAGCGGTAAAGCACTGCCTCTGAAGGTCAAGCGAGGAAATTTCTCCGCGACGCGACGATTGCCGTCCCCGAGCCGGTGAGACACCGTTAGTGCGCCTGGTCCGAGAGCAGCTTCGACTCGGCGGCCTGCTCCAGGAGCCGCACGTCCGACGGGCGGGCCATGTGGAGGGCCCGCTCCTGCGAGACCATGCGATTGCGCAGGCCGACGTCGGGCACGAGCATGATCGTGAGGAAGATCGCCATCATCGCGGCGGGGATCGTCAGCACGTACTTCCAGTTAGCTTCCCAGAAGACGTGCATGAAGAACAGCACCACGAGCATCGCCTTCGTGCAGGAGACGGCCATCATGAAGGCCCAGCCAACCTGCGGCTCGTCACGCCACGGCCAATAGGGCGAGTAGGTGAAAAAGGAGAGCGTCGTGAGGCCGCAGAGCGCGAGGAACACGAGCAGATACTTGCCGACGCCGCCGTGACCGTGGTCTTCACCGCCATGGTGGAGATCGGCGTCGTCGTGATCGGCGATATCGCCCGGCCGGGTGATCGGGCCGTGGCTGGAGTGTGCGGAATGGTCGCTCATGGGGTGGCCCTTAAAACAGGTAGAGCAGCGGGAAGAGGAAGATCCAGACGAGATCGACGAAGTGCCAATAGAGGCCGGCATTCTCGATCATGCCGGCCCGCTTGGGGCCGAGCCGGTAGAGCAGGAGGATCGTGAAGACGATCAGGCCCACGATCACGTGGATGGCGTGGAAGCCCGTGAGCAGGAAGTAGGTGCTCGCCCACATGTTGCCGCCGGGGATGACGGCGGGCAGTTGCAGCCAGGGGAAGATGTCGTTGAGCCCCTTGGGGCCGTGGCCGCCGTGGGCGTCGGCCCCTTCGGCGGGCAGCGGCATCACCTGATCGGCCACGACGGCGAGGTCGAAGGGCTGCTGGTCGATGCTCGTGACCATCTGCCGGACCTGCTTCAGGCGGCGGCGGGCGGAGACCTCCTCCGCCGAGAGCTTGTCTTCAGGGGTGTCGTCGAGCTCCTTCAGCCGGTCGATCATCGCCGGCTCGCCGAGCCGCGCCCGCACGGCCGAGCCGTAGTAGAGGTCGGGCTTCTCGAAGACGCGGCTGCGGGGCGACCACGGGTAGATGCCGTGGGAGAACTTCGCCTGATATTCGTAGGCCTTCACGCCGAGGAAGAGCGAGCCGAGGACGAGCGTGAGCACCATCCAGATTTTGGCGAGGCTCGCCTTGTTGGCCTTCGCGGCCTCGAGCGCCAGGACGATCGTCACGCTGGAGCAGATCAGGACGAAGGTGTTGAAGGCGCCGATCGGCTCGGAGAGGTGCACGTGGTGCGGCTTCGGCCAGACGGGCGCGCCGAAGCGGAGCACCACGTAGCTGCCAAGCAGCGCGGCGAAAAACATGATCTCCGTCGAGAGGAAGAGCCACATGATCAACTTGCCCTTCGAGAGCGGCAGGCCGGGCTGGTATTGCAGCGTGATGTGGCCGTGGTGGTCGCCGTGCGAATCGTGGTGGCCGTGGTCGTTCGGCAGGGAGAGCGAATGGGCGTTCATGGTGGGTGCCGGGGGTCGGGATGTCAGGAAACCGGAGGGAAGGCGATGGCGGCCGAAAGCACCGCCAGGAGCGTGCCGATGGAAACCATGAGCAGGCCGCGGGCCGACCGGTCGTCGCGACGGATCGCGAAGCGGACGGAAGCGGCAGCATATACGATTGCCGCGACGGCCGCCGCCAGGAAGAGGCGGACGCCGCCGGACGGCACGGCCAGCACGAGGCTGACGGGGATCATGGCCAGGGCGGCGGCGAGCGACTGCCCCGCCGCCCGCAGGCCGGTGGGGTCGTCGACGGTGAGCATGCGGAGGCCGGCGGCGGCGTAGTGGTGCCGGTAGAGCCACGCGATCGCCATGAAGTGGGGGAACTGCCAGAGGTAGAGCACGGTGCCCAGGGCGGCCACCGCGAGCGCCGCGGAGGCATCCCCGTCGGCGAGCCGGCGGGGGCCGTCGGCCGCGAGCCAGCCGATGGCCACCGGCATGGCACCGGCCACCGCGCCCACGGCGGTGTTGAGCGGCGTGGTCCGCTTGAGGGGCGTGTAGATGAGCACGTAGAACAGCCAGGTAGCCAGCGCCGCGGCGGCCGGCTGCCAGCCGAAGGCCCACGCCTCGAGCGCGAGGCCGGCGACGAGCGTGAGGGCGGTGATCCACCAGGCCCGCGCGACGCCGAGCCTGCCGGAGGCGATCGGCCGCTTCGCGGTTCGCGGCATGAGGCGATCGGTGTCGCGCTCGATGATCTGGTTGGCGATGCTCGAGCTCGCCGCGACGAGCGCCGTGCCGAGGAGCAGCCAAGCGACGCGATCGGGCGGGAGCCGGTCGGTGCCCGCCGTGAGCCAGAGCGAAGCGAGCACGGTGACGAGCACCATCAGCGCGATGCGGGGCCGCACGAGACGCGAGCAATCGGCCGCAATCGTGGCGAGGCCGGCCGGCGCCGCAAGCGTGTCGGCCTCGACGGCGATGACCGGGGCGGCGACGGCGACCGATGGCGATGGGGCGAGCGTGGGGAGCGTCATGCAAAGGCCCTTTCCGCGGCGGTCCGCCTGGCGGGCACTTCCGTGTCGAGGCCACCGCCCAGAATCCAGGCGACGACCGCAGCGCCGAGGATGAGCATGCCGAGCACGACGTGGCCGGTGACGACAACGGCCCCGGCTGTGCTGCGGGCGAGAATCGGCTGCGAGAGTTCCCACGACGCGGGCAAGAGCCCGTTTGGCAGGCCCCATGAAACGACCCAGGCGCTGATACCGAGCAGGATCTGGCAGGTGACGGCCGCTGCCAGGAGCCACGACCAGCGCCGCAGCGCCGAAGGCTTTTCGGCATGTGCCCAGGCGAGGAGGAAGGCGAGCACCGCGACCACGAGGGCGCCGGCGACGTGGAAAGCGACGAGCCAGCGGAATGTGATGGGATCGATCGAGGCATCGAGGTGCCGCAGTTGCGCGCCCGCCACGAGCTGCACGTAGGAGGCGATCACGAGGCCCGCGGCCCCAACCCGGGCGGCGATTGATCGCGGGCCCGGCGGAGACGACGGCAGTTCGACCGCCTCTGCCTTCCGCGCCGAGCTGCGCGTGAGCGTGGCGACGGCGACCGCCACGGCAAAAAAGAGCGGGCCTGTGCAGGCATGGATCTTGGCGACGGTCTTGTCGTCGAGGAGCACGCGGGCGCCACCGAGCAGTCCCTGCACGATCACGAGCACCACGGCGGCCGCCGTGAGCGCCCGCACGGCCGGCGACCGGCTCGTTCGCCAGACCACCGCGGCGAGCACGAGCGAGATCATCCCCACGAGCGCCCCGAGCAGTCGGTGGCCGTGTTCGAGAAACAGGTCCCACGGGCCCCACAACCACTCGGCCCAGGGAAAGAGAAACATGTTGCGACCATACGTCGCCGGCCAATCCGGCACCGCCATCGCCGCTTCATACGTGGTCACGAGCGCCCCGAAACAAAGCAGCACCGCCGTCACCGCCACGAGCAGGCAGGAGATCAAGTGCGACCAGTTGAAGGACAGCAGGTTCATGGATGGTATGGCGACCGCGCTGCCACCGCTTATCGCGTAGGCAACGGGATCGGCGGAAGCTCGACGAGCGTTAGGAACTTCCGACCTTCTGAGGAGGGAATCGCCGTAGGTCGTGGAAGGAGGAAATTTCTCCGCGAGGAGACTTCTGCCGTCCCCGAGTCGGTTTTCCAGTGTTGGGTGGCGCGATGGGTGGCCTCAGTGCGCGGCGGCAGCCGCCGCCGCAGCGGCCGCGTTCGGCGGGTCGGTCTGCATGAGGTGGTCCTTGTCCATGCCCGGCACCGAATACTCGTATGGGCCGCGATAGACCACCGGCTGGAAGTCGAAGTTGCCGTGGCCCGGCGGGCTCGGCGCCGTCCACTCGAGCGTGTTGGCGTTCCACGGGTTCCGGCCGGCCACCGGGCCGAAGAACATGCTCCAGAAGAAGTTGATCGCGAAGATGATCTGCGAGGCGACCATGCCGATGGCGCACCAGGTCATGAAGGCGTTCATCGGCTGGAGGTGATGGAACGTCTCGTAGTGGTAGGCATCGGCGAGGCGGCGGGGGAAGCCGACGGCGCCCAAGATATGCATCGTGAAGAAGGTGCCGTTCATGAAGATGAAGGTGAGGAAGAAGTGGACCTTCCCCCAAAACTCGTTCATCGTCCGGCCGAACATCTTCGGGAACCAGTAGTAGATGCCGGCCCAGACGCCCATCGCCGTGCCTGCGAAGAGCACGTAGTGGAAGTGGGCCACGATGAAGTAGGTGTCGTGGATGAAGATGTCGACGGGCGTGGCGGCCATGAAGATGCCGGAGAGGCCGCCGATGATGAACATCGAGACGAAGGAGAGTGCGAAGAGCATGCTCGTCGTGAACTGGATCTTGCCGCCCCAGACGGTGCCAAGCCAGTTGAACGTCTTCACGGCGCTCGGGAGGGCGATCATCATCGTCGACACCATGAACGTGATGCCGAGGGCCGGGTTCATGCCCGAGATGAACATGTGGTGGCCCCAGACGATGAAACCGAGGCCGGCGATGCCCGCGATCGAGTAGACCATCGGGCGGTAGCCGAAGAGCGGCTTACGGGCGAAGGTGGTGAGGATGTCGCTCACCATGCCCATCGCCGGCAGGATCATGATGTAGACGGCGGGGTGGCTGTAGAACCAGAAGAGGTGCTGCCAGAGAAGCGGCTGACCGCCGCCGGTGGCCTGCATCCAGTTGTTGACGATGTTGCCTTCCGGCGAGAAGAAGCCGGTGCCGAGCGTGCGGTCGGCCAACTGCATGAAGCCGGCTGCAGTGAGCACCGGCAGCGCGAAGGCCTGGAGCACGGCGGTGATGAACATGGCCCAGATCGTCATCGGCAGGCGAAACATCGTCATGCCGGGGGCCCGCATGAGGATGATCGTGGTCATGTAGTTGACGCTGCCGAGCATGCTCGAGACGCCCACCATCGTCAGTCCGATGAGCCAGAGCGTCTGCCCCCAGCCGGCGCCGGGCGACGAGGCAATGTTGGTTGAGAGCGTGGGGTAGCTCGTCCAGCCGCTGGAAGCCGCGCCGCCCTCCACGAAGAAGCTCGCGCCGAAGGCGATGAAAGCCGGCCACATGAACCAGTAGGAGAGCATGTTGAGCGTCGGAAACGCCATGTCGTCGGCGCCGATCATCAGCGGGATGAGGAAGTTGCCGAACGCGCCCGCGAGGATCGGGATGATCACGAGGAAGATCATCACGGTGGCATGCATCGTGAAGAGCATCGTGTAGAACTCGGGCGCCATCTGGCCGCCCTCCTGGGCAAAGAGCTTGCCCAGCACCGGCACGTCGGACCACGGCCAGGCGATCTGCCAGCGGACGGCGAGGGCCAGGAGCCCGCCGATCAAGAACCACACGAGCGTCGAGAAGAGGAACTGCAGGCCGATGACCTTGTGGTCTTTCGAGAAGACGTAGGTCGAGAGGAACTCGGCGACGGGCCGCGGCTTCCGCGCGGGCGGAAGGTGAGCGGTGCCGTGAGCCACGGGGGATGCGATGGCGGTGCTCATGGGGATCGTCTCCTGCGGTTCGTGCCTGGTGGTGGTTGCTTGGTTCGTTGGTTGGTTGATGGTTCAGTTTTGGGCGACGGCGTCGGCCGGATCGGACTCCGGTTGCGTCGCCTCCTGCTTGGCGTATTGCGACTCGAGCCAGCGGTCGAAATCCTCGCGCGATTCGACCGTCACGCGGCCCTTCATCTTGTAGTGGCCCCAGCCGCAGAGTTCGGCACAGACGATGTCGAACTGGCCGTTTTCGGTGGCCTTAAACCACACCGGGATCTTCATGCCCGGCACGGCGTCCTGCTTGATCCGCAGGTTGGGGATGAAGAAGCTGTGGAGCACGTCCATGCTCTTGAGCTGCACGAGGATGTCTTCGTCGGCCGGCACGTGCATGTCGTTGACCAGGAAGAGGTCGTCGGCCGTGCCGAGAGTGCCATCGCGGCCGGGGTAGCGGAGCCGCCACTCGAACTGCCTGGCGACGACCTCCACGGTGGGCGCCATCGCCGGCCGCCGCATCTTCACGTCGGCCCACGTGTTCATCTGGTAGATGGCGAGGAAGAGCAGCGTGGCCGCCGGAATGATGGTCCAGACGACTTCGAGCGTGTGGCTGCCATGGATGTATTTCGCCGGGCCGGTGTTCTTGGCGGCGTCGTACCTCCAGAGAAACCAGAAGAGCACCACCTCGGTGGCGATGAAGACGATGCCCGTCAGCCCGAGGATAAAGTAGAAGAGGCCGTCGATCGCCTTGCCGTGCTCCGAGACATCCTTCGGCAGCCAGACATCGATGGCCGGCGCGATGGCGAAGGTCGCCACGCCGAGCACCGGCACGGCGAGAAACAACAGGCTCCAGAAGATTCCGGAAAAGCGGCTGCCCACTGGTTTGATCTCCTGCCGGATGCGTGTCGGGGGATGCGTTTAGAAGCGGTCGCGGGCGACCATCGGGCGGTCGGCCCCGAGCTCGCCGTCGAGCTCGTAGGGAAGCGAACGGACGTAGTTGACGATGTGCCAGATGTCTTCGGGCGAGATCGTGCCCTTGGCCGCGGGCATGGGAGCGCCGTTGATGCCGGCATGGATGCGGTAGTACAGGTCGAGCGGGCGGCGGCCACCGCGATAGATCCCATGCCGCAGGTTGCGGGGCGGGATCGTCCGCGGCGCGAGTGCGTCGCCCGCCAAGACGGCGTCGAATTTCTCGAGCCATGCGAGCTGGGCCCGGTGTTCGGCCGCCTCGTCGGGGCTCATGCTCGCCGTGCTCGTCTCCTTCGCCTTCGCGGAGGTGCTCTTCACTTCCTTGTCGATCTCGACGATCGCCTTGTTCCAATCGTCGTAGTCGTTGGCCTGGCCGTCGCCGAGGCCGGTGACGCCGTGGCACTTCACGCAGTTGGCCTTGTCGCCGTAGAAGAGCTCCTTGCCCTTGGCGATCGAGGCGACGAGGTCGATGTCGGAAGGCATCTCCGGCACGGCGATCCGGGCGTCGGCGGCCGCCTTCCATTTCTCGGCGACCGGCACGAGCGTCTCGTCGACGAGAAACTCGCGGGTCTCGGGGAGCTTGCCCTGCGCGTCGTCGTCGAGTTCGAAGAATGCCCGCATGAGCGCGAGCTCCGTCTCGCCGCGGATGCTGAGGTACTTCACGTATTCCGCCAGGGCTTCGACCTGGGCCTCGGGCAGGAGGGCGAACGACGGCATCGACGTGCCCGCGATGCCGTTGTGGAGGATGCGGACGAGATCGGCGTGGGTCGGCTTGTCGGCCCGCTCCGTGCTCTTGAACTTGAAGACCCCGGGGCGGTAGTCGCGGGGATAGGGATTCAGGAAGGCGGCCGTCGGCCCCATCCCGTCGCCGGTGATGCCGTGGCAGTGGGCGCAGTGCTCGCGATAGAGGCCGTTCTTGCGGCCGACGATGTCGCTGCGGACGGGGCCGGCCGCAAGCCGCAGCTTCGCCTCGTCGAGGCCTGTCTCGGGCAGGGCAACCGGCTCGTCGGGCGTGCCGAACATCGCCAAGAGAACCGTGGCGACCTGCTTCTCCTGCGCGGGCGTGAGCCGCTGCTTGGTCGCCTCGACCATGTTGGGGCGAAACGATGCCGCGGGCGTCGTGCCGCAACCGACGGCGACGACGAGGCAGCCGAGCGAGCAGGCGATCCAAAGTGGTCGGAGGGAATAGGCCATGGTCATGCGCGGGGTTGTTGTCAGGTGCCGATGGCGGATGCCGGAACTTCCAGCGTTCCGAGATCCTTGATTTCGTCCGGTTCGAGCTTGATCTGGAAGCGGCCCTTGGGAGTCCACTTGAGCTCGGGCTTGTCGAGCCCGACCGCTCCGTTGGGGCCGGTGGAGCGTTCGTGCCAGACCTGCAGTTCGATCGTCTCGCCGGCGGGCAGGTCCGGGATCGCGAAGGAGCCGTCGGCGGCCGACACGGCCACGTAGCCGTCCTTGCGGAACACGGCGTAGGCCTTCATCCAGGGATGGATGTTACAGGTGACCATGGTCGGCATGCCCGTCTCGCTCTCGGGCTTGTAGACGGTCCCCTGCCCTGCCGGGATCAACTGGTTGAACGCCGTCCCTGCGATGTTGGTGTTGTGACCGATCGGGTCGCTGTTCCTCACGTCGACCGGCTGCCCGACGCGGGCGGCGAACACCGGCGAGAGAAACTCGCACTGCTTTTGGTCGAAGACGACCGGCGTTTCCGGCACGGGGTTTTTCACGCGGCTCGCCTTCCGGGCGAAGACGACGACGTTGGCCAGCCCCTTCGTCGACGGATCAACGAGCAGCGATCGATCGAGCAGCTTCATGCCGGCCTTCGAGCAGACCTCCGTGTCTTTGTCGGCAACGAGCGGCTTGGGCGCGCCGGGCGTTCCGGCAAAGACGAACCGCCCCTTCAGCGTGCCCCAGCCAGTGCCGGTGGAGGCGGCGGCATCGCCGGCCGCCGCGGAACCGGCGGTGCTCGCGAGCGTGACCCGCAATTGCTTCGCGGCCTCGGCGTCGGCCGAGGGGGCGGCAACGCGATCGGCCGTGCACCCAGAGGCGACGGCGATCACTGTCGCGAGGCAGACGATGGAAAAACTATTTGTTGAACAGGCTTGCATCGAGAACCATCTCTCCCAGGTCGTTGTCGCCGGCGGCGACCTTCACCTTCTTGCGGCCCTTGGCGATCTTCTCGGCCTTGCCACCGATCGTGACCTCGCCGATGTAGCCGGCCTTTTCGTGCCAGAGTTGCAGTTCGAGTTCGCCACCGGCCGGGACATTCTTGATCTCGAACGAGCCGTCGGCCTTGGAGACGGCGGCATAGGGATTGGGCCGCACCACGAGCCACGACTTCATCCACGGGTGGATGTTGCAGGTGACCTGGGCGGGGATCGCCTCGTCGTTGGAGAACGCGATCGTCGTCTCGCCGCCGGCCGGGATCAGGCTGTTGGACGGGGGGTTCTTGATCGTGGCGACGTTGCTGTTGTGGCCCACGGTGTCGGAATTCTTGAGCACGAGGGTCTGTCCGGTTTGCACGAACGCCACGTGCGGCTCGAAGCGGCAGTCCTTGTTGTCAAGCAAGACCTTCTCGCTCTTGGTGGCCGCGAGATCGGGGTGCACCTTGACGGACTTGTCGCGGACGAAGACGACGACGTTCGCCACGCCCTTGTCGGCACCGACCACCATCTCCTCGCTCAAGAGCTTGTGCTTGCCACAGACCTCCACATCCTTGTCGGCCTTGAGTTCCGCGGCCGTCGGAGCAGCGCCACCGAACGTGAAGCGGCCTTTGAGCGTGCCCCATTCTTCAGCCGAGGCGACGAGTGGGCAGACGAAAGTGATGGCTGCCATCGTGGCGAGGGTGGGCATGCGAAAGGTCATGGCTCTTCTCCGAAGTGTCAAAGGGGCGATCGGCGGAATGCACTACACCATCAGTTTAGCGCGACGCCCGGCTGGCGGGAGACGTTCTGGCGGGGGGCGGGTGGTTGGGCCGCGTTTGGCGGGGACTGTTGGGCCGCGGGAGCCTGTGCGGCGGGGGGCGTGGCGGCCGGTGCCGCCGGGGGCTGCCGCAGGTAGGCATCGAGCGAAAGACTCCGCTTCGCGAAGAGATCGTAGTGCATGAGCAGGTCGGTGAGCGCATCGACCTGCTGCTCGCTCGTGCCGCGGTAGAGATCCTGACTCACCGGCTTGTCATACGGAATGTTCACCGGCATGCCCGTATACGGGAGGAACCGTTTCGGGTTTGCGATCCAGTTGTGCACGTAGTCGGGGCGCAGTCGTTCGTGCACCCGTTCGAGTTGCGGCGCGAGCGCCTTCGGATTGCCCGGCGGGGCGTAGCTTCCCACCAGGTGGCATTTCACGCAGTAGTTGTTGTTGGTCACGATCTTCATCGCACCCTGCAGATGGCCCGGGGCCGACTGCTCCTTCACCAGGACCGAAGACTCGTCGAGCCGTGGGTCGTAGACATACGGATACTCGGCTCCATCGACTGCGGCGAAGTAGTTGACCAGCGCCGCCGCCTCCGACGACTGGAAGTTGAATTTCGGCATCCTCATCACGACGGGCGGCCGGATCGGATGCGGATTGAGCAGGAACTTGTGCAGCCAGCCCGACTGCACCTTGCGTCCCTCGCCGACGAGCGGCGGAGGCAGCCAGCCCCAGGCATCATCCGGCTTCACGTTCGGGTTCACCTGCTTTTCGTCGGCGATCACCACCGGGAAGAGCTGACGGGCGAGGTCGCCGCCGCGGGCCGGGTAGTGTTTGCCGGCGCGGATCGCATCCTCTGGCACCATGATGTTTTGCCCGCCCACAATGCGAGGCTCGCCATCGACGAGCGCGTCGTGCCAGAGCATCACCTGCCGGTGTGGAACCACCTCGGTGTCGCCCTCCTCGACCGGAACGCCATCCTCGTCGACGAGCTGGGGCTTTCCGGTGACGGGATCGAGCACCGGCATGCCCACGAGCGTCGTGTGGCGGCGACCCTGACGATCGGTCATGAGCGATTTCTCGACCTGCTGCGGCGTGAAGTGCGGCGACAGGAACGGATAGTCGGCTACGGTCTGCGCCGGGCCGAGCGCATCGGGCTTATATCGCACGTCCCACCGATCCATCTGCAACGTGTGACAGCCGCCGCAGTTGTAGCGTTCCGCGACCACGAGGCCGTTCAAACGTGCCTCCTCGCGCGGCGAAGGCTTGTAGATAAATTGCGGGGCCGGAGGCTCCGCCACCAGGCCAAGGACGAACGTCATCACCGCCTCACGCTGTTCCGCGTTGAACGGGAACTGCGGCATGCGGTAGCGCTCGTTGTAGCTCTTGTTTTCCGCCTTCTTGTAGTCGTAGCTCCGCGGCTGACGCAGCTTCTGCCAGAGGAAGCCCTCGCGCTCGTGGGCGAGGAGCTTTTCGAGGAAGAAGCCCGTGTCGGGATCGACCGATTCAGGCGTCACGTGCTTCGCGGGGGGCGCCGCGTAGGCGAGATCCGGGGCCAGCGGCTCGTCGGCGGGCTGCTTTTCGTCGGCCGTGTGCGGCTTGTCGGATGCATGTCCATGATGGCCGGCGGGGCCGTGGTGGCCCGCTGCGCCGTGGCCGTGCTCGAGCTGGTGCATGACGAAGTGCGCGACCTGCTCGAAGGCGATCTTCGAAGGCTCCTTACGGCCCCAGTCCGCCAGCGCCGCCCCCGCCGCCTTGCCATCCTCGAAGCCGGGGATGTCGTGGCAGGAGTAGCACGCGAGCTTGGCGATCGTCTTCTTGCCGATGTAGTTGAGCAGCGTGGCGTCGCGCTGGGAGCCGGCCAGACCGGCGAGCATCCGCTCGTCGCCCTGGATCGTGGCCAGCTCCGGTCCGAGACCATCTTTGAGAACCTGCTCAGCCTTGGCAGCCGTGAAGCGGTCCTTCAGATACATGAGAGCCAGTTCTTCCGTCGCCTTCCGCTCTTCTGCCGTGAGCGAGCCGGCCGCCGGCACGTCGGCAGGCTTCCAGTCTTCGGTCGAGCCCATGAGATAGGCCGTGGCGTCGGCGGCGGGGTCGCTCACCTTTCCGTCGGCGAGCGTCACCGGTTCGAGCAAGACGTTCGGCATGATCGTCTTGGGGTGATAGCGGGCCGGCTCACGCAGCCAACTGTAGAGCCATGCCGGACCGTTGGGATGCGATGCCGTCTTGGCGCCGATCCGCGAGAGGTTCGGGCCGTGGGTGCTCTTCGCCTCGGGGAAGTCGGCGTGCTGGTGGCAGGCAAGGCAGCCGCGCACCTGAAACACCTTCTTGCCGCGCTCCACGTCGGGGGCCGCGGTGATCCCGTCGTAGGGCTTCACATACTCGAAGGGAGCGCTCGCCGCGAGCATGTAGTTGATCATCGAGCGGATCTCGATCGGCTCGTACCGCTGCGATTCCTCGAGGCCCTTGCCTTCGAGGTGCTCCCAGAGGCCGAAGAACCGCGGCATCTTGGTCGAGGGGCGGAAGTCCTGCGGGTTGCGGAGCCACGAATAGAGCCAGTCGAAGCCGACCTTGCTCGCCACGTGCCGCAGGCTCGGACCGACCTTCGGGAGCGTACCGGGCGTTTCGGGGTCCTTCAGGAGGGCGGCCAGTTCGTGAGAACGCTTCGAGAGCTTGGCATCGCCGCCGGCGGCGGCGTCCCGCTCGATCGCATCGCGAAGCCGTTCGCGCGAGGCTGATCCGTCGGGGCTGGAGCGAACGTCTTCGACTAGGCGGGCCACAGTGTCGCCCATCGAGGCGAGACCGGGATCGACGGCGAGTGCCTCGGCCACCTCGTGGAAGTTGGGGGCCAGCCGCATGTCGGGGCCGATCCGCTTCTCGGGGCCCGACCAGCCGTTGATCTCATGACATCCGTAGCAGCCATACTGCCGGATCACGTGATAGCCCTCGACGAGCTTGGGCGCGGGCGGCTCGGGGAACCGTTCACTCGGCTCGAGATCGACCACCTGATGATGGCACTTCAGGCAGCTCGATTCCTCGAACCGCTGCGGCAGCATCGGGAGGATCCAGTGGTGGTTGTTGAACCAGCCGTGCTCGTCGTGCCACTCATGGGCCTGCTTGGGCGTGTTGGGCGTGTGCGAAGCCCACTTGAAGCTGGTGGCGCTTCCCTGCCCCTGGTGGCACACGGTGCAGCCGAATGTTTGCATCGGATGCGGGCTCGTCGAGCCGACGAAGAGGTCGAGCCGGGGGTGCGTTGAGTAGGGCTGCGGCACCCCCCGCTGCACGACGAGTTCGAGCGGCTTGCCCCAGGCTGGCGTTTCGAGGAGCGATTGCATGGCCACAGGGCGGGCCAGCGTCTTGCCGCCGCCGATGTTGGCGATCACGTCGCCTGGCATGAGACCAGCCGCTGCGGCCGGCGACTCAGGCAGCACCATGCTCACCGTGGGGTCTTCTTGACGGAAGAGGCCGCGGGGGGCGAGCCGGAAGCCATAGGCCTGCTCGAGCTGGTCGTTTTGGTCGCCGGCGGTCTTCGGTGGCTCCGCCGGTGTCGGCAGGGAGACGGTCACCGCCTTTTGCTCGCCATAGGCCGGCTCCGTCGGCGAGCCCGGCAGCGACTTATCCATCCCCTTGTGGCAGGTGGTGCAGCGATCGAACCGAGCCACGTCGCGGAAATTATTGTTGAGCGTCAGCTGCGGCAGCCAAATCTGGTCCACCCGCAGGGGACCGTTGAAGGCGTCAAGAACGGGCAGCTCGAGCACCGTCTTGCCGACATTGGGCGCCCGATCCTTGAGCGTCTTCGAAAGCTGCAGCAATTTTTGGCGGTGGTCGGCCAGCGCCTTCGCAGCGGCGTCTTCGCCGGAGGTGAGCTGCCGGAGCAGCCCTTCGAGCGCCTTGCGATGCGTGTTGGCAGTCTGGTTGTCGAGGGTCGCGGTGGCCACCTCCGCCCGCTTCGCGTCAGCCAGGGCGAGGAGGGCGGCGAGCTTCTCCTCGGATGCGTCGTCGGCCACGGCCAGCTCGTAGTCGGCGCGGTTCTTGTCGAGCTCGGCCTTGCGGAGCTTCAGCTCACCGGAGAGGAGATCCTCGCGAAACTTCGCGCGCTTGGCGATGTCGCGGAGCCGCTCCAGCAGGTCGCCGCGAAGGGTCAACCGCTCGCCAGGATCGGTCTGGGTTCGCAGCGTGTCGACGTCGAGTTGGGCGAGGTCGGCAGCCTCGGCATCGGCGGGCACCGTGCGAACCTGGTCGAGGAACGCCTTCACGATCGCCGGGTCGAGATCGGCGCGGCGGGCCTCGGCCAGGGCCGCCTCGAGCGACTGCGACTTCTCGGCGAAGCTGCGGGAATCCTGTTCATCCACCCGTGCGGCAGCCGACCAGGTCTCGAGCGCCCGAAACTCACGCTGGTACTTCTTCCATGGACGGTTGTGATCCACGGCCAGCATCACGACCGTGGCGAGCAGAAGCATCAGCGCCGCCACGCCGAAGACGACGTGCAGGATTTTGAGATTTCGCCAGGTCTGTTCTGTTGCGGGCATTGTTTCGAGGACGGGCCGAGGTCGTTAGAAGGTTACGAATGGATCAAGCCGGGCGCGAAGGCGAAGCCCGGCACTAAAAATTGAGTGAAAACTCGGGGATGCTCACGATGTATCTCAGGTTCAACGTCCAGCGCAGAATCATCTTCAGTGGCAGCGAAAGCATGAGCAGCATCAGGTTTGCCATGATCATGTAGCGGATGAAGCCCATCTTCTGGAAGAAGCCGCGGAAGACGGTGACTGCGAGCAGCGGCGGCAGGAGCAGCAGATAGGCCCCGAGCGCGAGCAGGCCGGGCGCCTCGCGGAGCAGAATGGTCCCGATCTGCACGAGCGTGCTGGCGCCCTGCGGGGCCCGCGGGAGGGGCCGGTCGAGCAGGTTCACCCAAAAGAGCTGCGGCAGGTCGACGTTATTGAGCACCTCGACCTTGTAAGGCGTCCAATATTCGAACGGCCCGTAGAAATTCCAGTTGGGGCCGCGGAGGAACGTGCCGAGGATGATCAGCGTGATCCAGAGTTCGAAGAAGCCGAACTGGTAGACGAGGTAGCTGAACTTTCGCTCTTCGATCGAGTAGTAGCCGTTGCCCTTCTTGTTGAAGTCGAGATACGGCATCGCCATCAGGCCGAAGACCACGAGGCTGGGCAGCACCACGCCCGCATACCAGGGGTCGAAGTAGACGAGCATCTCCTGGAGGCCGAGGAAGTACCACGGGGCCTTGGACGGATTGGGGGTCTTCACGCTGGAGGCCGGCTCCTCGAGCGGGGCCGGCAGGAAGATCGCCCACACGAGCAGGAAGGCGGACACGGCCACCATGCAGATGAGCTCGGTGTAGACCAGATCGGGCCAGACGAGCACCTTCTCGTCGTCGAGCTTCTCCATCGGCGGCAGCCCCTGCTTGATCCGCTCGTCGTTGACGACGGCCTGCTTGGTTGCCACCCACGTGAAGAATGCCAGCAGGAAGACGAGCCCCACGATCGGCACATTGTCGGGCTTCATGACGATGGCCGCGAAATTCTCGTCGGCCATTGAGAGGCCCATCAGCACCAGCGCCGCGTTGAGCACGGTCCAGGCCACCATCGGCTGGACGAAGAACTTGCGAAACACGAAGAGAATCGTGAACAGCGCGGTGGTGCCGAGCGTGTAGAGCACCGGCCCCGAGAGCTTGTTGACGAGGTTGCGGACGCCGAGCGGCAGCCCGGGCACGAGGCTCTCCGAACCGGAGAGCGCGAGGCTCGCGAGGATCATCATGGCGCCGGAGAACACGGCCCACGTGATGGCCCAGCCGGGCTTGCCGTGCTTCCGCCAGAGGAGCAGCGCGGCGATCGCGTTCATGATCGCCAGGCCGGTGTAATACGAGCCGAGGAAGCCGGCGACGTCCTTGAGAAACAGGCCGTTGGAATGCATGGGGTGGGTTTACAGCGGGCCGCTGATGCCGCCGTCCTTTCGCACGCGCCAGAAGTGGATGGCCAGCAGGAGGGCGACGGCCAGGGGGATCGCAATGCAGTGGAGCACGTAGAACCGATTGAGCGTCTCCTCGCCCACGAACCGCGCGCCGAGCAGGCCAAACCGCGCGTCGGAGGCGTCGGTGATCATGTCGATGCCACCGATCGTGAGCAGCTGCTGGCCCGGGCCCTCGTAGCCGAGGATCGGCGTGGCGCGGGCCATGTTGGAGCCGACCGTGATGGCCCAGATGGCGAGCTGATCCCACGGCAGCAGGTAGCCGGTGAATGAAAGCAGCAGCGTGAGCAACAGCAGGATCACGCCGATCACCCAGTTGAACTCTCGCGGCGGCTTGTAGCTGCCGGTGAGAAACACGCGATACATGTGGAGCCAGGTCGTGATCACCATCGCATGCGCCCCCCAGCGATGCAGCTCGCGGAGGATGCCGAGGCTCGTCACGTCGCGCAGGGCCAAGATGTCGTTGTAGGCCCACTCGAGCGTCGGCCGGTAATAGAACATCAAGAGCACGCCCGTGACCGTCTCCACCAGGAACAGGAAGAAGGTCACGCCCCCCATGCACCAGGTGAACGACAGGGCGATGCCCTGCTTCTTGATCGACACCGGGTGGAGGTGCAGGAAGAAGTTGGTGAGCATCACCACGATCCGGTTGCGCCGATCGAGCGGCATCGGATGACGGAAGATGCTCTTCCAGATCTGGGAGTTACGGATGGTTTCGCCGATGGCCATGAATCAGGGCTTCGCTGTCGGGGGGTGCGGTATTGGGGTCAGACCGTGATGAACGAATCGGGATCGGCCCACTGGCCGAGTTCCTCCTGGAAGGTGCGGCTCTTGTCGACTTCGAGTTGGCCGTCGTCCGAGACGCGAATCGCATAGCGCTCGAGCGGACGCGGGGCCGGGCCCTCGAAGTTGACACCGTCTTTGTAGAACCCACTGCCGTGGCAGGGGCACTTGAACTTCTGCTCGGCCTCGAGCCAGTTGGGCGTGCAGCCAAGATGGGTGCAGACGGTTTTGAGGGCGTAGATCTGCTGCTGCCCTTGAACATCGCTGTTGACCACCCAGACGCCGTATTGGGCGACGTATTTCGTCTCGACCTTGCCGGAGGGGAACCCCTCCTTGAACCCCACCTTGAACCGGCTCGGCGGCTCGGCGAGGACGTTGGGGAACATGTAGCGGGCGAGCCCCAGCGTGAAGAGGCCGCCGGTGACGGAGAGCGCCGTGAAGCCCATCGACATGAACGATCCGAGAGCCATCTCGAGGAAGCCGCGACGGTCTTCCTCCCCTTCGGCCGCCTTCTTGACGACCGGCTTCACCGGCTTCGGCGGCACGGCCTTGAGGGTCGGGGCCGTCTTGGCGGCATGCTCTGCGGCAGGCTTCGGACGCGGCTCGGGCCGCGTCGGCGCTTCGGCCTTGCTCACCGGGCCGGGCTTCGCACCAGCCCGAGCGGCGGCCAGGATGCTGGCGGTATCGCGGACGACGGCCGCTTTCGGAGCGGCTGCTTTGGCAGCGGCCGGCTTCGCGGCGGCAGGCTTTGCTGCCGGCTTCTCAGCGGCCGGCTTTGCCGCTGGCTTCTCGGCGGCGGCGCCGCCGCCCTTCTCCCGCGCGAGCTTCATGATCTCGGCAACGCTCGGGCGACCGCCCGCTGCCGGCTTTGCGGCGGCTGTTTTCACGGCAGCCGATTTTGCTGCTGGCTGCTCGGCAGCAACGACCGGCTGCTCGGCAGCGACGGCTGAATCAGCCACTGGTTCGGCGGCTGCTGCCGGCTCAGCTGCGGGGGCCGATTCGCCCCCTGTCTGCGCACGCGCGGCCGCGAGAATTTCCGCGACCGACATCTTCTTCTTGTCTGCCATCGGTTCGCCTCGCGCGATTCCCCGCAGGAGGCCGACTTCCGCACGCTGTCGGCCAGCCCTGCCGGGAAGCAAATTCAGTCCAAAAACATCGTTTTCGGAAGCTTTTTCAGAGTTCGTGATTTTTTTCACGAACTCCAGTTAACTGTATCGACCATGGCAAAGGTGTCAACGTCAGCGTGTCGCAGAACCCCCCGCAACACCGTCCCTCCTTGCCCAGGCGGCAGTGATACCGCCACAATCCGCGGCCGTCGCCAATCGCCAGCCCCAACCGCTCTTCGAGGAAGGATCCGCCCGTGCCCGCATCCCGCCGTGTTTTGGTTGTAGGGGGGGGCGGCCGCGAACATGCCCTCGCCTGGAAGCTTGCCCGCGACGGCGCGGAGGTGATCGTGGCCCCTGGCAATGCGGGAACGGCGGCGATCGCCGAGAACGTCGCCGTGGCTGCGACCGACATCCCCGGCCTCGTGAAGCTCGCCCGCGACCGCGGCGCCGAACTCACGGTCGTCGGTCCGGAGGCGCCGCTCGTGGCCGGGATCGTCGATGCCTTCGCGGCCGCCGGCCTGCGTGTCTTCGGCCCCACTGCCAGGGCCGCACAGCTCGAAGGCAGCAAGCTTTTCTGCAAACAGATCCTGCACCGCGGCGACGTGCCGACCGCGATGTTTCAGGAGTTTCGATCGGTGGCGGCCGCGCGGGAGTTTCTCGAGGCCCGCGAAGACATGCCGGTGGTGGTGAAGGCCGACGGACTCGCCGCCGGCAAGGGAGTTTTCGTCTGCGGCGACCGCGCCGCGGCGCTCGAGGCCGTCGCGACCCTCGGCGGGGATCCGCAGTTTTCGGCCGCGGCGAAGGGCATCCTGATCGAGGAGAAGCTCGACGGCATGGAGGTGAGCGTGATGGCCATCACCGACGGCCGCACGATCGTCACGCTGCCGCCGCTGCAGGACCACAAGGCCGCCTACGATGGCGATCAAGGCCCCAACACCGGCGGCATGGGCGCCTACTGCCCGACTCCCTTCGTCGATGCCGAACTGCTCGCCGACATCGAGGAGCGGATCATGGTCCCCACGGTCCACGCGCTGCGTCGTTCGAAGGTGCCTTTTCAGGGCGTGCTCTACGCGGGGCTGATGCTGACCGCGCAGGGGCCGAAGGTGCTCGAATTCAACGCCCGCTTCGGCGATCCCGAATGCGAGGCCCTGCTCGTGCGGCTCGAATCGAGCCTGCTCGACCTGCTCGATGCCGCCGCCGATCGACGGCTCGAAACGGTCGAGCCGCCGACGTGGCGCGAGGGGGCGAGCGTGACGGTCGTCATGGCGTCGGAGGGCTACCCCGGGCCCGTGGAGAAGGGCCGGCCGATCCGCGGCCTGGAGGCTGCGGCCACGGTCGAGGGGGTCGAGGTGTTTCACGCGGCGACGAAGCTCGTCGATGGCAACGTCGTCAGCGACGGCGGCCGCACGCTCGCTGTCACGGCCGTGGCGGACTCGCTCGCCAAGGCAAAGTTGCAGGCCTACACGGCCGTCCGCGAGATCCGCTGGCAGGGCGCCTGGTGCCGCAAGGACATCTCCGACAAGGCGATGGCCCACGAACTCGCGGCCCCCCAGGCCAGTCCGGGAGCCACTTCATGAAGCTCCGTGTGGGCATCGTAGGGCTCGGCGGCCAGTGGGAGTCTCGCTACCTGCCGGCGCTTCGGAGCCTGGCCGATCGCTTCGAGGTTCGGGGCATCTGCGAGCAGGTGGCCCACCGGGCGGAGCGGGCGGCCGCCGAGGTGAGCGCGGTGCCCGTTGACGGCTACCGGGCGCTGGCCTCCCGCGACGACATCGACGCGATCCTCTATCTCTCCGACCAGTGGTATGGCGCCGCGCCGATTCTCGCCGCCTGCGACTTCGGCAAGGCGGTCTACTCCGCGATCTCGTTTCCCGTCGAAGACGACGAGGTGCAGCTGTTGCGCCGCCGCGTGGAGGAGTCGGGGATCGCCTTCATGGCCGAATTGCCCCGGCGGCATGCCCCGGCCACGATCCGGCTGAAGGAATTGATCGCCACGCGTCTCGGCCAGCCGCGGATGCTCTTCTGCCACCGCCGCGTCCCGCTCTCCGTCGCCGCCGCCGCCCCGCCCCGCGATCGTGCCAGCGAGGCCCGCGACCTGATGGAGCTCGTGGACTGGTGCCGCTATGCCGCGGGCACCGAGCCGACGAGCGTGGTCGCCGTCCGGCATGCTGAGACCCCCGGCGCGAAGATCGACGACTACCAGATGATGAGCCTCGACTTCTCGCAGACCGGCCGGCCCGGCGACGGCGCGATCGCGCAGATCAGCTGCGGCTACTACATGCCGCGGCAGTGGGAGGAGGCGGTCGGATTCCGTCCCCCCCCTGCCCTCCAGGTGGTCTGCGAGAACGGCATCGCCTTCATCGACCTGCCGTCGAGCCTCGTCTGGTTCGACACGGCCGGCCGCCACCAGGAATCGCTCGAGAGCGAGCGGCCCGTGGGGGAGCACATGCTCGTGCAATTTCACCGCAAGGTCACGAGCCTCGTCCGCGCCGTGAGCGGCCTCGACGACAGCCTCAGGGCGATGCGAATCGTGCAGGCCGCCGCCACGAGCCAAACCGAAGGCCGCCGCGTGAGCCTCTGACTGTTCGGCCGGCGATTACAGCGCAGCCACGACGAGGTCGCCGACCTCGCGGGTGCCGTAGCCCATCTTGCCGGCGGCCTGGCTCTTCATCTTCGTGCCGGTGACGTGGGCCACGGCCTTGTCGATCCGCTTGCCGGCGGCCGGCTGCCCCGAATGCTCGAGCAGCATCGCCATCGCGTTGATCGCGGCGATCGGATTGATCACGTTCTGGCCGGTGTATTTGGGCGCGCTGCCCCCCATCGGCTCGAACATGCTCACGCCCCCCTTGTCGGGGTTGAGGTTGGCCCCCGCGGCCACGCCCATGCCTCCCTGCAGGATGCCTCCCAAATCCGTGATGATGTCGCCGAACATGTTGGTGGTGACGATCACGTCGTAGGCGTCGGGGTTCTTCACCATCCACATGCAGCAGGCATCGACGTGGTTGTAGTCGGTCTTCACGTCGGGGTAGTCCTTGGCCACCTCCTGGAACGTCCGCCACCAAAGGTCGTGGCCGAACGTCAGCACGTTCGTCTTGGCGACGAGCGTGAGCGTCTTCTTGGGGCTATTCCGCTTGCGCGTGTAGTCGAAGGCCCAGCGAATGCACCGCTCGCAGCCCTTTCGCGTGTAGACCGCCTGCTGCACGGCCACTTCGTCCGGCGTGCCCTTCTTGAGATAGCCGCCCACGCCGCAGTAGAGATCTTCGGTGTTTTCGCGCACGACGACGAAGTCGATGTCCTTCGGGCCGCGACCGGCCAGCGGCGTTTCCACGCCCGGCAGCAGCTTCACGGGCCGCAGGTTGATGTATTGGTCGAGCTTGAACCGCAGGTCGAGGAGCAGCCCCTTCTCGAGGATGCCGGGAGCGACATCGGGATGGCCAATCGCGCCCAGGAAGATCGCGTCTTTCGTGCGCAAGAGATCGAGGCCGCCCTCCGGGATGATCTCGCCCGTCTTGATGTAGCGGTCGCCACCCCAGTCGAGCGTCTCGACGTCGTAGGTGAAGCCCTCGAGCTTCGCGACCGCTGCCAGCACCTTCATCGCCTCGGCGGTGACCTCGGGGCCGGTGCCGTCTCCGGGGATTGCTGCGATCTTGAGCGTCTTCGAGGCCATCGATGGGGCTCCGTGGTGCCGGGGATGAATCGAGAGCGAAATCTAGCCGACGGCCGCGGCGAGTGGAACCGCCCCGCGTGATTCCCGATGCTTTTCCGGCGTGAGTTTGCCGCCGGCTTGCGGGCGGCAGAAGTCGACTCGCGGTGGCCCTCGCGGACTCGGTCCAAATGCTCGTCGAGCTTCCGCCGACCCGCTCGCCTACCCCAGCGAGACAGGCACGGAGGCCTGTCGTACTCGCGGGCGGAGCCCGCCAAGGAAAAATGAGCAGGATGCTCATGTTTTCCGTGAAGGAGACAGGCACGGAGGCCTGTCGTACTCGCGGGCGGAGCCCGCCAAGGAAAAATGAGCAGGATGCTCATGTTTTCCGTGTAGCTAGTTGTTGCTGAAATCGAGTTGTTTGCCCGACTTGATGCCGAGCGGGTTCTTCACGAACCGTTGCCGGCAGGCATCGCAGAGATCGAATCGCATCGACCGCGTGCCGTCGTCGTAGAGGCCGTCGTGGTCGGTCGAGCGCTCGTCGATGCTCTCGAGCAGTTCCTGCATCTCCTCAAGATGATCCGCTTCGGCGCCGTCGCAGCAGCCGGTGTCGGCATGGCCGGCGGCGACGTCTTCCACCGCCGGAAAGACCTCGATCTTCACAACGTGCCGAACGTCGGAGTGGAGGTTGATGGGCCGTTTGCAGACATCGCACGAATAGTGGAGCATCGATTTCTCCAGTGAAAGTTGGGATGAGCCGCGGCCCCGCCCGGCGGTCGCTGATTCATGTCCTGAGTGTGCCTGCAAGTTGCAGCGAAGGCAAGTGTTCAGCACGTCTTCGTGGCACATCTTCTGGGCGGAGAGAGGCTGGGCGATTTGGCAGGAGATCGGTCGCGAGGCTAAACTCCAAGGATCTCGACGATCTTCCTCGAGAGGACTCCGTATGTCCGGTGTTGCTGCTGCGGCCCAGATCGCAGTCCCGTCGCGCTCGCTGCCCGGGGCGCTCAGCCTGAGCGTGCTCGTGCTGAACCGGTCGTTCGTGGCCGTTCACATCACCAATGTGCGGCGGGCGATCACCCTGCTCTTTCGAGAGCTTGCCGAGGTCGTTCACATCGAAGAGGGGCAGTATGCTGCCCATTCGCTCGATTCCTGGCGTGAGCTTTCGGCGCTCCAGGCGGCCTTTCGGACGCCGGATCAAGACTGGGTGCAGGCCGTCGGCTACGAGCTTCAGGCGCCGCGAGTGATCAGGCTCGTGTCGTGCGACCGTGGCCCCCGCCAGGGCCTGCGGTTCAACCGCCGCAACGTCTTCGCCCGCGATGGCAATCAGTGCCAATACTGCGGCCAGCACTTCCCGACGAGCGAGTTATCGCTCGACCACGTGGTGCCCCGCAGCCGCGGCGGCAACACGAGTTGGGAAAACATCGTCTGCGCCTGTGTGGCCTGCAATGTCCGCAAGGGCGGCCGCACGCCGCAGGAGGCGCGGATGCAGATGATCCGCCTGCCCATGAAGCCGAAGCGCAGCCCGCTGCTCACCATCAAGCTCGGGAATCCGAAGTACCAGAGCTGGAAGAGCTTCGTGGACAACGCCTACTGGCTCGCCGACCTCAGGTAACAGTCGGTTCGCGTAGCCGGCTTCGGGCGACCCGTGCCCCATCGCCGGTCGTTCGCTTCGGACATCCTGTCCTTCGCTCACTCGGATGCTGACTGCGCTCCGCCATCCTGGCTGCGATTGTCAGTATACGCCGGCTCCCGGGGCACGGGTCACCCGAAGCCTCGCGTGCAGTTAGACAGGCACGGAGACCTGTCATACGAAGGGCGGAGCCGGTCAAGCAAAAAGCGGACCGGATGTCCGTGTTTTGCGTGTAGCGCGACAGGCACGGAGGCCTGTCCTACGAAGTGCGCCAGGCCCGGAGGGCCGGGTTAGGACCAGCCGGCAGAGCTGGCCAAGGAAAAAAGAGCAGGATGCTCATGTTTTCCGTGTAACTAGCAGAGCGGATCTTTCTTCTCCGTGATCACCGGCAGTTGCGGAGACATCTCGGCGTTGAGCGCCTTGAAGTCCTTCCATTCGGCCGGGAGGTTGTCTTCGTGGAAGATCGCCTCAACGGGGCACTCCGGAACGCACGCCTCGCAGTCGATGCACTCGTCGGGGTGGATGTAGACCATCTTGTCGCCCTCGTAGAAGCACTCGACCGGGCAGACCACCACGCAGTCGGTGTATTTGCAGGCGAAACAGGGCTCGGCAACGACGTGCGTCATGGGCGAAAACTCCTTGGAAAGCTGAAATTCCTCGCTGGGCGTTCGATCAAACTGCGCGAATCCTAGGTTGATCCGGTGCACCTGTCAACGAATTTGGAATCGGCATTTTGGGCGGGTTTCGTGAGCCCGTGGTGAATGACGTTGGTGCCGCGGCGGGGGGGCTCTATGATTTTTTCGGGAAACGCCGTTCCGCCGCGAGGGTGCGTCATGGCCTTCGGCCACGAGAATGAACCGAGTGGGCCCCCGCAGCCGCAGGGGGGCGGAGTGTCGCCGCATGATTTCGCGATCGTCCAAGCGTGCCTCGCCGCCAGCCCCGGGGCCTGGGATGCCTTGATTGGCCGCTATGCCGGCCTGCTGGCCCACGTGGTTGATCGCACCACGGCGCACCGCCGGCGGCCGCTCAGTTCGGCCGACCGCGATGACCTGATCGCTGAAGTGCTGGTCGAATTGCTCAAGAACGACGCCGCGGCCCTCCGCGGATTCGCCGGCCGCTCCACGCTCGCCGCCTACCTCACCGTGATCGCCCGCCGCGTGGTGGTGCGATCGCTTTGCCGCAACGCTCGGGCCGCCTGGCCGGTCGAGGACGTTGAGCCGGCGGCCGCCCGCAACGACCAGCGCGACATCGCCGATCGCGAGGAGATCGAGGTCATGCTCGGCAGGCTCGACGAGGCCGAGGCGCAGCTCGTGCGGCTTCATCACCTCGAATCGCGAAGCTACGGCGAGATCAGCCGGATCACCGGCCTGCCGATCGGCTCGATTGGCCCTGCGCTCTCGCGGGCCCGGCAGAAGATGCGGCTCACGGCCGAGGCTACGGGGCCGGAGGCGGGCCGATGACGACCGAGGGGTCGGCGAGATCGACGGGCTCGTAGCCTTCGTAGGCGGGCATCTGCCAGAGCTGGCCGGGATCGCTCGTCGGCGCGTTCGTCGTGATCGCCGCGAGTTCGAGCTGGAAGTCGATGCCCGATGCCGGCCATGACACTTCGACGAGCCGCGGCAGGGCGGCGCCCGACTGTGGATCGACGCGGTGCTTCGATGTCCGGGCGCTCGCGAGCCGTTCGCCGGCCGGCGTGAAAAGGTGCTGCTCGACCACGAGGCCGGTGGTGCCGTCGAGGATCGTCGACTTGAGCAGTTCGACGTCGGGGGCGGTGATGCGGCTCTTGATCTCGAGCCTGCCGTCGGGAAGAGGAAACGGCCCCTCGTGGCGGTCTTCGGGGCGGAACGTCACCAGGCCCAAAAGCTCCGGCATCCAATCGGCCCGCAGCGGCAGGAGCCGCCGAGCGGACGACCGGGCATATTGGTCGTGGCGGCAGAAGAGCATGACCGGCGGCTGGTGGCGGCGAATCCAGAGCCAGAAGAGGTCGTCGTTGCTGCCGATGTCGAGCTCGCTGCCTGTGACGCTCGTCTGCGCCCGGAGCCGGAACCGCCGCGGCGGTTCGCATGCCACCTGGGCCGAGAGCCGGGGCACGCCGGGCACCACCAGCACCGCCTGCGGCGCCATGTAGCTTCGCACCCGCTGGGTGTTGTCGTGGACGTTGGCGATGATCTGGTCGAGCGACGCCTGCGGCGGCAGCGCGCGGGGCAATGGCATCGTGCCCACCTGATAGCCCCGCAGCACCTGCGGACATGTCGCGCCGCTCGACGCGACAGTGATCGCGACGACGGCGAAGAGCGCGACGGGCGAAATGCGTTGCCGACGGGATGGTGGCCTGGCCATCATGCCGCACCTCCCGACCAGAGCAGCGCGGCGAGCCGCTCCTGCACGCCGTCGGCCGCGGCGGCGCGGGCCGGCACCACCTGCACGTGATACTCGCTGTCGCGGCGCCGGCAGGCCAGGAGCATGGTGTCGGGAGCGATGGCAGCTGCCGTGCCGTGGCGATCGACCACCCGCAGCACGCGGCGGCGAACCAGTTCGAGCGCGAGCAGATACCGCAGCGCCTTCTCGTCCGGCTGGCCGTCGAGCTGTTCGAGCACGTCGAGGAGCACCTCGACCGGGGCGAGCGTGGAGCCTGCGGAGTCGGCGGCCGGATAGAGTGATTTCCACCAGGCGAGCGATTGTTCGGGCGGGCCGCCCCAGGCTTCGGCGCAGATGTCGATCCGCTCGATCGCGCCCGTGCTGCGCACGAGCGCCGAATAGAAGAGCTCGCCTGGCACGAAGCCGCGGCCGCTCTTTCCGCAGCTGCCATTCGGTCGGTGGAGTTTCAGGTCCATGGACGCTCTACACCGGGGCCGCGGCGAGGGATCGACGGGGAGGAACCGTAGCGAATGACCTGCCGCCGCTCAACCCGCGTTGCCGCCGGGAAGCGGGGCAGGCTGGGAAAGGCCGGCGAGCAGCAGGTCGGCCACTTCGCCGATCCCGTCGTCGTCGTGGGCGGCCACGATGCGGTCGGCGGCTGCGAGCACGTCGGGCGTGGCGTTGCCCATCGCGATGCCGATGCCGGCGCCGCGGATCATCGGCAGATCGTTGACGTCGTCGCCGACGGCGCAGATCGATTCGGGCGCGATGCCCAACCGCTCCGCGATGGAGAGCACGCCAGACCACTTCGTCACGCCTGCCGGGGCGATTTCGCACATCCAGTCGCGGTACCGCGGGCTACGGATCGTGTGCAGCGAGAGCATGCCCGGCCAGGAGGCGTCGAGCGCCCGCTCGAGGTCAAGCATCTCGACGTGCGTGCCCATCGTGAACCCGGCGAACACGCCCTCGGGCGGCGCCTGGTGGAGATCGGGCACCACGTGGGCAAGCGCCCGATTGCGGTCGAGGTATTCCGCGACGCCGCGATTCCCCGGCACGCCACCGGACGCTGCGGAGGCGAGGCTGCGGCAGTGGAAGTCGTAGCCCGCGGCGAAGCTGTCGGTATAGAGGATCGGCTCGTGCCCGCGATCCACGATCAGCGCAAGCAGCCCCTCGAGCACGCCCGGGGCGAACGCCGCCCGCTCGAGCGTGGCATGCGTGCGAACATCCTTGATCAGCGCGCCTGATGCCGTCACCAGCGGTGCATCGATCGCGAGCCGTCGCGCGACCGGGAGCACGTCTCGGTAGCGACGGCCCGTGGCGATCATCACCCGCATTCCGGCCTCGCGGATGCGGCCCACGGCCGCGCAGGTGGCGTCGGTGATCTCGTGGCGGCTGTTGCTGAGGGTGCCATCCACGTCGAGGACGACGAGCCGAATGGCGGCCGGATCACGGGCTGCTGGTGCGTGGGACATGCCGCGTATGGTACTACGTTGGGCCATGACACCCTCCCCTGACGACATCCCCTTCACTCCCGTGGCCCGGGTGGGCGACATTCCCGCCGGCGAAGGCCGCACCTACGAGGCCGGCGGCCGGCTCGTGGCGGTCTTCTTCGATGGCGAAAACTACTCGGCGATCGACGACCTCTGCCCGCACATGGGCGCCTCACTCGGCACCGGGCCGCTGCGCGACGGCGTCGTCACCTGTCCGTGGCATGCCTGGCGGTTTCGGCTCTGCGACGGGGCCTGGTGCGACAACCCGAAGCTGAAGGTGGATGTCTTCGAGGTGCGGGTCGTCGGCGATGCGATCGAGGTTCGCGTGCCGCCGGCGAAGGCGGTGGAACTGCCCGCTACGTCGCCGACACCGTAAGCGAGCCGCCCGGCTCGAGCACGTGCGGCTCCGCGAGCCGCTCGGCGGCCACCCGCCGCGCCCAGGCCGCCGCATCCTGCTCGATCGGGGGCCAGGTGCCGTAGTGGTTCGGCAGCGCGATCCGCGGCTTCAGGAGCGCCAGCGCCTCGAGCGAGGCGTCCGGGCCCATCGTGAAGAGGTCGCCGATCGGCAGCACCGCCACGTCGAGCCCCTTGCCGTCGCGCGGCTTGCCGATCCGTTCCATGTCGGAGAAGAGCGACGTGTCGCCGGCGAGATAGATTCGCACTCCCGCCACGTCGAGCACCCAGCCGGCCGGATTGCCGCCATAACTGCCGTCAGGAAGGCTCGACGAATGATGGGCGATCTCCATCCGCGCCGTGCCGCCGGGGATCGCCGCCTGCCCGCCGAGGTTCATCGGCTGGGCGCGTTCCACCCCCTGCTTCGCGAGCCATTGCGCGATCTCCCAGTTGCACAACACGGTCGCGCCGGTCCGCTTCGCGATCGCGACCAGGTCGGCGACGTGATCGAAGTGGCCGTGCGTGACGAGGATTGCGTCGCAGCGGACGTCTTTCGCCTTCATCGACGCCGTCGGGCATTCGTCGAAGAACGGATCGACCAGCAGCGTGCCGGCGCCGGTGTCGATCAGCCAGGTGGCGTGGCCGGTCCAGGTGAGTGTGACGGGCATGGTGAGTCTCCGATCAGGGGCGCAGTCGCGCCATCATGCATTTCTTGTAGGCTTCGACGCCGGGCTGGCCGTAGGGATTCGTGCCGACGAGCCGGCCTTCGACCACCGTGGCGAGCATGAGCATCTGCAGCAGTTGGCCCACCGTGTGTTCGTCGATCCGCGGCAGGAGGATGTCGGCCGTGGGCCGCTTGTCGCTCGCATAGGCTTCGTTGGTGCCCGCGGCGGCGGCGGCGAGCATGTCGGGCCAGGCCTTGCCGACGAGGTCGTCGAGTGTGTCTTCGTTGGCGGCGAAGCCGCTGATGGTGGGGAGCGTGAGCCGGTCGCGCCGCGGCTCGCCCACCAGCAGGTTCGTGATCAATTTGTCGCGCCGCCCCTCCTGATGCTGCTGGCCGCGGGAGTGCAGGTCGCGGGTCGTCACGGTGGTGAGCGGCGTGGCCCCCTGCTCTGCCTTGCCGAGGCTTTCGGAGAGCAGTTGGTCGTACCAGAGGCCGACCGCCTCGAGCCGGTTGCTCCAGGTGGAAAGCACGCGGATCGTCGCCCCCATGCGGAGTTCGGCGAGATGCGAGACGCCGACATACTGGAGCACTGGATTCTCGCCGATGGGCGCCTCGCGAAACCGACGATTCATCGCGGCCGCCCCTTCGAGCAGCCGCACGACGTCGATCCCCACGATCGAGGCGGGCAGCAGGCCGACGGCCGTGAAGACGGAAAATCGGCCCCCCACGCCGTCCGGGATGTCGAAGACGTCGGGGCAGCCGATCGCCCGGGCGAGGTCGGCGAGCTTTCCCGACGTGCCGGTGATCGGCACGACCCGCTCCGCGAGCGCCGTGCGGTCGCCCCCCACGGCGGCGAAGAGCGCATCGAGGAAGAGCCGCGTGGCGACGGCCGTTTCGAGCGTGCCGCCGCTCTTGCTTACGATCAGGAGCGCCCACCGATGGAGCAGATCGTCGGCGCCTCCGGGGGCGGAGAGCAGGTCGAGCAGCCCCTGCGCCGAGTCGTTGTCGATGTTGAAACCCTCGAACGAGAGCCGTGGCCGCCCTCCCCGCTCGCCCCGGGGCAATTCATTGTGAAACGGGTGGCAGCAGGCCTCGAACAGCGCCCGCGTGCCCATGTAGGAGCCGCCGATGCCGAGCACCACCACGCGGTCCACTGCATCGCGGATGCGGCGGGCCGTCGAGAGGATCGAGAAGAGCTCGCTCTCGGGTCGCTTCGTCGTGTAGTCGGCGAGCAGTCGGTCGGGGAGGTCGATGAAGGCGGGATCGAGCACCTCGCCCGGCTGTACGGCCCCCGAGCGGTAGCGATCGATGTCGGCGAGGGATTCACGCCGGGCCTCGTCGAGCCGGCCGGAGATCGCCTCGACATCCTTTCGCGCGAGGCCGCCGGTGGCGAAGACGGCGGCAGGGTCGTACTGGATCGGATCTTCGGGCGGCTTGGGGCGGACAACGCTCATGGGGAGTGACCTCGGCTATTGTTGCGGGGGCTGTGCCGGTATTCTTGCCGGCGAAATGTAGCAAACAGCGAAGCACTCAGCCTCATCCAGCCTCATCCAGCCTCAGCCAGCCTCAGCCAGGGAATCACAGCCATGAAAGAGCACGAACTCGTCCGCGAACTTGCCGAGAAAAACTCCTCCAAGATCGTCATGCTGGTGGCCGACGGCCTCGGGGGCCTGCCCATGGATCCGGGGGGCAAAACCGAACTCGAGACCGCCTCGACCCCCAATCTCGACCGGCTCGCCGCCCGTGGCACGAGCGGGTCGAGCGTGCCCGTCCTGCCGGGCATCACGCCGGGATCGGGCCCCGGCCACCTCGGCCTGTTCGGCTACGATCCGCTCGAATTCAAGATCGGCCGCGGCGCCCTCGAGGCCACCGGAATCGGTTTCGAACTGGGCCCCGACGATGTGGCCGCCCGCGGCAATTTCTGCACGCTCGATGCCGCGGGGCTGATCGCCGACCGCCGTGCCGGGCGGATTCCTTCGGAGGAAAGCTTCAAGGTCGTCGAGCGGCTCCAGGCGGTGAAAATCGACGGGGTCGAGACGCTGGTGAAGCCCGTGAAGGAGCACCGTTTCGTCGTCGTGTTTCGCGGCAAGGGGCTGGATGGCGGCATCGCCGACACCGATCCGCAGGCCCTCGGCGTGGCCCCGCTCGCCCCCCAGCCGCTCACGCCGGCTGCCCGGCGGACCGCCGAAGTGGCCGCGGAATTCGTGCGCCAGTCCCGGGCGATTCTCAAGGACGAGCCGAAGGCCAATGGCCTGGTGCTCCGGGGATTCGCGGCCAAGCCGGCCCTGCCGACCTACGAGGAGCTCTACGGCTTGCGGGCGGCGGCGATCGCCGTCTACCCGATGTATAAGGGGCTTGCGCGGCTCGTCGGGATGACGCTCGTGGGCAAGGCCCAATCGCTCGAGGAGCAGGTCGATGAGCTCGCGCAGTGCTGGAACGAATACGACTTCTTCTTCATGCACTTCAAATACACCGATTCGACCGGCGAGGATGGGGCGTTTGAGCACAAGGTGAAGCGGATCGAGGAGCTCGACCGTATCATCCCGCGGATCGAAAAACTGCGGCCCGACGTGCTGATCGTCACGGGCGACCACTCGACGCCGAGCCTGCTCAGGAGCCACAGCTGGCACCCCGTGCCGACGCTTCTCGCGGCCAATACCTGCCGCCCGGATGGATTGACGAAATTCTCCGAGCGCGAGTGCCTCCGCGGCGGCTTCGGGATCTTTCCGGCCAAGCATCTGATGCTCCTGGCCATGGCCCACGCGCAGCGGTTCGGCAAGTACGGGGCGTAAGCCCGCCTCTGCTGGAGCGAATCGCTCCAGCGCCGGGGCGCCAGCGACCAGTCGGGCTGGGGCAAATCGCCCCAGCCCGATTTTTTTGTGTCCGCAACTGGTCTGGCTTGAGAAAAAAATGTGACGAAGGAAAGCGCTTTTTCCTCGGCCGGAAGCGGCTTTTCAGCCTGCCCGACAGCATGGCGTGCGACTCGTGCGCGGGATTGGCACGCCGTGTGCATCTTTGGCAGTCGGCGAGGGGCACGTTGACCTCGCTCGCCGGAGGTTGCCTCCGCGTCGTCTCGGTTTGGGATTGCCTGTCTTTTCGGGAGAACGCTCATGAAGACCTCTGTTGTTTCGGTGCCATCGGCAAGCCGTTGGTCACTCACACGGGCTGACCTGGTGCTGTGTGCGCTGCCGATCGCCCTGTTTCTGTCGATTGTTTCGCTCGTCTGAAGTCGTGTAACTGCCCTCGTGAAAGGACGTCCGATGCCGCGTTGTCATCACTCATTTCTTTCCCGTGCCTCCCGAGCCTTTTCCTCTTTGGCGGTCAGTTGCGCGTTGGCGATCCTGACGCTGCTGGCTTTGACAGTCGGCGTTCCGCAGGACTCGCACGCCGACGGCGTCAGCCCGGGAGAGGCGAATGCCATTGTTCCCCAGATGGCGATCCCTGTCTTCGAGCCGGTTGCCCCTTCTGTGGTGCGGAAGGTTCAGCCTCGCGATGCGAGCACGATTCCCTGGATCTCCCGCCGGGGAGCGTCGTCCCGCAGCAAGGAAAGTCCGGCGCGGGAACTGTTCGGCCTGTCGAAAGTTGCCTTTCCGCTGCTGGTCAGCGATGTGGTGCCGGTCGATGCATCGAGCCTGACAGTGGTCATGTCCGGCAACACCGTCGGAGTTCGGTAGACCCTTCGCATCCGTCAGTCCAATTGACCCACTTCATTGAAACGACTGCTTGGAGCATGGCCATGAACACGTTCAACCCAAACAACGCGATGAATACGACTCATTCGCTCAGGGCGCTGGGGATCAACGAGATCGTCATCGTCGATCCCGCCTGCGACCGCTATGGCGACTTCGTGAGGGCGGCGCAGGCCGGTGACGTTGGGCTGCATTTCTGCTGCGACGGCAGGTCGGCCGTGCGGATGGCCCGGCGGTTTCGCGCTGATGTCTGGCTCGTGAGTGTCGAACTCCAGGACATGTCCGGCTTTGACCTGCTCGAAATGCTGTCTCCGCACGTCGTGCAGGGAGACGTCGACCCGATGTTGGCTGGATCGCGGATTTCGCTTGGCCGCATCGGCGAGGCGACCCGTTCGGCGGTTTTCATCGTGGGCGATGAATATCGCCTCGAGGAAGAGCAGCGGGCGTTGGCCTCCGGCATCGCCGGCTACCTCGTTCGCCCTGTCACGCTCGACGTGATTCGTGCCACGCGGTCACCAGCCGATTCCACGATGCTTCCAGTTTCGATTCCAACGCCACAGTCGTGAGTCGGGGCTCGTTCTTTTCCGTCGTGTCTTGTTTTCGTCAGTCTCTTCTCGTCATTGATCTGCAGCCCGTTTGACTTGTCTTTGTTGGGGTAGGGTACGAGGGGATTTTCCCATGAGCAATGCCGCGCACCTGCGGGATGATGCTTTCTCCGGTATGGTCAGCGGGACCATCCCAAACGTGGTCGTCGTCGACCCGCACTTCGAGTCCTACAAGCCGCTGGCGGCCAGCGCCAGGCTGGGGAAGTTGAACCTGCATTTTCGCTCCAGCGGCACCGATGCCCTGAAGCTCGCGCGACAGCGCCGCGTGGACGCCTGGCTGATCGCGATGGAACTCGATGACATGTCCGGGCACGACTTTCTCGAACTGCTGCAGACGCGGCTGGACGGGGCAAAGGCCGCGATCGTCCAGTCCGGGACAGTCCAAGGCCGCGAGCGGGACATTGCCGTCCGCGAGGCGTCCGAGATGGGGGCGAATTCGCTCCTCTCGACGCCGATCACGTTTCGCGACTTGGAGCGATTGCTCGGGCAGGTCAGCGGTGGCCAGGCCGCCATCGAGCCCAGCTTCCGCACAAGCCGAGCGTTTGTGACACTGCCGGTCGGCGTCGGCGCCGCGGTGGTCGCCATCGCGGTGCTGATGATGGGCTGATACATGGGCGGATACGTGGGCGGATACGTGGGCGGATAGTTCCATGCGGAGTGACAGGTTCTGAATCGTCACACAACAGTCGCATTGGTCGTCGCAACGCTCGCCCTGCTCGCGCACGGTGGGCGTGTGCATGCGCAGAACGATTGGCAATACCCCGACCCCTACTTCGGAATTCTCGAAATCGAGAAGTCGCGCAGGCCGGTGGGCGATCGTCGCTCTGAATCCGAAGTCAGGCCCGGCCCGAAGCCGCAGGCGCCATCCCGCCCGCCCCGGTTGTTTCGCCCGCGGACGGTCAAGCGATCGCCGACCCGCTGACGAGCCTTGCGCTGCTCACCAGCGGGTTTCGATGCCGAGACCGCCCAGGTCGGCCATTGGCAGCGGCACGACGCTCACCTCCATGCCGCCGAAATGGAGCTCCGTGTTGCTGACGGCCCGCGAGCTGGCCCACGCGAGATACCAGCCGAGGAAGACCTGCGACGGGAAGTGGGAGTCGGTCGTCATCCGCGAGAATCCGACGAACGTCGAGCAGACATAGAGCGCACCCTTCGCCAGCGGGCTCTCCACCATGTCGGCGGCGGCGAGGAACGGGATCGCGCCGACGAAGGCATGTCCGCTGACGCCGTTGTCGTCTTGGAAGAATTTCCACTGGCTCCCGGCCGAACTGTTTTCGAGCGGCCGCGAAGCACCGGTGGCCAACTGCATGACGTAGACCGGTGGCGCGCCGACGATGAACATCCGCAGCGAACGCGAGCCCCATTCGCCCAGCACGTCGCCGGCGGGCTGGCCCTCGAAGACGAGCCCGGTGAGGCCCGCCACACCGAAGACGGCCAATGCATACCGTCCCTCGCCGATGTCCTTGCAGCCCCGGAAAAACGTGCCGAGATCGGTGGGCTCGACGCTGCGTTGCCAGGCGTCCTGCATCGTCATGTCGAAGCCGGTATTGGCCATCAGGGCGCCGGCACCGAAGGCTCCTGTCAGGCAGACGAGGCTCTCGCAGGAATAGAAGTTGCGGTAGTCCTCCAGCACCTTGTAGCCGAACCGGGCCGCCCGGGGGTGCTTGCTGTGCGCCCATGGCGGCTCGTTGCGGGCGGCGAGCATGCTCTCCCCGGTCAGTGGTGGCAGTGAATAGACCGGCTCCGTCGACGGGGCCATCCGCGCGGCGAGTTGAGCGGTGATGTTTCTCGTGTCGCCTTGCCACGGGCTGGCCGGCCAGCCGCCGGTGAGTTCCACCCGGCCGGGACCGGCGGGCTCATTGGCTGCGGCGATCGACTGCGTCTCCACGAACGCATCGATCCAGGCTCCGTGCGCGGTGGGGACGACCCGCACGACCACGCGCTGCCGCCGCGGTGGCCATGCCGCCGAGGCGATCGGCAGCGCCCCCGGCGCCGGTGGTTCACCGGGCGGCTCGACCCAGGCCGATTCGATGACGCCTTCACGGGGCGGCGTCGACGTGAAGTCGGGCTCGACCGCTCGCACGATCGGCCAGTCGGCGGCGACGGTGGCCACGGTCTGCTTCCACAAGAGCCTGCCATTCTCGCTCGGCAGGAACATGCCGCCGGCCTCTTCCGCAGAGTCAGCCGCCGGTGGTTCCTCGGCCCAGGCGAGCGATGCGCAGGATGCGATCAGGAGCGCAGGCAGCACCTTGCGCGCCGTTCGCATGACCGCATCGAATAGGTGGAACGGATTGGGTGGCATCGGTGGGGCGGAGAATGTCCCAGCCGACGCCCCGCGTGGCAAGGTGTTTTTGAGGCTGAAAATAAGCCCAACCCGGCCCGGGGCTGCCTGTACCCTCTCGGCGGACGTTCGCTGCGGACATCCTGTCCTTCGCTCACTGCATGTCCGCTCGCTTTCGGCATCCTGCCTGCGCTCGCTTCCATAGCCCGCGAGAAGGTACAGGCAGCCCCGGGCCTCCCCGCATTCTGAATAAACCGCAGGAGGAGGCTTCGGGTGACCTGCACCCCGCTCGCCGGCGTTGCTGACAAGCGGAGGCAGGATGCCGGGAGCGCAGTCAGCATCGAGCGAGCGGAGGGCATGGATGCCCGTAGCGAGCGTCCGGAGAGCCGGGGTGCAGGTCACC
>JBKDMX010000100.1:0-6738 GCA_046343855.1 Planctomycetia bacterium
CCTGGGTGTCGCGCGTGCCGGTGATCGGCAGCCGCACGGCGATCGCGACGGCCGGCGCGGGCTCCCGCGCGGGCTCGTCGGCCGCGGCCAGTGCCGGCGAACCGGCCACACCCGCCATCACGGCAAGAAACGAGAGCAGCCACCGTGAAAGCCGGTCGAAATGCATAGCCGCATTATACGCCGGGAAAATCCCGCCGGCTGGCGTCTGCGCCTATCTCCCCTGCGTAGTACGACAGGCCTCTGTGCCTGTCTTTCTTGACCGCACCTCGACAGGCACGGAGGCCTGTCCTACGAGCCCCGCTGGGCACTGCTATACTCCCGCCCCATGAGCATCACCACATCCGTTTCTCACACACCCGTCATCGCCGAACTCATCGGCCTCATCGGCGAGAAGGCCCTCAAGCGCGGCACGTTCACGCTCGCGTCGGGCCGCACCGCCAATTTCTATCTCGACGCCAAGCAGGTGGTGCTCGACGCCCGCGGGTCGATGCTCGTCGGCCGGGCGATCCTCGAAAAGCTCAAGGCGCACGGCCGGCTGCCCGACGCGGTGGGCGGCATGTCGATCGGCGCCGACCCGATCACCAGCGCCGTCGTCACGATGGCGGGCGTGGAAGGGCTCGCGATCAAGGGCTTCATGGTCCGCAAGGAGCCGAAGGACCACGGCACCAAGAAATTCATCGAAGGCCCTGTCGCGCCGGGCCAGCGGGTGGTGATCGTGGAAGACGTGACCACGACGGGCGGCTCGTCGCTCGTGGCGATCGATCGGGCCCAGGAGTTTGGCCTGGTGGTCGAGCGGGTGATCACGGTGATCGACCGCCTGGCCGGTGCACACGCAGCCTTCGCGGCCCGCGGCATCCCGCTCGAATCGCTCGTGACGATCCGCGATCTCGGCATCGACCCCGACGCAGCATAATAGTAGACCGCCTCCTTGCCCCGCCGCGCGCGGCGAGCGTAGGATTTTTGCATGCCCAGGCGTCTGCATCTCCTGCTGCTTCTGGCCTCGCTCGCGACGCCCGCCGCCGCGGCGCCGCTCGCCGATACCGCGCCCGAATCGATCGCCCAATGGATCGAGCAGCTCGGCGATGCCGACTACAACCGCCGCGAAGCCGCGGCGACTGCGCTCAAGGCGATCGGGCCGGCGGCGGTCGATGCGCTCCTCGCCGCGGCCGAGATGAGCACCGATCTCGAGGTCTCGCTGCGTGCCCGGTGGATCGCCGACGCGATCCCGCTCGAGATGCCCCACGACCCGCCCGAGGTGACGAAGCTGCTCGAGCGGTTCAAAAGCCGCGATGCGGGCGCCCGCGTGCAGGCGATGCGGCGGCTCTTGCGACTGGATGGCGACGCCGGCATCGAGCCGTTGGCGCGGATCGTGCGGCTCGATCGTTCAGCGAGCGGCTCGCGGCTCGCGGCAGCGCTCCTCGTGCGCGAGTGGCGGCCCGACGATCCCTTCTGGCCACTCTTCCGCGCAAAGATCACTTCGGGGATCGGCGCGAGCGACCGACCGGCCGCGCGGTTCCTGCGGGCGATCGTCGCGTTTTCGGAGGCAGCCCCGGGCGACAAGGCGACGATCGACAAGAGCCTCGCCGCCGCCGAAACCGCCCTCGCCGACCTCGGCACAGCGAGCGACGCGCCGACGCCGGCCGAGCAGAGCGATCTCGATGCGACGATCCTGCTCGAGACGCAAACCATCTTCGACCGCTGCCTCGCGCAACTGCTCCGGGCCGCCGGCCGGCGCGACGAAGCCATCGCCGCCGCGAACAAAATCCTCGCTGCGCGGCTCGCCGAGAGCGACCGGGATCTCGACACGATCGTGAACGACGCGGTGACGACGCTCGCCTGGGCCACGGAGAGCGGCATCCCCGAGGCGGTCGACGCGCTCGCCGCCCGGCCCGAGCTCATCCGCGATCATGCGGTCGTCGGCTTCGCGGCGGCCGCCGCCGAGCGGGCCCGGGGCAACCAGCCGAAGGCCGAGTCGCTGGCGGCCGACGCCTTCGAGAAGACCGATGGGGATTTTCCGGAGCGGCTGCAGGCGGCGGTGATGCTCGCGAAGTGGGGCTGCGTGGAGTGGGCCACCCGCTGCTACAAGGCGATCGTCGAGGATCCGCAGCCCCCCGTCGAGCAGCTCTCGATCGCGGCGGTCATGTATTCGGAGTTTCTCCACGATCTCGAGCAGGATGACGAGGCGGCCGGCTGCCTCGCCCGGCTGCTGGCCTCGCTCGAGCAGAGGCCCAACGCCAATCCGGCGCAGATCGCGCAGCAGCTCGGCCGCGACCCGCGGTCCACGAAGTCGCGCATGCATTTCTTCGAATCGTGTGCGGCAGCGAAGCGGGGCGATGCGGCCGCCCGCCGCAAGACCGCGGAGCTCGCCGTGGAGGCGTATCCCCGCGACGTCGATGCGCTCATCGCGCTCTATGCGCTCCCCGACAGCGGTCCGGAGCAGAAGGCCGCCGTCGTGGCGAGGATCAAGAAGGCGCTCGATCAGATCGAAAACGAGATCCAGGCCGTGCCCGACGATGCGAATGGCTACAACGAGTATGCGTGGCTCGTGGCCAACACCGAGGGCGACGTCGCCAAGGCGACGAAGTATTCGAGGTTTTCCCTCGTGCGGTCGTTCGACAATGCGAGCTACCTCGACACGCTCGCCCATTGCCGCGCCGCTGCCGGCGACTACAAGGCCGCGGTTCGCACGCAATCGCTCGCGCGGCGGCAAGAGCCCCACAACCGCACGATCCAGCGAAACCTCGCCCGCTTCGAACAGCGTGCCCAGTAGGATGGGCTTCAGCCTGTCGTACGAAACCCCATGCACTTCATCCCGCTCCCCGATACGAGCCTCGCCGTCCACACCCGCGGCAGCGGCATCCCGCTGGTTCTCCTCCACGGCTTCCCGCTCGACCACACCATGTGGGCCGGCCAGGAGCCGCTCGCCGAGAGCCTGCGGCTGATCGTGCCCGACCAGCGCGGCTTCGGCCAGAGCCACGGCGACGGCCCCACGAGCATCGCGCAGCTCGCCGATGATTGCATCGCCCTGCTCGACGCCCTCCATGTGAACGAGCCGGCCGTCATCTGCGGCCTCTCGATGGGCGGCTATGCGGCGCAGCACGTCGCGGCCCGTCATCCCGATCGCGTCCGCGCTCTGATCCTGGTCGACACGAAGCTCGAGGCCGACACTCCCGAAGCACGGGCCGGCCGCCGCGATCTCGCCGAGCGGGTCGAGCGGGTGGGGCAGGAGATTCTCGCCGACGCGATGATCCCCAATCTGCTCGGGAAGTCGGACGCCGCCCGTAAGAGCCCGCGCCGCGGCGAGATCGATGCGAGCCTTCGCCGCACGATCATGGCCACGCCCATCTCCACGATCGTCGCCGCGCTGTCCGCGCTCGGCGCGCGGCCCGACATGGTCGAACCGATGCGGCGAGTGGCCGTGCCCACGCTGCTCGTCGTCGGCGCGGAAGACACGATCACGCCGCCGGAATGCCTCGAGCGGGCGGAGCAGATCCTCCCGAATGCGCGGCTCCTGATCGTGCCGCGGTGCGGCCACATGACGCCGCTCGAGGATCCCGCCACGTTCAACGCGGCGGTGCTCGCCTTTCTTCAGGAAACGGCGGGCCTTCGGAAAACGGCGGGATGAAGGGGGGCGGCCGCTGCGGCTGCTCGGAGCGTCGACGCAGAAAGCGTTGCCGCATTTCTTCTCGTTGCCGCAAGACCCGCTGCTCTTCCTCGAGCGCCTCGAGCCGCTCGAAGACATTGCCCGGTGGCCGTCGCTCGGCGATCGGCGCGGTCGCGCGGCCGACCAGGTAGCCGAGCACGAGCCCGCCGATCACGGCGGCGGCGGGAATGGCCCAGACCGCGATCCCGCTCCACGGCAGCCTCCGCGCGGGACTGGGCGCGGGCCGGACTCTTCCCGCGGCCGATGCCGCCACCATCTCGAGCGTGGTCGCCGTCATGCTCGGCGTCGCCGCCGATCGGGGCAGGATGTCGAGCAGTTCCCAGGCTTCGCCGAGCGCGTCGGCGGGCGTGTCGTCGCGGTGCTCCGGCCGTGTGGTCATCGCCGCCCCTCCCGTTCATAGGGCTCGAGCGCCGCGCGCAATTGCTCGCGGGCCCGGTGCAAGAGCGACTTCACGGCCGCCACGCTCAGGCCCATCGCGGCGGCGATCTCGTCGTACGAGCAGTCTTCGAACTTCGCAAGCAAGACGGCCATCCGCTGGTTGTCGCCGAGGCCGGCGATCGCCCGCTGCACGATGTCTTGCAGTTCGCCGCGGTCGGCCTGCCGCGCCGGCCGCTGCCCGCTCGCGGCGACGGCAATCTGCTCGAGGCCGATCCCGCTCTGCGAGGCGGAGACATTCATCGGCACGCCGCGTTCGAGCCGCCGGTAGGCCCGCTGCCTCAGGTCGCTGGCGACGTTGTTGGCGATCGTGTGGATCCAGGTGGAAAACTTCGCCGTCGGCTGGTAGCCGGCCCGCGCGCGATACACCCGCAGAAACACTTCCTGCGCGAGGTCCTCGGCGGTGGAGTGGTCGCCGGTGTGGTGGCGGAAGAGCGTGACGAGCCGGTCCTGCCACAGGCCCACGAGCTCCTCGAACGCCCCGGCATCCCCGTCTCGCACCCGCAGCATGAGCGCCGTGGATGGATCGCTGGCCATCGTCTCACTCACCAGCCTGTGCGGGCAAAAAATGGAGCGGAGGAGGATCGAACTCCCAACCTCGGCATTGCGAACGCCGCGCTCTCCCAGTTGAGCTACCGCCCCGAACCGGGGTTGGCGGCCTTGCCGCCAACTTCCAGGGGAAAATGGATCGTAGGCGAGCCACGGGAGGCTGTAAAGACACCCGTACGACAGGCCTCCGTGCCTGTCTTGCTCGCCCCCTCCCTCCCCGTGCCCAGTCCCTACAATGCGGGCATGCAAGTCCCTCCGATCGTCATCCGTGGTGCGCGGGAGCACAATCTCCGCGATGTGACGGTCGGCCTGCCGCGCGGGCGGCTCGTCTGCATGTCGGGCGTGAGCGGCTCCGGCAAGTCGAGCCTCGCTTTCGACACGCTCTATGCCGAGGGGCAGCGCCGCTATGTCGAGAGCCTCTCGACATTCGCCCGGCAGTTTCTCGGCCAGCTGCCCCGCCCCGATGTCGACAGCGTCACGGGCCTCTCCCCATCGATCTCGATCGCGCAGAAGTCGGCCGGCACCAACCCGCGCTCGACCGTGGCGACGATGACGGAGATTCACGATTTTCTCCGCGTGCTCTATGCGCGGGTGGGCACGGCCCATTGCCCCGAGTGCGACAGCGTCTTGGAGGCGCAGCCCCGCGACCAGATCGTCGAGCGGATCATCGCCGCGAAGGCCGGCGAGCAGGTGACCGTCCTGGCGCCGTTGGTGCGCGACGCGAAGGGGGAGCATCGCGATCTCTTCACCGACCTCGTGCGGCAGGGTTTCACGCGGGCGCGGGTGGATGGCCGGATCGTGCGCGTGGAGGAGCCGCCGCCGCTCGAAAAGCTTCTCAAGCATTCGATCGACGTCGTGATCGACCGGCTCGTGCCGGGCGACGCGAGCAAAAGCCGGCTGGCCGAGGCGGTGGAGCTCGCCCTCCGCACCGGCGGCGGCCAGGTGATCGTGGCGGTGGAAGATGGTGCCGACCTCATCCTCTCGAGCAAGTATGCCTGCGTGAAGTGTGGCGTGAGCTATTCCACGCCCGAGCCGCAGCTCTTCAGCTTCAATAGCCCGCAGGGCGCCTGCCCCACCTGCGACGGCCTCGGCGACATCTACGGCATCGATCCGGCGAAGCTCGTGACCGATCCGGAGAAGTCGCTGAAGAAGGGCTGCATGGGCGTGCTCGGAACGTTTCGCGACATGCCGCGGTGGATGCGGCGGCTCTTCACCGGCGTGGCGGCCCACGCAGAGTCGAAGAAGAAGCTCAAGCCCGGAACGCTCCTGGAGACGCCCTGGAAAGACCTCACCGCGGCCCAAAAAAAAATCTGGCTCAACGGCACCGGCCTCGACGAGATCAAGATGGCCTGGAAGCGCGGGCGTGCCGAGCGCGGGGCGAAGACGAAGTTCGAGGGGATCTGCCCGCTACTGACGAACCGCTGGCGGAATGCCAAGAGCGGCATCATGCGGCGGATGCTCGAGAAGCTGATGAGCGTGACGCCCTGCCACGATTGCCAGGGCGCGCGGCTCTCCGCACAGGCCCGGGCGGTGAGGATCACGACGAGGAATCGCAAAGGAACCCCTTCCCTCTCCCTCGACCGTCTCTGCGCCCTCCCGATCTCCGACGCCCGCGCCTTCCTCGCCGATCTCGAACTCGACGACACGCAGGCCCTGATCGCGGTCGAGCTCATGAAGGAGATCCGCTCGCGGCTCGCGTTTCTCGACCAGGTGGGCCTCGGCTATCTCGCGCTCGACCGGAAGGCCCCCACGCTCTCCGGCGGCGAGAGCCAGCGGATCCGGCTGGCGGCGCAGATCGGCTCCGGCCTCTCGGGCGTGCTCTACGTGCTCGACGAGCCATCGATCGGCCTGCATCCGCGTGATAATGTCAAGCTGCTCGGCGCGCTCGAAGCCCTCCGCGACAAGGGCAACACCGTCGTCGTCGTCGAGCACGATGAAGACACGATCCGCGCGGCGGATTGGGTCGTCGATTTCGGGCCCGGCCCGGGCAAGCGCGGGGGCGAGGTGGTGGCCGCGGGCACGCCCGACGACGTCGCCGCGAGCCCGCGGAGCATCACGGGCGCCTTCCTCGCCGGCCGCGACGCGATCGA
>JBKDMX010000101.1:0-3320 GCA_046343855.1 Planctomycetia bacterium
CACCACGGAATTGCAGGCATGGATCACCGGCACGCTCGCCCCGCCCACGCCGTGCCGCTTCACGATCTCGGCGAGCACCGCGCGGCCCCCGGCGTCCTGCACGAGATCGACATACGCGACGTCGAACCCCGGATGCCGCGCGGCGGCCCCTGGCATCCACTCCTTCGCCGCGGCGCACCGCGGGCAGCCCGGCCGGGTGAAGACCGTGATCGCGCAGACGTCGCGGAGCCGCTCGACGAGCGCGTCGCCATGCTTCACGCCCTTCACGATCGCGTTGCAGGCGTGCACGACCGGCGTCTCGGCGACGTCGAACGTGAGCCGCTCGGCCAGCGCCGCGAGCCTTGCAGCGCCGGGGCCGGCGTCGTCGACGAGATGCTCGTGGATCACGATCCCGGGGCGTTTTGCGGCAAAGTCCACCAGCGCATCGGCCGCCTTGCGCTCCTCTGCGTCGCCGCCGCGCAGGTAGAGATCGACGACGATGCACCGCGGTCGATGCTCGCCGGCTTGCATCGGCCGCCCGCTTGCGGCGAGTCCGGCGATTAGCGCGACGATCACCGCACGCGAAACCACCGCCCTGAAGAAGCCGCTCGCCATGAAAATAAACCTGAAGGTCAATGCCTCTCCCTCCACCCGAGGCGGTCCAGTGTAATCCGGGCACGGGGGCGGAGCAGCAAATGAGGGGGCTTCCCCGCCCGATCGCGGCACCAACGCGGGGCGGTTCGACCGGACACCCGCGGTCGATCGCGGAATCGGCCTGCCCCCGGGGCTGTCCGCCGCCATACATTTAGGGAGAGCGGTCCAACACGGGAGCCCGACGCGCGAGCGAGGGGAGTTGGGGATGCTTCGGACCGATGAGAGAGGCGAAGCGGCTGGACCTTGCTTGCGCTGCGGGCTTTCGTAGGAGAGGGTTCACGCGATGAAGTCCGACGAACAGGGGCTCTGGCTCGATCGGCCGGGGCTGCAGCACCTTCTCGACGTGCTCGTGGCCCGCGGCCACCGGGTGATCGGGCCGCAGGTGGCCGACGGGGCGATCGTCTACCGCGATCTCGATTCGGCGGCAGCCCTGCCCACCGGCTGGATCGACGAGCAGGATGGCGGCGTTTACCGGCTCGAGCGCGATCAGGCGGCGGGCACGTTCGACCACGTCGTCGGCCCACACTCGCTGAAGAACTTCCTGTTTCCCTCGCGGGAGACATTCGAGACGTGGCAGCGCGACGCGGATGGCTGGCGGCAGACCACGCCCGCCTACGAGCCCGAGTCGCTCGCCGTGATCGGCGTCCGCGGCTGCGACCTCGCGGCCCTCGCGATCCAGGACCGGATCTTCATGCGGGGCGAGTCGGTCGACGTGCGTTATAAGGCGCGGCGTGAGCGGCTCTTCCTCGTGGCCGTCAACTGCCGCCGCGCCGCCGCCACCTGCTTCTGCCACTCGATGGGCTGCGGCCCCGCGGCCGGACCGGGCCACGACCTCGCGCTCACGGAAGTCGGCGACCGCTTCGCGGTGGAGGCGGCTTCGCCCGCGGGCGCCGCGGTGCTCCGCGAGCTCGCCGCGCGGGCGAGCCTCGCGCCACTCTCGGCCGACGAGATCGCCGCCGTGCGACGCGTGCCCGCCGACCTCGAGCGGGCGATGCACGCGCGGCAGCCCGAGCCCGGCAGGCCGCGGCCCCGCAGCCTCGACACGGAAAACATTCGCGACCTGCTTTTCGACAATCTCCAGCATCCGCGCTGGGCGGACGTGGCCGACCGCTGCCTCTCCTGCGCGAATTGCACGCTCGTCTGCCCCACCTGCTTCTGTTCGAGCGTGACGGAGGTGACCGACCTTACGGGCGATCATGTCTCGCGCGAGCGGCAATGGGCCTCCTGCTTCACGCTCGAGCACTCGCAGATGCACGGCACCAATGCCCGGCCGACGACGGCCTCCCGCTACCGCCAGTGGCTCACGCACAAGCTTGCCGGCTGGATCGACCAGTTTGGCACCTCCGGCTGCACGGGCTGCGGCCGCTGCATCACCTGGTGCCCTGTCGGAATCGACATCACCGAGGAGGTGGCGGCCATCCGCCAGACACCGGAGCCATGACCGCGCCTCCACTGCCCGACAGCCGCGATGCCTGGCAGCACCATGCCGCGCGGATCGCCGCGATCCGCGACGAGGTGGCGGGCGTTCGCACCTACGACCTCGCGTTTCGCGACCCTGCCACGGCGGCGCGATTCTCCTTCGCGCCTGGCCAATTCAACATGCTCTACCTGCCGGGGATCGGCGAGGCAGCGATCTCGATCAGCTCCGCCCCCGGCGCTCGCGGCTCGATCAGCCATACCGTGAAGGCGGTGGGCAACGTCACCGACGCGCTTGCCCGGCTCACGGTGGGCGACGAGGTGATCCTCCGCGGCCCCTTTGGCACGCCCTGGCCGCTCGCGGAGCTTCGCGGCCACGACATCGTGATCGCCGTCGGAGGCGTGGGGCTGGCGTCGGTCCGCGCGGCGCTTCTGCAGATCGCCCACGACCGCGCGTCGTATGGCCGCGTGACGCTCCTCTTCGGCGCGAAGACGCCCGCCGCCCTGCTCTACCAGCGCGAATACGATGCATGGCGCGGCCGCGGCATCGACGTGCGGGTCATCGTCGATCAGGCAGATGCCGGCTATAGCGGCCGCACCGGTCTCGTGACCGCCCTCTTCGACGACCTCGCTCTCGATCCTGCCCGCACGGGCCTTTTCGCCTGCGGTCCCGAGCCGATGATGCTCGCCGTCGTGCAGCGGGCGGAAGCCGAGGGGCTTGCGCAGTCGCAGATGTTTCTCTCGATGGAGCGCAACATGATCTGCGCCGCGCGGCTCTGCGGCCTCTGCCAGTTTGGACCCGAGTTCGTCTGCCGCGATGGCCCGGTGTTTTCCTACGACCGCATCGCGAAGTTTCTGGCAACCCCGCACCTGTAACATTCACCACGAAAGCCCGCAGCGCAAGCAAGGTCCATCCGCCCCCCACCCCAACAAACGCCGACCCAACCCGCCCCGCGAGAAAACTCGCCAACTCACCTCGCTCGCGCTTCGGGCTTTCGTAAGGCACAAACCTCATGCCACCCCGCATCGCCATCTACAAATTCGCCTCCTGCGACGGCTGCCAGATGCAGGTGCTCGACGCCCTCGGCCGGGCGCGGCCGCAGCTGGGCGATCTCGCAACGCATCTCGAGATCGAGCACTTCCTCGAGGCGCGGTCGCGGATCGGTGCCGGCCCCTACGACGTGGGCTTCGTCGAGGGATCGGTCTCGACGCCGGACGACGTCGAGCGGCTCGAGGAGATTCGGCGGCAGTGCCGGTTTCTGGTCACGATC
>JBKDMX010000102.1:0-41155 GCA_046343855.1 Planctomycetia bacterium
CGAGCGGCGGCAGCGGTTTCGGGAGATCCTCCGGGCGGCCGACGGCGTGGATCCCGACGACGTGATCCTGCCCCCCGCGGCGGCCGCGGCCCGCGGGCTCGCCGGCACGATGGCGTTTCTGCGCGGCTCGCTCGCGCCGGACGGGGCGATCGTGAAGGCGACGGCGATCGACCGGCGGGCCGTCGGCGCCGACGGCGTCTACCGCCACACGGGGCCGGCCCGCGTGTTCACGAGCGAGAAAGCGGCGATGGCCGCGATCAAGCAGGGGGCGATCAAGGAGGGCGACGTGCTCGTGCTCGCGGGAGTCGGCCCGATGGGCACCGGCATGGAGGAGACGTATCAAGTGACCGGCGCGCTCAAGCAGCTGCCGATCGCCAGCCGCGTCGCGGTGATCACCGACGCGCGGTTTTCCGGCGTCTCGACCGGCGCGTGCATCGGCCACGCGAGCCCGGAGGCGCTCGCCGGCGGGCCGATCGGCAAGCTCGTGGAGGGCGACGTGATCGCGATCGAGATCGACACGCGGGCTGCGGTCGGAACGGTCGAGCTGGTGGCGCACGGCAGCCGCACGTTCACGCCGGCCGAGGCGGCGGCCGAGCTCGCCCGCCGTCCCTCGCGGCCCGACCTCGCCCCCGATCCCAAGCTGCCGGCCGACACCCGCGTGTGGTCGCTGTTGCAGTCGGCCAGCGGCGGCGTGTGGGCCGGCTGCGTGTACGACGAGTCGCGGATCGCCGCCCGCCTGCGCCGCTGACGGCCGATTCATTCGCAGGGAGTGCGAGCGAATCCCCGCTCCGTGCACACGGCGCGAAGGCGTTTCCTGTCCGCTGATGCCACGGCCCTGCTTACTCCGCCACGGCGGGCTCGCTCGGCGACGATTCGAGGCCGACGGTGTTGACCGCGATCACGCGGTAGCGGTGCTTCTGCGCGGGGGTCGCCGTCGCGTCGGTGAACTCGAGCGGCGCGAGCGGAAACGCCGGCGTGTCGCTGTGTTGCAGCCCCTGGAACAGACTCCGACCAAACGGATTCTTTCCGGCAGTCGGTGCTGCGGGCAGCCGCGTGCCGTCGCGCTCGATCACGAATCCCGCGATGCCGGTCTCGAGGTCGGCGGCCGCATCCCAGGTGAGCACCGGCCCCGCGACCCGCAGGTTCGTCGGAGCCGGCGGCGGCGTGTCGTCGGCCACCACTGTGTCCCTGACGTAGTCCATCCACTGCCTCGCGACGGTCGCGTTCGGCAGCCAGCCGGCGGCGAGCGGGTCGCCCTGATGGGCCTTGGCCGCCACGGCCGTGCCTCCGGTGATGGGCCCGAGCCAGGCGCCTTCGGTCGGCATCGGACGGAGGGAAGCGCCGCCGTCGGTGGGCAGCCGGGCCGCGAGGCAGGCATCGAGCCAAGGAATCGCGAGGTAGCGCTGATTGCCGCATTCATGGGAGCTGAGCGGATCGATCGCGACGCCCACGAGCCCGCCCCGCGACCGGAGGTGTGAGAAGAAAGCCTTGTTGGCCGGCCACACGTTTTTGAACTGGCCTTCGGTCACCGTCACGCCCTCCTGCGTGCCGAGATTGCACATGATCGGCATCGGGAGCGGCGACTCGGGCAACTCGAACAGCGGCACGCCCGAGCGGAGCCAGGCCGCGACCACCCGCTGCGGGTGCATGAGCGTCATGCCGCCGGCCCAGTGGCCGCCGCCGCTGTGGCCCCACAGGGCCCACGGCACGGAGGCCAGTTCGGGATGCCCCGCCATCCGGCCGAGATCGGCGAGCGCCCGCTGGAACGCCACGTCGGATCCGTTGCGCGGGTCGCACCACATCTGGCAGTCGGCCTTCTCAGGCTGCTCGTACGAGGGTGCGATGAGCGCACAGTCGTGTTTGCGGGCGAGCGCCTGCCAGTGCAGATCGAAGGCGCCGGTGAGGCCCGACTTGCACGAGCCCTCGCCGCAGCCGTGCTGGTGCACGATCACGCCGCGCAGGGTCGGGACGTCGGGCGGGAACCAGGCGGTGTAGGTGACCGGGAAGATCAGGCCCCCGGCCTCGGTCGCCGCCTCGTAGCGCACGCGGTGGTAGGGCGGTTCCACCTCGGGGCGGGCATCGTAGGGGGGCTCTTGGGCAACGGCGGCCGGCATCCGCATGCCAGCCACCAGCAGTGCGACGCCGACCATCCAGGTTCCACCGCGCGGCTGCACACGCATCGTAGGGAAACCCTTTCTACAGCAGTTCGGAGAGGAATATGTCGAAGCCGATGATCGTAGCATCTGGCGACGGCTTCGATGCGGCGGCCGTGGATGGCTGATCGTGGGTTTTGCCGCTGCGGGAATTCGGACTAAACTTATAATATGAGCGTGACCGTCGCCGATCTGGCGATGCGGGTGATTCCCAGCTTCGCAGCGAGGACTTCGATGAACTGCACCGAGCTACGGCCCGCCGTTGCCGGCCTGCTGGCTGCGCTCCTCGTGCTCGCATCCGCTCCGGCGGGCCCCGCGGTGGCTCGGGCCGCCGAAGCGAAGCTCGACTTCAATCGCGACGTGCGGCCGATCCTCTCGGACCGCTGCTTCTCCTGCCACGGCCCCGACAACGAAGACCGCCATGCGGGGCTCCGGCTCGACCTTCGCGCCGCGGCGATCGCCGCGCTCGACAGCGGCGCCACGGCCGTCGTGCCCGGCGACCCGGCCGCGAGCGAGATCATCGCCCGGATCACGAGCACCGATCCCGACGTCGTGATGCCGCCGCCGCGGTTCAACAAGCCGATCACACCGGCGGAGGCGGAGATTCTCAGGCGTTGGATCGCCGAGGGGGCCGAGTATCGCGGCCACTGGGCGTTCGAGCGGGTGGAGCGGCCGGCCGTGCCCGACGTGAAAGACGCGGCGTGGCCGAAGACCCCGATCGATCGCTTCATCCTCGCGCGGCTCGAGCAGGAGGGCATGCATCCGAATCCCGAGGCCGACAAGGTCACGCTGGCCCGCCGGCTCGCCCTCGACCTCACGGGCCTGCCGCCGGTGCCGGCGGATGTCGATGCGTTCGTGGCCGACGCTTCGCCCGACGCCTACGGCCGCTACGTCGACACCCTGCTCGCCAGCCCGCACTACGGCGAGCGGATGGCGATCGAGTGGCTTGATGCTTCACGGTATGCCGATTCCAGCGGCTACCAGACCGACTCCAGCCGGCAGAACTGGCCGTGGCGCGACTGGCTCATCAAGGCCTACAACGACAACCTGCCCTTCGACCAGTTCACGATCCACCAGCTCGCCGGCGACATGCTCGACAGGCCCAGCCGCGACCAGATCGTGGCCACCGGATTCAACCGCAATCACCGCCTCAACGGCGAGGGGGGCATCATTGCCGAGGAGTGGCGGGTGGAGACGGTCATCGACCGTGTCGAAACCACCTCCCAGACGTGGATGGCGTTGTCGGCTGGCTGCGCCCGCTGTCACGACCACAAATACGACCCGCTTTCGCAGAAGGAGTTTTATGCGCTCTTCGCCCTGTTCAATAACGTGCCCGAGACGGGCACGAACCAGGGAGAGACGCACAGAGGCGGGGGCAATGTGGATCCGGTCCATCTGCTGCCCTCACCGGAGCAGGAGGCGGAGCTTGCCCGCCTCGGACAGGTGGTGGCCGACGCCGAGGCGGCGGTGAAGGCGGAGGCGGCTAACATCGACGCGCTGGTCGCGAAGTGGGAGGAGTCGATCCGGCCGGCGTTGGCGGCGCCGCGGGAGGCCTGGGAGCCGTTCGAGCCGCTCGAACTGCGGAGCGCCGGCGGCGCGAGCTTTCGCCGCAGCGAGGACGGCTCGTGGTTCGTCGAAGGCAATGTGCCGCCGCGAGACACCTATGAATTCGAGACGCTCGTGCCCGCCGACGCCCTCGGCGGCATTCGCCTGGAAGTGCTGCCCGATCCGAGCCTGGCAGGGAATGGCGGCTTTGGCCGCGCGGGCAACGGCAATATCGTGGTCACGAAGATCGAGGCCGAGATCGAGCCGCCGGGCGACGCGAAGACGATCCCCCTCGAACTGGTCCGCGCGGAGGCGAGCTACGAGCAGAATGGCTGGCCGGCTTCCAGCGTGCTACAGCTCAAGGGGGAGAATGGCAAAGGCTGGGGCATCGACGGCAACGATCCGGAACGGCGCGTGCCGCGGCAGATCGCCGTGTTTCCCGCCAGGCCGGTGACGCTTCCGGACAACGCCCGGCTCCTCGTGCGCATCCGTCAGGAGGCATTCGACGGCCACGCGATCGGCCGATTCCGCATCACATTCTCCGATGACGATCCGGCCATGCTCGGCGTCGAGGGGGTGAAGCTGCCGCATACCGTGAAGGAGGCCATCGCGGTCGAACCCGGCAAGCGGTCGGCGGAGCAGAAGACGGAGATCGCGACGTTTTACCGGACCAACGTCGACGGGCCGATCCGTCGGGCCGAGGCGGCGCGGGACGCGGCGCAGAAGAGCCTCGACTCGTTTCGCGGTTCGCTGCCGAGCGTCATGGTGATGAAGGAAGGGGAGGTTCGCGAGGCGTTCGTCCTCAACCGTGGCGAGTATGACAAGCCCGGCGAGAAGGTGACGGCCGCGCTGCCTGCATTCCTGCCGCCGCTGCCCGCGGGCACGAAGCCCGACCGGCTCGCGCTGGCGCAGTGGCTCGTGTCGCGGGATCACCCGCTCACCGCGCGGGTGTGGGTGAACCGGATGTGGGAGCGGCTGTTCGGCACCGGACTTTCGAAGACGAGCGAGAACCTCGGCAATCAGGCCGAGTATCCCAGCCATCCTGAACTGCTCGACTGGCTCGCGGCCGAGTTCATGGAGACGGGCTGGGACATGAAGCGGTTCGTGAAACTCGTCGTGACGAGCGCCGTCTACCGGCAGAATGCCGTCGTCACGCCGGACCGCCTCGCCCGCGATCCGGCCAACCGGCTGCTCGCCCGGGCTCCACGCATCCGCCTGCCGGGCGAGGCGGTCCGCGACGTGTCGCTGGCGGCGGCGGGGCTGCTCGTGCCCGCGGTCGGCGGCCCGAGCGTGCGGCCCTGGATGCCCGACGGCGTGTGGGACGAGACGACCAAGTATGGCGACCTCCGCGGCTACCAGCCCGACACCGGCCCGGGCCGCTATCGCCGCACGATGTACACGATCTGGAAGCGGACGGCCGCCCCGCCCACGATGCTGCTCTTCGACGCGCCCAACCGTGAAACCTGCATCGTAAAGCGGGCCCGCACCAACACGCCGCTGCAGGCCCTGGCGCTGCTCAACGAGACGACATTCGTGGAGGCGGCCCACGGGCTGGCGAAGCGGATGATCGCCGAGGGCGGCGCGACGCCGGCCGAGCGGATCGCCCATGGCTTCCGGCTGGCGATCGGCCGGCAGCCGACGGGCGACGAACTGGCCGCGCTGGTGGACGGTTTTGAAGCCGACCTCGCCGCGTTTACGGCTGCTCCCGAGCGGGCCGAGAAGTATGCGACGGTCGGCCTCGTGAAGAAGCCCGACGCCGTGCCGGCCGGCGAGTTTGCCGCGTATTCGCTCGCGGCCAACGTGATCATCAACCTCGACGAATTCGTGATGCGGGAGTAACGCCATGAACGCCCGGAACGCCTTCACCATCCGCACACAAGACGCCCTCAACCGCCGCGTGTTTCTCGGCGGCGCCGGTGGCGGCCTCGGCTTCGCCGCGCTCGCGAGCCTGATGCAGCCGCAGGCCGCGGCGGCGGTGACCGGCCCCGCCAAGGCGTCGTTTCCCAACTTCCCGCCGAAGGCCAAGCGGATCATCTACCTCTTCCAGTCGGGCGCGCCCTCTCAGATGGATCTCTTCGATCCCAAGCCCGAGATGGAGAAGCGGCGGGGAGAGGATCTTCCGGAGTCGATCCGCCAGGGGCAGCGGCTCACCACGATGACCAGCGGCCAGAAGAGCTTCCCCGTGGCCCCCTCGCTCTTCAAGTTCGCCAAGCATGGCGAGTGCGGCATGGATTTCAGCGAACTCGTGCCCAACATCGCCCGGCATGCCGACCGCTGGTGCATGATCCGCTCGATGCACACCGAGCAGATCAACCACGACCCGGCGATCACATTTTTCCAGACGGGCCACCAGCTCGCCGGCCGGCCGAGCATCGGTTCGTGGGTGAGCTACGGCCTCGGCAGCGAGAACGCCGACCTGCCGGCCTACATCGTGCTCACGAGCTTCGGCTCCGGCCGCAAGGACGATCAGCCGCTGTATGACCGGCTCTGGGGGGCGGGCTTTTTGCCCACCGAGCACCAGGGCGTGCGGTTTCGCAACACGGGCGATCCGGTGCTCTACCTGGCCGATCCCGCGGGCGTCGATCGGCAGATGCGGCGGGCCACGCTCGACCGGATCGCGGCACTCAACGCCGCCCGCTCGAGCGTGATCGGCGACCCCGACATCGCGGCCCGCACCGCGCAGTATGAGATGGCCTTCCGGATGCAGGACAGCGTGCCGGGGATCATCGACTTCAAGGACGAGCCGCAGCACGTGCTCGACTCCTACGGCCCCGACGTGAAGCGGCCCGGCAGCTACGCCTTCAACTGCCTGCTCGCCCGCCGGCTCTCGGAGAAGGGGGTGCGGTTCGTGCAGCTCTTCCACATGGGCTGGGACCACCACGCCGGCCTGCCGGCGGCAGTGCGGGGGCAGACCAAGGACACCGACCAGCCGACGGCCGCGCTCCTCGACGATCTCCAGCGGCGCGGCCTGCTCGACGAGACGCTCATCGTGTGGGGGGGCGAGTTCGGCCGCACGATCTACTCGCAGGGCACCCTCACCGAGACGAACTACGGCCGCGACCATCACCCGCGGTGCTTCACGATGCTCCTGGCGGGGGCGGGCATCAAGCCGGGAATGACGTATGGCGCGACCGACGACTACTCCTACAACATCGTCACGCCGGAGCAGAAGGTGCACGTGCACGATCTCAACGCCACGATCCTCCACCTGATGGGCATCGACCACCTCCGGCTCACGTATCCCTACCAGGGCCGCGACTTCCGGCTCACCGACGTGCACGGGCACGTGGTGCAGGACATCCTCAGCTGACAGTCCCCCCTTGCCCTCGGCCCGCGCCTGGGGGCTTGGACGGCGGAAGCCGCGATTCGAGCGCGTTGCCGACCGCGGCTCACGCGTGGCGCTTCAGCCGGGGCTGATCGGGCTGGATGTCGGTCGGCGAACCACGGGCGAACAAGACGCCATAGCGGTTCGAGGTCACCGCCACGACCGGGGCCGAACGACGTCGCGGACGAGGCCAACGGCCTCGAGGGCCCGGATCACCCACCACGACATGTCGAACTCCCACCAGCGATGACCGTGGGCCGCGGCCCGCTGATCGGCGTGGTGGTTGTTGTGCCAGCCCTCGCCGTGCGAGAGCAGCGCGACGATCCAGTTGTTGCGGCTGTTGTCGGTGGTCTCGTAGTTGCGATAACCCCAGACGTGGGCCACGGAATTGACCGCCCACGTGCCGTGGAGCACCGCGACCGTGCGCACGAACACGCCCCAGACGAGCATGCTGGCGGCAAGCCGGCCGGCGCCCGCCAGCGTGCCGGTGGAGAACCAGCCGATCGCGAAGCCGATCGCCGTGATCAGGGCCGCATGCGCCACGTAGACCCAAAACCACGTGCGGCGGCGCTCGAGCGCGACGTAGAAGGGATCGCGAAGCAGGTCGCGGACATACCGCTCATAGCAGAAGACGTTGCGATGGTCGCGGCTCTTCACGAGCAACCAGCCGACGTGCCCCCAGAAGAATCCGGCCAACGGGGAATGGGGATCGGGCTGGTGATCCGACTCCTTGTGATGGATGCGGTGGATCGCGACCCAGCGGGCGGGCGAATCCTGCAGCGTGCAGACGCCGAGCAGGGCCAGCACATGCTCGAACCATTTCTGGCAGGTGAAGCCCTGATGCGTGAGCAGGCGGTGATAGCCGATCGTGACGCCGAGCATGCCGAAAAGAAAGTGGCCGGCGATCGTCGTGGCCACTCCGACCCAGCTGAAAAACCACGGCAGGAACGCGAGCAACGCCGCCGCGTGCACCACGGCGAGGACCGCGAGGTAGTCCCACTCGATCGCGACCGGCTGCGAGGCCTCGGGGATGTCGAGTGCATCCTGCCGGCTGGGGTCGACGTCTTTTGCATGATCGAGCGGAACAGGAACGACGGTCTTCGGGACGACCGTCTCGGGGGAGTTGGATTCGACCGCGATCGACATGTGACACCGCCGCCTTGCGGGTGAAAGGGAGATACTCGCGCCGGCGAACATCCGCCGCGAACGGTGGAGGATCGAAGACAAAGAGAGACTACCCTTCGCGGTGAAGGCTGTCGAAGGTGACGGTTCCGCCGCGGCGAGGAACGACCGGCGAGCGTTGTGTGGCGAGAGAGGCTGCGGCCAGTTTCCGGTTTGGGGGGGCTGAAGCCTACCCTACTGGGCGGCTCGCCAGACGGTCTTGCCCTCTTTGATCGTTTCCACGACCTGGATCTTCTCGATCGTGGCCGGCGGCACCGTGAGCGGGTTTTCGGAGAGGATCGCGAAATCGGCGAGCTTGCCGACCTCGACCGAGCCTTTCTTCGCCTCCTCGCCATAGAGCCTGGCGCCGTCGATCGTGATCGCCTCGAGAGCCTCCAGCGGCGTGATCCGCTCGTCGCCCCCGATCGCCTGCCCCGACCGCGAGACGCGGTTGACCGCCGTGTGGATCGTGAAGATCTGGTCGAGCGGTGCGACGTTGAAATCGGTGTGGTTGGCGGGCCGCAGGCCGAGCGCCCGGGCCGACTTCATCGGGCTGATGAAATCCGCCTGCGCTCTGCCGCGATTGGCGACGTGGGTGTCGCCGAAATAGAAGCAATGGATCGTGAAGAAGGAGGGCGTGATGCCCCACGCCTTGTACTTCTCGAGCTGATCGCGGCGGATGAATTGCGAGTGCACGCCCACGGTGCCGCGCGGCTTCTCGGGCGCGCCCCCCGAGGCGAAGCGATGCGCCTCCAGAAGCGCATCGATCGCGGCATCGCCATTGCAGTGCACGAAGAGCGTGGCGCCGCCGTCATAGACCTTCTTCACCATCTCGTTGAGCGTGGCCTGCGGAAACGAGAGCTCGCCCCGCCACTCCTTCTGACCCGCGGGTCCATCGGCGAGATAGGGTGTTGTGAAGGCGGCGGTGCGGCCCTGCGGAGAGCCGTCCATCAATGCCTTCACGCCGCCGATCCGCAGCCGGTTTTTGTATTCGGGCTCGTTCCGCGGCGGCTTGCCGGCGAACACATCGTCCAGTTCTGTGATGAACGGCAGAGCGACGATGTCGAGCTTCAACCCACCGCGGTCGGCGAGCGCCCGCAGGAGGTCGAGCTGATGCTTCATCGTGGCCCCCTCCTGGGCCGTCGTGATGCCCTCGCGCAGATACAGCTCCTGCCCAGACTTGAGGAGCTCGATGGCCTCGTCGCCGTCGGGCCCCGGCACCTTCGAGAAGATCGGCAGGAAGGCCGTCTCGAAGAGGAGGCCGTTTGGCTCGTTCGAACCGGGCTCGCGGCCGATCACGCCGCCGACGGGCGTTTGCGTGGCGGCGGTGACTCCATAGGCGGCAAGCGCCTTCGAATTGAGCATCGCGCCGTGGCCCGACACGTGCACGAGGATCACGGGATTGTCGGGAAACGCGGCGTCGAGCTCCTGCTTCGTCGGCGCCCGCTTCTCCGCGAGCAATTCGGGGTCGTAGCCGAAGCCCATCACGAACTTGCCCGGCCCGAGCTTCCGCCGCTCCTTCACATTGTTCAGTTGCGCGATCACATCGGCCACGCTCCTGCAGGGCCCCGCCGGCGGCGACGCGCAGAGCGCCTGCGTCTGCACGTCGACCACGCTGCAGAAGTGGCTGTGGCCGTCGACGAACCCCGGCACGAGCGTGCGGCCGGCGAGGTCGATGACCTCCGTCGCTTCGCCCTTGTGCTTCATCACATCGGCGTCGCTGCCGACGGCCACGATCCTTCCGCCCGCGATCGCCACCGCCTCGGCCTTCGGCTGCGCGGGGTTCACGGTGATGATCGCGCCGCCGCGGATGATCCGGTCGGCTGGTGCAGCAACCGCGACATGAGCGACGGCGAACAGCAGGGCAACCAGCCCACAGCGGGCGAAATGGAATGAAGAGAGCATGGAGGGCTCCAGCCGGGGGGAGAGTCGAAAACCGATCACCGTGACGGGCACTTAAGTCTAGCGGCCGGGCCGCGAATCACCGCCATACTTCACGCCCCTGGCGGGGGCGACTACACTTCCCTGGTCAGGAGAGAGTCGCAAGACCGCCGAAGGCCGAACGCTCAGGCAAAAGAACTGACGACAGATACTGTTGGAGAGTGATGTCCGGCACGCATGCGTGCCGGACATCCACCGAAGGGGCAAACCGCGGGCGCCGCCTGCGGCGAATCTCTCAGGTCCCAGGACAACAGGGTTCTCGGTGACGGCCCCGCGCCGCCACCGGCATCTGGAGCCCTGACATGTCAAAGCCTGCTCACTCCCCCCTCGAGCGTCTCGAGAATGCCGCCGAATTCACCAGCCGCCACATCGGCCTCGACGCCGCCGATGAGCGGCACATGCTCGACGCGATCGGCGCGGGCTCGCGCCGATCGCTGATCGACGCCATCGTGCCGCCGAGCATCGCCCGCCGCGACGCGATGAACCTGCCGCCGGCCATCGGCGAAACGGCGGCCCTCGCCGAGCTCCGGGAGATCGCGCAGAAGAACCGGCTGCTCAAGAGTTTCATCGGCCAGGGCTACCACGCCACCCACACACCGGCCGTCATCCTGCGCAACATCCTCGAAAACCCGGCCTGGTACACCGCCTACACCCCCTACCAGGCCGAGATCAGCCAGGGCCGGATGGAGGCGATCGTCAACTTCCAGACGATGGTCTGCGAACTCACCGGCATGCCGCTGGCCAATGCGTCGCTGCTCGACGAGGCGACGGCCGCGGCCGAGGCGATGACGCTCGCCCGTCGCACGAGCGCCAGCGCGAGCCAGGTGTTTCTCGCCGACAGCGGCTGCCACCCGCAGACGCTCGAGGTGCTCCAGACACGGGCTCGTCCGCTCGGCATCGAGATCGTCGTCGGCGACATCGACGACCTGCTCGCCCGGCACGAATGCTTCGGCGTGCTCGTGCAATATCCCACCACCAGTGGCGACGTGGCCGATTATTCTTCGCTCGCCACCCGCGTCCACGACAAGCAGGCCCTGCTCTGCGTGGCTGCCGACCTGCTCGCGCTCACGTTGCTCGCGCCCCCCGGCGAATGGTCCGCCGACATCGTCGTCGGCACGAGCCAACGATTCGGCATGCCGATGGGCTGCGGCGGGCCGCATGCCGCGTTTCTCGCCTGCCGCGACGAGGCGAAGCGGTCGCTGCCGGGCCGGCTCGTCGGCGTGAGCGTCGATGCCCACGGCCGGCCGGCCTACCGGCTCGCCCTGCAGACCCGCGAGCAGCACATCCGCCGCGAGAAGGCCACCTCCAACATCTGCACCGCGCAGGTGCTGCCCGCCGTCGTGGCGAGCATGTATGCCGTCTACCACGGCCCGGAGGGTCTGGTCCGCATCGCGGAACGGATCGCCTTGCTCGCCTCGATCCTCGCCGCGGGCCTGCGGCATCTCGGCCTCACGCTCGAACATGCCCACGCCTTCGACACGCTCGCCATCGATACGGGGGACCGCACCAGCCAGATCGCCGCGCGGGCCCGCGAGCTCGGCATGAACCTGCGCGTGCTCGACTCCCGCACGCTCGCCATCGCGCTCGACGAGACGACCACCCGCGACGACGTCGCGCGGCTCTGGCAGGCCTTTGCCGCCCCAGGGCAGGCGGTGCCGGAGTTCGCCGCCTGCGAGCAGGCCGCCGAGTCGCTCATCCCAGCAGGCCTGCGGCGGACGAGCGACTTCCTCACGCACCCGGTCTTCCACTCGCACCGCAGCGAGACGGCGATGCTCCGCTACATGCGGTCGCTTTCCGACAAGGACCTCGCCCTCGACCGCAGCATGATCCCGCTGGGCAGCTGCACGATGAAGCTCAATGCCACGAGCGAGATGATTCCGGTCACGTGGCCCGAGTTTGCCGACGTCCATCCCTTCGCGCCGGCCGACCAGCGCGAAGGCTTTTCCGTCCTCGAGCGGCAGCTGACGCAGTGGCTCTGCGAGGCGACGGGCTATGCCGGCATCAGCCTGCAGCCCAACGCCGGCAGCCAGGGGGAATACGCCGGGCTGCTCGCGATCCGGGCCTGGCACGAATCGCGCGGGGAGGGGCACCGAAATATCTGTCTCATCCCGTCGTCGGCCCACGGCACGAACCCGGCAAGCGCGCAGATGGTCGGCATGCAGGTGATCGTCACCGGCTGTGACGAGCAGGGCAACGTCGATCTCACCGAACTCGAGGCCAAATGCCGGGAACACGCCGATCGCCTGGCGGCGGTGATGATCACCTACCCGAGCACCCACGGCGTCTTCGAGGCGCAGATCAAGGACCTCTGCGGGATCGTGCACCGTCACGGCGGCCGCGTCTACGTCGATGGCGCCAACATGAACGCACTCGTCGGCCTGGCCGCCCCCGGGGCGTTCGGCGGCGACGTCAGCCACTTGAATCTCCACAAGACCTTCTGCATCCCGCACGGCGGCGGCGGCCCGGGCGTCGGCCCCGTCTGCGTGGTGGAGGACCTCGTGCCCTTCCTGCCCGGCCACGCGACGGGCGGCCTGCCGACGGGATCGGTGGGCGCCGTCTCCGCTGCGCCGTTGGGCAATGCGGCCGTCCTGCCAATCAGCTGGATGTATTGCCGCATGATGGGCGCCGCCGGGCTCACGCACGCGACGGAGGCGGCGATCCTCGCGGCCAACTACGTGAGCGCCCGGCTCCGCGACCACTTCCCGACGCTCTACGCCGGCTCCGGCGGCCGCGTAGCGCACGAATGCATCCTCGATCTGCGACCGCTGAAGGAGACGAGCGGCGTCACCGCCGAAGACGTGGCCAAGCGGCTCATCGATTACGGCTTCCACGCGCCGACGCTGAGCTTCCCGGTGCCGGGCACGCTGATGGTCGAGCCGACGGAGAGCGAGAGCCTCGCCGAGCTCGACCGTTTCATCGACGCCATGATCGCGATCCGCGCGGAGATCGCGCGGGTCGAGTCGGGAGCATGGCCGCAGGACGACAATCCACTCAAGAACGCGCCGCACACGGCCGTCAGCATCGCGGCCGCCGAGTGGCGGCATCCGTATGCCCGTGCCACGGCCGTGTTTCCCGTCGCCGGCCTCGAACGGCGGAAGTATTGGCCTCCCGTGGGCCGCGTCGACAATGTCCACGGCGACCGAAACCTCTTCTGCAGCTGCGTGCCCGTCACGGCCTGGGCCGAGCCGCAGCCCGCGTCGTAATCGGCTGAAACCTGTTGAAAGGAGTCCGCTTGCTCCGCAAGCGGTTCATCCGGCAACAACCGCGCGCGGATGTCCTGCTCCGCGCCGGTTCTTGCCAGAAAGACGCCTACTTCTTCGCCGACGCGAGCTTGACCGACGGCTGCTTCGCCGTGGAAGCCACCGCCGTCTCTTCGCGAATCGTCGTGCCCGCGAGGCAGGCATCGCAGGAGACGATCGTGCGGGTCACGACTCCGCACTCGCAGGCGATCAGCCCGCAGGCATTGCAGCTGCTCACGTAGCGCGGGGCGCAGCAGGGATCGCACGACCGCACGGTGTAGGTCGGGCAGCAGTTGGTGCTGCAGACCGGGGCACAGGCGGGCGCGCAGCAGGGATCGCACACCGGGCGACAGGTGCTCACGCAGCATGGCTCGGTATAGCAGCACGACCGGCGGTGGTGGCAACGAGCGGCCTCGGCATCCCAGCCGGTGGCGACTGCGGCCAGACAGGTGAGTGTGCCGACGAAGCGGATCAGGATCTTGTTGACCATGGTTGAAAAACCCTTTCGAGAATCTCGGGATCACGCCGGGCCCATACGCTGACCCGGCACGCCCCGAGGGCCGGAAACCGTAAACAGGCCCACGAGCACGGGGCAAAACGGCCTTTTTTTCCGAGGCCAGATCGGTGGACACATCGCGTCGGGCAGGCCGGGCAAAACCTGCCGACCAGGCTGCCCGGGCGGCCAAGATGCACCGGGCTGAGCCGCGAGGATTTCTCACCGCGGTGGTTCGGGTTTGGACGAAGACAGGCCCGTGCAACACAAGCGCGCCTTTTTCGGATTCCCCCAATCGAAGCCGGCCGGCGACGGCGGCGTGCGGCCGCGGCCGGCCATCTTCCGGGCGCTCGGCCGAAGCGGCGGACGGGCGGCCGTTCCTGATCGACTTCCAGATCTCGTTCGCGCTGCCGTCCTCGAGCCCGCTGGCTGCCAGGGCTCTCGGCGGCCTGCTCAGGCTGCTGCAGCGGTGCGATGACGACCGCCTGCTCAAGCACCAGGTGAAACACCGCCCCGATCAGGCCGGCCTCACGATCCGCGACCTCGAGCGGCTGCGGCCTTGGTGGATCCGGTTGCATCGGCAATGCGCCGCGCCGTTTCGGACATTCCGTCGCGGTCTGCTCGTGCGGCTCGGCATCCGCTCCGCGTGCGGCCACGCGTTCAGCGAGTCATTTCCCGAAATTGCCCACCGCTGGGCGGCCGCCTGACGTCGTCGCCACCCGCGGCGCCGCGGCCTTGGCCTTCATCGGCCCGTGATAGGCCGCGACTGCGCCCGGGACGAGCGTGCCCCAGAGCCGCTCTTGATAGATCGACAGGGCGTGGAGCGCGTGGCACATCGGGCCGACCTTCCAATCCCGCTCCGGCTCCGCGGCGAGGATGCCGGCCACGAACTCCACCGCCGCGATCGTGCGGGGGTGATAGAGCACGTGCTGATCGGCCGTGGAGACGAGAAACTCGAGCATGTGGCCCGAGGTGCGGAGCTTTCGCTCGACGTCGTCGCCATCTTCGGCGCGGTTGAACCAGTCGGTGCTGAAGCTGCCATCCGGATTTTGCAGTTCGCTGAAGAGCCGCTGCTGTTGGCCGCGGACGTAGCGATTGGCGGCGACATAGGTGCCATCGAGCGTTCCGGTCGCCTCGCGCCGCCGCTGGCACGCATAGGCCAGGCCAAACAAGCGATGTGTTCCGCCGCAGGGGGCGCCGCGGAGCGGCTGTACGATCTCTTCCTGCACGAGTCTCGGCAGCGACCACTCGCTCCCGTCGCCGGCGAGCCAGGTCGCGTCGGTGTCGAGGTAATGCGCCATCGCGATGAGCGTGAACGTGAGCTCGGTCTTCTCGGTGCATGCCCGTTGTTCCGACTCGATCAAGTCGGCGAGCGTGAACGCCGCGCCGTCGATCTCGATCGGGGAGGACGGCGCCACGCGGCACTGCGCCATCACGGCGAGGTATTGCGCCACATGCCCTTGCATACCCTTGCCGCGGAGGGCGATGAGCCGATCGTCCTGGGTGGCGAGCATCACCTGCCCGCGGCTGCGGCCGCCCATGTTGAGCCAGCCGACGCAACTGACGGGATCACCGGCCGGGCCGCCGAGCCTGACGAGCGACGCCGGTCCATAGGCGATCGCCCAATGCATGAGTTCCCAGGGATTGTGCTCGAGCGTATTGAGCGGCCGACGCCTGTAGGCGGCCAGCGTCTGGGCGATCCGCCGTCGCAGCGCGATCAGGTCTTTCGAAGCGGGGGGCGGCTCGGCGCTCGGTGCCGCCTGTTTGAGCGCGGCCGATCCAGGCGGCAGTGGTGCCGGCAGGGGCGCGGGGAGGGGCGGTTCGCCCGGCGGCGGGGGCAGCGGTTTCACCAGGTCGGCGGGCCGCCGCACCGACTTCGTGAGCACTTCCCACGACTCGCCTGCGGCATGCCGGGCCGAGACCGCGGCGGCACTCACCGACACCCCGAGGAGCAGGCACGACGCGGTCACGATTCTCACGACACGACTCCTCGCCCAGGCCGAGTTTCCCGCAGGGCTTCTTCGACACCATTCGGCCCGTGATTCCTGGCGCAACCCGTTGCATCGGCAAACACGCGACACTCTGCCAGAGCCCCCTGCCCTCGCGCATCGCCTCAGCCTGCCTGGATCCCCAGCGACCACGACGGGTCGCCCGCCTAAATGCCATTGAGGATGCCCCCCTCGTGGCGGTAGCGTCCGCGGGAAAGGGAGACCCTGGATGCTCGCCATCCCCTGCCTCGTGAGCCTGGCGGCCTATGGCCTCGCCTGGGCGCTGGCCGTCGGCTGGTCGTGTGCAATCGGCCTCACCGCGGCGCGGCGCCGCCGCAGGGTCGCGACCGCCGCGCCCCGCGGTGTCACGATCCTGAAAACCCTCTGCGGCGCCGACGAAGAGCTCGAAAAAAACCTGCGGTCTTTTTTGGACGCCAACCACGAGCCTCTGCAGATCGTCTTCGGCGCGGCCGACCCCGGCGACCCGGCCCTGCTGCTCGCACGCCGGCTGGTGAAAGACCATCCTCATCGCGATGTCGCCATCGTGTTCGGCGCCGATGCCACCGTGCCCAACCCGAAGGTGGCCCTGCTCGAAACGCTCCTGCGGCATGCGCGGCACGATGTCATCCTGCTGAGCGACAGCAACGTGCGGCTCTGCCCGGGCGACATCCCGCGAGTGCTCGCGGCCTTCGACGACCCGCGCGTGGGCATGGTCTATCAGCCGGTCGTCGCCGTCGGCGAGCGCACGGTGCCCGCCGCGATCGAAAATCTCCACTACACCGAGTACGCCGCGTTTCTCACGATCGGCTGCCGGCTCCTCGCCGGCCAGCACACCGTCAATGCGAAGGGGCAGTGGGTCCGCCGGCAGGCCCTGGCCGACATCGACGACTTCGCCCGGGTGGGCGACTGCGGTGCCGACGACTACGAGCTCTCCCGCCAGATGGCGGCGGCCGACTGGACGCTGCGCTGCTCCGAAACGCCGGTGCGAGTCATCCAGCGCGACTGGTCGTGGCAGAGCCTCACGGGCCGCAACCTCCGCCATGCCGGCCTGCGCTGGCGAATCTGCCCCTGGGCCTATCCGCTCGAACTGCTCTTCAATCCGATTCCCTGGACGCTGCCGCTCCTGGCCGCGGGCCGGCGCGACTGCGCGGTCGTCGCCGCCGCCGTCATCGCAGCGAAGATGCTGCTCGAGATCTCGGCCGCCCGGCTGCTCCGCGGCGTGCGGCTCGCGCCCCGGTTCGCCGCGATCATCCCCCTCAAGGATTGCTTCATTTTCGGCTGCTGGTTCGTGGCGCTCTTCGCGCCCACGGCCCAGTGGCGGGGCCGCACCTACCGGCTGAAGCCCGGCGGCCGGATCGAGCCGGCCGGCCCGATCCCGGCCGCCGAGCCGGCGATGGTCCGCCGCGCCGCCTGAGCGATCCGTCTACAATGCGGCGATGCTTCTGAAACGCATGCTCACCGCCATCGCCTGCCTCGCTCTCGTGGCTTCCGCGGCCCCGGCCGCCGAACCGCTGCGGGTGGGCATGGAGCTTTCCTACCCTCCGTTCGAGATGACAGATCCGCAGGGGCGGCCCACGGGCGTGAGCGTGCGACTGGCGGAGGCGCTCGCGAAGCACCTCGGCCGCCCGCTCGTGATCGAAAACATCGCCTTCGACGGCCTCATCCCCGCGCTCAAGACCGGCCGGATCGACTGCATCATCTCGTCGCTGACGGCCACGCCGGAACGCTCGAAGTCGATCGCCTTCTCGGAGCCCTACCTGCGCACGGGCCTGGCGCTCCTCGTCGGCTCGCGGTCGCCCGTGCAGTCGGCCGCCGACCTCGACGTGAAGGGCCGCGTGATCGCGGTCAAGAAGGGCACGACGGGCCATCACTACGCCACGACCGCAATCAAGCAGGCCCGCACGCTCGTGCTCGACAAGGAAAATACCGCCGTGCTGGAGGTCGTGCAGGGGAAGGCCGATGCCTTCATCTACGACTCGCTCTCCGTCTACCAAAACCACAAGCGCCACGCCGACACCACCCGCGCGATCCTCACGCCCTTTCGCGAGGAGACCTGGGCCGTCGGCCTGCGGCAGGGAGACGAACCCCTGCGCGGCCAGGTGAACGAGTTTCTGAAGGCGTTTCGCGCCACGGGGGGCTTCGAGCGGCTCGGCGACGAGTTTCTGCCGGAGGAGAAGCGGGCCTTCCGGGAGCGGGGCATCCCGTTTTATTTCTGAGCCATGTCGCGCCGCTTCGCCCACATCCTCGTCGCCGCCGCCTTCGCCGCGCTCGTGGCCCTGGCGTTTTCGCGGGTGAACTACGCCTGGAATTGGTCGGCGGTCTGGGAGTATCGCGACACATTCATCCAGGGCTGGCTGACCACGGTGGCCCTGAGCCTCGCCGCGCTCGTCGCCAGCACGGCGATCGGTGCGGTGGCGGCCGTCTGCCTCCAATCGCGACATGCGATCATCGAGGCCGTCGGCCGCGTCTACGTGGAGCTCATCCGCGGCACGCCGCTGCTCGTGCAACTCCTGATCGGGTTTTACGTGATCGCCAATGCGGTCGGGCTCGAGAACCGGTTCGTGGTGGGCGTGCTCGTGCTCTCGCTCTTCAGCGGCGCCTACATGGCGGAGATCTTTCGTGGCGGCTTGGCGGCGATCCCGCAGACGCAGCGGGATTCAGCCCGGGCCATCGGGCTCACGCCCTGGCAATCGCTCAGGCTCGTCATCCTGCCGCAGGCCGTGCGGCTCGTGCTGCCGGCGGTCGCGGGGCAACTCGTCTCGCTCGTCAAGGATTCGTCGCTGCTCTCCGTGATCGCGATCTCCGAATTCACGCTCAACGCGCAGGAGGTGAACGCGGTGACCTATTCGACGCTCGAGAGCTTCCTGCCGCTGGCCGCCGGCTATCTCGTGCTGACGCTGCCGCTCTCGGCGCTCTCGCGCTGGCTCGAGGGACGGTTTCGCTATGAAGCTTGAGATCGCCGGACTCACGCAGCGATTCGGGGCCGCGACGGTGCTCGACCGGCTCGCGCTCACCACCGGGAATATCCAGGCGCTGGTGCTGGTGGGTCCGTCCGGCGGCGGCAAATCGACGCTCCTGCGGATTCTCGCCGGCCTCGACATCCCCGTGGCGGGCAGCGTGACCTTCGACGGCGCGGCCCTGCCGCGCGACGAGGAAGCCCTCCGCCGCTACCGCCGCACGGTCGGCACGGTCTTCCAGGCCTACAATCTGTTTCCGCACCTCTCGGCCCTCGACAACCTGCTGCTGCCGCTCGTCCACGTGCATGGGCTTTCCCGCGAAGCCGCGCTCGACCGCGTGCACGAGCCGTTGGAGCGGTTCCACCTTTCGCCGCACGCACACAAGCGGCCCGCCGAACTTTCCGGCGGGCAGAAGCAGCGGATCGCGATCCTGCGGGCGCTCGTGGTGCAGCCGAGGCGGATCTTTCTCGACGAGCCGACGTCGGCCCTCGATCCCGAGATGACGGCCGAGGTGCTCGACATGATCGGCGAACTCAAGGACCTCGGCACGCAGTTCGTGCTCGTCACCCACGAGATGGGCTTCGCGCGGCGGGTGGCCGACGAGGTGGCCTTCATCGGCGAGGGGCAGGTGCTCGCGCACGGTGCCGCCGGCTTCATGTTCGACCACTGCCCGGAGCCGAGGGTGCGCGGCTTCTTCGACCGGATCGTCGCCTGAAAGAATTTTATGCAAGACCCGATTCACGAACGGCACTCCGCCGCCAACGCCTTCTTGGGCGCGCTCGTCGCCGACGCCGTCGCGATGCCCGTGCACTGGTATTACAACCAGCAGGCGCTCCTCCGCGACTATCCCGAGTTTGCCGAGCAGGCGCTCGCCGGCTACGTCGCGCCGAGACCCCCGCATGCCGACAGCATTCTCTGGCGGTCGAGCTACACCCCGGCGAACGAGAAGGGGGACATCCTCCGCGAGCAGGCACAATACTGGGGGCAGCGAGGGATCCATTACCACCAGTTTCTCGCGGCGGGCGAGAACACGCTCAACTATCAGCTCGCAACCGAACTCGCGGCGCTCGTGCGCGGCGACCGCGACTACGATCCCGAGCGCTGGCTCGACCGCTACGTCGCCTTCATGCTCACGCCGGGCCGCCACCGCGACACCTACGTCGAGGAATACCACCGCCACTTCTTCACCAACTTCGCGGCCGGTCGCAAGCCGATCAACTGCGGCGTCCGCGACGTGCACATCGGCGGGCTGGTGCCGGTGCCGGCGCTGGTGGCGGCGCTCGGCCCCCGCCATCCCGACCTGCGGCGGATCGTGCGGCTGCACGTGGGCCTCACCCACAAGGACGACGAGGTGCTCGAGGCCGCCGACGTCCTGGTGCGATTGCTCGTGCGGATCTGCAGCGGCGACGACCTGCGGACGACGATCCTCGAGGAGGGGCGGGATTGGATCTCGGCGGCGAAGGTCCGTGAGTGGGAGCGGCACCCCGACCACATGGTGGTCGGCGGGATGCTCTCCTCGGCCTGCTACATCCCGGACGCCTTCCCGGCGGCGCTGTTTCTCGCCTGGCGGCATGCGGATGATTTCGCGGCGGGCGTCTGCGCCAACGCCCGCTGCGGCGGCGACAACTGCCACCGCGGCACGGTCGTTGGCTCGCTCCTCGGGGCAACGGCACCGATTCCCGGCCGGTTCGTGGCTGGCCTCGCGAGCCGTGATAGAGTTGGGGAGCTTTTCCCAGACCTTTCCCTGGACGCTCCCGCATGAATCCGACCGCCACCGAGGCCCGCCGCGGCCACGAGGCCGCGCCCTTCGCGAGCCTCTCCCGGCCGCTCACCCCCACGAAGACGGTGCTGCTCGCGGGGGCCGATGCCGAGGCCAAGCGGGACGAGATCCGCCGCTACTTCCATCAGACCTGCGAGATCTACGACCGGCTCTTCGCCCTGATCAAGGAAGACGCCTCCTACTACGAGCGGCACGAGCCGCTCCGCCACCCGCTGATCTTCTATGTCGCGCACCCCGCGGTCTTCTATGTCAACAAACTGATCGCGGGACGGTTCATCTCCGAGCGGCTCGACGCCCGGCTGGAGGCGATGATGGCGGTCGGCGTCGATGAGATGTCGTGGGACGACCTCAACACGGCGCACTACGACTGGCCGGGAGTCGATGCCGTGCGCCGCTACCGGGCCGCGGTGCGGAAGCGGGTCGATGACTTCATCCTCTCGATGCCTCTCGAGCTGCCCATCCGGCAAGACTCCCCCGCCTGGATCATCCTGATGGGGATCGAACACGAGCGGATCCACCTCGAGACCTCGTCCGTCATCATGCGGCAGATGCCACTCGACGAACTGCGGCACGGCACGGAACTCACCGCGGAGGAGCGAACGCTCTGGGGCTCCTGCCCGACACACGCGGCCCCGCCCGCCAACGACTGGCTGCCGATCGCGGCCCGCACGATCCATCTCGGCAAGACCGACGACGACGAGACCTACGGCTGGGACAACGAATACGGTGTCGAGGAGGTGCGGCTGCCCGCCTTTCGCGCCGGCCGCCGGCTCGTCTCCAACGCCGAGTTTCTCGAGTTCGTCGCCGACGGCGGCTACCGCGATGAATCGCTCTGGACCGAGGAGGGCCGCGGCTGGCTGCACTACACGCGGGCGGAGCACCCGAAGTTTTGGAGCCGGCGGGGCGATGGGTATGTCCAGCGCAACCTGCTCGAGGAGATCCGGCTGCCCCTCGACTGGCCCGTGGAGGTCAACTGCCTCGAGGCGGAAGCCTATTGCGCCTGGCTCGCCCGGCGCTCCGGGGAACACGTGCGTCTGCCAACGGAGGCCCAGTGGTATGCGGTCCGCGCCGCGGCCCTCGGCGACGCGGCCGAGACCGACCAGCCCCATTGGCACGCCGCGCCGGGAAACATCAATCTCGAGCACTACGCGACGAGCGCGCCGGTCGACATGTTTCCGCAGGGGGATTTCTGCGACGTCGTCGGCAATGTCTGGCAGTGGACGCGCACGCCGATCATGCCCTTCAAAGGCTTCGAGGTCCATCCGCTCTACGACGACTTCTCGGTGCCTACGTTCGACGGTCGCCACAACCTCATGAAGGGCGGCTCGTGGATCTCGACCGGCAACGAGGCGCTGAGGAGCGCCCGCTACGCGTTTCGTCGGCACTTTTTTCAGCACGCCGGTTTTCGCACGGTGATCGACGAGCCGGGCAGCGACATCGCCACCGAAGGCTCGCGGCTCTACGAGACCGACCAGCTCGTCACGCAGTATCTCGATTTTCACTATCTTGACGCCGCTTCCGGCGGGCTTGACGCCGCTTCCCTCCCTCTCGGCGTGCCAAACTTTCCCCGCGCGTGCGTCGAGGCGACGATGCCGCACGTGCCACACGATCGGCGCCGAAAGTGCCTCGACATCGGCTGCTCGGTCGGCCGGTCGGCGTTTGAATTCGCCCGCTTCTTCGCGAGCGTCGATGCGATCGACTTTTCCGCCCGGTTCATCCAGTCGGGCGTGCGGCTGCAGCAGGGCGACGAGGTGCTCTACGAGGTGCCTGTCGAAGGAGAGCTCACCGTCGGCCGTGCGATCTCGCTCGACAGGCTCGGGCTCGCCAACGTGGGTGGCCGCGTGAACTTCATGCAGGGGGACGCCTGCAACCTGAAGGCCCTCTACACGGATTACGACCTCGTCTTCGCCGGCAACCTCATCGACCGGCTCTACGACCCGGCGCTGTTCCTCACCGGAATCGCGTCGCGGGTGCTGCCGGGCGGGCTCCTCGTGATCACGAGCCCCTACACCTGGCTCGAGGAATACACGCCCAAGGCCAAGTGGCTCGGCGGGCGGCGAGAGCACGGCGAGCCGCTCACGACGTTCGCGGGGCTCTCCCGCGGCCTCGAGCCGGAGTTTTCGCTGGTGCATCGTGAAGACATCCCGTTCGTGATCCGCGAGACCGCGCGCAAGCACCAGCACACGATCGCCGAGATGACGGTCTGGCGGCGGGCCTGACGGCTCCGCGACTTTCGGATACACTCCCTCTGCACGGAGGAGATCCGCCGCAATGTCGTCAGCTCAATTCGATCCCTGCAGGCAATGGCTCGGCATCGACGCCGTCGAACTCGGCGACCCGCGGCGTGTCCTCGGCCTGCTGCCCACGGAAGCGGATCCACTCGTCGTCCTGCGGGCGGCGGATGCCCGCCTCACGCTTCTGCGCAGCATCGCCCCTGGCCCGTTCGACATGGCCCGAAACGCGCTCATCAAGCGGGTGGAGGAGTCCCGCGAAGCGGTGCTCTCGCAGATCGCGGCCGCGCCGAAGCCGCCTGTGCCCGTCGGCACGCAGTTCACGATGCCGCCCGCGCCGACAGCGACCAGTGGTTCTCAACCGCCGCCGATGCCGCCGTTCGCCGAGTCGGCGACTCCCTGGGGGGAGCCGAAGAGCGCCGAAGACGGCTTTGTGGCCGTGAAGACAAGGCCCGTCTATCGAAAGCAATCGAGCGGCACGGGTGGGCTCCTGCTTCTGCTGGCTCTGCTCGCCGCGGCCGCAGGCGGCCTCGCCTGGTATTGGAAAAACGGCAAACCGCTCAAGACAACGCTTACCCTGACCCGCGGCGGCGACGTCACTGGAATCGTCAGAGAAAATGCGGATTCCAAGCCGCAGAGGCAACCCGAGCCTGAACCACAGCCACAGGCATCCCCGAAGACAGCGCCGAACATTCCGTCCGGCCCGCCCGTCGATCCACCGAAGCCGAAGCCGAAGCCGGAACCGGAACCGGAACCATCCACCGAAGAACCGGCGCCGAAGGAGAGCCCGGATGCAGCCGCAACGGCCGAGGCCGACGCCGAAGCGATTGAACCGTTCTTGAAGAAGGCGCTGGCCGCGCTGCAGGACGATGAATTCGACGACGCCGACGATGCCCTCGGGCAGGCGGGTGACGAGGCCATGGGCAGGGCCGCCGCCGACCGCCTGGCGCAATGGCAGGCGCTCGTCGCCTACGCCAGGGGGTTCGCTGATCTTCGCGAGCAAGCCCTGGATGCAGCCCGCGCCGGACTGGAATACGAGATCGACGGCAAGCGGGTGGCCATCGTGGAGATCGACAACGCGAAAGTCATCTATCGGCTCACCGGCAAGAACAAGACGGTGCCGCGTTCCAGGCTTCCAGCCAAGCTGATGCTGGCGATCGTGACGAAGTGGTTCGATCGAAAGCCTGCCAACCAGCTCTATCTCGGCGCCTACCAGGCCACGAAGCCGCAGCCTGATCTCGACAAGGCCCGCGAGGCCTGGCATCTGGCGGAACGGGGCGGGGCCGACGCCTCGGAACTCCTGCCCCTGCTCGACGACCCGGTGCTACTGAATGCCGCCGGCGAGCCGGGCCGCGACGGTCAGTAAAACCGCTCGAGCACTGCCTCGAGCGCGGCCGCGGAAAGCTCGACAGGATTGCCTCGCATGCTCGTGCCGCCGGAGTGTTCGGCGAGCCAGCGCAGGCGGCTTCGCTCCAGCCCCACCTCGGAGAGCCGTCGCGGCAGCCCGGCCTCCGCGCACAGATCCGTGATCCGCGCGACGAAGGACGCGGCGGCTGACCTGTCGTCGGCCGGTGCATCAGGATCGATCGACCGCTCGAGGATCGCGAAGTCGCCGCGCGCTGCCTCCGCGTTGACGGCGAGCGCGACCGGCAGCATCAGTCCGCAGGCCACGCCATGCGGCGTCGCGCATTCCACGCCCAGCGCCGCGGCCACGCCATGCGCCATCCCGAGCCCCGAATTCGCAAGCGCCAACCCCGAAAGCAGCGCTGCATGGCTCAGCGCCCCCCGCGCCTCGAGATCGGCCGGATCGCGGAGCACCCGCGGCAGCGCCCCGACCGCCCGCGGCAGACTTTCGAGCACGAGCGCTCGCGGCAGTGGCTTCTTGAACCGGCAGATGAATGCCTCGATCAGCTGTGTGATGCAGTCGGTGCCGGAGGCGGCTGTCGCGCCACGGTCGCACGACAGCGTGAGCTCCGGATCGACGATCGCCGCCCGTGGTACCATCATCGGACTGCGCATGCTCTTCTTGAACCGTCGGCGCGGGCAGGAGATCACCGCGTTGCGGGTCGCCTCGGCGCCGGTGCCGGCCGTCGTCGGCACCGCGACGAGCGGCAGTGGCCAGCGGCTGATCGTGCGGCCGCTGCCCACACCCTCCAGGTGATCGACCACGAGCGCATCGAACGCTTCAGGCGACGTCGGCCCTGGCGGCAGATGGCCGGCATTCGTCGCGAGCGCAGCAACCGCCTTGGCCAGGTCGATCGCCGCGCCGCCACCGATGGCGACGACCACGGCGGTCTCGCGGCCCTCGACAGGAAGCCCGGCAACCGCCGCCGCCACCTGATCGACCGTCGGCTCGCCAGCCGATTCGGCCACGAGCCGCCAGGGGATGCCGGCTGCGATCAGGCTCCGCTCGATGGCCTGTCGGGCCGACGAGTTGACGAAGCTGCGCACGCCCCCCACGAGCCAGGCCTCGCGGCCGTGGAGCGCCACCAGTTCGCCGAGCTCGCCGATGCGGCCTGCCCCGAAGCGAACGAGCGGCGGGGCGGCGAAGTCATACCGGGCGAGATCGGCGGCGGCGTTCATGGAATTCAATCTCTCGGTATTCTGTGGGGACGCTCGGCCCGCAACGGCATCGGTACCTTTCCACGCCGCGACCGCCGACGCAAGCCACCCAGCGACACCCCCCATGCCAGACGCGATCGAGATTCCCCTTTGCCCCGACCCCGTCCATGGCTCGATTCGCCCACCGGGCTCGAAGAGCATCACCAACCGGGCCGTGATCTGCGCGGCGCTTGCCCGCGGCACGAGCCGGCTCAGCGGCGTGCTCGACAGCCAGGACACCCGCGTGATGGCCGCGGGGCTCGCGGCCTTGGGGCTGGACGTCGAGGCCGATTGGCGGGCCGGCACCATGCAGGTGGTCGGCTGTGCCGGCCGGATTCCGGCGGCAGAGGCGACGATCGATTGCGCCGCCAGCGGCACGACGATCCGTTTCCTCTCCGCCGTCTGCGCGCTCGGCCATGGCCATTACCGGCTCGACGGTACGCCGCGGATGCGAAAGCGGCCGATCGGCGACCTCGTCGAGGCCCTGCGCGACCTCGGTGTGGAGGCGACGGCGGAGAGCCCCGGCGGCTGCCCGCCGGTGGCGATCCATTCGCACGGGCTTGCCGGCGGAACCGCGCGGGTGCGGGGCGACACGTCGAGCCAATTCGCCAGCGGCCTGGCGCTGGCCGCGCCCTGCACCGACCGCGGCATGCGGATCGAATTCGAGGGGCGGCTCGTATCGCTCCCCTACCTCGAGATGACACGGCGCGTGATGGCCTCCTTCGGCGGGGCCTGCGCGCCGACGGATACGGGAGGCTGGCAGATTGCACCGTCCGGCTATCAGGCGACCGAGTATGCGATCGAGCCCGACGCTTCGGCCGCGAGCTACTTTTTCGCCGCGGCCGCGATCACCGGCGGCCGCGTGCGGGTGGAGGGGCTTTCGCGGCGGAGCATGCAGGGGGACGTGGGCCTCTGCGACGTGCTCGAGCGGATGGGCTGCGACGTCACCTGGGACGAAGAAGGCGCCGGCGCGATCACCGTCGGCGGCCGGGCCGCCCGGGGCGTCGACATCGACATGAACGCGATCAGCGACACAGTGCCCACGCTCGCCGTGGTGGCGCTCTTTGCCGACGGCCCCACGACGATCCGCAACGTGGCGCACATCCGCGACAAGGAGACCGACCGGATCGGCGACCTGGCCCGCGAGCTTCGCAAACTCGGCGCACGAGTGGACGAATCCCGCGATGGCCTGACGATCCATCCGCACTCCCTGCACGCGGCGACTCTCGACACGTACGATGATCACCGCATGGCGATGAGCCTGGCGCTCGCCGGGCTGCTGACGCCGGGCGTGCGAATCAACGACCCGGCCTGCGTCGGCAAGACGTTTCCCGACTACTGGGAGCGGCTCGCGACCATCGCCAAGCTCGACACTGCAGACTGGCGAGGACGGTAGCTTTCTACCAACCGGCTTCTTCAGCGCGGTCGGTCGAAGCGGTCTGCTGCAGCATCCACTCGGCCCGCTCGATGAGCTCATCGACCATGCTGTCGGGCACCCGCTCCGCCGACGGTGGCGTCGATCCCATCGAGGGATCGACCGCCACGAATCCTCCACGGCAGTGCTGGCAATACACCCGCTTGCCCAACAGCGTCACCCGGATCCGCAGCGTGCGGCCGCAGACCGGACAACCCTGATGAAAACAGACTGGAGAGTTCATGACACACGCCCTGCCCGAGGAGGCGACGGACTTGACCGCCGCCCAACCGCCCGGGACCAAAGTGTATGGCGGAACGCCTCCCCCGGCAATTCCGTTCGTCCGTGAGCATTTCGTGGGACCGCCGAAGGCTCCCTGCCGACGGTGGAATCGGCTAAACTGGATCCATCTCGGGGGCTCCCGGGGCTCTCCTCGCGCGGTGGATTCGCGATGCAACGACCGTGGCTGGCTGCATTCATCGTTGTGTTCTGGTGCGCCACAACCAGCTGGCTGGTCGTCGCCAAGATTCTGCCTTCGTTCCTGCCGGGATCGCCTCCCGGCTACCAGGCGCTCTATGCGTCGAACAACCGGCTGATCCCGGTAGCCTGGACGGTGCTCTGGAAAGACCAGCCGCTGGGCTGGTCCATCAGCCGATCGAGCCGCGCCGACGACGGGGCGCTTGCCGTCGAGAGCCTGCTGCACTTCGACCGGCTGCCGCTTGGCGAGATGCTGCCGGCCTGGGCGAAGCCGCTGGTGGGCGCCGCCATCGAGGAAGCCACCGAAGTTTCCTTCGACGCCCGCGGCGCGCTGGCGATCAGCCCCGCCGGCCAGTTGGAGAGCTTCCGCTCGACCGTCGATCTGCCGGGCACGCACGACAAGGTCTTTCTCGACGGCACGGTCGATGACGGCCACGTGCAGGTCGTGATCAGAGCCCGTGGCATGCGGTATGAAACCAGCCGCTTCCTGCCTTCGCACATCATGATCGGCGACGAACTATCCCCTCAGGCGACGCTGCCGGGACTCTTCGAGGGCAGACGCTGGACCGTGCCGACCTACAACCCCCTGCGGACCGGAAAATCGGCGCTCGACGTGCTCCACGCCGAGGTCATGGGGGAGGAGACGATGTTCTGGGATGATCACCTCGTGCGGGTGAACCTCGTCTGCTACCGCGACGATCCGTCAAGCCACCACCCACCGCGAACGCGGCTCTGGGTCGATCGATCCGGTCGCGTGCTCAAGCAGGAAAGCGCGATGCTCGGCGCCCAGCTCACGTTTCTCCGTCGCTCCGACGCGGCGGCCGAAACGCTCCACGACAACGTCTTCCAGGTGTCCGGGGCCGACGATGGCGATGCTGCGGAGCCGCTCCCATGATCGAATTCGATCACGTCACCCGCACCTACGGCCCCAAGACGGCCGTCTCCGACCTCACGCTCGCCATCCCGCGCGGAGAGCTCTTCGCACTGTTGGGGCCCAACGGGGCCGGCAAGACGACGACCATCAAGATGCTCGTGGGGCTGTTGCGGCCATCGCGTGGCGCGGTGCGGGTGAGCGGCTTCGACCTGGTGAAGGATGCCCGGAGCGCCCACCTGCACGTCGGCTACGTGCCGGACGAGCCCATGCTCTACGAGAAGCTCACGGGCCGTGAGTTTCTCTGGTTCATCGCCGACATGTTCGGCATGCCACGCCACCTGGCAACCAAACGGATCGCCGCCGAAATCGAGCACTTCGAGCTCGGCGACTTTGCCGACGACCTCGCCGAGAGCTATTCGCTCGGCATGCGGCAGCGGCTCGTCTTCGCCGCCTCGCTGCTGCACGATCCCGACGTGCTCGTGCTCGACGAGCCGATGGTAGGACTCGACCCGCGCAGCGTGCGGATCGTGAAGGATCTGCTCGCCGCCCGCACCCGCGAGGGCATGACCGTTTTCATGTCGACTCACACGCTGGCGATGGCCGAGGAGATGGCCGACCGCATGGGGATCATGGTCCGCGGCCAACTGCGATTCCTCGGCACCGTGGAGGAACTTCGCGAGCAAATGGCGATCGAGACCACGAGCCTCGAGCAGCTCTACCTCGAGCTCACGAATCCGCGGGCGGCCCGCCCGTCGGGGGAGCCCCCGTGAGCCCCATGAGCGACCAGCCCACCGGCTCCACTGCGCAGTCCTGCCGGCTGCTCTCCATCGATGAGGAGTCGCGGCTCTTCCTCCGCCTGCGGGCGCAGGTGGCCTGGTCCAGCCTGTGGTCGATGCTCTCATCGGCCCGGCTGCGGCTGAGCCTCGTGATCCTCCTGAGCGCGATGTTCTGGGGATCGCTTTACGGGCTGTTCGTCGAGGCCTTCACGTTTCTCGACTCGCTCCACGCCGAGGTGATCTCGCTCCTCTTCAACGCTTTCTTCTCGTCGCTGATGGTCATGCTCGTCTTCTCCACGGGCATCCTGCTCTACAGCGGCCTCTATTGCTCGCCCGAAGCGCGGCTGTTGATGACGTTGCCGGTCCGTGAGGAGACGATCTTCGCGCACAAGTTCCAGGAGGCGATCTGGTTTGCCAGCTGGGGCTTCATCCTCCTGGGCAGCCCGATGCTCGTGGCTTACGGGGTCGTGCGGCATTCCCCCTGGACCTACTTCGCGCTCCTCCTGCCCTTCATGGTGTCGTTCGTCGTCATTCCCTCCACGATCGGCAGCATCTGCTGCATGGCGATGGTCGCCTGGATGCCCCGCCTACGGGTGCACGCGCTCACGGCCTGCCTCGTGACGATGTGCGGACTGGGGCTCTGGCTGGCCTGGACGTCGCTCTCCTCGGTGAAGGCCGACAGCATGTCGGCCGCCTGGTTCGAGCAGACGTTCTCCCGCCTGGCGATCACGGAGCAGAAGCTGCTGCCGAGCTGGTGGCTTTCGAGCGGCCTGATCGAGGCCGCCCGCGTCGGAAAAAACCCGGGGGAATCCTGGGCGGCGCTCGGCGAGGCGGTCTCCTTCCTCGCCTTGCTCGTGGCAAACGGGATGCTCTTGCAACTCGTGGCAGGCTGGCTGGCCGCGCGGGCCTACCGGCTGGGATACAGCGAACTTGTGGGCGAGGTGCCGGCCCGGCGGCAGCGGCCGATCGGCTGGTTCGACCAGATGCTGATGAACGCCGGGTCGGCGGCGGGGCGTCCGCTGCGGCTGCTCGTCGTGAAAGACTTGCGGCTCTTCCGCCGTGACATCTCGCAGTGGTCGCAGTTCGTGATCTTCTTCGGGCTGCTCGGGCTCTATTTCTTCAACGCGCGGTCGTTCAATTACAACAACGCGTATGCCTCGATGATCGGATTTCTCAACCTTGCGGTCGTCGGGCTGATCCTTTCCACATTCACCACGCGGTTCGTCTTTCCGATGATCAGCCTCGAGGGCCGGCGGTTTTGGATCCTCGGGCTTCTGCCGCTGCACCGCGACCAGATCGTCTGGTCAAAGTTTCTCTTCTCGTTTCTGGGCGGGCTTTTGCCCTGCTGTGGGCTCGTGCTGCTCAGTGACGTGATGCTCGGGCTGCCCCGCCGCGCGATCGTGATCCACGAGATCTGCTGTGTCGTGCTCTGCATGGGGCTTTCGGGGATCGCCGTGGGACTTGGCGCGAAGATGCCGGACCTACGGGAATCCTCGCCGGCGAAGATCTCGTCGGGCTTCGGAGGCACGCTGAGCCTCGTGGTCAGTTCGTTCTTCATCATTCTGGTGGTCGTGACGGCGGCCCTGCCGACGCACCTCTTCCTCGCCACGCACGCCTTCGGCGCCGACGCGTTCGCACGGGGGGACTGGCTCGCCTGGGCTGGCAGCACACAGGGCCTTTTGGCGAGCCTGTCAGCGGTCGTGACGCTGGGCTTTCTGGCCACGTTCGTGCCGCTCGTCCTGGGATTACGTGCTTTCCGGCAGCTCGAGCCCTAGCCTGACCGCCCAAGGCGGGGCCTGGCCGCGCGGGGCCTGGCCTGGCCGCCGGAGCAGGGGGTTAGCGGCCGGACCCGTTTGCGGTTTCCTTCTGTGATGATCAACCGTCTCTCCATGTCTGGAATCCGTCGCGAACCCATGCGGGTCGGGGCGGTGCAGTATCTCAACACCAAGCCGCTGGTGCACGGTCTGGCGGCGTTCGGCCTCGACGTCTCGTTCGACCTGCCGAGCCGGCTCGCCGATCGTCTTGCCAACGGCCAACTCGACGTCGCCCTCATCCCGTCGATCGAGCTCTTCCGCGGGGCCGGTTACCGAGTCGTCTCCGACGCCTGCATCGGCTGTCGTGGGCCAGTCATGAGCGTGCGGCTCTTCTTCCGCACGCAGCCCGGCCGGGTCACGCGGCTCGCGGTGGACGAGGGCTCGCGGACGAGTGCCACGCTCGCGCGTGTCTTGCTCGCGGAACGGTTCGGCATCCGCCCGGCCATCGAGCCCTTGCCGATCGGCGCGGGGCTCGATGACACGAGCGCCGACGCCGTGCTCCTGATCGGCGACCGCGCCATCGGCTCGCATCGTGGCAGCTTCCAACTCGTCTGGGATCTCGGCGACGAGTGGTGCCGTTGGCAGGGCCTGCCGTTCGTGTTTGCCGTCTGGGCGGCACGGGCCGACGTGTCGGCCGACGACCTCGCGGAGATCGAGCCGCTGCTCGCGGCGGCCCGCAATGCCGGCAAGGCCAACCTCGCCGCGATCGCCTCGGTCGAGGCGGCGGCCCACGGACTCACGGTGCCCCAGTGCCTGAGCTACCTCCGCGACAACCTCCACTACGACCTCGGTCCGCGGGAGCGGGAGGCGCTCTCGGCTTTTTACGGCCACGCCGTCACACTGGAGTTGGCCCCATCGGGGCTCGACGTCGCCCGGACGCTCGCTGCGGCCCGGTAGCGGGTGCGACGTGAAGCCATCCCCTCCCTCGACGACCAAGCAAGAAGCGATGCCATCCACCTCGCCCCGCACGATCGGATCCATTCTCGACGACACCCTCGCCGGCCGGCGGCTTTCAGGCGAAGACGCCGTCCGCCTGCTCGAATCCCGCGAGCTCGCCGCGATCGGCCGCGCGGCCCACGCCGTGACCCAGCGGCTCCACCCCGAGCCCTATCGCACCTACAACATCGACCGCAACATCAACTACACGAACATCTGCACGGCCGTCTGCGACTTCTGCGCCTTCTACCGCAGCCCGAAACACGCGGAGGGTTACGTCCTCGACCGCGACGTCTTGCTCGCGAAGATCGAGGAAACGGTTGAGATCGGCGGCGACCAGATCCTGCTCCAGGGCGGCCTCCATCCGACGCTGCCGCTCGAATGGTATGAAGACCTTCTCCGCGACATCAAGGATCGCTTCCCGCAGGTCAACGTCCACGGCTTCTCGCCGCCGGAAATCCACCACCTCACGAAGGTCTCAAAGCGGCCGCTCCGCGAGGTGCTCGAGCGGCTCGCGCGGGCCGGCCTCGGCTCGCTCCCCGGCGGCGGCGGGGAGATCCTCGTCGATCGCGTGCGCACGGCGATGACCCGCGGCAAGGTGCTCACCGACGACTGGCTCGAGGTGCATCGGCAGTGGCACCTCCTCGGCGGCAAGAGCACGGCCACGATGATGTTCGGCCACATCGAGACGCTGCCCGAACGGATCGAGCACCTCGACCGGCTTCGCGAACTGCAGGACGAGACCGGCGGCTTCACGGCCTTCATCTGCTGGTCGTTCCAGCCCGACAACACCGAGATGGCCGACATTCCGCCGTCGGGCCCCTTCGAATACCTGAAGACGCAGGCCGTGGCCCGGCTCTACCTCGACAACTTCCCCAACATCCAATCGAGTTGGGTGACGCAGGGCCGCGAAATCGGCCAACTCGCGCTCCTCTTCGGCGCCAACGACATGGGCAGCCTGATGCTCGAGGAAAATGTGGTGAGCGCCGCCGGCACGGTGCACCACCTCACGCTCGAGCAGATGCGGTCGGCCATCTCGCAGCTCGGCTGGACGCCGCGGCGCCGCAACGTGTTTTACGAAATCTTCGAGGACGAGCCGTCGGCGGCCGACTCAGCCCGCATGGCCGCCCGGGCCATTCCACTGCCCGTCGCCTCGACGTCACCGTGACCCGCGCCGCCGAGCCGCCGGTCACGCTGCGGGCCAGCTGGCTCGTGCCCATCGGGGCCGCGCCGATAAAGGGTGGCTGGATCCGGATCGTGCGCGGCCGCATCGCGGCAATCGGCCGCCGCGAGCCGCCCGGGCCCGTCCACGATCTCGGCGACGCAATCATCCTGCCGGGGCTCGTCAACGCCCACACGCACCTCGAGTTTTCTGATCGCACCACGCCGCTCGATCCCGCAGGTGGTTTGCCGGCATGGATCGAGCGCGTCGTCGCGCTGCGGCGTAGCAGGCCCGCGGAGGCGAGTCCTGACGCGGAGCGGGTGCACCATGCGATCGGCGCCGGCCTCGCCGAAAGCGCCGCGGCCGGCGTGACCGCGATCGGCGAGATCGCGACGGCCGCGCCGCTCGCCGCCTACGCCCAGCCCGGGCCACGGGTTCGCGTCTACCGCGAAGGGCTCGGCCTCTCCGCCGACACCGCCGCGACCGCCTGCCGCGCGGTGGTCCGCGATCTCGACCGGCTCGGTGCGGCCGGCGTGCCGGTGGGCGTCTCGCCCCACGCCCCCTATTCCGTTGCCGCGGCGCTCGGGCGAAAGCTGATCGAGGTCGCCGTCGCCAGTGGCCTGCCCGTCGCGATGCATATCGCGGAGAGCCGCGAGGAGGCGGAGCTCGTCGCCTCGGGCGGCGGCCGCTTCCGCACGGTGCTCGAATCGCTCGGCGCATGGCAGCCCGATCGTCCGCCGCGTCTGCTTGCTGCGGCCGACTGGATCACGTTGTTGGCGAAGGCGCCGCGCGGAATCGTCGTGCACGGCACCCATCTGCCCGACAACCAGGCCGCGCTCGCCCGGCTCAGCCGGCACCGCGACCGACTTGCCGTCGTGATCTGCCCGCGCACAACGAGGGCGCTCTCCGGAGGCCTGCCCCGGCTGGCCGCGTTTCGTGCCGCGGGCCTGCGGGTCGCGCTCGGCACCGACAGCCGCGCGTCGAATCCGGATCTCTCGGTGCTCGCCGAATGCCGCACGCTCGTCGCTGCCGGCCTAGCGAGCCCAGCCGAAGCACTCCTCATGGCCACGATCGAGGCCGCCTGGGCACTCGGCTTCGAGGATCGCGCCGGCCGCCTGGCCGTCGGCCGTCCCGCCGACCTCGTGATCCTCCGCCCCGCCCGAACCGCCGCAGACCCACACGAAGCCGCACTCGCCCCCGACACCCAGGTGCTCGCCACCCTCTGCGCAGGCCACGCGATCCACGGCGTTGCACGGTAGGACAGGCTTCAGCCTGTCTGGCCCCAACTCGCCCACGCCGGCTTCCACGGTTTATATCGAAATATGCGGAGGACCGGGGCTGCCTGTGCCCCGCTCGCCGGCGTTGCTGACAAGCGGAGGCAGGATGCCGGGAGCGCAGTCAGCATCGAGCGAGCGGAGGGCATGGATGCCCGAAGCGAGCGTCCGGAGAGCCGGGGTACAGGCAGCCCCGGGCCGGGTTGGGCGAGTCGATTGCGGAATGTGCAAAGCGTTCTACAGGCGGCAGTTCGTGATCTGCGTCTCGATCACCGCCGAGGCGCCGATGGCCTCGAGCCGTTCCATGATGGCGTGCACCTCGCCCCGCCTCACCATGGCCCGCACCGCGCACCACTCCGGATCCTCGAGCGCCATCACGGTGGGCGAATTGAACCCCGGCGTGATCTTCTCGGCGTCGGCGAGACGGCCGCGTGGCACGTTGTATTCCAGCAGCGACCAACTGCGGGCGATCACGATGCCCTCGAGGCGGCGGACGATGCGGTCGGCAAGTGCCGGATCACGGATGCGGCGATTCTGCACGAGCACGGTCTCGTAGCGGCCGATTTCGTCGAGCACCCGCAGGCGGTTGGCGGCCAGCGTGCTGCCGGTCTCGACGAGGTCGACGATCGCGTCGGCCACACCGAGCGCGATCATGATCTCGACGCTCCCCGAGAGATCGACGAAGTGCACGTCGACGCCGCGAGCGGCGAGCCACTGCCGCGTGATCCGCGGAAAACTCGTGGCAATCCGCTTGCCGGCAAGCCGTGTGGGATCGTGGATGCCGGAATCATCGGCCACGCAGAGCGCGAGCTTGCAGAAGCCGACGCCGAGATCGAGGCGGTGGACAAGCTCAGCGCCGCTCTCGGCCACCAGGTCGGCGCCGGTGATCCCGAGATCGATCGCGCCCTCGGCCGTCAGCACGGGGATGTCGTCGGTGCGCAGAAATGTCACCTCGACGGGCATGTCGCGGCAGCGGGCGAAGAGCGTCCGCTCCGTGCGGCGGAACGAGAGCCCCGCGTCGTTGAGCAATTGCGAGGCGATCTCCGAGAGTCGTCCCTTGCTGGGGATGCCGATCCGCAGGAGCTCTTCCTTGCGGGTCTGGTCTATGGCAACGTTCACGTCGATTCTCCGCCAGTGGATGTCTTGGGCGCCCGGGAGGCCTTTTCGTCGAGCCCGGAGACGCCGAAGCGGCGGGCGAGCTCATCCTCGACCCGCGAAAATGGCAGGTCACGGGCGGCAAGAAGCACGAGCATGTGGTAGACGAGATCGGCTGCCTCGGCGACGACGCGATCGTCGCTCTCACCTGCCGCCGCCTGCACCAGTTCGCCGGCCTCCTCCGTCACCTTGCCGCCGATCGTGGGCACGCCGCCGGCAAGGAGCCGGCTGGTGTAGGATCGATTCGCATCGCCCCCCTTCCGCAACGCGACGACGCGTTCGAGGCTTTCGAGGGCTTCACCGAATCGACGCATCAGACGCACCAATGGCTCCAGACGGCCCGCACCGCGAATCCTTCCCACCGGCCCGTCCGGCGGAGTCCTCAACTGTAGCATGCCCTGCCGGCGATGCAGCCCGCCCCCTCGCCCCGCGGCTCGCGGGCGACTGCTGGATCCTCTCCGGCCCCACGGCGGCCGGAAAAACGGCCCTGGCGCTCGACCTGGCCCACCGGCTCGATGCCGAGATCGTGAGCGTCGATTCGATGGCCGTGTACCAGGGCCTCGACATCGGCACCGCCAAACCCTCCCCCGGCGAGCAGGCCCGGGTGCAGCATCATCTGATCGACGTCGTGCCTCCGAACGAGCACTACAGCGTGGCCCGCTGGCTTGCCGACTCGGCAAGGGCCGTCGAGGCGATCCGCGGCCGCGGCCGGCGCGTGCTCTTCGTCGGCGGCACGCCGCTCTACCTGCGGGCCCTCCGCGACGGCCTCGCCCCGCTGCCGGCCGACGATCCCGCGTTTCGCCGCGAACTGCTCGAGGAGATCGACGCCCGTGGCTCGACCGCGGTCCACCAGCGGCTGGCGACGATCGATCCCGCCGCCGCCGCGCGGATTCATCCCAACGACGTGAAGCGGATCGTCCGCGCCCTCGAGGTCGCCCATGCAACCGGCCGCCCGTTGAGCGCAGCCTTCGCCCCTGCTCCCGATCCCGTCTTCGAGAGCCGGATGATGATCGTGGATCTTCCGCGTCGCCTGCTCGCCGACCGGATCGATCGCCGCGTCGATCTGATGTTCGCCTCCGGCCTGGTCGACGAGGTCCGCCGTGCTGCTGAATCGCCCGGTGGCCTCGGCCCCACGGCCCGTCAGGCAGCGGGCTACGCCGAGTGCCTCGATCTGCTCGCGGGCCGGCTTCCACTGGCGGAGGCGATCCGCCTCACGAAGCAGCGCACGCGACAGCTCGCCAAGCGGCAGCTCACGTGGCTGCGCAGTTTCAAAGGCGCCGTGTGGATCGCGGCCTGACGAAGGAGACCGCTTGCTCTGCAAGCGGTCTACACGGGGAGGCGAGCGGGGCGGCGGAAGCTCGTCGAGCATTTGGACCGAGTCTTCGAGGGCCACCGCGAGACGACTTTTGCCGCCCGCGAGCCGGCGTCACGCCCGGTGCAAAACTGCTAGCACCGGGCGTGCTAGCACTTGATCTTGGGGGTCGGGCGCGATCCGACCACAAAATCAGAAAAATGCTTGCCTTGCGTCATTCCGCCGGTACCTTCGCCCGCGGATGGCCGGCATGGATGCCGGTTCGATACGCGTCAGGGAGGATTTTCATGGCTGCCAAGCCGCTCATCGGCATCAACACCGACTACCGTTCCACTCGCAAGGAGCATGCGGCGCTCTCGTTCGTCGCCGCCGGCTACTACGACGGCATCACCGCCTCCGGCGGTATTCCGGTGATCCTCCCCCCGCTCGCCGACGAAGACGACGTCGTGCGACTGCTCGACCTGCTCGACGGAGTCGTGCTCGTGGGCGGCGCCGATCTCGATCCCCGTCGCGACGGCTACATGCCCCACCCCGCCGTGCGGCCAATGGACACCCGCCGCGAGGACTTCGACCGCATGCTCGCCAAGCACATCTGTGCCCGCCAGATGCCGGTGCTGGCGATCGGCGCCGGCATGCAGCTGCTCAACATCACCGAAGGGGGCACGCTCTTCCTGCACATCCCCGAAGACCTGCCGAAGGCGATCCCCCACAAGGATCCGATCGACCAGGCCCACCGCCATGCCCTTCTCGTCGAGCGGGGCTCGGCCATGGAGCGGGTCTATGGCGACGGCGAAATCCGCGTCAACAGCATGCACCACATGGCGATCGACGACGTGGCGTCGAGCTTCAAGGTGACGGCCCGCGCGCCGGACGGCGTGATCGAGGCGATCGAGAGCGCGGTGGAGGGCTGGACGGCGATCGGCACGCAGTTCCACCCCGAAGCCGAGAGCGCCTCGGCGCTCGACGTGAAGATCTTCGAGGAATTCGTGATGGGCATCACGGGCGAAGTGCCCGAGATGCGATTGGTCGCATAGCGCTGCGCCGGCGAAGGGACGGCAGAAGTCTTCTCGCGGAGAACTTCCGGCCTCGGGCCGGCCAGGCCAGTCTCCTTTCACGACCTACGGAGCTTCCTTCCCCAGAAGGTCGAAAGTTCCTAACGCTCGTCGAGCTTCAGCCGATCCCTTCGCCTACCTCGAGGGTGATGTAAAGACTGCTGTAGGGCGAGTGAGTGATGGAGGCGAGCGGGTCGGCGAAAGCTTGACGAGCGTGTGGCCGCCGCGGCCGCAGCGAGGAAACTTTTGCCGCCCGCGAGCCGGCGGCGTTATTCTGAGCCGGCGACTCGTCAGGCCGGATGCCGGATGTTGTAGATCTCGACTGCGGGCCCGTCGGTCGCACCATGCGGCCGGCGGGCCTTCGTCTTGACGACGCCAAGGCCCGATGCGCGGCAGGCGTCGGCGAAGCCGGCCGCGCGGGTGCGGCAAGGATCGGCCACGAGGGCGAGGCCTGCGGGCGCGAGCGTACGGGTGATCACGGCCGCGAGCGCCGCGGAGTGGTGCGGCTCGTAGAGGACGTCGGCGGCGACCACGATGTCGAAGAGGCCGATGTCGGGCGGGACGTTGCGCCAGTCGAGCACGCGGGCGTCGATGCCCTCGAGGCCGTTTTTCGCGGCGTTGTAGCGCACGCCCTCGAGCGCCGGTTCTTCGTAGTCGGTGGCGGTCACGGCGAATCCCGATCGCGCCGCGACGAGCGCCGGCAGGCCGAGGCCGCAGCCGAGTTCGAGGAGCGTGCGGCCGCGGCCATCGAGTGCGGCGATCTCCTCGGCCAGCACGATCGCCGATTCCCAGACATCGGCCCAGTAGGGAATCCGTTCGTCGGCCTCGAAGGCGGCCAGGTCGATCAGCGACTCCATGTCGGGCGGCCGCCAGATGCCGATGGGCATGCCTCGGATCTCCAGCCGGCGTTCCACCGGGCAAAACCGCTCGAATCCCATCCGCCGCTCCTTGTCTCTTCGCCACCCGCACGGACTGTGTAACCGGCAGGGTCGGCCGGCTTGCGCAGCCGTTCCGGCGGCACGATACCATGTGGCACGATGTTCCCGCTGCCGCTCCACCCCGAGGCCCGCGCCGGTCGATACGAGGCCCAGGGGAGGGATCTGCGCCGATGCCGCACCGCGAGGAATGGCCCGCCAACACGGGCGAGTGGTCGGCGTTGCTCTCGGGCCGTCATGGCGCGCCGGGCAGGCTCCTCGGTCCGCGGCCGGTTGCACGGAATCAGGCCCGTAACACGCTCACGCAGCACGTTCGCGCATTTCTCCCGCAGGCCAGCCGCGCGTGGGTCGTCTACGACGACGCCTCGGGCCTGCGGACGAGCCGGCCGATGCGGCGCACCCACCCAGCCGGCATCTACGAGGCGGTCGTCGAGGCGCCGATGCGATACGACGGCGCCGCTCCCTACGCGATCCGCGTGGAATCCACGTCCGGCGGCCACCACGACCACCACGACCCCTATGCGTTTTCCGCCATGCTGACCGACTACGATCTCCACCTGTTGGGGGAAGGCCGCCACTGGCGGAGTTACGAGAAGCTCGGCGCGCAGCTCCATGCGATCGACGGGGTCGCCGGCGTCAATTTCGCCGTCTGGGCTCCGAATGCCGACGCGGTGAGCGTGGTCGGCGATTTCAACGGCTGGGACGGCCGCGTGCACCAGATGCACAAGCGGGTGCCGTCGGGCATCTGGGAGCTCTTCATCCCGGGCGTGCGGGCCGGTGACAACTACAAGTATCGCGTGCATCACCACGGCACCCACTCCGATCGGTCGGATCCCTACGGCTTCGGCGCCGAAGTGCCGCCGCGGACCGCCTCCCGCGTGGTGGATCTGCAGGCCTACCAGTGGCGCGACGGCGAGTGGATGGCCACCCGCGCCGCCCGCAACAGCCTCTCCGCGCCGCTCAGCGTCTACGAGGTGCACCTCGGCAGCTGGCGGCGGCCGGGCGACGCGCCCACCCGCTGGCTCTCCTATGCCGAGCTCGAGCGCGAGCTCGTCCCCTACTGCGTGGAGATGGGATTCACCCATGTCGAGTTCCTGCCCCCTACGGAGCATCCGCTCTCGGCGAGCTGGGGCTACCAGACGATCGGCATGTTCGCGGCCACGAGCCGATTCGGCACGCCGCAGGAGCTCATGTCGCTCATCGACGCGCTCCACCGCGCGGGCGTCGGCGTGATCATCGACTGGGTGCCGGCCCACTTCCCGAAGGACGGCCACGGCCTGCGGCGGTTCGACGGCACCGCGCTCTACGAGCACGAGGATCCGCGGAAGGGGGAGCACCCCGACTGGGGCACGCTGATCTACAACTACGGCCGCAACGAGGTGGCCAACTTCCTGGTCTCGAGCGCCCTCTTCTGGCTCGATCGCTACCACGTCGACGGCCTGCGGGTCGATGCCGTGGCCTCGATGCTCTATCTCGACTACAGCCGCAAGGACGGCGAGTGGACCCCCAACTGCTTCGGGGGCCGCGAAAACCTCGAGGCAATCGAGCTGATCAAGCAGTTCAACATCCAGGTGCACCACCACCATCCCGGCGTGCTCACGATCGCCGAGGAATCGACCGCCTGGCCCGGCGTCTCGCGGCCCACCTACGTGGGCGGCCTCGGCTTCAGCCTCAAGTGGAACATGGGCTGGATGAACGACACGCTGCGGTACATGCGGCACGATCCCATCCACCGCAAATACCATCACGACGAGCTGACCTTCAGCCTCATCTACGCCTTCCACGAAAACTTCGTGCTGCCCTTCTCGCACGACGAAGTCGTGCACGGCAAGGGCTCGCTCCTCGATCAGATGCCGGGCGACCTCTGGCAGAAGTTCGCGAACCTGCGGCTGCTCTACGCCTACATGTGGTGCCACCCGGGCAAGAAGCTGCTCTTCATGGGCGGCGAATTCGGCCAGTGGAACGAATGGAACTTCGACGAGAGCCTGCAGTGGCACCTCTGCCAATACGAATCGCACCGCGGGCTCTCGAAGGCCGTCGCCGACCTGAACCACCTCGTCCGCCGCGAGCCGGCCCTGCACGAGCTCGACTTCGAGGGCCGCGGCTTCGAATGGGTCGACTGCCACAACTGGCAGGATAGCGTGCTCGTCTTCGTCCGCCGCGCTGCCAACCCTGAAGACTTCCTCGTCGTCTGCTGCAACTTCACGCCGGTGCCACGCACGGGCTACCGGGTGGGCGTGCCGCAGGCGGGCGTCTACGACGAGATCTTCAACAGCGATTCGACGTTTTACGGCGGCGGCAACGTCGGCAACTCGGGCGGCCTCCACACGCTCGCCGAGCCGCACCACGGCCGCGAGCAGTGCCTCTCCCTCGCCCTGCCCCCCCTGGCCGCCGTCGTGCTCAAGCCGCGGCGCTAGGAGTGGGCGTTAGCACTGATGGTCCGGCTTCGGGTGACCCGTACCCCGTCGCCGGACGCTCGCTTCGGGCATCCATGCCCTCCGCTCGCTCGGATGCCGCCTGCGCTTCGCCATCCTGGCTGCGCTTGGCGGCATACGCCGGC
>JBKDMX010000103.1:0-13811 GCA_046343855.1 Planctomycetia bacterium
GTCCAAGGTGCTTGCACGAGACGGAAAGGGGTACGCCGTTCACCCTTTTTCTCCACCGGAACTGCGGAGCACCCTCCCAACTCATCAACGGTTTCGCAGGCATGATTTTCTCTCAAAAAGAAGGTTCCGAGTTAGGCAAAAGTTTAGGCAAAAACGGTCGGCTGACAAGTCGGTTTGCCTAAAAAATACCCGGTTTCAGCCGCAAAACAGATTTGTCACGGGACTTAAAATCCCGGGGAGAGATATCTCCGTGCGGGTTCAAGTCCCGCCTCGGCCAGTGCCCTTGCAAGCGCCGCCGGCTCGCGGGCGGCAGAAGTTTCGTCGCGGTGGCCCTCGAGGACTCGGGCCAAATGCTCCTCAAGCTTCCGCCGACCCGCTCGCCTCGTCCAGGGTTGACCCGTTCGGGACGAGGCGGTCTACGAAACGCCGCTGAACGGCGGGTTTTGTGGGCCGGCCATTTCGGATTGATTCGCGGCCTGCCGCGCCTGTATCCGTCTGGCCGCCGACCGGGGCTTCCGGCGGCGGGACGCGTGGCTCAGGAGCGATGCCGTATGGCGGTGGAATGCAGGCAGAAAGCCGTTGAAGAGGCGCGCGGCCGCCGGAAGGCGGCAGGTCGGCAGGCGGGCGGCGCGGCGGTCTGGATACCGTGGCTCGCAGCCCCGGTCTTCGCCCTGATGCCGATCGGCGGCTGCGCCCTGGCCGACAACTACCGCAAGGCCACGATCCAGGCGGCTGCGGCGCCGGTGGTGCCGGTGGAAGCGGTTGTGACGAGACTGTTTCCCTCCCGGTAGCGGCCGATTGGCGTCGGCCGCGGTGGCGCACTAGTTTTGCCGAGGACGTCCCCACTGTCTCCTCGGAGCCATCGCATGTCGCTGCGATCCAGAATCGCCCTCATCGCCACGCTGCTCGTGCTCGCCGCCATCGCGGTCAACACGCTCCTGCAGACCTTCGCCGCGCGGCGGGCGGTCTTGCAGCAGGCGCAGGCCGGCGGTGACAGCGTCGCCGAATCGCTCGCCCGCGCGGTGGCCTTCGCGCAGGAGGTGCCGCTGCAGGTCGAGGAGGAGATCGGGCGGCAGATGCAGGCGCAGGCCGCGCTCGTCGCGCAGCTCGTGGCGGTGGCCGAGAAGGCCGGCGTGTCGGCGGCCGAACTCAAGGATCGCTTTCGCCAGGTCGTCGAACAGACGGTGATCGACGAGATCTTCGCGACCGATTCCACGGGCCGCATCACGCAGCAGGCCGGCGACATCGACTTCACGTTTTCCCCCGACCCGGCCAAGCAGCCGCAGGCGCACGTCTTCCACAAGCTGCTCGGCGGCGACGTGCCGGTCGTGATCCAGGAATCCCGCACGCGGGAGATCGACAGCCGCGTCTTCAAATACGCGGGCGTCGGCGGCGTCGACAAACCGCGGATCGTGCAGGTCGGCATGGAGGCAACGTTTCTCGACAGGCTCTATCGCAACCTCGGCCTGCGGCGGCTGGTGAACGAACTCGTGGCGGGGGAAGTGCGCGAGGTGCGGATCCTCGATGCGCAGCTGACGCCGTTCGTCACCCGGCGGATCGACGACCGCGGCAGCGCCTCCGACGCCGATCTGCCGCTGGTGCCGCGCGATGCGGCGATCGTCCGCGATTGCATCGCCGGCAACGGGCCCGTCGGACGGTTCGAGAGCGGCTTCTATCGCGTCGCCGCGCCGGTCAAGCAGGCGGACGGCCGCCCCGCGGGCGCCGTCCTCGTCACGATCTCCACGCAGTCGAGCCGCGACGTGCTCTGGTGGCAGGCAGCCGGCGCCCTCGCCTCGTCGATCGTCGTCGGCCTGCCCGGCGTGCTCGCGGCGCTCTGGCTGGCGCGGTCGATCGCCAATCCGGTGCGGCAGTCGCTCGAGGTCGCAGAGGCGATCGCGGAGGGGGATCTCAGTGGCGAGGTGCCCGCCGGGGGCGATGACGAGGTGGGCCGGCTTCTCGGAGCCTTCGGTCGGATGAGCCATTCGCTCGGCGGCCTGATCGGCCGGATCCAGGCGGCGGGCGTGAGGCTCTCGACCGTGGAGGAAGAGGCGGCCGGAGCCCTGTCACGCCAGGACCGTGCCGTGCGCGACTTCAGCGGCTCGGCCACGGAGATCTCCTCGGCCGTCTCCGAGATCTCCGCCACGAGCGAGCAGCTGCTCGGGGCCACGAGCGAGGTGACCGAGGCGGCCCGCGAGGCCGCGCGGGTGGCCGACGAGGGCCGCGGCGGGCTCGAGAGCATGACGGCCTCGATGCAGCACCTCGACGAGGCGATGAATGCCTTCACCCGCAAGCTCTCGACGATCAGCCAGCGGGCCAGCGGCATAACGTCGGTGGTCACCACGATCGCCAAGGTGGCCGACCAGACCAACCTGCTTTCCGTAAACGCCACGATCGAGGCGGAGAAGGCGGGGGAGTCGGGCCGCGGCTTCCGGATCGTGGCCCAGGAAATCCGTCGGCTAGCCGATCAGACGGCGCTGGCCACGCAAGACATCGAGCGGATGGTCCGCGACATGCAGGCGGCCGTGTCGAGCGGCACGATGGAGATGGACCGGTTTCGCAACGAGGTGAGCCAGCGGATCTCCGAGGTCGCCGACGTGAGCGAGAAGCTCGGCCGGATCATCGAGCCGGTGCAGTCGGTGACCAGGTCGCTCGAGCACGTCCACGAAGGGATGCAATCGCAGTCGCAGGGCGCCCGGCAGATCCGCGACGCCATGGAATCGCTGCGGGCCGGGGCCGGCGAATCGGCCGCCTCGATGGCGGTCTTCACGTCGACCCTCGACGAGCTCCGCCGCTCGATCTCGGAGCTCAACGCCGAAGCATCGCGCTTCCGCACCGGAACCGAGTCGCGGTAGGACGGACTTGAGTCTGTTACACGACAGGCTGAAGCCTGTCCTACCGCCTGGCCGAGTCGCCGATGCGGGCGGCCTGGCGGGCGGCGAGAAAGCGGCGGAGGCCGTTCACAATTCGCGCCGGGGACTGGGTGCCCGACTGGCTGAAAAGCGGCGTCTGGCCGTCGTCGGTCACGATCAGTTCGACCGATTCCGGCGGCAGTTCCACGCCACCGAGAAGGTTGTCGAGCGACTGAGCCGTGGGCGACCCGCTCGGGGCGGTCGGGGCCACCTGGGCTACGACGAAGTTTTCCCGGGCAAACGACTCGAATTCCGGGTCATTGATCAGCGAATCGGTGTGGCTCTTGGCCGTATTGTCGCCGGGCCGGGCCACGACGAGCAGGATCGGCCGCCTCACGCCCCGGGCCGTTTCCACGGCCTGGTCGAGGGATTCGTGGACCTTGTCGGCCTTTTTCACGGCATTCGGCATCGACTGCTGGGGAACGGCCTGCTGGGTATGAACCGACGCCACCTTCGGGGAAGGCATGTGGCCGGCCATCTGGGCCAGCCAGACATCGGCCGACTGGCCGGTGTAACCGGCCTGGGCGGCGAGTTTCTCGCCATCGGCGGCAAGGAGCAGGACGCTCGGAAACGTCCGGACGCCATATTTGATGCAGACCTGCGACCGTTCGCTGCGGACGGCCTGGGAAATGCCGTTTTGCGGCAGGTCGATCATGAGCAGGACGACGTTCGAATCGGCCCACTCCCGAAACGTGTCGGTCGAAAACACGTTGTTTTCAAGGGTCTTGCAGTGGGGGCACCAGTCGCTGCCAGTGAAGAGGGCAAGAACCGGGCGGCCCGTACGCTCGGCCGTGGCCAGGGCATCGTCATAGCCGGTGAGCCAGTTCTCCAGGGCCGCAGCCGTCTGGCAGGCCGAGGCGATGCCGATGACCAGGGTAAACATCGCTCCCAGCCGCAGGAAACGCCGCCGGGTAGAGCCAGCATGAAGCGGCCGTCTGCCATGAATCGAGACCAGTGCCTGCGTTAAACGCATCGTCTTTTGCCTCCTTGCTCACCACCCTCATCTTTCATCGGGCGAGGGCGGTGGTTTCCAAGAGAGTTCTGTCCGTGAATCAACGAGGAAAAGGCTAGCGGTCCCGGAAGAATCTGTAAATCTAGGGAGATTGCGCAGATTGTGCGTTTTTCCTATTCATCCCAAGCCAATCAAGGCGCAAGGACTTAGGGCACGTTTGGGCACCCCTCTGTTGGGAAAAAAGAAGGCCGAAGGGCGCCTGTGACAGGCTGAAGCCTGTCCTACCGGGAGGGGGGTGGATCGCATGGGTGAAAAGCGGCGGGGCCCACCGGTTTCGGTGGGCCCCGCTTATTTGCTCTTAACCCATTCCAAGGCGGCGGAGGCCATGGATGGCTCCGCCGCCGTGAAATTAGAACTGCCAGATCGCGTCGCAGCCGCCGTAGAGCTGGCCGTACTCGCTGCCGCCGTTGGCGATCCGGCCGAAGTTCGGGCCGAAGGGCAGCGGCGCGGTGCCGGCACGGGCGCCCGCCATGTTGTCCGGCGAGTACCAGTCATACCGCAACTCGGGACGGATGATCCAGTTGCGGGTGGGCTTCCAGTTCAGGCCCCACGTGGCCTGGAAGAAGTTGCCCTGGAAGCCGCCTTGGGCCGGGCCACCGACCCAGCCGTTGCGGATCGGGGCAAACACTCGATAGCCGTTGTTGTCGCGGAACCACTCGAACCGCATGCCGGCCACCAGCGTGTCGCTGACGTTGTAGAACAGATACTGGTTGATGCCGTACCACTGGGCCAAGCCGGCCAGCTGCCCCTGGTTCTGCAGGCCGGTATTGGCGTTGAACTGCCAGCCGTTGTCGTTCTGGAACACGTAGGTGACCTTGTCGCTGAGCTCGTTCGTGTAGACGTTGCTCCAGATCGAACGGTTGCCGACATTCACCGGGGCGCCGATGAAGGCGACCGGCTCATTGCCGCTCGACACCGTCGACGTGAACGCCTGCGTCTGGTCGCTGTTCTTGAACGACACACCGCCCAGAAACGCCGCGTTGCTGTTGGCGTTGATGTAGCCGGGATTCAGGATGCCCTGGCTGTTAATGGGATCGCTGAAGTTATCCCAGCCGTTGGTGATTCCGGCATACACGGTCAACTGGTCGTTGGGCGTCCAGGTGTCGAGAATGCCGGTGTGGGTGAACGGCTCGCCATACTGCATCGTGTAGGCGTGCGTGTAGAAGAAGTTGCCGATCGCCGGCACCACTTCATACCCGATGATCGTGTAGAAGTGGCCCGCTTTCACGACGTGATTGCCATAGCCGAGTTCGCCGTAGAGCTGCGGCATCGCGAGGCCGTAATCCTTGCTCGACGCCCATGACGGTGCCCCGACGACGCCGCTGCCATTGGCCTGGTTCGCGAGGAACCCGTCGAAGCCGCGGGCCGTCGTGTAGATGTAGTCGGTGCCGTAGAGGAGGTCGACGCGACCACCCCAATCGAGACCGTTCGTCGTGTCGACCAGTTTCTCGTTGACGAGGTAGAGTTGGTTCATCTGGCCCTGCCAGTTGCGATCATTGAACGTGATCGGGCCGTTGAACGGGCTCGCCCAGTTGTTGGCGCCGATGCCGGCATTGATCCAGCCGTAGGTCTTGATGCCGCGATTCGTGAGGAACTCCGTCTCGAGGTAGCGGTTCGGGCCTTCCTCGGCCGAGGCTTCCTGGGCGGCTTCCTGCGGCGGCAGGCCACGCAGTTCGTAGGCCTCCTCCTGCGGGACGTTCGGCACGACGGGCACGGTGCCTGTTTGGGCCACGGCCTGGTCGGCCGCAACCGCTGTCATGAGCAGCGCCGCGGTCAGCGACAGCGGCAGGCGGAACGGTATCTTCTTCATGGTCCCCAATCCCCTTGGTGTTTTGCGGCCCGCTTTCCTCGCGGGCTGCGTGGCGTTTGGGGGTGCATTGATCGAGAGCCGTTCCGCCAGGACGCGCTCCAACGACCATTCCCCCGGTACCGGGTATCGGGCCGCGCGAAAGCGAAACTGCCGCCATCGGAGCCGCGGCCGCAGGGTTTTGCTGACCGGACCAGCAGGCCTGGCAGACTCTGCCGGTCAGGCAGTGAGTGCGCCCTCGAGCAGGGCCGCGACGAACTGCGCGGGGTCGAACGGCTCCAGATCGTCGGCCGCCTCGCCGAGCCCCACGACCTTCACCGGCAGGCCAAACTGCTCCGCCACCGGCACGATCACGCCGCCGCGGGCCGAGCCATCGAGCTTGGCCAGCACGATGCCGGTGCATCCGGCCGCCTCCTTGAAGCCCTTCGCCTGCGAGAGGGCGTTTTGGCCCGCCGTGGCGTCGATCACCAAGAGCGTTTCGTGGGGCGCGTCCGGAATCTGCTTGGCGATGACGCGGCGGATCTTGGAGAGTTCCTGCATGAGGTTGGCCTGCGTCTGCAGCCGGCCGGCCGTGTCGATGATGCAGACGTCGAAATTTCCCTCGAGGGCGCGGGCGACGGCGCGGTGGGCCACGCTCGCGGGGTCGCTGCCGGCATCGCCCCGGATGATCTCGGCCCCGATGCGGCCGGCCCACATCGCGAGCTGCTCGACGGCCGCGGCCCGGAACGTGTCGCCGGCGCCGAGCACGACACGCTTTCCATCCTTCACGAACCGATTTGCGAGCTTGGCGATCGACGTCGTCTTGCCCGAACCGTTGACGCCTGTGACGAGGATCACGGTCGGGCCGGCGGCTGCGGTGGCGATCGCGGCCGACTTCTCGGCGAGCCGCGCGAGGAGCTGGGTCTTGATCGAATCGACGACGATCTCCGGCTCGACCACGCGGGCACGCAGGCGGTTCTTCACATCGACAACGATCGCCTCCGCCGCATTCGGCCCCATGTCGGTGCGGATGAGCGCTGCGCGAAGTTCTTCGAGGAAGGCGTCGTCGACGAGGCGGCCCTCTCGCTTGAAGAGGTCGCGGACGTCGGTCGAGAGCACCTGCGCGGTCTTGGCGAGGCCCGACTTGAGCCGATCGAACAGGCTCTTTTTCGGCGTGGCCTCGCCGGATGGGGCGGCAGCCGGATCCGGCTGTGGCTCCTTGCGACCGAACGAAAACATGGCCATGGGGCGGAAGCTCCGGTCAGCCGGTGGTGGCAGCGGCTCGGTCGGCGAGCAGGCCGCCGAGCACGCCGGCGACGAACGCCGCCGAGCCGTCGGTGCCGTAACGCTTGGCCAGTTCGATCGCCTCGTTGACGGCGACCGGGCCGGGGGTGCCCGTATGCAGGATCTCATAGGCGGCGACCCGCAGGATCGCCCGGTCGGTCGCCGGCATTCGCGCCACCCGCCAATTTGTCGCGCGGGCATTGAGGAGGGCGTCGAGCTCGGCACGGTGGTCGCGCACACCGCGCACGAGCGACTCGGCAAACGCCACGAGCGGTCCGCCGTGCAGGCGACCGGCGATGAACGGTGCGATCTCATCGTCGGTGGTGGCGGGGTTCATGTCGAGCCGGTAGAGCGCCTGCAGGGCGATCTCGCGGGCCCGGCTGCGGCGCGGGGTGCTCATGATTCGCTGCTCCGCGGCGGCAGTTGGGCGAGCAGGGAGATCATCTCGATCGCGGCCGCCGCGCACTCCTCCCCCTTGTTGCCGGCGGAGCCGCCCGCGCGGGCGAGCGCCTGGGCGAGCGTGTCGCAGGTGAGCACGCCGAAGACCACCGGGATCCCGTGGGCCCGCGCGGATTGCTCAATCCCGTGACCGACGGCGCTGGCGATGTGGCGGTCGTGCGACGTCTCACCTTTGATGATCGCGCCGAGGCAGAGCACCGCGGCATAGCAGCCGCTCGCCGCCATGCGGTCGGCCGCGAGCGGAATCTCGAAGGAGCCCGGCACCCAGGCGACGTCGATGCTGGCGGGGGGCAGGCCTGCCGCGACGAACCGTGAGACGGCCGCGTCGAGCAGCCGCCGGGTGATCGAGTCGTTGTAGCGTGAGACGACGATCGCCACGCGGAGCGGCTGCCGCGGATCGGCGCCGCCGAAGTCGCCGCGTCCATGAAAGATCGTGCCCGCCTGCTTGTCGCTCATGCCCCGCCTACGACTTCAGGCTCATGAGGAACTCGCTGTTCGACTTGGTCTTCGCCAGCCGGTTGAGCAGGAGCTCCATCGCGTCGGTGGGGCTCATCTCGCCGAGCACGCGCCTGAGCGTGCAGGTGCGGCGGTATTCATCCGGCTCGAGCAGCATCTCCTCGCGACGGGTGCCGGAGCGGTTGATGTCGATGGCCGGGTAGATCCGTTTGTCGACGAGCCGCCGGTCGAGCACGATCTCGAGATTGCCGGTGCCCTTGAACTCCTCGAAGATCACGTCGTCCATCTTGCTGCCGGTGTCGACCAGCGCCGTGGCGATGATCGTGAGCGATCCCCCCTGCTCCACCTTGCGGGCGCTGCCGAAGAACCGCTTCGGCCGCTGGAGGGCGTTGGAATCGACGCCGCCGGAGAGAATCTTGCCGGAGTTCGGCACCTCGGAGTTCCAGGCGCGGGCGAGCCGGGTGATGGAATCCAGAAAGATCACCACGTCGCGGCCGTATTCCACGAGCCGCTTCGCCTTCTCGATCACCATGTCGGCCACCTGCACGTGGCGGCTGGCATTTTCGTCGAACGTGGAACTGATCACCTCGCACGAAGGGCCCTTCACCTGCCGCTCCATGTCGGTGACCTCCTCGGGCCGCTCGTCGATGAGCAGCATGAAGACGTAGGCCTCGGGATAGTTGGCGATGACGGCGCGGGCCATATTTTGCATGAGGATCGTCTTGCCGGCCCGGGGCGGGCTCACGATCAGGCCGCGCTGGCCGAAGCCGATCGGCACGATCAGGTCGATCACACGGGTGGAGAGCTCCTCGGCCGTGGTCTCCATCACGATCCGCTCGTCGGGGTGGAGCGGCGTGAGTTCGTCGAAGAAGACACGCGAGGAAAGCTTCGCCGGATCCTCGCCGTTGATCGCCTCCACGCGCAGGAGCGCGAAGTAACGCTCGCTCTCCTTCGGCGGGCGGATCTGTCCGGCCACGCTCATGCCGTTGCGCAGGCCAAACCGCCGGATCTGGCTCGGCGACACGTAGATGTCGTCGGGGCAGGAGAGGTAGTGGTAGTCGGGGCTGCGGAGAAAGCCGAAGCCATCGGGGAGGATTTCCAGCGTTCCCTCGCCGAACATCAGGCCGTTGAGCTTTACCCGCTCCTTCAGGATGCGGAAGACGAGGTCCTGCCGCTTCACGCCGGTGATGTCGCCGATCTCTTCCTTCCGCGCCAACTCGATGAGCTCCGGCATCGAGAGCTTCTGCAGCTCGGTGATGTGGGTGTCGCCCTTCTTGAGCGACTCGTAGCGGTCGACGGCCTCGCCCCCCTCGAGTTTCACCTCTTCGGCGATCTCTTCGGCGATCGACATCGGTTCGGCTTCGAGATCGTCGTGGGGCATCTCAGGATCGGTGGTCGGCATGATGTCAGCTCGTGGGGTGAGCCGCTGATGAGGGTGCGGTGCAATCAGAGGAGGCGGGCGGAACGAATCCGTGCAGGGAAGAGAGGCGGGGAAAGGAATCGAAGGCGGGAAACCGGCTCATGGTGGTCGCCCGCACCGCGTTGCACGGTTCTGGCGACATGAGACGGCTGAAGGGGAACCCCAACTGCGAACTGGCGTGGCGCGGGCTGTTGGAGCACGAGCCGCAGCAGCCCTCGGCCGTCGTCCGGCAGGGTGTCCGCAGTCAACGCCGCGAGACATCCTGCCAGATTCGCTCGACCTGACGACGAGTATATTCAAGATCGCCGGAGGTATCCACGGCGAAGGTTTTTTTCGCTGGGTCCTCCGCCCCCGTTGCAGCGGCCGTTTTGTTTTCCCGGCCCTGCCAGGAGGCCTCCCGAGCAGCCTGCTGCTCGCGGCTCATTCCGCGGGCGGCCAGCCTCGCCCGCCGCACGCCGTCGTCGCAGGTGACGGTCACGACGTAGTCGCAGGCGTCGGCCCAGCCGGCCCGCCGGAGCAACGGCACGTCGAGCACCACGACCGGTTCCGCGAGCCCGGGTGCTGGCTCGGCGGAGCGGAACGCTTCGAGCGCCGCCGCGATCCGGCGATGCACCCGCGGATGAACAATGGCTTCGAGCTCGGCGAGGGCCTCTGCATGGGAGGCCTCCGGCCCGAACACCCGTTCCGCGATCGCCGGTCGGCGCACGAGCCCTTCCGCGTCGAGCACGTCGGGCCCGAAGCGAGCCGCGATCGCGGCGCGGATCTCGGGCTCCGCGAGCACCTCGTGCGCGATCGCGTCGGCGTCGATGCAATGGGCGCCGCGCGCGGCGAGGTGCCTGGCCACGGTCGACTTGCCCGCGGCGATCTTTCCGACCAATCCGATGACGATCATGACGCGGCTCACTTTTCGCACTCGGCCCAGGTGCCGCCGGTGTGCACCGACACCTCGAGCGGCACGTCGAGCTGCATGGCCTGCCCCATCTCGTCGAGCAGCAGCCGCTCCGTCGCCGCGGTCTCGTTCGCCGGCGACTCGAGCACCAACTCGTCGTGGATCTGCAGCACGATCGCGGCCTGCATCCGCGTCGCCTCGAGCCGATGGGCCACGCGAAGCATCGCGAGCTTGATCAGGTCGGCGGCCGAACCCTGCACGACCGTGTTGATCGCCGTGCGTTCGGGGAGTGAGAGCGCGAGGATCCCGGCCGAGTTGCGGCGGCCGGCATGGTCGCGGACGCCGGCGATCGTGCGACGCCGGCCGAGCATCGTGGTGACATGACCGTCGCGGCGGCAGCGGTCGAGAATCTCGTCCATGAAGGCGGCGGCGCCGGCGAAGGACTGGAAGTAGGCGGCGATGAACGCCGTGGCGTCGGCTTGCGGGATGCCGAGCGCCTTGGCGAGACCGAAGCCGCTCTGGCCGTAGAGGATGCCGAAATTCACAGCCTTCGCCGTTCGCCGCATCTCCGCCGTGACGGCGGTGGCGTCGATGCCGAACACGGCGGCGGCGGTGCTCGTGTGGATGTCTTCGTGGGCTGCGAAGGCCTGCCGCATCCGCTCGTCGCCGGAGAGGTGGGCCAGGATCCGCAACTCGATCTGCGAGTAGTCGGCCGCGATGAATCGCCAGCCCGGCTCGCGCGGCAGGAAGGCCGCCCTGATCTGCTGCCCTTCGCTGGTGCGGATCGGGATATTTTGCAGGTTCGGATCGCTCGAGCTCAGCCGGCCGGTGGCCGTCACGGTCTGGTTGAACGTCGTGTGGATCCGCCCGGTCGCAGGCTCGACGAGCGCGGGGATCGCGTCGACGTAGGTGCTCTTGAGCTTGGCATACTTGCGGTGCTCGAGCAGTTTCGCCGGCAGCGGATGGAGCAGGGCGAGCTCTTCGAGCACCTCGGCATCGGTGCTCGGCCCCGTCTTCGTGCGTTTGACGACTGGCAGGCCCAATTCGTCGAAGAGCACCACCCGCACCTGCAGCGGCGAGGCGATCGAAAAGGGATGGCCCGCGAGCCCGTGAATCTCCTGCTCGAGCGCGGCGAGCCGGGTCGCATACTCACCCGAAAGCGTTGCGAGCACGCCGCAGTCGATCCGTACGCCGCGGTGCTCCATCGCGGCGAGCACGTCGGCCAGCGGCAGTTCCACGTCGCGAAAGAGCTTCATGAGCCCGGTTGCGTCGAGGCCGGCGGCGAGCGACGGCTGCAGGGACTGGACGAGCTGGCAGGCGAGTGTCGCCTGCGCCTGGTCGCTCGGCCGTTCGAGGCCCGCTGCCGCGCCGTCATCGACGGCGATTCCCTGCCTTCTGGCCACGTCGGCGAGGCCATGATTGCGCTCGCCGGCGTCGAGGAGATAGGCGGCGAGCAGCGTGTCGAAGCCCAGGCCCGCGAGATCGATGCCCGCCGTGCGGAGCGCGACCAGCTGCCGTTTCAGATCATGCCCCACCTTGGCCACGGCCGCGTCGGCGAGCAATGCCGCCAGCGGTCCCTCTGCGCGGATCAAGTCAGGCCCGACCCACGCCTGCACGTCGCCCGCGGCGAGCGCCATGCCCGCGGGCGGCGTGAGCAGCCTCCCCTCCGGCTTGGTCGCCACGCAGATCGCCACCGGCGCCGCTGCGCGCAGCCGCGCGACGACCATGGCGAGCGCCGCGGCATCGGCGGGGCATTCCCAGGCCGCCGGCTCGGCGGCCGCGGCCGTCTCGGCTTCGCCATCGAGATCGAACATCGTCCGCTGCCCGCCCGCCGGCTTTGCGGCTGGCTTCGGCTCGGCCTGTGTCGCGGCCGCCGCCGACTGCCGCGCCTTGCCGACGAGACTCTGGAAGCCCATCTCCTGAAGAAACGCGGCGAGCGCCGCGGCATCGGGCGCGTGCAGCCGCCCCGCCTCCCAGGGCACATCGACCGGCACGGCCGTGTCGAGGCGGATCAGCTCGCGGCTCGCCCGGGCGACGTCGCCGTGGGTGCGCAGGTTTTCCTGCCGCTTCTTCCCGGCCACGCTCTCGGGGTGGGCGAGCAGATGATCGAGCGTCTCGTGCTGCCGCAGCAACTCGGACGCGATCTTGGGGCCGATGAGCGGTACCCCCGGCACGTTGTCGGCCGAATCGCCGACGAGCGTGAGGTAATCGACGACCTGGTCGGGCCGGATGCCCCAGTCGGCTCGCAATTCATCGACACCCATGAACGCATTCGTGCGCAGGTTGAGGAGCCGCACCTGATCGGAGAGCACCTGCCGCGCGTCTTTGTCGGACGTCGCCAACACGCACGTGCCCCCCTGCTCCGCGACCTGCGTGGCGATCGTGGCGAGGATGTCGTCGGCCTCGTAGCCGGCGAGCTCGAGGCACGGGATCCCCATCACGCCGAGCAGCCGCCGCACGAGCGGGATCTGCGGCACGAGGTCGGCCGGCATCTCAGCCCGGTTGGCCTTGTAGTCGGCGAACTTCTCGTGGCGGAACGTCGGCCCGGGCGCATCGAGCGCGCAGAAGAGATAGTCGGCCTTCTTCTTCTCGATGATGTCGAGCAGGTCGCGCGTGAAGCCGTAGATCGCCGCGACGGGCGTGCCTTGCGGCGAACTCATCTCCGGCAGCGCATGAAAAAGCTGATACACTCGCGAGAGCGTATCGATCACCCAGACCGATCGGCCGGCGAGATCGGGCACGGCGGATGTCGGGGATGGGGGCATCGGATTTGAAATCATACCCGTGGACACATCTCAGGTGGCCCAACCCGTCGTAGGACAGGCCTCTGTGCCTGTCCTGCCGCTGCTCGCAGTGCAGGGCGAGTGAAAACCACCCGCATTCGGAGACGGTCGGTAGGCATGCTCGAATACGGTCGTGTTGAGAGTTTCAGTCTCGTGGGTTTTGATCAGGAGCCAATAGTCCTCAACGACTCCCTTCTTCTGCGCGTGCCCACCGACCGTCTCCGCCGAAAGTGCTAAGCGCCTACGAATCGGCGACTGAGCACCTCCAAATACGGGAGGCTTCGGGTGACCCGCACCCCGCTCGCCGGCGTATGCTGACAAGCGCAGCCAGGATGGCAAAGCGCCGTCAGCATCCGAGCGAGCGAAGGACAGGATGTCCGTAGCGAGCGTCCGGCGAGTGGGGTACGGGTCACCCGCAGCCGGGTTGGGCGAGTTGACGCTAGTGCCTGAAGTGCCGGCGGCCGGTGAACACCATCGGGATGCCGGCCGCATCGGCTGCGGCGATCACCTCCGCGTCCCGCTTCGAGCCGCCGGGCTGCACGATCGCCGCGATGCCCGCCGCCTTGATCAGCTCGATCGAGTCGGGGAACGGGAAGAAGGCGTCGGAGGCGAGCACGCCGCCTCTCGCCCGGTCGCCCGCCTTCTCCAACGCAATCCGCACGGCATCGACGCGGCTCGTCTGACCGATGCCGGCCCCGACGAGGCTCGAGCCCTGACAGACGGCGATGGCGTTGCTCGTCAGCCGCCGCCCGATCGTGAAGGCGAAGGCGAGGTTCCGCGCGAGCGGCTCCGGGGGCGCGGCCGTCGTGACGC
>JBKDMX010000104.1:0-4356 GCA_046343855.1 Planctomycetia bacterium
GCCGGCTTCGGGGGACCCGTACCCCGTCGCCGGACGCTCGCTACGGCCATCCGGTCCGTCGCTCGCTCGGATGCCGCCTGCGCCAGCCAGAGCGCCTCCGCTTGGCCATCCTGGCTGCGCTTGGCGGCATACGCCGGCTCCCGGGGCACGGGTCACCCGAAGCCTCCCGTATTGGAGGTGCTCAGTCAGGGATTCGTAGGCGCTCAGCAGTTTCGGCGGAGACGGTCGGTGGGCACGCGCAGAAGAAGGGAGTCGTTGAGGACTATTGGCGCCTGATCAAAACCCACGAGACTGAAACTCTCAACACGACCGGATTCGAGCATGCCTACCGACCGGCTCCGAATGCGGTTAGTTTTCACCTGCGCACCACACCGGCGACAGGGCATGGCATACGGGCACGTTTGCCGCGGCCCATGATGCTGGTTTAGGCTTTCCCCCATGAACAGCCCTGCCGCGAAGCCAACCGACAACCAGCCGCCCGAGTGCATCGGCATCCTCGGGCTGATGCCGCCGGTGACGCTCGAAGACGTGAAGCAGGCCTATCTCGTCAAGGCCCGCACGATGCACCCCGACCGGGGTGGCGATCCCGAGCAGTTCGTCCGGCTGCAGAAGGCGTTTGAAGACGCGACCGAATACGTGAAGTTCAAGGCGGGCAAGCTCGAGTGGCTCGCGTCGAAGATCGACGCGTATGCCCAGCAGCAGGAGGTGGTGAGCGCCGCAATCGAGCGCGGTGGCGAGGCCCGCATGGAGGAGGCCGACTGGCTGCGCAAGAGCTTCGGCGACGACTTCGGCCACGTGGCCGACAAGCTCGTCGAGGTGCGCGTGCGCGGCGCGGGCGCCGACGACCTCTTCGCGATCCTGCTGGGGTTTCGCGCAGAGTCGCTGAAGGATCTCGCCGTGCTCGACCTCGCCGGCGGCCCACTCACCGACGAGGGGCTGTTGCAGCTCAAGGGCCTCAAGAATCTGCGGTCGCTCGATCTGCGTGGCACGGGCGTCGGCAAGCTCGCCGCGGAGATCCCGCAGTGGTTCGAGCAGCTCGAGGTTCTCGGCCTGCCAAAGGGCGCACTCGGCCTGCTCGGCCGCCTGGGCATGCCCAGGCGGGTGAAGCTCGTCGTAGGCGACGGTCCTGATGGGGAGTAGACGACCCTTGCACTTCCACCTATTGCGAAAAACACGCCCAGCCCGGGCAACGTGGTCGGCATGCTGCGCGGCTTGGCTTGCCGTTTCATTCACGTGCGCTCTCATGGCGCAGGAGGCACCCGTGAAGGAACAGGTTTCCGATTCCGCCGTGGCCAAGGCTCTTGCCTCGCTCCCGGCAGATGCGATGGCAGCGAACGATCTCTACGAATCCCGCGCAATCTCCGTCGAAGAGGGCGGCCGTGCGATCGAGTTTCGCTACAGGCTGCTTGCGCCGGCGACGATCGAGCCCGGCAGAAAATACCCGCTCGTCGTCTTTCTTCACGGTGCCGGCGAGCGTGGCACCGACAACGTCCTGCAGCTCAAGTATCTGCCTGCGTGGCTGGCCGCGCCCGACATGCGGGCGAAGCACGCCTGCTTCGTGCTCGTGCCGCAGTGCCGCATGGATGAACGCTGGGTCGACGTCTCGTGGGCCGACAAGACGAGCACGCCGCAGGCCGCCGAGCCCACGACCGACCTCGAGGCCGCCATGGCGATGCTCGACCACGTGCTGACGGACGAGCCGGTCGATCCGGATCGCGTTTATCTCACGGGCATCTCCATGGGTGGCTTCGGCTCCTGGGATCTCGCCAGCCGCAGGCCGGACGTGTTCGCGGCACTGCTGCCGGTCTGTGGCGGTGGCGACGAACGCACGGCTGCGAGGATCGCGGACATTCCGGCGTGGGTTGCCCATGGCGATGCCGACAAGGCGGTGCCGGTGGAGCGATCGCGCAGCATGGTGAAGGCGCTCGAGGCCGCGGGTGGCCGGCCGACATACGTCGAGATGCCGGGCGTCGGCCACGACGCGTGGACGCCCACCTACCGCGACCCCGCCGCGCTCGACTGGCTCTTCGCCCAACGCCGCCGGCCATAGGAGACCGCTTGCTCTGCAAGCGATTTTCCGGCCATAGGCTCGTCTTGCCCCACGGGCGCCAATTCCCTAGTTTCTTTGACTCATTCGGTAGCCAAGGAGGGCTTTTCGATGCAGCGGTTCTATACGTCGATTCGCGCGCCGATTCGGGCCATCGTTTCGACGGTTTTCACTCGCGGCTGGCTTCGATCCGGCGGCTCGCTCCGCGAGGTCGGAGGCCTGGTGATCATCGTGGTCGCGAGCCTCGCCTGGCGGCTGCTCACCGGAAGCGTCGAGGCCGATGCCGCCCCAAAGAACGGCCCCCGGGCCGAGCCCCCAGCCGCTGCAGCGCCGGAGGCGAAGCTGATGGCGGTGGTCAACGGCGCCGAGATCAGCGAGGGGCAGCTCGCCGCCGAGTGCCTCAGCCGCCATGGCACGGCCGTGCTCGAGACGCTCGTCAACAAGCGGATCATCGAGCAGGCCTGCGCCCGGCAGGGCGTGTCGCTGACCAAGCAGGATGTCGATGCCGAGATCGATGCGATGTCGCGCCGGTTCAACGTGCCGCGTGACAAGTGGATCGAGCTCATCCAGCAGGAGCGCGGCGTCACGCCCCAGCAGTATGCCGACGAGATCGTCTGGCCGATGATCGCGCTGCGCAGGCTCGCCCATGCGAGCATCGAGCCGACCCCTGCGGAAGTCGCCCACGCCTTCGAAAACCAGTTCGGCCCGGCCGTGAAGGCGCGGATCATCGTGGCGCGATCCCGCGGCGAGGCGGAAAAGCTGCTCGCGCAAGCACTCGCGTCACCGGATGAATTCGGCGCGCTCGCGCGGCAGCATTCGGTCGACGTCGGCAGCGCCAGCGCCAACGGCTGGGTGCAGCCGGTGCGGCGGCACTCCGGCGACCCGCAATTCGAGGCGGCCGTCTTCGCGCTCCAGCCGGGCGACATCTCGCCCGTCGTGCAGGTCGCCGACCAATTCATCATCGTCAAGTGCGAGGGGCAGCTACCGCCGGCGGAGGTGAAGCTCGAAGACGTCCGCCCGCGGCTCGCCGAGGAACTCCGCGAGAAGAAGAGCCGTACGGCCTCGACCGACCTCTTCCGGAAATTGCAGGACGCCTCCACCGTGGAAAACGTGCTCAATGATCCCGCGATGGCGGCGGCCCGCCCGGGCGTGGCGGCGCTCGTCAATGGCGACGCGATCGCCGTCGATCAGGTGCGCCGCGAGTGCCTCGAGCGGCACGGCCCCGACGTGCTCGAGATCATGATCACCCGCACGCTCCTCCAGCAGGCCCTCGAGCGGGAGAAGCTGCAGGTGTCACAGGCCGACATCGATGCCGAGATCAGTCGCGCCGCCGAGCGGCTCGGCTTCCGCAAGCCCGACGGCACGGTCGACACGGCCGCCTGGATCGAGCGGGTGACCCGTGAGCAGAAGCTGCCCGTGCGGCACTATCTCGAAGACATCGTGCAGCCCACCGTCGCGCTCAAGAAGCTCGTCGGCAAGGTGCCGGTCACGCAGGAGGATCTCGACAAGGCGTTCACGGCCACGTTCGGCCCGCGGGCCAAGTGCCGCGTGATCATTCTCGACAACCAACGGCGGGCGCAGGAGGTCTGGGCGCTCGCCCGCGAAAATCCCACCGCCGAGATGATGGGAGATCTCGCGGAGAAGTATTCCGTCGATCCCGCCAGCCGCGCCCTCCGCGGCGAGGTGCCGCCGATCCAGAAGCATGGCGGCCAGCCCGCGATCGAGCGGGAGGCCTTCGCGCTCGAGCCGGGCGAACTCTCCGGCGTGTTGCAGGTGGCCGATCGGTTTCTCGTCCTCTACTGCGAGGGCTTCACGCAGCCGGCGCAGGTGACGTTCGAGGAGGTGCGCAACGAACTCTACGACGACATCTTCGAGAAGAAGCAGCGGATCGAGATGGCCCGTCACTTCACCCACCTCCGCGAGGGCGCCACGATCGACAACTTCCTCGCCGGCACGAGCCAGGGGCCCACGAGCGGCGTCCCCGGCCGCCCGGGCGAACTGAAGTCGTCGCTCACGAAGGCCGAGCGGGAAGACCTGGCCCGGCCCCGCGCCGGCAGCCGCCGCGCAGCGACCGCTCCCCCGGCGCAACGTTCCGGCGTCGTCCCCGCCTCCCTCGACGCGCCTTCTGGCCAACCGTAAGTCAGGCTTCCGGTTGTCTTGCCTCGGCTCGCCCAAGCCGGCTCGGGGCTGCATATGCCCTCTCGGCGGACGTTCGCTACGGACATCCTGTCCTTCGCTCACTCGATGCTGACTGCGCTCTCGGCATCCTGCCTTCGCTTGTCAGCAACGCCGGCGAGCGGGGTACGGGT
>JBKDMX010000105.1:0-11418 GCA_046343855.1 Planctomycetia bacterium
ATCCTGGCTGCGCTTGTCAGCATACGCCGGCTCTCGGGGCACGGGTCACCCGAAGCCTGCCGTACGGATTGAGGAAGGCTCGCGGGTCGGCGGAAGCGTGACGAGCATTTGGACCGAGTCTTCGAGGGCCACCGCGAGGAACCTTCTGCCGCCCGCGAGCCGGTGCGTCCTGCGGTATGGGGTGGGTGAGCGTCCGGGCATCCGCTTGCAGAGCAAGCGGTCTACTTTGCCCTGAAGTAGTCTCCGCGGACTCCGCCGGTCTTTTCCTCGAGGCGCACCTCGTCGAGGCTCATCGCCGGGTCGATTGATTTCGCCATGTCGTAGATCGCCAGTCCCGCGGCGGTGACGGCGACGAGCGCCTCCATCTCGACGCCCGTCCGGGCGGTGGCCCGCACGACGGCTTCGATCGTGACGGCGTCGGCCTCGAAGCCGATCGCGAGCGTCACGGAGTCGAGCGGCAGCGGGTGGCAGAGCGGGATGAATTCGCTCGTGCGCTTCGCGGCCATGATGCCCGCGATTCGCGCCGTGGCGACGGCGTCGCCCTTCTCGAGTTCGCCGGCGCGGATGCGGCGGATCGTCTCGGGCCGGGCGCGGAGCCGGCCGGAGGCCCGCGCGGTCCGCAACGAGACCGGCTTTTCGCCGACGTCGATCATGCGGATGCCGTGGGAAGTGTCGCTCATGCGGACGAGTATAAACGCCGCGGGCCGGTGCGTCGTGCGCACCGGCCCGCGGGAATGGAGTCGAAGCAAATCGAGGTGTCAGTCCGCCCGGACGGCGATCAGACCAGCTCTTTGCGGGCGCCGATCAGCGTGCGGAGCCGCTCGGCGAGCAAGGCCACGTCGAAGGGCTTCTTGAAGCTTTCGTTGACGTGGGCCCGATCGACCGTGATCTGCGAGCCGTCGTCCGGCAGCAGGGCGATCACGATCGTGTCGGCGTATTCCGTGTTGCGGCGGAGGTTTTGGCAGATCTGCTGGGCGTCGATCCGGCCGATCGCATAGTCCACCACGATGCAGTCCGGATGGAAGCTCTCCGCCTGGATGCCGGCCTCGAAGCCGCTCGCGGCAACCTGGATCTTGAACGACTTCTCGACCGGCAGGTGCTTCTTGAGGTTTTCGATCAGGACCTGGTCCTGGCCGACGAGCAGCACCTTCGCCATCGCCTCATCTTCGAGGTCGCCCAGCGGCATGCCATGCTCTTTGAGGAACTTGATCAGGTATTCCCGCGGGATGCGGCGATCCTGCGAGCCGGGGATGCGGTAGCCCTTCAGGCGACCGGAGTCGAACCACTTGCTCACCGTGCGGGGAGCAACTTTACAGATCTTGGCGACCTGGCCTGTCGTGAAAACCTTCATCGCAACAACTCCATTTCGATCTTTTGTGTCCGGAACCGATTTGGCCAGCCCGTCCCTTCTCGGGTTTCGGACACAGCCCCCCTGACGCGGATCGCTTGCCTTGGGGTTCGACCGCGTCGTCGCGCCCCATGCAGGCCGGCTGGCTGCAGAGAGGGGGCTCTGAGAAGGCGAACGACGGAAAGACATCCCGAAGGATGCTCCCGCCGGACGCGGCGACTCGCAGGTATCCCCCCCTGCATCCACACCGCGGAAACGGGCTCGGGTTCAACCCGGACACGTTCGCGGCATGACCGTCCGAGAGGGTAGATCGAAAGATCCTGTGGTGAGACTTGAGACGTTCTTCGCGAAAAGGACGGTGGCACCGGGTGGTGCGCATGTCGGGGACAGGATCGTGGGCCGGATTACAACGGCCTCAGCCCCGGATTTTCCGCCAATTCACGCGGCCTTGGCTGCGGGCCGGCTGGCCGATGCGGCGGTCGACTCGAATCGGACCGACACCCGCTTCGAGACGCCCGACTCCTCCATCGTGACGCCGTAAAGGGTGTTGGCGGCCGCCATCGTCTTTTTCGAATGGGTGACGATGATGAACTGGGTCGAAGAGAGAAAGTCTCGCAGCACACCCACGAAGCGGTCCACGTTGGCCTCGTCGAGGGCGGCATCGACCTCGTCGAGCACGCAGAAGGGGCTGGGCCGCGACCGGAAGATCGCCAGCAGCAGGGCGACGCAGGTCATCGTCTTCTCGCCGCCCGACAGGAGCGAGATGCTGCGCGGCTCCTTGCCGGGCGGGCGCGCCACGATCTCGACGGTGGTGTCGAGCAGGTCCATCTCGGGATCGAGGACGATGTCGGCCTGTCCGCCGCCGAAGACCCGCTCGAAGAGTTCGCGGAAGTGGCCGCGGACCGTCTCGATCGTCTTGCCGAGGAGCCGGCGGCTCTCGTCGTCGATCCGCGCGATGAGCTGCTCGATCGACTGCTTCGCGTTCGTCACGTCGGTCAGTTGTGCCTCGAGCGTGGCGAGCCGTTCGGCGAGGGCCTCCGCCTCCGCCAGTGCCTCGAGGTTCACCGACGACATCGCGGCGAGCTTGCGCCGCAGTTCCTCGATCTCGGCGTCAAGCTCCGGCCGCGTGGCGGGGAGCGGATCGGCATCGGCCGGCGGTGCCGACGCGGTGGCATCGCGCTCGGCCCGCGCCCTGATCTCCGCCTCGATGTCGAGGTCGTATTCGTCGCGGATGCGTTCGATGATCCGGGCCCGGCGGTGGCGGGCCTCGCCGGCGTCGAGTTCCTGCGTGTGGATCGCGTCGCCAAGCCGGGCAGCCGCGGCGCGGCCGGCCTCCGCGGCGGCGTTCGAGGCAGCCTTGTCGGTGACGAGCGCATCGCGGCTGGCGGAGAGTTCGGCGAGGTCGTTTCCCGATCGTTCGGCGGCGGCCATCGCCTCGGCAAACGCCGATTGCGCGGCGAGGAGTTCCGAATCGAGGTTGTCGAGCCGCTGCTCGGCGACGCCGCGGCGGTCGCGGGCGGCTTCCAGATCGGCGCGGCGGGCGTCGAGGTCGCCGCGACGGGTGGAGACGGCGTCGTGGCCGCGGGCGAGCCGCTCCTGGCTGGCGGCCTGCTCGACCCGCAGCCGATGGATGGCGTCGATCACCTCGCCGCGATCGCGATCGAGGGCGTCGAGCGCGGACTGCGTCGCGGCGATGTCGCGCCGGGTGGCCTCGAGGTTCGACAGGTGTTCGGTGAGCGCGGTGTCGGCCGCCGCGCGGGTCTGGGCGAGCGCGACGGCTTCCCGCTCCGCTTCGATCGCGGCGGCCTCGGCGGCGGCGAGCGACTGGCTACCGGTCGACCGGTCGCGGGTGAGCCGCTCGAATTCAGCGCGGGAGGAGGCGATGGTGTCGGCCTCCTGCTGGCGGCGGGCATGGAGGCGTCGGATCGATTGCTGCAGCGAGGCAAGCTCTCCCTGCAGGCCGCTGATCGATTCCGCGGTGGCCGCAACGGTGCGGGTGAGTTCCTCGTGGCGGACGGTGACGGCCCGCAGTTCGCTGCGGCGGCTGACGATGCCGCTGGCCGCGGCTGGCGTTCCGATTTCAAACGTGCCGTCGGTCGAGAGGCAATGGCCGCCACGCGTGACGACGACGGTTCCCGCCGGCGCCATTCGCACCAGCGCCTGCGCATGGTCGAGCCGCTCGACCACCCACACCCTGCCGAGCAATCGCCGGGCGATCTGCCGGTGGCGGCCCGACGCGTGCTCCGTCTCGACGAGCCGGTCGAGCCTGCCGACCACGCCGGGATGGCCCGAGGCATCGAACACGTCGCTGGTCGTCTCGTCCGTCTCTTCCAGCGCCGTGAAGCCGATGCGGCCGCCCGCGACGAGCGTGGCCTGCGCCTCGGCTGAATCGGCCCAGTGGGAAAACCAGCGGACGAGATCGTCGAGCGAATCGACGACGAGGCTCTGGGCGCGATCGCGCAGCGCGAGATCGACGAGGTGGGCCCAGCCCACCGGCGCGTCGATCAGGTCGCCGAGCACTCCCTGCAGTCCCGGCACCAGCGACTGGCCCGCCTCGGAACCCACCAGTCGCTTCGCCGCGTCGGAGAGACCCTCGTGCCGGCCCACCAGTTCCTCGAGCATGCCCTTTCGCTCGAGGCATGCCTCGAGCTTTGCCTGCCAGCCGGCCAGATCCCGCCAGGCATGATCGAGCGAGGTGGTTCGCTCGCGCTGCTCGGCCTCGAGCGATTCCATCTCGCGATCGGTCGCGGCGAGCCGCGCGGCGAGCGCGGCGACGTTGCCTTCCCGCGTCGCGATCGACTCGGCGAGCAGCGACTGCTGCCGGCGGGCGGCTGCTATCTTCTCGCGACAGGCGTCGATCCTGCCCCGTGCCTCTTCGACGCCGGCGGCCGCGCGGTCGGCATCGGCCTCGAGCCGGAGCCGCCGCCGTTCGAGCTCGACGCCGTGGGCAGACTGCTCGGCGAGCCGGCCGCGAAGGTCGGCGACGTGCTGGTGGGAGCCGGCGGCGGCCTGCTCGTGGGAGGCCAGTTCGGCGTGGATGCGGGCGAGTTCGGCTTGAATCGTCTCGGCCTGCCCGCGAGCATCCTCCACGGCGCCGACCGCGTCGCGCAGCCGCTGGGCCGCCTCGCGCACGCCGGTCTCGTGCCGGGCGATGTCTCCCTCGATCTCTGCGCGGCGCTGCCGCAGCAGGGCGAGCGTGGCTTCGGCGGCGGCGGCCCGCTGCTTGTCGGCCGTCACGCGGTCTTGCGCGTCGGCCAGACGGGGGGTGAGGTCGTGTTCGATGCGCTCGAGTTCCGCGGTGCGTCCGGCGGCCAGCGTCGCTTCCGCCTCGGCCGCGGCGAAGTCGTGCCGCAGTACGGCGAGCGCCGCATCCACGGCCGCCACCGACGCATCGACCTCGGCCAGATCCTCCGCTGCGGCGGTCAGCCGCAGCATGCGCAGCCGGTCGGTCATGAGCCGATAGCGTCGCGCCCGCGCGGCCTGGTGCCGCACCGTGTCGAGCCGGCTCGATACCTCCCCGACGATGTCGGCGAGCCGCTGTCGGTTTTGCTCGGTGCGATCGAGCCGCCGCAGCGATTCGGTGCGGCGGGCACGGAATTTCGTGATGCCAGCCGCCTCCTCGAAGACGGCGCGGCGGTCGCGGCCCGACGCCACGAGCAGCGCGTCGACGCGGCCCTGCTCGATGACGCTGTAGGCCTCGGTCGCGGCGCCCGTTCCCGAGAAGAGCTCGCGGATATCGCGCAGCCGCGAGATCTCGCCGTTGACGAGGTATTCGCTCTCGCCGCTGCGATAGACTCGCCGCGTGATCTGCACTTCGTCCTGCTCGACGGGCAGCGCGCGGGCGGAGTTGTCGAAAATGAGCGACGTCTCGGCCGCGTTGAGCGGCTTGCGCGACACGGAACCGGCGAAGATCACGTCGGTCGCGTCGCGGCCGCGAAGGCTGCGCATCGACTGCTCGCCGAGCACCCACTTGATGGCATCGACGACGTTGGATTTGCCGGAGCCGTTCGGACCGACGACGACCGTGATGCCCTCGGGAAACTCGAAGCGCGTCCGGTCGGCGAAGCTTTTGAAGCCGAACAGTTCGAGTGCTTTGAGCCTGGTCATGACGACTCGCCCGTGCGGTCGCTCCTGGGGGCGTCATCGCGGGCTGTGTCGTTGTCGGCGGGCATGTCGCGGCCGCGCTGCGACGCCTCGTCGTGGACGCTCATGCGGCCGTCGGCGGCGGTCGGCAGGGCGTCGAAGGCGAGCCGGCTGTCGAGGCAGCGGCTGGAGCTCGCCTGCTGGAGAAACTGCACGGCGTCGGGATAGGTGCCGCCCAACTGCACGATCGCCCGGACCACCGCATCGACACGCGCGGGCACGTCGAGCTTCTGGTCGGGCTGCCCCGCCACGAAGCAGCTGATGGCGGCGCGACCCGACTCGACCACCACGACGATCGACGGCCCGGCCTCGGCGCGGAGGCCGTCGGTGAGCGGGTGTTCGGCGCCGAAGAGCACGATCTCGGGGCGTCGGCTGCGCGTGATGTGGACAAGCGGCGGCCCCTCCACGTCGAGCAGGTGGAGCGAGCAGGCATCGCCGAGCTTTTCGCCACGGATGAGCGGTGCGGACGAATCCATCTGCCAGAGGGCATGAAAGGCGCCGTACCGCGTCTCGGCACTCACGCTCGAAAGCAGCCCCTGCAGGGCGTCGATGCCGTTGGCATCATCGAGCACGCCGAGGGCGGCGATCGCCGCGGGGCGGGCGCTGCGCAGGCTGCCGGCGGTTTCGGCCAGATGGCTCGCAGCCACCGATTCGCCGAGATACGCGAGCGCCTCGGCCGCGGCGAACCGCACCTCGGCATCCTTCGACTCGAGTGCCTTGCGCAGCGTGGGAATCGCCTCCTTGCCGATCGCCTCGAGCCGCAGCGCGGCCGATGGCGCGGTGACCGGATCCGCCAACTGGCGGTCGAGCAGTTCCAGCCGGGCATGCCGTCCGGCGGGTGGCTCCACCACGGCCACGGCGCGGATCACGCGGATGTAGCGGTCGAGATTCCGCTTGTAGACCGGCGGCACCTCGAGCTCGACGAAGCGATCGGTCTTTGGCGTGGCCACGCCCCGCTTGCTCCCCTTGATCACCGCATGGAACCGCTTGTTGATCGTGTCGCCCAGCCGCTTCGAGAGCGCCACGGACCGGTGTTCCGGGGCGAGGATCAGGCCGATCGACCGCGAGGTCAGTGAGACGCCGCCGCCCGGCACGCGAGCGCGGAGCTTCGCCTTCGAGTCGAGCGTTCCCATCGAGACGGGATCGACGAGCAGCGGGCCCTCCGCCATGCCGAGCACGTGGCCGTCGCGCACACGGTTTCCCAGCACCGCCATCTCGGCGAGCCGCGTCTCCATCAGCCAGCCATTGGCGATGCTCGTGGTGTCGTTGTCCGGCGGCACTTCGACGTGGATGTCGAACCGATCCCCCTTCTGCACGCCGGGAGGCAGGTAGCCGTGCACCCAGACGAGCGCCGTCGACGGGGAGGCGAGCAGCTTGTTGGGCTCGACGACGCCGCGCGACTGCATGTCGGCCATCAGCGATTGCCGCTGCAGGCCCGGCGGCGGATCGCTGCCGGTGCCCGGGAGTCCGGTGATGAGCGCCGCCCGCTCGATCCGCTGCGGCGCCGTTCCCCAGGGCGTGGCGTAGTCGCCGACATGCTTGGTGTCACTCTCGAGGTTGATGAGCGCCTCGACCTCCGGGCTCTGGCTGCGGATGGCCGGTCCTGCGCACCCGACCGTGAGGCCGGAGAGCGCCACGAGGAACAGGAGCGTGGTGGGGTGTCGTGTGGGTCGCATCGCGGGCGGCTTCGCTCTGAAGGGAATGCGGCGAAAGTGCGGCGGGAGAGTAGGTGCCGCACCGCAGAGGGTCAAGGTTGTTTCGCCGGCGAAAGCTCCGGGGAAACCACCCGCGAATCGTCTTGGCGGCGACCGGAGCGGCTGCTACGGTTCCGCCCCTGAACGGAAAAGCCGTGCCCTCAAACCGTGCCCTCTTGGGAGTGATGCGACCGTGGCGACCTCGGAACAAGAACGTCTGCAGATTCACGTCCGCTGGATGATCCGCCGCGACATGGCCGAGGTCCTCGAGATCGAGCAGGAGGCCTTCGAATTTCCCTGGTCCGACGAAGACTTCACGCGGTGCATGCGACAGCGAAATTGCATCGGCATGGTGGCGGAAATGGCCGACTCTGTCGTCGCCTTCATGATCTACGAGCTGCATCGCTCCCGGCTGCACGTGCTCAACTTCGCCGTGCGGCGCTCGCACCGCCGCCTTGGGATCGGCGCGCAGATGATGGAAAAGCTGGTCGGCAAGCTCGCGCCCGAACGACGCAATCGGATCGTGCTCGAGGTCCGCGAGCGCAACCTCCCGGCCCAGCTCTTCTTTCGCACGCTCGGCTATCGGGCGATCTCGGTGCTCAAGGACTTCTATCAAGACACGACCGAAGACGCCTACCTGATGCAGTTCGTGCTGCCGGCTGCCGCCGCCGAAGAAGCGATCCCGCGCCGCCTCGCCGGGTAAGGAGGGCAGGCTTCAGCCTGTCACTCGCACGCCCCAAGGCGTGCGACGAGCCGAGCGGAAGAGTCTTCGATCGTCTCGCCCCGCGCGAAGATGGTGACGACCGGCCGGCCGCGCGCGAGCGTCTGTCCGGGCTGCGGGATGTCGGCGATGGCCGGCCAGCCGTCTTGCTGCGTCCATGGCACGGCGAGCCGATGCAGCCGGTCGAGCAGCGGTGCATCGATCGTGAGGTTCTCGCGCGCGAAGAGGATTGCCTTCGACCAGATGCCGGGCGCCGCGCCGGCCGACGACGCTTTCGGCGGCGGGTATCCGCAGGCAGCGAAGTGCGCCCCCGCGATCGATAAGCCGGTGGCCCGCTCCACGAGCTCCATCGAGGCCGTGAGCCGCGGATTCACCTCGATCACGGTGATCCGATCGTCGGCGCCGTGGATGAAGTCGACGCCCACCGCACCGACGAGCCCGAACGCCTCGCCGAGCAGGTGGCCGAGTCGGTGGAGTTCGTCGCGCACACGGTCGCCAAGATCCGCCAGCGGCACGGCCACGGAGCCACAGTAGGCGTGGGGCGCGGCGTGGCACCATGCCGCGCCGAGAAGTTGCCGGCTCGTGCCCATCAGCGTGGCGGTTTCCTTCCCGAGGCAGTAGGCGGCCGCCATCGGGAGGCCATCGACCCAGCGCTGCCAGAGATGCGTCGCCGTGCCCGGACCGCGGTCCTCGGCCAAACCGCGCGTCCAGCGTACGATGCCGTGGCCGCCGGCGCTCGACCGCGGCTTCATGATGAATGAGCCGTCGGTGGGCACGTCCTCAGCCGTGAGAAAGGTCGCGGGAAAGCGCAGCCCGGCGTCGGCAAGCGCGGTGCGGAGCATCGCGGGGTCGCGAACCCGCCGGACGACGGCGGCCGCATTGCCGGCCAGCGGTCTCGTCGTCGCGATCCGCTCGATCAGGTCGGGATGATTTTCGATGGCGCCGGTGTAGCACCAGGGGCCGGCGGGAACATCGTTCGCAGCAGCGAAAAGCCCCGCCGGATAGTCGCTCACTCGCCGGCACGATGCGGCAACGGTCGCGAGATCGGCGTCGCAGAAAAGGTCGGCGGCATGCACGGCCCATCCCGCCCGAACCGCGGAGGCTGCAAACGCCCGGACGCTGGCTCCGAGCATCACGACGGGCGGCGCAGCGGGGGCATCGCAATTGCTTGCTGGCATGAGGGATCATGGTATCCTGTCGGCGCCCGGCGTGCGTCGCACGTCGGCCCATATGGTGAGGCAACCTTTTTTGAGGAGACAGGGAATATGTCGATGTTCATTGGCGAGGCACTGGCCGGCGACGGAAACGAAATCGCCCATATCGATCTCTTGATCGGCAGCAAGGACGGCCCCGTGGGCGTGGCGTTTGCCAACGCGCTGGCCCGCCAGAGTGAAGGCCACTCGAACCTCCTCGCCGTGCTCACCCCGAATCTCGCCGTGAAGCCCGCCACCGTGATGATCACGAAGGTGACGATCAAGGGCGCCAAGCAGGCGGTGCAGATGTTCGGCCCCGCGCAGGCCGCCGTCGCCAAGGCCGTGGCCGACAGCGTGGCCGCCGGCGTGATCCCGAAGAGCGATGCCGAGAACCTCGTGATCGTCTGCGGTGTCTTCATCCACTGGCTCGCCGCCGACGACAAGAAGATTTACGACTACAACTACAAGGCCACGATGGACGCCATCTCGAACGCGATGAAGGGCAAGCCCTCCGTCGACGAGATGATCGCCGGCAAGGACAAGGCCGCGCATCCCTTCAAGGGCTTCTAGTTCACGGTTGCAGGGCCGCTTGGGCAGCCGGAGGGAACGGCAGCGGTCCCCCGGCTGCCCAAGGCCTCGAGCGTTCGCCGACCCGCTCGGCTTTCGTAGCACCGTCGTTTGAGCCGAGAGGAATGGAGGACTGCATGCCGAAGCGCATTCTCATCCAACTCGATTGCGACTCGCAGCCGAGCACGTTCGACGCGGTCGTGGCCGTCGATGCCGGGTCCGACGTGTTGTTGCGGCACGGCGGAGTGACGCCCGCCAACGTCGTGCCGCTCGTGCACGGCGCGATGTTCACCCGCGGCGGGGCCGATCTCGCAGCGACCGCAATTTTCGTCGGCGGCTCTGATGTCGGCGCCGCGGAAGCGGTATTCGAGCGGGTGCGCAAGACATTCTTCGGTCCGGTGCGGGTGGGCGTGATGCTCGACCCAAATGGCGCCAACACGACCGCCAGCGCCGCCGTGGTGGCGGCCGCGCGGCACCTGCCGCTTGGTGATCCGCAGACGGCCGCACGGCACCGTGCGCTGGTGCTCGGTGGAACCGGGCCCGTGGGGCAGCGGGTGGCAAGGCTCTTGGCGCGGAAGGGGCTCGCCGTGAGCGTCGCCTCACGGTCGGTCGAGCGGGCGCAGGAGGCCTGTGATCGGATCGCGGGCCAGGTGCCGGGAGCGCGACTCCAGGCCGTGGCGAGCGCCGACGCCGCGACCGCCGTCGGCGACTTTCGAACCGCGATCCAGGAAGTCGATCTCATCGTGGCGGCCGGTGCCGCCGGAGTGACGCTGCTCGACGCCGCCGGCCGATCCTCGGCCGTGAAGGCGCGGGTATTGATCGATGTGAACGCGGTGCCCCCGGCCGGTATCGAGGGGATCGTGGCGGCCGACAAGGCCCGGACCGACGGTGCGGCGGTCGTCTATGGCGCCCTCGGTGTGGGCGGCACGAAGATGAAGATTCACCGGGCGGCGATCGCCCGTCTTTTCGAGTCGAACGACGCCGTGCTCGACGCCGAAGAACTGCTCGCGATCGGGGAACGACTCTAGATCGCCTCTGTCCGGGACACCGTTTCGGCCGCTTGCGGGCTAGCGTTTCGGTCGCTTCCGGGCTAGCGTTTCGGCCGCTTCCGGCCGAGGACGAGGACGATTGCCGTCAGGATCGCGATGCCCGAGAAGAGCATGAGCAGGTTGCGACGGGCGCGGCGGGCGGCCTGTTCTTTGGCCGTGAGTCGGCGCAACTCGATCACGCCGCCACTGGCTTCGATCGTCTTGGAGGCGGGCTCGGCGAACTCGAGTTCTCCCCGCGGTCGCGGTGGCTCCGGAGGAGGCGGCAGCGGCACGAGAAAGCCTCCCGTGCAGATCGGGCAGCCTGCGGCCTGGCCGGCAAGCGCTGCAGACACGGCGAGCGCGCCGCGGCACCACGGGCAGGCCACTGCCAGCAACGGTTCCTCGTTGGCCGGGTCGAACGTGGACATGGGCAGCGTGGTCATCATCTGCCTCGTACAGGGCTCAAGCCTGAGATCGTAACCGGCGTCTCACGATCGCGTCGATGAGCCGGGGAAAAAACCGCGCCGCGATCGCGAATCCCTTGGCCGACCAGCCAGGGAGGACTTCCGGGCGTCGTTGCTCGAGCGCGGTGGCGGCGGCCGCGGCCGGCGCCCCCCCGGTGTATTGCGTGGCCCCCGACCACCCGGGCCGCGCCCCCCCCCCCAGGTTTGCCCAAAACACCCACACCCACCGGCCGAGGCTCGCGCGCACCACCTCCACCCGC
>JBKDMX010000106.1:0-2937 GCA_046343855.1 Planctomycetia bacterium
GTCGGCGGGCCGTCGAGCACGATCGGGGCCATCACGCCCGCCGCGGTGATCATCGCCACCGTCGCCGACCCCTGGGCCATGCGGATCACCGCCGTGAGCAGCCAGGCCACCGGGATGAGCGCGAGCCCGGCCCCCGCGGCCAGTCCCGCGGAGATCTGGCCAAGCCCCGCCTCGCGGAGCGTCGCCCCGAGCGCGCCGCCCGCCGCGATCACGAGGATGATGTTGCCAGCCTCGGTCACCGCCTCGGCGATCGACGTGCGCACAGCCGGCAGGCCGGCGCCCGGGGCCGCGAGCAGAAAGATGGCCACAAGCGCGGCGAGCGAGAGCGCGACGTTTTTCTCGCCTAGGATGCGGATCGCCGCCAGCGCGGCCGCGGGCACGGCGTCGGGGGCGGATCGCGACACCGATTCCAGGCTGATGAGCAGAAGCGGCAGGAGGATCGGCAGCAGCGACGCCCAGAGCGGCGGCCCGCTCGCGGCGCCCGCGGCGGCGGCCGGCGCGGCACTGGAGGCCGGCGTGTCTGCAGCAGCCGCGATTCGCGCCGGCTCGAGCGGCCAGCGGTCGTCTGCCCACCGGGCATATGTGTAGCCGCCGAGCGCCGCGATGATCCCCACGACGAGCCCCACGCCGGTCATCGTCGCGATGTCGACGCCCAGCGCGTCGGCCACGAACAGCGGCCCCGGCGTCGGAGGCACGAGCGAGTGCGTCATCGTGGCGCCGGCCACGATAGCCAGCACGCACACGAGATACCCGCGGCCCGTCCGCTCCCAGGCCGCGCGGGCCAGCGGCAGGAGCAGATAGAAGACGGTCTCCGCGAACATCGGGATCCCGAGCACGAACCCGGCCAGGAGCAGGGCCAGCGGCGTGTGCCGCTCGCCCACACACCGCTGGATGGCGGCCACGATCCGCTTGTCGCCGCCGGCCGCGGAGAGGCAGGTGCCGAGGATCGAGGCCATGGCGATCACGATCCCCACGTCGAGGGCCGTCTTGCCGAATCCCTCGGCCACCCGCTGGCCCGGCCCGACGGGATGCGACGGGTCGACCGGGGCGAGCGCGGCCACGACGAACGCCGCCGCGAGGAGGATCACGAACGGATGCAGCCGGAAGGCCAGCACGCCGCCGACCACCACCACGAGGGCCGCGAGGAGAATGGCGAGTGGCGTCATGGCGAAAAATTCACCCCGGGCGATAGGGGGAGAAGGTACACTGCCGCCTCCAAAACGGCCACCGATACGACGACCGGAATGACTCGCGATCCTCATGCCCACCGGGTTTCCGTGAGCGACCTGCGCTCCCAGCGCTGGTTCGCGCCCGACGACCTGCGCGCCTTCGGCCACCGCAGCCGCCTGCGGCAGATGGGCTACTCCGCCGAGGAGGCCGAGGGGCGGCCGGTGATCGCGATCTTGAACTCGTGGAGCGACCTCAGCCAGTGCCATACCCACTTCCCGCAGCGGGTGCAGGAAGTGAAGCGCGGCGTCTGGCAGGCCGGAGGTTTTCCCGTCGAGATCCCCGTGCTGGCGATCTCGGAAATGTTCATGAAGCCGACGGCGATGCTCTATCGCAACCTGCTCGCGCTCGAAGCCGAGGAGGTGCTGCGAAGCCATCCGGTCGACGGCTGCGTGCTCATGGGGGGCTGCGACAAGACCGTGCCCGGGCTCCTCATGGGCGCGATCTCGGCAAACCTGCCGGCCCTCTTCCTGCCCGCGGGCCCGATGCTCGCCGGCCGCCACCGCGACGAGCGGCTCGGCAGCGGCACCGACGTCTGGAAATACTGGGCCCAGCGGCAGGCCGGCTGCCTCGACGCCTGCGTCTGGCGGCAGCTCGAATCGGGCATCGCGCGGTCGGCGGGCACCTGCATGACCATGGGCACGGCATCCACGCTGGCCGCCGTCGTCGAGACGCTCGGCATGATGCTCCCCGGCGCCGCGACGATTCCCGCCGTGCACTCCGCCCACTCCCGGATGGCGGCGGCCTGCGGCCGGCGGATCGTCGACATGGTGTGGGAAGACCTGCGGCCGTCGCGGATCCTCTCCCCCGCGTCGTTCGACAACGCCATCATCGCCGACATGGCGCTGGCCGGATCGACCAACGCCATCATCCACCTGCTCGCGCTGGCCGGCCGGGCCGGCGTGCCGCTGTCGCTCGACCGGTTCGACGCCCTCTCCCGCACCACGCCCGTGATCGCGAACCTCAGGCCCGCGGGCGAATTCCTGATGGAGGATTTTCACGACGCCGGCGGCGTGCCGGCGCTCCTCGCGAGGATCAAGCATCTGCTCCACCTCGACGCCCTCACCGCCACTGGCCGCACGCTCGGCGAGAACATCGCCGGCGCCGAGGTGATCGATGAGCGGGTGATCCGGCCTGTCGACGCGCCGCTCTCGCGGGCCGGCGGCACGTTTGTGCTCCGGGGCAACCTCGCCCCGCACGGCTGCGTGATCAAGCCGACGGCCGCCGACCCGCGGCTGCTCAAGCACTCCGGGCGGGCGATCGTGTTTGACTCCTTCCCCGACATGAAGGCGCGGATCGACGATCCCGCGACCGGCATCACGGCCGACGACGTGCTCGTGCTGCGGAATGCCGGGCCGCTCGGAGGCCCCGGCATGCCGGAGTGGGGCATGCTGCCGATCCCGAAGCCGCTCCTGGAGCAGGGGGTGCGCGACATGGTGCGGATCTCCGACGCCCGGATGAGCGGCACGAGCTACGGCACGTGCGTGCTCCACGTGGCCCCCGAGGCGGCCGTCGGCGGCCCGCTGGCGGCCGTGCAAACGGGCGACCGCATCGCGCTCGACGTCGAGGCCCGGCGGATCGACGTGCTCGTTTCCGACGAGGAGCTCTCCCGGCGGCTGGCCGCGTGGCAGGCCGCGCCGCCGCGATTCGCCCGCGGATACGGCCGGCTCTACACCGAGCAGACCACGCAGGCCGAGCTCGGCTGCGACT
>JBKDMX010000107.1:0-17476 GCA_046343855.1 Planctomycetia bacterium
TGTTTTTTTTTAATCGGGGGGGCCCGCCCCCCCGGCCCCCCCCCCCCTCGCTTTTTGCACGCCACCGGCTCGCGGGCGGCAGAAGTCTCGTCGCGGTGGCCCTCGAAGACTCGGTCCAAATGCTCCTCGAGCTTCCGCCGACCCGCTCGCCTACCTTCAACGGCTTGCCAATACGTAGTACGCGTTGAACGAAGCTGGGGCTACCGCTGCTTGAGCAGATCCCGGATCTCCATCAGGAGCTCCTGATCCTTCGTCGGCGGCGGCGGGGCGGCCACCTCGGCCGCCTTGCTCTTCATGAGCCAGCCGAGGAACTTCACGATGAACACGAAGAGCGCGAGCGCCAGGAGCAGGAAGCTCACGATGTCGCCCAGGAAGGCGCCGTAGGGGATCGTCTTCTCCCCGATCTTGAGCGCCCAGTCCTTGTAGCCGGCATCGCCCGGGAGGATCACGCTCACCGTCGGCATGATGATGTTGTCGACGAGACTCGACACGATCTTGCCGAAGGCGCCGCCGATGATCACGCCGACGGCGAGATCGATGACGTTGCCCTTGAACGCGAAGTTCTTGAACTCCTCGAACAGGGAAAAGGCTTGCTTGGTGGGAACGGGCATCGACGCTACCTCCTTCTGGGTACGGCTGTTGTTTTCAAACTCATTCGCCGGAACAATAACCTCCATCGGAAAGAACCGACAAGCAGCGAGCGCTCGTCGCAGCTGCGTTGCAAGGCCGTCGAACTCCCCAGGGACGTGATCTATGAGACCCGCATCCGCAATGACGCATTGGATTTGGAGCACGGCCGCCGCCCTGGCATTCGCCGGCACCGGCACTATTCCCTGCCTGGCTCAGACCACGGCCCTCTCGCCACTCGAATCGGCGATCGCCCGCGAATCGGAGGCGACCGTGAAGGCCTTCAACGCCGCCGATGCCGCGGCGCTCGGCGGGATGTTCCTCGAGCATGGCGAGCTCGTCGACGAGAGCGGCACGGCGCACGCCGGCAAGGCGGCGATCACGGAGCTCTTCAAGGGCTTCTTTGCGAAGTACCCGAAGTCGGTGCTCGAGATGCAGGTGACGTCGGTCCGCCCCGTCGGCGATGCGATCGCCGTCGAGGAGGGGGAGCGGCGAATCACCGCCGAAGATGGCGCGTCGGCCGCCCAGGTGCGGTATGTGACGGTGCGATCGAAGCAGGGGGATCGCTGGCCGATCGCGTCGTACCGCGAGTTTGCCGACGATCCGATGCCCACGCCGCAAGAGATGCTCCAGGGCGTGTCGTGGCTCGAGGGCGACTGGGTCGATGAAAGCCCCGATGGCCGCACCACGATCTCGTTCCGCCGCAGCGAAGACGGCAACTTCCTCCTTGGCGATTACCACATCGCCATGGCCGGCGTTCCGGCGTCGAAGACCACGCAGCGGATCGGCTGGGATCCGGTCAACGGTCAGCTACGGTCGTGGACTTTCGATTCCGATGGCGGCTTCAGCCAGGGTGAATGGACTGCGATCGAGAATGGCTGGGTGGTGAAGTCGGAGGCGACCATGCCTGACGGCACGACCGGCTCGGCCACCATGACGATCACCGTGAAGGACGCCGACCACTTCGTCGTCCGTTCGAGCGACCGGATCGTCGGCGGCGTCGAGGAGCCCGATTTCGAGGTGACGATCGCCCGCAAGCCCCCCATGCCAGGAGCGAAGAAGTAAATGTCGCGGCCCAACGCCCTGTCGATAGCAGTCGCAATCGCCACGCTCGCCCTGCCGCTACAGCAGCTCGCGCACGCCCGCCCGAACGTCGGCCATGCAGGTGGTCATGGTGGCATGGCTCGTCCGGCCGGCGGCATGGCCCGGCCTGCCGCGCGACCGGCTGGCGCGATGGCCCGGCCGAGCATGCCCAATGTGCAGCGTCCGCAGATGCAGCGGCCACAAGTGCAGCGGCCGGCGATGCAACGGCCAAACATGAATATCCAGCGGCCTGCCGTGCAGCGGCCGAATGTGAATATCCCGCGCCCCGGCATGCAGCGGCCAAACATCCCGCAGCGGCCGAGCCTCGGCAATGTGCCGCGGCCCAGCATGGCGCGGCCCTCGTTGCCGACGGCATCGACACGTCCGGCTCCGCGACCTGGCCTGGGATCATTTCGTCCTGGCGGTCCGAAGCCCGGCACCGGCCTTGCCGCGCGGCCGGCACCAGCACCCGGGTTTTCGCGGCCTGCGCCGGGGCTCTCGCGGCCCACAGGGAGGCCGGCATTTCCCCGGCCGAATATTCCGAACAGTCCAAGCTTCGGTGGCGACCGGCCGACGCTCGGCAATCTTCAGCGGCCGACCACGCTGCCCGGGCGCCTCCCCAATCGCCCTGGCATCGGCGGCATCAACCGCCCCGGCATCGGCAATGGCAACATCGGCAGCGGCAACTGGGGCAATAACAACAACTTCAACAACCTCAACAACATCAATGTCAACGGCCCGTGGGGCGGCAACTGGAATGGCGGCAACTGGAATGGCGGCGACTGGGGCTACCCCGGCTACGGCGGCGGCTATCACGGCGGCTGGGCCAACAACTGGAACAACGGCTACGTGAATCCTCATTACGGCGGCTGGTACAACGGTTGCTGGAGCGGCAACTACGGCTACGGCGGCGGCTGGTGGGCGCCCTTCGCGCTCGGCGCCGCGACCTGGGGCCTCGCCTCGACGATCGGCAACTGGGGGCTGGGCTACGGGTCGTTCGGCTACGGCGCGATGGGCTATCCCGGCGGAGCCTATGTGAATCCTTACTACTCCGGCATTCCGTCGGCCGTGGTGGCAGCGAGCCCCTACGACTATTCGCAGCCGGTCATCGTCAACAACTACGTCACCAACGACGGCGACCTGACGAACTCCACCGACGCCGATGCCGGCGCCGCCACGGCCGAGGCCGCGCCGGCGGCGTCACCATCCGATCGGGTGTTTGACGAGGCGCTCGCGAAGTTCAAGGCAGGCGACTATGCCGCGGCGCTTTCCGGCTGCGACAAGGCGGTGAAGCTCGCGCCGAAAGATACGGTGATCCACGAGGTGCGGGCGCTGGCGCTCTTCGCGCTCGGCCGGTATCCCGAGGCTGCCGCCACGCTCAACGCCGTGCTCGCCACGGCGCCGGGCATGGACTGGACGACGATGAGCGGCCTCTACGGCTCGGTCGATGCCTACACCACGCAGCTCCGCAAGCTCGAGGAGTATTGTCGGGCCAATCCCGACAGCGCCGCCGGCCACTTCGTGCTGGCCTACCACTACCTCGTCGGTGGCTACGCCGACATGGCGACCGAGGCGCTGAAGGTGGTCGTGGCGAAGCAGCCGGGGGATGCCGTGGCCAAGCGGCTGCTCGACGCGCTCACGCCGCCGAAGGAGGAATCGGCGCCCGCCCCGAAGACGCCTGCCGAGGGCGCGAGCGGCCCTGCCGCGTCATCAGCCCCGGAAACCGACCTCGTGGGCACCTGGAAGGCGTCAAGCGGCAAAGACGCGGTGATCCTCACGATCACGGAAGACTCGAAGTTCACCTGGAAGGCGATGCCCTCCGGCAAGCCGCCGGTGGAGCTCTCGGGCGACATCGCAACCGCCCCAGACGCCATGGCCCTGCAGAGCGAAAAGGCCGGGACGATGGCGGGGAAGGTCGTCTCGAAGGGGCCAGACGCCTTCGATTTCGCGTTGGCCGGCGCCCCCGCCGACGCCAAGCCAATCGCCTTCCAGCGCCAACAGTAGGACACGCCTCCGTGCCTGTCTGCACCATCGGCAATGCCAGACAGGCAGAGACGCCTGTCCTACCGGGCGCCCTACAGCCCGCAAAACCGTCCCTCCACGGGGGCTGGGCAGGATTTTCTGCCGAAAAATTGACGGCTGTCGAACCACCGGATAGGTCTGACCGTAGAAGCAGACATCTCCCCGGAGCCGTCCCATGCCCGCCGATCCCCAACCCATCCGCTCGAAGTTGTCTCGCAAGCGCGTCCGCCAGCGGGTGCTCCGAAAGGGCAGGGGGCTCACGGCGTGGGAGTCGCTCGGCCACGGCGTGACGGGCCTCGAGCAGCTCGAGTCGCGGGCGCTCATGGCCGCGGACCTCGCCGTCACGATCAGCGACGCGCATGTCTGGTACATGCCGGCCACGCAGACGACCTACACCGTCGAGGTCACGAATGTCGGCACCTCGACCGCCACCAACGCCACGGTCACGACGGCGCTTGGCAGCCAGATCACGCAGGCGACCTGGACGGCCGCCTATTCGAGCGGCTCGTCGGGCCCCGTGATCGGCGCCGGGAATCTCAACACCCCGATCACGCTCGCTGCCGGTGGCAAGGCCACGTTCACGGTCGTGGGCACGGTCGGCGCCACCGCCACCGGCGATCTCGTCTCGACCGCAAGCGTGTCGCTCACCGGCGAAACCAACACGACGAACAACTCCGCCACCGACACCGACCAATTCGCGCCGAAGGTGATCGCCGTGACCGACCACATCGGCGTCTCAGCGACATCGGCCGTGCGGCTCGTGGATCCCGCGACGGGCGCGGTCGTGAACTCGTTCTTCGCCTTCGAGCCAAGCTACAACGGCGGCGTGCAGGCGGTGCTCGGCGATTTCAACGGCGACGGCCGGCAGGAGGTCGCCGCCGCGGCAGGCCGCTGGCTGCCAGGAACCGTGCGATTCTTCTCGACCGACGGCGAGCGGCTGACAACCTTCGACACGGCCCCCTTCGGCGCCGGCTGGAAAGGTGGCGTGAACCTGGCCGCCGGTGACGTCGACGGCGACGGCCGCGACGATCTCATCGCGGCGAAGGCGAGCGGCAACGGCGAGGTGCGGGTCTTCCGCGGCGTGGCCGGGACCGACCCGATCGCCAACACGCCATTCCGCACGATCCGTCCGTTCGGCAATGGCCATGTGGGCGGAGCGACGGTGGCCGCGGCCGACATGGGCACGTTTACCAATGGCGCGGTGACCAATGCCGACAAGCAGGATGGCAAGGCGGAGGTGTTCGTCGGCTCCGGCCTGCTGACCCGGCCGGTCGTGCGGGTCTACGACGTCGGCCCTGCGACGCCGAAGGTGGTCGACACAATCAAGCCGTTCTCGGCTGGCAACCGCGGCGGCATCGGCGTCACGGCGGCCCGCATCAACCAGGATTCGATTCCCGACATCATCGTCACCAATGGCACGCTGGGCCGCCCCGTCACCGAAATCTATGACGGCCGCGTGGGCACGGCGGCGAATGCACGGCTCTCGCGGTTCGAGGCCTTTGGATCGCTCGGCCGCGCCAACTCGCCGGTCTTCGCCGCCGCGATCGACACCGACGGCGATGGTCGAGCCAACACGCTCTACGCCTCGCAGGGCTTTTTGGGCGCCAGCGGCGTGAAGACGGTCTCAACGGCGGGCGTGCCGACGGGCTCGCTCGGTGCTTTCGCCGGCAACTTCCAGCTTGCCGCGCCGGTCGTGACAACAAGCCCCGGCATCGTGACGACGGCGACGGGCCTGCAATATCAAGACCTCACCGTCGGCACCGGGACGGCCGCGGCGGTGAACAAGAAACTGAGTGTGAACTACACCGGCTGGCTCTTGAACGGCACGGAGTTCGACAGCTCGCGGCGTCCCGGCCGCGAGCCGTTCGAGTTCACGCTCGGCAAGGGCGATGTGATCAAGGGCTGGGACGAAGGCCTGGCGACGATGAAGGTCGGCGGCCGCCGGCAGCTCATCATCCCGGCGAATCTGGGCTATGGACCATCGGGCACCAGCAGCATCCCGCCGAATTCGACGCTCGTGTTTGATGTCGAGCTCTTGAGCGTCACGTAGGACAGGCCTCCGTGCCTGTCGCATACAAGCGCCACATGACAGGCAGAGACGCCTGTCCTACCTATGCCGTGCGACAGGCTGAAGCCTGTCTTACCAGCGGGCTTCGAGGCCGAGGCTCGCGCCGGTGAGGCAGATGCTGCTGCCGCCGTGCAGTTCGCCGCCGCCGGCGGGCGGCGCGCTGAAGTCGAACTGATTCGGCGCGAGTGCCACGCCCGAGAGCCAGATGAGGTTGTAGCCCATCCGCAGGCCCCAGGTTTCGGTGAGCCGGTAGGTGAGCGTGAAGTTCAAATCGGCGATGAAGCCCACGCCCCCTTCGGTGGACGAACGCCCCGGCCGCTCGACGACGGGCTGCCCGCCGACCCTTCCAAAGGAGTTGATGATCGGCGCCTGCGATTGGCTCATCGCCGTGCCGCCGAGGGCGAGCTTCGCCCAGCTCTCGAACGCCCAGCGTTCCCAGGCGGCGCGGGCGCGAGCCCCCACCTGCGGTGCAAAGATGTTCGACGACGTCTCGACGGCGTAGAGGCCGGAGCCGGGATTCGGGGCCGGGGCGAACGCGAGCGCCGCCTGCTCGTCGAGGCTGGCCCAGCGGAAGCCGGCCAGCCAGTCGATCGTGCCGCCGTCGTAGTTGTCGCACCGCCGCCAGGGCTCGCCGGCGGTGCGGTCGTAGCCGCCGTCGCACCAGCGCGAGAAGACGTTCGCCTCGGCCGAATTGAGCGACGAGCGATAGGTGGCCCGCGCCACGCCCGCGTCATTCAACACACCCGGCTGCAGGCCGAGCGGATTGGCCGCCTGCAGCGTGTTGACGGCGCTGACATTGGCATCTTCGCCAAACATGCCCCAGACGCCGAGATAGCCAACCTCCCAGCCGGGCGCGCAGTCCCCCTTGCGGCCGTAGAAGAGCCGCATGCCGGGCTGCGTGGAAAACGTGAGGTCGTCGGTGCGGATCGCCGGCGCGCCGCTGACGGTTTCCGTCACGAGCGGCCGCTGGCCCGCGCCGATGTCGCGCTGGAGGAAGACGGCATCGAAGATCGCATAGGTCTCGTCGGCCCGAGCCGCGATGCCACCGAGCGCGCAGGCGACCAACGCGACAAGCCCCGCCCCATATCCCGCCCGTCGGCCGGCCATCGATCGCCCCCTTGGAGAATCAAGGACACGGCCGCCCCCGGAATCCGTCATCCCGGGAACGATCGCTCCCACCCCGTTTTTCGGCACAACCGGCAGGGGGCATGAGGATCGTTCGGGACGGCCCCTGCCGCCTGGAAGGGGGGTAAAAATGCGTTGAGTATGCGGCTGGTGGGACAGGCTTCAGCCTGTCATTCGCACGCCGGAGGCAGGCAGAGACGCCTGTCTTACCCGGACGACAGGCCTCCGTGCCTGTCTGGCCCCCTGAACACCGACAGGCAGAGACGCCTGTCCTACCGCGTGACTGGCGTTTTGCCAGGTGGTACCTTCGACGGTTCCGGTGCGGCGGCCTTTGCCGCCTGGGTGGGCTGGCGAAGATCTGCTGGCCCACAGCCGGCGGGTACTGCCGAAAACACTCGACATTGATGCCGTCGCGACGAAGCGAGGAAAGATGCGGATTTTGTCAACGAAGCGATTCGGTCAGGGTGAGGCAACCATCCAAGGGGTCCGGCGATCCGCGCGGAGGCAGGTGCTCCGGCGCCGGAAACTAGAAGCCGAGTGGCTCGAGCGCCGGCTGGCCTTAGCGGCGATCCCCACGGCCACCGTGAGCGGCGGCACCGGCGCCTTGATCGGTCAAGAAATCCCGCTCACCGTCACGTTCGACAACACGGCGACAAATCCCGCTGATATCGGCTACGCGCCCTTCGTCAACATCGTGATGCCCGCGACGGGCGATGCCCCGCCGACGCCGAACGACGGTATCGCGTTCAAGCCGAATAGCGCGACCTACAACGGCCTCTCACTGACGACGAATGTCCTCACGTTCAACGCCCAGGGAAAGGCCACGCACCCGTTTGCGAAGAACCCCGACGGCACGTCGCTCGTCGTCTCGGGCAAGCCGGGCGACCAGCTCGTCGTCGTGCAGCTGCCGTTCGGCAGCTATGGTCCGGAGCAGCCCGCCGCCGAGATCAACTTCACCGGTGTGATCAGTCCGCTTGCCCAACCAAATGCCTCGTATCCCGTCACCGCCACCGGTGGATTCCAGTTTCAGACCGATGCGTCCGGCAATCCCACCGTGAACGTGGCGACGATCGGCACGCCGACCACCGACCCAATCGAGCCACAGCTCTTCCGGCTGAAAAAAACCTCGAGCGCTCCCGAATCCGAGACGGCCACCGGTCCGAACTTCAAGCACACCTACACCGTGAGCATGGCGGTCGCCCCCGGGCAGACGGTCAACGACCTGCTGCTCGCGGATGTATTGCCCACCAACATCCAGTTCGTCTCGGTGAACACGGTCGCGGGCAACGGCTCGACCACGATCACGCCCGTCGCCACGCCAAGCACGTCCACCCCCGGCGGCACGCTCTCCCGCCGGTTCGACAAGGTCGTCGGCACCGGCAGCGACAGCGACGCGGTGATGACATTCACCTACTTCGTGCCGCAGGATGATGCCGCGGGCATCGACGTCATTCCGCTGGGCACCGGCGGCACGGCGATCGCCACGAACTTGGCCAACGCGACCGGCACCTGGACGAGCGCGAACCCGAATTTCCCGAACCCACAGACGGTCGAGAGCGACCCCGACGACGCCAATGCGCAGCACACGCTCACGGCCCGCACCGTCGCCCTCCAGAAGAGCGTCGTCGATCTCACGAATCCAGGCTCGCCGCGGGCCGGCGACCTCGTCGAATACACGCTCAACTTCCAGGTGAGCGACTATTTCGCGCTCGAAAACTTCAACGTCGCCGACATCCTCTCCGACGGCCAGGAGTTCGACGCATCGTTCACGCCCACGCTCACGTTCACGCAGAAGTCGGAGACGTTTACGGCACAGCCGTTCGCGGGGGCAAACTTCACGGTCGCCGTGCAGGCCGACGGCTCGACCAATGTCGATTTCGACGTCTCGGCCCAGCTCCAGGCCCTTGGCCTCACGACCGGCGGCAAGCTGGTGGGCGCCGGCATCCCGAATACGGGCACGGGCTCCCCCTCGACGCTGCCGGATCCGCTGCCAGGCGGCCCCGGCACGACGGGCACGATCAAGTTCCGCGCCCGCGTCCTCAACGAGTATCGCGCCACGCCACGGCCGGGCGCCGACGTCGTGCAGGGCGACGTGATGACCAACGAGGCCGATACGACCGCCACGGTGCTCGCGTTTGCGAATCTCGATCCCACGTCGAGCACGGTGAGTGACGGCTCGTCGACCTCGTTCACGCTCGTGAGCGGTGCCGCGACGAAGAGCGTCTTTGCGATCAACGGTGTGCCGGCCTCGGGCACGCCCGTCGTGACGGCCGGCGACGCTGTCACGTTCCGAATCACCTACAACCTGCCGTTTTCGAGCATCAAGGACTACCAGATCTCCGACTTCCTGCCGCTGCCGATCTTCGCAGCGCAGAATCTCTCGTTTGCCGGCGGCAGTCCAAGCGCCTCGGTGCCGGCGGCCGGCCAGTGGAAGTATGGCCCCACCGACACCTACGCCGCGATCTCCGGGATCACCCCAACCACCTCGGCGAACACCGCGGCCAACAGCGTCACCTGGAATTTCGGCACGTTCGAGGACAGCCTGAACCGCTCGGCCGTCACCGACATCCTGTTCACCGTGACGGCGACGAATCGCCCCTTCGCCGACGGCCTCCTGCTCACGAACCAGGCCGAGCAGACCGAGCGGAACGAGACCGGCGACGTGCTCACGAGCAACACGGCGCTCGCCCAGGTGAAAATCGCCGAGCCGCTCCTTGGGATCACGAAGGGCGTCGTCTCCACGAACAACGCCGCCGGCGTCTTCACGCCCACGCTCGTGTCCCCGGCGGGCGTTACGTTCTCGCAGCCAGGAGTTGCCGGCGCGGCGTTCACCGGCACGATCACGTCCGGCGGCCTGGCCTCCACGCCGATCAACTCCACGCTCTCGAACGTGCTCGGCAACGACCTCGTGAAGTTCTGCATCATCGTGCAAAACACGGGGAGCGGTCCGAACGGCGCCTTCGAAGTAAAGCTCAAGGACGTCTTCGATGCGACGAAAATGCGGATCCCCGCCAACGCCACGGGGCTCAACCTGAAGATAACAGATGGCACCGGCGCCTCACTGCCGTTCACCGGCAGCCTTTTCTCGGCGGGTGGCATCACGCTCGTCGATCCGTCGGCGTCGGCGGGCTCGCTCGACCCCGGCAAGACGACCGCCGGAGCGACGATCAACACCGGCGGCAACATCGCCGTCATCACCTACGATCTGCAGCTGCTGCCGAGCGTCGCCCCGCTCGACGTGATCACCAACACCGCCACGCTCACGAACTACGCCTCGCAGCCGGGCGGCCCCAACTTCCTGCCGCCAGCCGGGCTCTCCGACACGGCGACGGTCACGGTGATGGCGCCACAGGTCACGAAGACGCTCAGAGGCACGTCGATCGTCGACGCGTTCAACTCCAACACGCAGGGCGTGATCGGTGAGATCGTCACGTTCGATCTCAAGGTCGACGTGCCGCGGGGGACGACGCCAAACGCAGTCGTCGTCGATTCACTCCCTCCCGGTCTCGCCTTCAAGGACTTCCTGTTCTTCGAGCGAGACGCACTCGTGAGCTTCACGGGTTCCCCGACGCCCGTCGTGACCAATCAGGGCCGAACGCTCACCTTGAATCTAGGCGACATCACCAATGCCCAGACGTCTCAGGATCGGGCCGGCATCCTCTTCAGTTACACGGCCGTCGTGCTCAATGTCTCGAGCAACCGCGCCGGCACGCAACTGACGAACGATGCCAAGCTCACCTGGACCGGCCATAACGAGCTGCCCGCTGCGAAGTCTGCCCCAGTGACAGTGATCGAGCCCAAGCTCACGATCGACAAGTCGGTGACGCCGACGACCGCCCAGGCGAGCGACACGGTGACGTTTACGATCGTCGTGGCGGCGAGCCAGACGACGGCCCACAACGTGGCCATTTCCGACATCTTCCCCTGGGGCTTCACCTACATCCCGGGCACGCTGCGAAACACGGCCGGCGTCGTGCCCACCACGCTTGCCGCCGCGGCCGGCGGCACTGCCTTCGACGCCACATACACCCAACTCACGCCCGGCCAGACGAGCACGCTGCAGTTCCAGGCGAGGATCACTTCCGACGTGATCTCCGGCCGCACGATCAACAACGTCGCCACCGAGACCTGGACGAGCCTGCCGGGCAACCCCGGCCAGATCACGCCATTCAACCCCAATGCCTACGAGCGGACCGGCTCTGAATCCACCACCCAAGGCCAGCTCAACAACTACAAGACGAGCGACGCGGCGACCGTGACCCTGGCGAGCCCCACCCTCACCAAGGCGCTCGTCACGACGTCGATCGTGAACGCGTCGAACACCGCGACCCAGGCCGTGATCGGTGAGACGGCGACCTACACCGTCACGATGAAGATTCCCCAGGGCCGCACACCCGGGGCCCAGCTCATCGATACGCTGGGGCCGGGCATGGCATACGTGCGCACGATCTCGGTGGTCAACGACGATCCGGCCGTGCTCACGGTGCCCGGCCTCAACTCGCCGCCTGTGCTCACGAACAACGGCACGACTGCCACCTGGAGCCTGGGCGACATCGTCAACACCGACACCAACAGTGCCACCGACGAGACGATCACGTTCACGATCGAGGCGGTGGTGCTGAACGTCAACTCGAACCTCGGCGGAGTGAACCTCGTGAACCGGGTCGAGGCCGTCTGGGACAAGGACAGCCAGAGATCTCCGCGGATCTCGAGCGGACCGGTCACCGTCATCGAGCCCAGGCTCCAGACCACCAAGAGCGTCGCCGTCGGCGGCTTTGGCGGCAACGTGGGCGACCCGGTCACCTACACGATCGTCGTCCAGCAGGCGCCCACGAGCAACACCGATGCATTCAACGTCACACTGCGCGACGTGATCCCGGCTTCGATCGCGAGTCCCTCGCTCACAGGTGTCGTGGACACCGCAGGCGTCGTCACGACAGCCAACTTCAGCCTCACGGGCAACACCCTCGCGACCACGGGTGCGGGCTTCGACCTGCCGAAGCTGCCGGCTGGCCGCACGATCACGCTCACCGTCACCGGCACGCTCGCCGGCCCCGTCACGGCGAATCAGCAGATTACGAACACCAACCAAATCCAGTGGACGAGCCTTTCCGGCACCCCCGGCCAGATCACGCCCAACAACCCGAACGCCTACGAGCGGACGGGCTCCGGATCGACGTCGCTGGGTCAGCTCAACAACTACGTCACCACCAGCTCGGCCTCGTTCACGGTCAACACCGCCGACCTGGCCGTCGTGAAGACCGTGAACAACCCCTCGCCGAACGTGGGCGACACAATCACGTTCACAGTGACGGTCTCGAACCTGGGGCCCAACACGGCGCACGCGGTGCAAGTGACCGACCGGTTCCCGACGACCGGGCTTCAGTTGCTCTCCGCCACGCCGAGCCAGGGAACGTTCGACCAGACCACGGGCATCTGGACCGTGGGTACGGTCGCGACCGGTGCGGGTAACGCCAAGACGCTGACGCTCACCGCGCTCGTGCTTGCGCCGGCCGTCAACACGATCCCCGCTGCCCAGACAAACGTCGCCACCGTGACCAACTCGGCCGAGCCCGATCCGAACCCCGGTAATAACACCGGCACGGCCACCGAGACGCCCAGGTATGCCGACCTCGGTGTGACGAAGACCACGAGCAACGTGCAGCCCAACGTGGGCGAAACGTTCACCTACACCGTGAGCCTCTACAATCTGGGCACGTCCGCCGCCACGAACGTCGAGGTCACCGACACGCTGCCGGCGAATGTCACGATCGTTTCGGCCACGCCCTCCGCCGGCGCCTTCAACACCGGCACGAAGGTGTGGAGCATTCCCTCGGTTCCGACGACCAACGGCGTCGCCAATCCGCTGACGCTCCTGCTCACGGTCCAAGCCACGGCCTCGGGGGCCAGTTTCAACACCGTCACGATCACCAAGAGCGACGTCTGGGATCCGAACGACAACAACAACACCGCCAAGACGCCGACCGATCCCCAGGAGGCCGATCTCGTCGTCTCGAAGACGGTCGACAATCCGACACCGAATGTCGGCGACGATGTCACATTCACGATCACGCTCGACAATCTCGGACCGAGCGCGGCGCAGAATGTCGTCGTCACCGACCTGCTGCCGGCGGGCCTGCAATATGTGAGCCACAGCGCGAGCACGGGGACATACGTCCCGGGCACGGGTGTCTGGACCGTGGGCACCTTGCTCTCAGACCAGTTTGGCGCGCTCACGATCGTGGCCACCGTCACCGCGCCATCGCCCGGCCCGGCACCGGCCCGCACCAACACGGCCACGGCAACGTCCACCACGACCGACCCGAACCCCGACAACAACACCGATAGCTCGACCGTCACGCCGAAGCAGGCGGACCTCGCGATCGTCAAGGTCGTCGATGACCCCACCCCGAAAGTCGGCGACACGATCACCTTCGATATCGGCGTGGCCAACTACGGGCCCGACACGGCCACGAACGTCATCGTCAACGACCGGCTGCCCACGGGCGTCACGTTTGTCTCCGCCAGTGCCACCCAGGGCACCTACGACCAGGTCACCGGCATCTGGACCGTGGGCACGGTGGGTACGGCCGATTTCCCGATCCTCTCGATCGTTGTGACGGTCGATCGCCCCACGAGCGGCATCCCGCCGGCGGTGACGAACACGGCCACCGTATCGGGCACCGAATACGACCCCGATCTCTCGAACAACACCGACTCGGCCACCGAGACACCGCAGTACGCCGACCTCAAAGTCACGAAGACCGTGAGCGACGCGCGTCCGAACGTCGGCGACACGATCACCTTCACGATCACTCTCTCGAATCTCGGCCGCGACCCGGCCTCGGGCGTGACGGTGCTCGATCTCCTGCCGCCGGGCCTGCAATTCGTCAGTGCGTCGAACTCCGGAACCTACGACGAATTGACCGGCATCTGGACGGTTCCCGGTCCGATCGACACCCTCTCCACGCGCACCCTCTCGATCCAGGCGATCGTCCTGCCGCCCACATCGGGCAACCCGCTGCCACTGACCAACACGGCCAGCGTGGCCACGAGCGACCAATACGACCCCGACCCGTCCAACAACACCGCCAGTGCGACCGAGACGCCGCAATATGCCGACGTGGCAGTGCGGAAACTCGTCGACAACCCCAATCCCAACGTTGGCGGCCAGGTGACGTTCACGGTGGAAGTCACGAACAACGGCGTCGACCCGGCGACGGGCGTCACGATCCAGGACCTCCTCCCGTCGGGCCTGACGTTCGTCTCCGCCAGCGCCGCAGCCGGCACGAGTTACAACCCGGCGACCGGTGTGTGGACCGTCAACTCGCTCCCCGTGAACGCGTCGAAACTGCTGACGATCGTCGCGGGCGTCGCAGTCTCCGGTTCGTTCACGAACGTCGCGGCCGTGACGAGAGCCGACCAGTACGACCCGAACCCCGGCAACAACCGTGGCGAAGCCACGGTCAACACCCGCGAGGCCGACCTTGCCGTCGTGAAGACGGTGAACGACTCGACGCCGAACGTCGGCGACACGATCACGTTCACGGTCACGCTCTCGAACGACGGCCCGGACGCCGCCCACAACGTCGAGGTCACGGAACGATTCCCGGCGGCCGGACTCCAGTTCCTCTCGGCCACGCCCAGCCAAGGCACCTACAACAGCGGCACCGGCATCTGGACCGTCGGCACCGTCGCCTTGGGCGAATCGAAGACGCTCACGATTCTGGCCCGCGTGCTCGCCCCGGCCGTGAACACCATCCCACTCGCGCAGACCAACGTCGCGACCGTCACGAAGTCCGATGAATACGACCCCAATCCGGGCAACAATACGGGTTCCGTGACAGAGACTCCACAGTATGCCGACCTCGGCGTCAAGAAGACGACCAACAACGTGCAGCCCAACGTTGGCGAAACCATCACCTACACGGTAACCCTCTTCAATCTCGGCACGGCCGTGGCCACGAACGTCGAGGTGACCGACGCCCTGCCGGCGAACGTGGCGTTTGTCTCGGCCACGCCGGCCTCCGGCACGCGGTTCGGAGAAACCGCTACAGGGGGTGTGTGGAGCGTGCCCTCGATCGCGCCGGGGCAGACGCTCGTCCTCACGCTCGTCGTCGAGGCCACCAACACGAGCGTGGCTTTCAACACGGCCACGATCACCCACAGCGACGTCTGGGATCCCAACGACCGCAACAACACGGCGAGGACCCCGACCGACCCGCAGCAGGCGGATCTCATCGTCTCGAAGACGGCAGACAATTCGAGGCCAAACGTCGGCGATAACGTCACGTTTACGATCACGCTCGAAAACCTCGGGCCGAGCGCGGCACAGGCGGTGAGCCTCACCGACACGCTGCCCGCAGGGCTCCAGTTCGTCAGCGCGACTCCGAGCACCGGCACGTTCTCGGGCGGCGTCTGGACCCTGGGCACCGTCGCCTCGGGAGCCACGCCGACGCTCTCGCTCGTCGCCAAGGTGCTCGCTCCCCCCTCGGGACCGGTCTCGCCGCAGCAAAACTCGGCCACCGCCACCTCCACGACCCCCGATCCCGACCCTGAGAACAACACCGGCACGTCCACCGTGACGCCGAAGCAGGCCGACCTTGAGATCTTCAAGACCGTCAACCACACCGAGCCTTCGATCGGCGAAACGATCGAGTACACGCTCGTCGTCAACAACCTCGGCACCGACACGGCCACGAACGTGGTGGTGCGGGATCTCCTGCCCGCGGGACTCACGTTCGTGTCGGCCATTCCCTCACCAGGGTTTGGGGCGTACGACGTCGGCACCGGCATTTGGACCGTGGGGACCGTGACCACGGCCGACACACCAAGCCTCGTGATCTCGGCCAAGGTCACCCGACCCACCGGCGGCACCGTGACCAACACGGCCACGGTCTCCGCCACCGAGTACGATCCCGACCCGTCGAACAACACATCCACCGCCGAGATCCTCGTGCCGGCCAGCGGCGTGATCGTGGGTACCGACATCGGCTGCATCACCGGGCCGTTCGTCCGCGTCATCGATCCCGACACGGGCGCCGACCGGATCATTCCGTTCTTCGCCTACGAGCCGAGCTTCCGCGGCGGCGCCCGCGTCTACGGGGCAGACGTGACGGGCGACGGCATCCCCGAAATCATCACGGCCCCCGGCCCGGGCCGGCCTGCGGAAGTCCGGGTCTTCAGCGACACAGGCTCTCCGCTGCCGCAATACAACTTCTTCCCCTTCGGCCGCGGCTATACCGGCGGCCTCAATATCTCGGCCGGCTCGATCACCGCCGCCGGCACGATCCAGATCGTTGCCGCCCAGAGCCGCGGCGGCACGGTGCGGGTGTTTGACGTCACGCCGAGTAACCCGACGCCGGTGGCGAGCACGCCAATCCGCCAACTACAGCCTTTCGGTGCGGGCTACCGCGGCGGTGTGTTCGTCGATACGGCCGACATCGGCTCATTCAGCGGCCGCTCCCGCAGCTCGTCAGCACCCGACGGCATCATGGAGCTCGTCGTCGGCAGCGGCCCCGGCATCCGGGCTACCGTGAACGTCTACAACGGCCAGCCCGTCCGGCCCGCGCTCCTCAACTCGTTCAACCCCTTCGCGCGGGGCTACAGCCGCGGCGCATCGGTGGCGCGGCTTCCTTCGAGCGTGCCGGGGAATGTCGACAAGATCCTCGTCTCGGCGGGCACCAGCGGCGGCTCGCTCGTCGAGACCTATTCAGGTCTGTCGAAGACCAGGGAGGCTGCGTTTGCCGCCTACGCCGGCAGTCGGGCCGAAGTCTTCACGGCGGCCATCAACGAAACCGAGATCTTCAACGTCGAGGGGCAGTTCGGCCGGACAAACGGCGTGCGGAAGGTCCGCTCGACCTCGGGAGCGATGCCCTCCACGCTGGCACAGTCAAACGCGAGCTACCCCCCGCTCCGCGTCGCCATCCTGCGGAAGTAGGACAGGCCTCAGCCTGTCTCGCAAACTGACAGGCTGAAGCCTGTCCTACCGGTATTCGCGACAGGCTGAAGCCTGCCCTACCACCGATACTCCGTGCCCAGATTGGCACCGTGGAGGAAAATTCCGCCGTTATCGTTGATCCCAGTCCCCGCCGCCGCCACCGTGTTGAAGTCAAACTGGTTGGGCGCGAGCGCCGCATTCGTGAGCCAGTAGAAGTTGTAGCCCGCCCGGAGCCCCCAGTGGTCCGTGAGCCGGTAGATCAGCGTGCCGTTCAGTTGGCCGATGAAGCCCACGCCGGTGTCGGTCGCCGAGAGGGCCCCGCGCTCCTGGCCTGAGATCGTGCCGACGATCGGATCGGCCGCTTGATACGCGCTCGTGCCGCAGAGGGCCGTCTTCCACCAGCCCTCGACCGCCCAGCGGCACCATTCGCGGCGGCCCCGCATGCCGATCTGGGGACCGAAGTAGTTGGTGCTCGTGCGCACGTTGTAGCTGGCGGGCTCCGGCGGGTCGCAGCAGAGGGCCGTGATGCTCGACTGCTCGTCGAGGCCGGCCCAGATGAAGCCCGCCATCCAGTTGATGCAGTGGCAGTTGCGCTTGCAGCGGGTGAGCCG
>JBKDMX010000108.1:0-4453 GCA_046343855.1 Planctomycetia bacterium
TTGGTCGTGATCGCGATCATCGGCACGCTCATCGGCATGCTGCTCCCCGCCGTGCAGCGGGTGCGCGAAGCCGGCCGCCGGGCCAGCTGCATGAACAACATGAAGCAGATGGGGCTTGGGCTGACGAACTATGAGTCGGCCCGACGCAAGTTTCCGCCGGGGGCGGATGCGTTTCCGACGCCCAGCCTTCCCTGGGGTCGGAATCACGCCTGGTCGTCGTTCATCCTTCCCTATCTCGAGGGCTCTGACGTCGCCACCACGATCGACTACACGCGGTGGTGGAATGCGTCGGGCGGTAACGACATCGCCTCCGACATCGTGCTGCCGATGTATGTCTGCCCCAGCGGGATCGAGCGGTTTCCCGGCAAGCAGGATTATGGCGGCGTGTTTGGCTGGAGCATTCCGGAGCTTGACGAAGGAAGGGCCGCGCAAAATCTCAAGAGCGGCGTGCTCGTGCGGACGGCAGAGGTCGTCGATGAGAAAAACGTCTTCCTGCCGCCGGTGCAGCCGCGATCGATCACCGACGGCATGAGTAAAACGCTGCTGGTGGTGGAGGCGGCGGATCGCAAATACGAGGATCCGCAGGAAACCGACGGCAACACGAATTCGTCGATCGGAGCCGCGCGGTGGGCATGTGGCTTCAACGCCGTCAATCTTGGCTCGCGAGCGATCAATGACCCCGGTGTCGATGGCTTCCGCAGCCTCCATCCCGGTGGCATCCAGGCCGTCTTCGCCGACGGCCATGTCTCGTTCATCTCGGAGTCGGTCGACATCAAGGCGCTGATCGCCCTCGTCACGAAGGCGGGAGGAGAAGTGGTGCCGAGTGACCTGTGATGGTTATTCGCATTCAGGTTTTTAGGAGTGGGTTCGTCCAAAGGATTGGGTAGTTGATTTCTTTCTATAGAAAGGTTCTTTGAATGATTCGTAAGATGTTCATCGCCTTGGCGGTCGCCGCCATGGTGATGTCGGTGTCGGCTCCGGCGTTTGCCGGCGGCCGCAGCGGTGGTGGTGGCAAGTCGAACTACACGGTCCGCGTCAAGAACAATGGCGCTGTGTCCGAAGTAGTGAGCGTGACCCAGGGCACTTCGCCCACGCTCGTCGGCAGCAAGACCCTCGGCCCCAATGCCGTCGGTCAGTGGTCGGTGAAGAAGGGCAATTTCGTGGTCGGTGCGTGGGATCCGGCGGACACGTCGGCGGCCCTCGGCCAGCAGCTCTTCAACGCTGGTCCGGCGCGGTTGATCTACGCCTTGGCGGCGATCGACACGACCGAAGGCGTGGCCACGGTCCAGGGCAGCAAGGGCCAGAAGTTTTAGTTGGCTGCCGGCGCAAGTCGGCGTTCACAACGACAAGCCGGATCGGACGAACGAGGGCTTTGCCTTCCTCGTCCTTTCCGGCTTGTTCGTTTGATTGCTGCATGCGTCGTGGATACAACCGAATCATGCGTTTTCTCGCTGCGCTGGCTGTTGCAGTTCCGATCGTGCTCTTGATCGCGGCGCCCTGGCTCTGGCAGGAGCTTGTCTATCTCGAGTGGCTAGGGGTCGCGGCAGGGCTCCTGCTCGTAAACCATCTCCGCGGCTGGCGCGGCGAGATCATGGCGCTGTGTGCCGCGGCGGCGGCCCTCGGGATCGCCTTCCACTGGTCGCCGAAGGTGCTCGCCTACTCGATGCAGACGAGCGACGAGATCGGCCTGCTCTTCACGATTCCGATCGTCTTCTGGGACGCTGCCCGGCTGGCGTTGCCTTTCTGGTGCATCGGCCGGCTCGTCCGCGATCCGCGGAATGCTTGGCTGCCGGCAGGACTCGCGGCCGTGGTGGCCGAGGCGATCGTGCCCGGCGTGTTTCCCTGGAAGCTCGGCTACAGCCAGATCGGCTGGCCCGTGACGGTGCAGGGGGCCGATCTCTTCGGCCCGGAATGGCCCACGTTCATGCTCTATGCCCATGCGGGCGTGATCGTGTGCCTCGTGATCGCGGCCGTGCACGCCTATCGCGGGAATTCCTGGCGAACCGCTTGGACGCCCGCCGGCATCTCGGCCGTGGCCCTCGTGGCGATAAACACGGCCTACGGAGCATGGGCCATGCGGCACTATGCGGCGGCGATGGCAGCCGCCCCAAAAGTGAGCGTTGCCCTCGTGCAGGTCGATCCCAGCCACGAAGGCTCGGTGGTCGAGCTGCAGCGGCTCACGAAGCTGGCCTGCGCCAGCCGCGACAAGCCGTTTGACTTCGTCTGCTGGCCGGAGTGCAGCGGCGGCTCGTATGAAGACTGCCTCGCGTCGTTTGCCGATCCCGAACGGATTCTCAAGCATTCCCGCGATCCGGGCCGGGGTTTGAGGCCGCTGGAAGCCCCCGTCTGCCCCCTGCTCTTTGGCGGCAAGATCTACTGCGGCTATCCGGAGAAGCCCCGCGAGCTCTATCAATCAGCCCTCCTGATCGACCGCGAAGAGTCGATGATCGGCCGCTACGACAAGCGGCACCTGATGCCCTTCGGGGAATACGTGCCTGGCGGCGACCAGTTTCCGCAGCTGCGGCTCTATTTTCCGATGCAGGATGAATTCGACGTCGGCCGCGAGGCCACGGTGATGACCTGCGGCGAGAAGGCCCGGCTTGGCGTCATGCTCTGCTATGAAGACATGGTGCCGGGGGCGGCGATGTCGCTCGTGTGCAATTCGGCGAACGTGCTCGTGTCGCTGATCAACGGGGCCGCGTTCACCGAGCCGCTCACGCTCGCGCAGCACCGGCTGCTTGCCCAACTCCGCACGGTGGAATCCCGCCGCTGCCTCCTGCGGTGCGCGGCCACGGGCGAGACCTGCGTGATCTCGCCGGTCGGCACGATCCTCGCCCTGCTGCCGCTCCACACGAAGGAAGTGCTCATAGCCGAGGTCCCGCTCCTCGAGGGGCACACGCTCTATCGGCTCATCGGCCCCACGTTCCCGATTCTCTGCGGCCTCGCGCTTGCCGCGATCGTCATTGTCAGAAACCGCCCCCGGTAGGGTAGGCTTCAGCCTGCCACATTTCCGGTGGGATAGGCTTCAGCCTGTCACTCCCTCCTACCCCCTGCATCCCCATGAATCGCAAAGGCATCGTCCTCGCCGGCGGCTCCGGCACCCGTCTCCATCCCGTCACGCTCGGCATCTCGAAGCAGATGCTGCCGGTCTACGACAAGCCGATGGTCTATTACCCGTTGAGCGTGCTCATGCTCGCCGGCATCCGGGAGGTGCTCATCATCTCCACGCCGCACGACACGCCGCGGTTTCGTGACCTGCTCGGCGACGGCTGCGCCTGGGGCATGTCGATCGAATACGCCGTGCAGCCGAAGCCCGAGGGCCTCGCGCAGGCCTTCATCATCGGGGCGGATTTCGTGGGCAGCGGCCCCTCAGCGCTCGTGCTCGGCGACAACATCTTCTATGGACATGCCCTGGCCGAACGGCTGCGGGTGGCGAGCGAGCGGCAGGCGGGCGCGACTGTGTTTGCCTATCCCGTGGTCGATCCGGAGCGGTATGGCGTCGTGGAATTCGATGCCGCCGGCAAGGCGAAGTCGCTCGAGGAAAAACCAAAACAGCCCAAGAGCCGGTATGCGGTGACGGGGCTGTATTTCTACGACCAGCAGGTCGTGGAGATCGCGAAGACGATGAAGCCGTCGGCCCGAGGCGAGCTCGAGATCACTGACGTCAATCGCACGTATCTTGACCGCGATCAATTGAGCGTGGAGATCCTCGGCCGCGGCGACGCGTGGCTCGACACGGGCACGCACGACAGCCTGATCGAGGCGGGGCAATTCATCCAGTCGCTCGAGAAGCGGCAGGGGCTCAAGATCTGCTGTCCGGAGGAGATCGCCTGGCGGAATCGCTGGATCGACGACGGCCAACTGGAAAAGCTCGCGGGCGTGCTCAACAAGAGCGGCTACGGCCAATACCTGCTCGGCATCATGAAGGAGAGTGTGTTCTGATGAACGTCGTTCCTACAGAGATCGCCGACGTTCTGATCCTCGAGCCGAAGGTCTTCGCGGACGACCGCGGGTTCTTCTTCGAGAGTTTCAACCAGCGGGTGTTCGAAGCGGCGGTCGGCGGCCCCGTCACGTTCGTGCAAGACAATCACAGCAAGAGCAGGAAAAACGTCCTGCGCGGGCTTCACTACCAGGTCGAGCAGCCGCAGGGAAAGCTCGTGCGGGCGGTGAGCGGCACGATCTACGACGTGGCCGTGGACATCCGGGAAAAGTCACCGACCTTCGGCCGCTGGGTGGGCGTGGAGCTTTCGGCCGACAACAAGCGACAGCTCTGGATCCCGGCTGGCCTGGCCCATGGGTTTCTGGTGGTTTCGGAAACGGCCGAGGTGCTCTACAAGGCGACGGACTACTACGCCCCGGCGCACGAGCGGACGATCCTCTGGAACGACCCGACGCTCGCGATCGCCTGGCCGCTGGCGGGCGAGCCGCAGGTCTCGGGGAAGGATGCGGCGGG
>JBKDMX010000109.1:0-65173 GCA_046343855.1 Planctomycetia bacterium
GCTCCATATCCATCCGGCGACCATCGCGAACATAGGCCGCCCGAGAGATGCCGCGTTCAGGCGCGGCGGCCTGCGCCTGCCACGTCGATTCGTACTGCCCCGGCTGGTCGTGCCATGCCTTTGATGCAGTGCACCAAGCGGCCAGCACGAAATGCCCGTCATCACGCGATGAATCCGCCTTTGGCATAGTTGCACCTCACTGGTGCAGACACTGTAGGCGCGCCGAGGGACAACCTTGGGTTGTCAAAAAGTTTTCCTCCCGCACCGAGCGCTTTACAACTGCCCGCCGCTACCCCTCAAATTGGCTGAAATGAAACGCCCGCAGTTGTCATTCGCAAAGGTGCTATGGCCGCTCGATCCACCGTGCGAAATGGTGCGAGTGAGCGGGGCACGGCATCACGTTGCCGACACACTCGCGGCTGCCGAAACCATCGCCGCTGATGGATCGTTCCTGCCCGCTCGCGCATGGCTGGTGCAGGATCAAGCCGAGCCCGGTGATCCCGATGCCGTGTCGGTCTACTTTCCAACGGCTCGCGGAGCGTATCGCGCGGGTGTGATCGCCAAGCGTGCGGGGCGATTGTTTCGATTGCAGATGGACGCCATCGGCCGCCCCGGCGAAACGGTGGAAGTTTGCGTGTGCATCCACGGCCATGCTCGCGACGAGCGAAAAACGGTTCAGGTTTATTTGCCGGAAGATTTCGATCAATTCGTTGCGGCGGGCTATGACCGCGATCCTGCGAACCGCCCCGCATGGCTGGCCGATGCCAGCCCCGTCGCGCCGCGTGCGGTCGTGTCGAACGATGGCAGTGAGTTCTCGCCCGATGAATTGCGGAAGGTCTATTGCCGGTTCGCGAAGTTGAACGGGTGGCCGAGCTTGCCAGACAGCATCGAGCAAGCGGTGCAGCGGCGCAGTGAATCGCACGCGAGCCTTTTCCGGCAGATGATGGTGGCGCTGGCGCGGGGCGCGGCGTTCATCGTGATGGCCGCCGCCATGCTCGCGGCGATCCCGGCCGCTGCCGCCGATCCGATCACTGGCAAGGTCGTGAGCGTTCACGATGGCGACACGGTGCGCGTGCTTGATGCCGCCAACGTGCAGCACAAGGTTCGGCTAGACGGCATCGACGCCCCCGAGCGTGGGCAGCCGTTCGGCACCGTGGCCCGCGACCGGCTGGCATCGCTCGTGATGGGCAAGGCGGTGAAGGTTCACGACGATGGCCGCGACAAGTGGGGGCGCACGCTGGGCCGGATCGAGGTCGAGGGCCAGGACGTGAACCGGCAGATGGTGGCCGAGGGTCTGGCGTGGCATTACAAGCGTTTCAACAATGATGCCCGGCTGGCTGCCGCAGAGCAAGCCGCACGGGCCGCCAAGCGTGGCCTGTGGGCCGACGCCAAGCCGGTGCCGCCGTGGGAGTGGCGGGCGACGGCCAAGGATCGCAAGGGCCAGCCTGCCGGGCGGTAGGCGGCATTTTTGGCTGTCGTCGCACAACCCGCGCGATCAGATTGCCATTACTGAGAGGGGGTGTGTAATGTATCCCTCGTAAAGAGGGTTGCGACTGCGCTGTCGTGTCGGGCCTGCCTTTCAGGAGAAACCATCAATGGCTGACGAAGCGGGCGGTGCTTGGCATCTTGCGCACGGCACTGAGAAAAGTGGCCCGTTCACATCTCAGCAGTTGGCTGAGATGGGAAAGCAGGGCCGCATAACAAGCGACATGAAGGTGTGGAAGGCCGGGATGGAGGGGTGGCAATCGGTAGCAAAGGTGAGAGGGCTGCAAGTCACGCCCGTTGTGGTAGAGCCGCCGCCGATTCCGCAGCAAGCGGCAGTCACGGTTGCCGTGACGCCAGCGCCTTCAGCGCCGCCAATGCCCGTTACAGGGCACGTGACCATTGAGAAACACAGCAAGCAACTGAAGTTTCATCAAGTTCTCGCCGTGAGCACGATCATCGCGGGGATCGTGATGACGTTCAACGGCTGGGCACCAGACGGAACACCTACTGCGGCCTTTGGTTTTGGTGCTCTAGCAAACGTAATGGGAATCGTATGGCTTGCGATCACTAAGGTGCGGATGTGGTGGCATCACGGGTGAGTTTGCCGTTCGCTAGGGGTAGCGCAGTTTCCCAGAAAGAAGGGTGACGTGAATTACTTGTTTGTCTGTGCCATGGCGCTGCTTTTCGCGATTGAGATTTCCGACGAAGAGCGGGAGCAGGTCGAGGAATACAGGAAAAGTATCATTGCCAGCGTTAATGCTGAGTTGCGTGGGCTGCAAAAGGATTTGAAGGAGGCGACCCTAGCACGCGACAAAAAACGCGTTGATGAAATCAAGACAGCCATTGCCTGGCGGAAAAAGAGAGTTAATGACACAAGGAAATACGACGCAGAGGATCTGTTTGCCGGGATGGTGAATGAGAGAAACGCCAAGGCCGCAAAAGCCCTTGAGATTGAACAATGGAAGCAGGATGAGAAGGTGATGGCCGCGGCAGGCCCGGTAAGTATCCGTGGCATGGGGATAAACACGAACGTCATCGGCCTGCCGGAACTTACCTTAGACGTGCAAAACAACACCAACACGACCGTCGAAGCGATTGAATTTGAGGCCGACTGCTTTAACAAGTTTGACGAGCCTGTGATTGGGCTAGCCAGCGGGAACCGTTTTTCGTCCCACTGGAAATACGCGATCCCCCCCGGCGGCCGTAAGCAGATGTCGGCACAGATGTCACTGTTTCGCACGACCGCGAAAGCCGACGTGTGGATCAGCCGCGTGAAGCTTGGCAGCGGCGAGGTCTGGACACAGACCAAAGACGAGGCCAAGAAAACACCCTACGGGCTGGCAAAGGCCCGGCTGATGGAGTGAGGGTCATCGGCAGGGATCGCAAGGGCAGCCTACGCGGGTGCCGTGATGGCAAAACGGAAGGGGCGACCCAAGGAACCGCGACCGCTGAACGTCACCGTTGAGATTCGGTGTTCGGAGGATGAGTTCGTCGAGCGGATCGCCCGGTTTCTGCTCGCGCTTACGGATGCAGGACACGAACCCGAGCGCCCCGCGACGGCCGCCCCCGCGCCCTCGCGCCGCAAGCCCCGGCGCGGGCGGTGAGCGTGCGATCCATGCCGTGATTCATGGGCGATTCTCGCGCGCCCCGTTTGCGCCCCGTTTGCGCCCCGATTGTTGCCATTCGGGCGGCACGTTGGGCACTATGCGCGCGGTGTGCGCGGGTGTAGGATTTCCACCGTTGATGTGATTTCCGTGCCGGGAAATGCGGTGTTTTTGATCGACCGCAACCCGTTTCGGGCAGCTAGCTCAGTTGGTTAGAGCGCTACGTTCACACCGTAGAGGTCACAGGTTCGAATCCTGTGCTGCCCATTTGTAATGATCGGCGGCCCTCTCTTCGGCGCGCTGCTTCGCGGAACTGTCGTTCTGCTTCCGCGTTCGCCATCTGAGGCTCGTTTTTCGCAGTCAACGAGGGCGCATAGAATTTTTTCGTGCCCATGTTTCGGCAGGACGCTCCCCATGCCTTCGGTCGCCGAGGAGAGCCGCCGTGCCGTTGCGATATCTGCTCCGCATCGACTGGGACGTCGTCGCCGGCATCATCGCGGCGGTCGTGGCCATGCTCCTGAGCTTCATGGGCCTCGTCTCCGAGACCGTGGGCCGGGGCATCATCCTGCTGCTCTGCGCCCTCCTGCTCGTTCGCGACCTGCGGGGCGAGGCCCGCGAGCACCGGATGTTCGACAAGCTCGACGTCATCAAGCGGCATGTCGCGACGCTCGCGGCCTCGACGCAGACCGACGTCCACCTCATCGGCCCCAAGAAGATCAGGCAGGAATTCGCCGACTTCGCCACGACGGTCTACGGCGACGTGCGTTGGTTCAATGCCTGCTGCCGGATGTTTCGCCGCCAGGAGGTCTTCGACGCGACGCTGCGGCCATTCCTCGAGAATCGCAACGTCACGGTGATCCACCTGATGTGCCGGCCCGAGGAGCGGCAGGCCTGGCTCACCGACCTGCTGCCGAAATTGAAGAAGTGCGACCATGGTGACAAGGTGCGGCCGCCCTTGTGGGGCCCCATTCGCACCAACGTTTCGTTCGTGCTGGGAGACGTGGACGGTGATGGCAAGGACGAGGCGGTGGTCAGCATCATCGAGGAGCCGTTCGCGGCGTCGAATCAGGGGCCGGCCGTGCCCCGGTTCCTGATCCGGGTCTACAGCCACTGCGACCTGATCGCGTCGCTCGAAGACATGTCGCGGCACGCCATGAGCGACTTCGCGGCCACCGTCGAAGGGGCCGCGGACGACGGGCTCACGACGCAGCCTTGACGACGGCGGGGAAGTCGGCGACGACCACTCGGTTCTTGCCTTGCTGCTTGGCCTCGTACATCGCGTCGTCGGCGCGGGCCAGGATGGCATCGACTCCCTCGTTGGGCCCGACTCGCGCCACGCCGATGCTGAGCGTCGCCTGAACCATTTCGTCACCAACGGGGATCGGCTCGGCGGCTCGACGGCGCAGGTTTTCGGCGACGGCGACGGCCTCTTCGAGGCTGCCGATCCCGCGGAGAACCACGACCATTTCGTCGCCCCCGATCCGGCCGCCGATGTCGTCGCTCGACCGCAGGCAGCCGCGAATCCGCTCGCCGAGTGCCTCCAGCACGGCGTCGCCGGCGGCATGGCCATGGGTATCATTGATCGTCTTGAAGCCGTCGATGTCGCACCATAGCAGGCCGATCGCCGGTTCGCGGCTTGCGACGACCGCCGCAAGCCGCTCCAGCAGTTCGCGGCGGTTGAGCAGCCCCGTGAGTTCGTCGATGCGGGCCCGATGCTCGAGATGCTGCTCCATCCGCGCCTCCGCATCGATGACGTGCATGGAGGCCACCATGCCGATCACGATGCCCTCGGACGTCCGGTAGGGAAACGAGTTGATCTCCATCCAGTGGACGTCGCCCGAGGCGGCACGAACCTGGGCGCGGGATGTGGCGGCCTGGCCCGCCAGCACCCGGGCCTTGTCGCGTTCGTACTGCTGCCGGTTCTGGGCGGTGGCGAGAAAGTCCTTGGCGTCGCGGCCGATGCCATGCGATTGTGTCCATCCGAGGACGGGCGTGATCGAGGGGGAAATCCACAGGATCGTGTCGTGCGTGTCGAGCCGCAGAACGACGTCGGACGAGTTTTCCGCCAGCAGGCGAAATTGCTCCTCGGAGGCGGCCAGTTTCTCCGCCGCTTCGTGCCGCTCGGTGACGTCCCGCCACGCCAGGCTGAGCCAGTCGTCGCCGCGGATGCCACGGATGTCGAGCCGCCGCAGGCCGACGCCGCGAAGCACGAACGGAAAGTCGTCCAGCGTGAGCGGCCGACCCGTGTCGGCCACCTCGGCTATCGCCCGCAGCAGCCCCGACGACTCGAACTCGGGAAACGTCCGGCACAGCCGCTGGCCCACGAGTTGTTCGCGTTTGGCCTTGAACCAGGTGCACGCCGCGGGGTTCACGTCGAGATAGATGAAGTCAACGACGTGGTGGTCGTCGTCTCGCACCGGTTCGACGATCGCGAGCGGGTCGAACATGCCTTCCTGCGTGGCCCGGAGACGGTTGCGCTCGGCGGCGACGGCCTTCAACAGCCGGTCCAGTTCGTCTTTCGTGGCCTGTTCCTCGGTGATCACCTGAAATCCGCTGCGGTTGTGCACCAGCGATCGCCAGAGCCATGCCACCAGCGCCAAAAGCACGATGTCTGGCCCGAGCGTCACCGCCAGCCAGAGCCAGCGGGGGAGCGGTTCGAGAGGGAGTTCAAAAACGTGCGTCAAAAGCATGTGGAACCGTATGGCCGCCGCGGATGCCGGGAAAATGTCGCCCCTCGTTCCGTGCCGCCGCTGGCCGTCATTTCCCCGGGATGCGGTTTGCTCCTTAGAGTTCCGCGGTCCGGGTGTTTGCCCGCAGCAATCCGAGGTGCCCCATGGAACTCGCGCTACCCCGCATCGTCGTGAGGGTCTGTGGCCCTGGCGTGGGCACCGACGTCATCGCCGCGCTCGGCGTTCATCCTGTCGAGGTGGCGGAAGCCCACGACAGGCCGGAGTTGCAGCGGGTGGCGGATGGACCTCCGGCCCTGCTGGTCGTGGTGGTCGATCCCCCGGACGCGCGTGCGGTCGTCGTCGAGACCTCGGCGGACCTCCCCGGCGTGCCGATCCTGCTCGTGTCGGACTCGGCCGGATCGTTCGCGGCCGTTGACGTGCCGTTCCGGGGCGTGGTCGACACAATCCGCAGCGGCCAGCCGCTGCCGGACATCTGCTGGCACGTGCTCGAGGCGGTCAGCCGGGCGGCCCGCCTGCCGGGCATCGCCGAGCATCCCCTCGGGCCCGACCGCATCGAAGTCGACGAGGCTGGCATCGTCGTCACCGGCGCCCGGAGCCCCGGAGGCGCGATCGTCGGCGGCTTTCGCCTGCGTCCCGGCGACTCGCTGTTGTCGCTCGTCGAGCCGCTCGAACGCACCATGATCGCCCGCATGCTCGAGCGACCGGATTGCGGCGAGGCACGGTTTTGCACGGTGCGCCTCCTCGGCGAGCACGACCGCCGCCTCACGGTGGCGTTGGCGCTGCGGCGCGTCACACCCGGCCGCGTCGCGGTGCTCGTCCAGCCGCTCATCTGCGGCGGGCCGATCGTGGGCCGCCACGGCAACGATCGTGACCCGATCACGGGGCTTTTCAATCGCTGGGCGTTGTCACGCACGCTCGAGGCCCGCGACAAGCAGGGACCGCTGGCGGGCGAGGCCGCCGTGATCCTGGCCACGCTGGACGAGTTCACGTCGATCGGCAGCTATATCGGGCACCATCACACCGACGTCGTGCTGCAGAGCGTGGCGTCGGCGTTGAACCAGGTCTTTCCCTACCCGGCGCTCACGAGCCGCCTGATGGGCGACTCGTTCCTCGCCTATGTCTCCGATGCCGCAGACGGCGAGCCTCTGCATCGGGCCGAGCAGCTGCTGCGGCGATTGGGAGACATCGAGGTGCCCGGCTTCGAGCCGCGGTTCGCGCTGCGGGCCTCGATCGGGGTGGCCCGCGTGACCGACAGCGACCACGATCTCGCCATGCGGCTCGCAGAGGCAGCGGCCGGCGAGGCACGCGGGGCCGGCGGCAACCGCGTGGTCGTCGCCGGCTCGGCGGAGTTCACCGGCGCCCAGGCCCGCGAACTGACCGCGAGCATGGACCTCGGCTCGTGGGAAGTGTGGCTGCAGCCGGTGGCGCGAGAGCGGCACGGGCGGGCGGACTTCCACGAGGCGCTGGCGCGGTTCGGCGCCGGCAATCGGCAGATGGCGTCGCGGGCGGATCTGTTCATCGCGGGCCGGGCGAAGGGCCTGCTCGAGCGATTCGACCGCATGATGCTGCAGCGGGCCCTCGAGATTCTGGAGTCGCACCCTGGCACGCGGCTCTCGGTCAATGTCACGTACGAGACGTTCGTCTCGAAGTCGTTCCCGACATCGTTCCTCGACCTCATCCAGCGGGTGCCGGACGGGTGCCACCGGCTCATCCTGGAGATCGCTTCCCGGTGCATGGCGGCGCCGGAGGCGGTGGTGCGGCCCCGGCTGGAGAGCCTCGCGGCGGCGGGCGTGGCGGTGGCGATCGACGACTTCGGCAGCGGCATCTGCCGCCTGCACTACCTGACACAACTGCCGCTCGCCATCGTGAAGCTGGACCAGCTCGTGACCGGATACGTCGACGACGATCCGCTGCAGCGCGACTTCGTCCGCACCGTCGTCAGCCTCTGTCGCGCCCGCGGGATCACGACCATCGCGGAATACACGCGGAACGCGGAACAGCTGGCCCGTCTCGTCGAGGACGGTGTCGATCTGTTCCAGGGAGAGTTCTTCGGCATGCCGCGGCCAGCGGCGGAGGTGCTCGGGGCGCCCGCGGTAAAGGGTGAGCCGGTCGTCACTCGCGCTGCCGCGAGTCGATGAAGATCGTGACGGGGCCGTCGTTGACGAGGCTCACCTGCATGTCGGCGGCGAAGACGCCGCGGGCGAGCGGCCGGCCCACCTGCGGCTCGAAGGCCGCGAGAAAATGTTCGTACAGCGGCACGGCCTCCTCGGGCCTGGCGGCGCGAATGAAGCTCGGTCGATTCCCTTTCTTGGTGCTGGCGTGGAGCGTGAACTGGCTGACGACCAGCGCCTCGCCGCCGATCTCGCGGACGCTGCGGTTCATCTTTCCTTCTTCGTCGGCGAAGATCCGCATCTGAGCGATCTTCCCGGCCAGCCATTCGGCGTCGGCGACCGCATCCCCCTGCTCCACCCCCAGGAGCACCACGAGGCCGCGGTCGATCCGGCCGACCACCTCACCTCCGATCGACACGTGGGCTTTGCTCGCCCGCTGCAACACCGCTCTCATGGGCCCAAAGTGTAGACGGGGGCCGTCGGGCTGGGCGGCCCCAACCGGGGGCTGCGGCCGGGGTTCCGCCCTGTTGGGGGGGCGGCTCGGGCTGGGTTTCAGGCTGCGGCCAGCCGCCGCTGTTGTTCGCATGGCCCCCAGATGATAGAAACCTGGGTGTCCGACTGACTGTTCGTCCGCACCCAAGCCCGTTCGGGAGTTGAGGCGTGTGCATCTGGCGATGGTCGCAGAGTCGATTTTGGTTCGAGAGCAACTCCTGATTCCTAGAGGTTTTTGATATGTCCCGGAAGATTTACGTGGGGAACCTCCCCTGGTCCACCACGTCCTCCGATCTGGAGGCGATGTTTTCTCCGCACGGCGCCGTGCGGAGTGCCGAAGTGATCTCCGATCGTGAGACCGGTCGTTCGCGCGGTTTTGGTTTCGTGGAAATGGAGACCGACGAAGGTCTGCAGGCAGCGATCAATGCCCTCAACGGGCAGGAGATCAACGGTCGCCCCCTGACGGTGAATGAGGCTCGTGAGCGCACGCCCCGTCCGGGCGGAGGCGGCGGTCGCTCGGGTGGCTACGGCGGCGGCGGTGGCGGCGGCCGTGGTGGTTACGGCGGTGGCGGCGGTGGCGGTGGCTACCGCGGCGGCGATCGCTACTAGTCGTCCGCGCCGGAGACTCACCCAGAGCATCTCCAGCACATGACATCACGGGGGCCGGGATCGTTCCGGCCCCCGTGATCCATGCGACGGTTGCGAATGTCACCCATTTCTGTTCACACGGTTTTGAATCACAGACTCGAGAGTACCGACTAAAGAATCCCAATGCCCCCAGCCAATCCCAAGTTTGCAAAGTTCGCCAAGAAGAAGGCCAAGCCGCGTCAGAAGGTGAAGCGGAAGGATCCCATCTTCATCGACGGCGCGCGTCCCCGCCCGATGTATGTCGACTACAAGGATCTCGAGTTGCTCGGCAAGCTCGTCAATCGCCAAGGCAAGATCCTCGGTCGGCGCAAGAGCGGCTGCACGGCCGCCAGCCAGCATGCCGTGACGAGCGCCATCAAGCGGGCGCGGTTCATGGCCCTCCTGCCCTACGTGGGCGAGTAGCCCACGGCCTGCAATGCCCGCCCTGACGACCCGGCGTCGAGTCGAGTTTCGCGACACCGACGCGGCGGGCATCGTCCACTTCTCCGCGTTCTTCTTTTGGATGGAGTCGGCGGAGCACGAACTGCTGCGGGCCGCGGGCGTGCACGTGGTCGATCAGCCGGCTCCGGGCGAAGCGGCAGCCGACGACGACGCCACGGCAAGCTGGCCGCGCGTCAAGGCGGCGTGCGATTACAAGTCGGCGGTGCGATTTGGCGACGAGGTCGACATCGCTGTCGGCATCGAGGAGATCGGCCACACGAGCGTGACCTTCGCATTCCGCTTCGAGCATGATGGCGTCTGGGTGGCGCAGGGAAGGATCGTGGCCGTGCGGTGCCTGATGCGGCGCGGCCGCAAGCCGGAGCCGGTGGCGATTCCGGCCGATATTCGCGGGCGGCTCGAGCCTTATTCGATTGCCGGCGCTGCCGGATAGCCTGGCGATTGCAACGAGAGCGGGGCAGCGCGTGCTCGAGGTAGACGGCATCTCGAAATCGTTTCCCACGCCCAGCGGGCCGCTGCGCGTGCTCGACGGCGTTTCCTTTTCGCTCGGCGCCGGCGAACGCCTTGCCGTCATGGGGCCGAGCGGCTCCGGCAAGAGCACGCTGCTGGCGATCCTCGGTGGGCTCGAGGAGCCCGCCAGCGGCCGCGTAAGCCTCGACGGCGTCGATCCATTCGCGCTTTCGCCGGTCGATCGCGTTGCCTTTCGCAACCGCCGCATTGGATTCGTGTTTCAGGAGCATCATCTGCTCGACGGATTGACCGCGCTCGACAACGTGGTGCTGCCGGCGCTCGCGACGGGCCGCGTCGATGACGGCGTGGAGGCACGGGCCCGCGAGCTGCTCGACCGCGTCGGGCTGGGCGGCCGGATGCGGCATCTACCGGCGGAACTTTCCGGCGGCGAGCGGCAGCGCGTGGCCGTGGCGCGGGCACTCCTGCTCTCCCCGCGGCTTCTCCTGGCCGACGAGCCGACGGGGCAGCTCGATGCGACGACGGCGGCGGGCGTGGCCGACCTGCTCTGCGAGCTTGCGGAAGAGACAGGCGGCATCCTCGTCGTCGTGACGCATGCCGAGGCCGTCGCCCGGCGGGTGGGCGCCGTGCGGCAGCTCGCCGACGGGCGACTTCTGCCATGAACATGCTCGACGCGGAGGCCACGGATCGAATGTCGCGTGAGCAGCAGGCCGTGCGGTCGGTTGCGGCGGTGGCCGCGAGGCTCGTGCGCCATTGGTGGCGGCAGCTCGCGGCGCTGGCCGCCGCCTGCGGCGTGGTGGCGACGACGATTACGGGGGCGCTCGGCGTCGGCGATGGGATGAATCGCGGCCTCCAGTCGCTGGCAGTCGCGCGGCTGGGACGGATCGACGCGGCTGTTCGGAGCCCTGACTTTTTCAGCGCGACGCTCGTCGATCGCATGCATGCCGATGCGGGAGCCGAGCCTGCCGCACGGCTGGTGGCGACGATCGTGATCGAGGCCACGGTGGAGACCGCGGCCGACACGGGCGCCGCGCGGCGGAGCTCGAGCGCCACGGTGCTCGGCTGCGACGATCCGGCCGGACTGGGGTTCGCGCCCCCGCCGCCGGCGCTCGCGGCCGATGGCGTGGTGATCAATATGGCGCTCGCGGAGGCGCTCGGCCTTGGCGTGGGGGATGCGTTGATCCTGCGAATCGCCGGGCGGTCGGCCGTGCCGGCGGATAGCCCGCTTGGCCGTCGCACCGCCGCCGCGAGCGGCAAGCGGCTGCGGGTCGAGGCCGTGTTGCCGCGCGAAGGGCTCGGGCAGTTTTCGCTCGAGCCGGTGCAGGTCACCCGGCCGCTCGTCGTGGTCGCGAGAGAGACCGTGCAGAAGATCCTGCGCGAGGACGACGTGGCCAACACGATGTTCGCGATCCCCACAAATCCCGCACCGGCTCCGGGCGCGACGGCCCATTGGCTGCGGAATCGCCTCGCGCCAAAGCTCGTCGATTACGGCCTCACGCTCGAGCCCGCGGGCCCGGCTCCGGAGGCGCCACTGCGGCTCACGAGCCGGCGGCTGATTTTGTCGCCCGAGGTCGACCGCGCCGCCGAGGCCATTCTCAGGCCGCTCGGCGGCCAGCCGTCGCTCGTGTTTCTCGCCAATGCGATGCGGCCCGAAGCGGCCGGCGACGCCGCTTCGATCCCCTACTCTACCGTCCTCGGCATCGCATCCACGTCGCAGCCGAGCGGACCGCTCGTCGATGCGGCCGGCGAGCCGCTCGCCTTGCCCGGGCCCGACGAGATCATCATCGACCGCTGGATGGCCGATGATCTTGCCGCGCAGGGGCGGCCGATCGCCGTGGGCGATGCGCTCGAGATTCGCTTCTTTCTTCCGGAGACATTGCACGGGCGCGTCGAGGAGACCGCTCGCTCGCTGCGGGTGAGCGGGATCGCGGCGATGCGCGGCGCCGCGATTGCTCGGGACCTCGTGCCCGAGGTCGAGGGCGTGAGTGACGAACGATCGATCGCCGACTGGGATCCCCCCTTCCCGTTCGACGCGTCGCGGGTCCGCACGACGCCGCCCCACGACGAGGATGATCGGTATTGGAAGGAGTACGGTACGACGCCCAAGGCTTTCGTGTCGCTCGACACCGCGCGGCGGCTCGCCGGCAGCCGGTTTGGCGGATCGACGGCCTGGCACCTGCCTCCACAATCGGCCGCCGACATTCCAGCGATTCAGGAGCGCCTGGCCGCCGCCATTCGCCCGGACGCGATGGGGCTGCGGGTGGCATCGCTCCGCGACGAGGCGATCGCCGCGGCGCGGGGCTCCACCCCGTTCGGCAGTCTGTTCCTCGCGCTCTCGAGCTTCGTGGTGGCGGCGGGGCTGTTGCTCGAGTGGCTGCTCTTCCGGCTGCTCGTTGCCGCCAGGCGACGCGACATCGGTATCCTCGCGGCGATCGGCTGGCCACCCACGCGGATCGCGTGGCTGCTCACGCTTATCGGCGGCCTGGCGGCCATCGTGGGAGTTGCCGTCGGTGCGATGGTCGGCCCGGCGTGGTCGGCCGTGTTGCTCGAGGCGCTTTCGATCTCGTGGAACAAGGGCGTGGCGGCGGGTTCGGCGCAGGCCTTCGGCGCCGCCGCGCCCTCGCGCTCGGCGATCTGGCCCGGGGCGCTCGCGAGCATGGCAGTCTCGCTCGTCACGCTCTGGTCAGCGGCCCGCCGCGCCGGTCGGCTGCCGCCGCTTGCGCTGCTACGGGGCCCGGGCGACGGCGCCACCGCGACGGGCCGCCAGCCTTTCGTCGTGGCGATCGCGGTCGCGGCGCTTGCGCTCGCGGCCATCGCCGGCGGGCTGGCGCAGGCCGCCGATTCCCGGCAGGCAGTGCCGCTCTTCTTTCTTGCATCGGTGGCGGCGCTTACCGGGCTCTTGGCGATCGTGCGCCTCTGGTTCGGGCGCTTTGGTCGCGGGCGGGGAGTGGCAGTGAACTCGCTCGCCGCACTTGCCTGCCGCGCGATCGCCCATCGGCCCGGGCGGGCGTTTGCGGTCGTCGCGCTCGTGGCGATAGCCGAGTTTCTGATCGTGGCCGTGTCGTCGTTTGCGATTCAGCCGCGCGAAACGCCCGGCGATCGGCGGTCGCCCACCGGCGGCTGGACCCATATCGCCACGTTCGGCGCGCCGACCGGCATCGACCCCGCCGACCAGCTCCAGCACGCCGTGCTCGGCCTTTCGGCGGACGATCAGGCCACGCTCGCCGGCTGCACGATCGCGCGGCTCCGAGCGACCGCCGGCAGCGATGCCAGCTGCACCAATCTCTACGCCCCGGGGCGGCCCAACGTGATCGGCGTCGGGCCGGGCTTCATCGACCGCGGTGGATTCCGCTTCGCGGCGCATGCGGCGCTGCCGGAGGGCCAGGAGAATCCGTGGACGCTGCTCGACGAGAAACGCGGCGCCGGGCCGATCCCCTGCGTGCTCGATCAGGCGACGGCGCAGTGGGCGCTGAAGGTCGGCGGTGTGGGCGCACGGTTCGAGATTCCCGGCGATGAGGGCGAGCGGCTCGCGCTCGAGGTCGTGGGACTGCTCGAGCCGGGCATCCTGCAGGGATCGGTGATCGTGGGAGAGCGCGATTTCGAGCACATGTTCCCGCGGCGGTCGGGCTATGCCATGGCGCTCGTCGAGGCACCGGCCGGCTGGCGGCCAGCCGCGGTTGGGACGGATCCAGTCGCAGGAGCGATCGCCGCGGCCTGGGCGGATGCGGCGGCGACGGTGCAGACGGCCGGCGAACGATTCGCAAGCCTCGCCGCCGTGCAAAACACGTTCCTCGGCGGCTTTCAAGCGCTCGGCACGCTCGGGCTGCTCTTGGGAACGGCGGGGCTCGCCGCGGTGCAGATGCAAAACGTGCTCGAACGCCGTGGGCAGATCGGCTTTCTGCGGGCGATCGGCTTCTCCGACACTCGCGTGCGCGGGCTGATCGTGATCGAGACGCTCGTCATGGTGGGGCTCGGTCTGGCCGTGGGGGCGGCGGCCGGCATGCTGGCCGTGATGCCATCTCTTACGGGCGGTCGCGCGGCCGTGCCGATCGGCTGGATCGCGGCCTCGAGTGGCCTCGCGCTCGTCGTGGCGGTCGCCGCGGGCATCGCGGCGGCCCGGCGGGCGTCGTCCATGACGCTCCGTGACACGCTCAAGACGGCGTGAGCGGCCGTTTTTGGCTTTGCCACCGTGCGGCCGAGGCGGGTAGTTTTGAGCCCATGCCAGCCGTGCCCCACATCGTCGTCATCCTCCCACGCTGGGTGGGCGATCTCGTCATGACGACGCCGATGCTCCGTGCACTCCGCGACCATTTCGGCGCGTCAGCCCGGATCACCGGCGTCATGAAGCCGATGTTCGGCGAGCTGCTCGAGGGCACCCGCTGGCTCGACGACGCGGTCTTCTACGATCGCCGCAGCCGCGACCCCTCGAGAAGATTTGCGGCCGTCGCGCGGCGGCTCCGCGCCGATCGCGCCGACATCGCGCTCATCGTGCCCAACTCGCTCTCGTCGGCGGCGCTCGCCTTCGCCGGCCGCGCCCGCCGGCGGGTCGGTTTCGCGCGGCATTGGCGGCGGCTTCTGCTCACCGACCCCCTGTTCCCGGCTCGCGAACGCGGGCGGATCGTGCCGGTCTCGACGGCCGAGCACGCGATGGACCTGGCGACGCACATCGGCGTGGCCCGGCAGCCGCTCAGGCTGGAACTCGTCACGACGGCCGCCGACGAAGCGCTCGCCGATGCCATGCTCGCGCGGCTCTTTCCGCGCGGCGAGGGCGCCGACGGCCCGCTCATCGTCTTCAACGACAACGGCGCCTTCGGGCCAGCCAAGTCGTGGGGCGCCGAGCGCTTCGCCGCGCTCGGCCGGCATCTGATCGACCGGCTGCCGCGGGCCCGCGTGCTCGTGCACTGCGGCCCGGGCGATCGCGACGACGCCCGAAAGATCGTCAACGCAGCCGCCCATCCGGCCGTGCAGAGCATGGCCGACGAGACCAGCCTTCCCTTCGGCCTCGCCAAGGCGATCCTCCGCCGGGCCGACGCGGTCGTCACGTCCGACAGCGGCCCGCGGCACATCGCCGCCGCGTTTCGCACGCCGTCGGTCGTCCTCTTCGGCCCCATGGATCCGCGGCTGAGCCGATCGGAGCAGCCCCACCTGCGCGAGATCGCACTCGACCTGCCCTGCGCCCCCTGCGGCCGGCGGACCTGCCCGCTGGGCCATCACGATTGCATGCGGCTCGTCTCCGTCGATGATGTGGGCCGGTCCGTGGTCGCGCTTTTGGATGCCGCGGGGCCGGCCGCGGCCCGCGTGGCCTGACCATCTTGTGGAGAATTTCGATGCTGCAGTTTTTCGGCATGATCGCCGCTGTCGCTCTCACCGCCGTCTGCTGGGGTGTGTACGGCCCCGTGCTCCACTTCGGCCGCGAGGCGATGCATTCGAGCCTGCGGCCTTTCGTCTGCGTGGGGCTCGCCTACTTCCTGATCGCGGTGCTCATTCCGCTCGTGCTCCTCTCCCGCGGCGAGCGCGGCGGCTGGACCACGAAGGGCGTCATCTGGAGCCTCCTCGCCGGTACGGCAGGCGCGTGTGGCGCGCTCGGCGTGATCCTCGCGCTGGGCTTCGGGGGCAAGCCGATCTACGTGATGCCGCTCGTGTTTGGCGGGGCGCCGGTGGTCAACACGCTGCTCACGGCATTCATGAACCGCGCGTTCGATCAGCTCAAGGCGCCGTTTCTGGCCGGGCTGATCCTCGTGATCTTGGGCGCGGTCACCGTGCTCGTCTTCAAGCCGCAGCCGCAGGCGGCGGCCCCGGCGGCGGCCGCGGTCGCAGCGGCCGATGCTCCCGCGACGGCCGCGCAGAAGCCCGCGACGGCCGCGCAGAAGACGGAGCGGTTCGTCGAGGTGCTCTTGTCGGTGGCGCTTGCGCTCTTTTCCTGGGGCGCCTACGGGCCGGTGCTCCACCGCGGGCAGGGCGCGATGGGGGGCAGCCGGCTGCGGCCGCTCATCTGCATCGGCGCCGCCTACTTTCTGATCGCCGTCCTCGTGCCGCTCGCGCTGCTTGCGCCGCTCGGCGACACCGGGTCATGGGACGTTGCCGGCGGCCTCTGGAGCCTCGGGGCCGGTGCGCTCGGGGCTCTCGGTGCCCTCGGCACTATCCTCGCCTTCACGTGCGGCGGCAAGCCGTTCACCGTGATGCCGGTGGTGTTTGGCTGTGCCCCGGTGATCAACACGCTCGCGACGCTCGCGCTTGCGCACACGCCGGCCGGCGCGGTCAGCCCGTTTTTTCTGGCCGGCATGCTGATCGTGGCCGTCGGCGCGGCGATCGTGCTCGTCTTCGGCCCCCGCGGCCACGCCCCCGCCCGGTAGGACAGGCTTCAGCCTGTCACGCAATCAACTTCACCCTGTCGAGCCGGCTCGGGGGCGGCAAAAGTCGCGTCGCGGTGTCCCTCGAGGACTCGGTCCAAATGCTCCGCGAGCTTTCGCCGACCCCCTCGCCTCCCGCGGAAAATCTACTTCACGTCCCGCGGGTGTTCCCAAACCACACGATGTGGTGCCGCGGCGCGAGCTGCACGCCGGTGCGCAGGCATTCGTCGGCGAGCCACGCGGTCGTCCTTTCGAGCTCTTCGGCCGTGCGGCCCTGCGGCATGAAGAGCACGCGGCCGCGGTCGATGCCGCCGGGCAGCGCCCGTTCGAGGTCGGCCACCCATGCGAGCGCCTCGTCGATGTCGGCCGCGGAGTCGACGACGAATTTGAGCTGGTAAGGGCCCTGTGCGACGAGCGCGAGGATCACGTCGTCGCGCCGCCGCGCGGCCTCGTGCCGCGCCGCCCATCCTGCCGGCGTGTCGGCCGGTGGCGCCGACGAGGCGAGTTTTGGGCTGATCGACATCAGATCGGCCGGCGCGTCGAGCGGAACCGTGCCGGCCGTCTCGATCGTCACGTGGTATCCCCTGCTCCGCAGCCGACGGCAGAGGTCGGCGACATCCGCGAACAGGAGCGGCTCGCCCCCGGTGACGACCACATGCCGCGGCTCGAGCGCGGCGACGGCCGCGAGGATCTCATCCACCGTCTGCTCGTCGCCGGTCGGCTCCCACGACGTGAACGGCGTGTCGCACCAGCGGCAGCGGAGGTTGCAGCCGCTCGTGCGCACGAACGTGCTCGGCGTGCCGGCGAGCAGGCCCTCGCCCTGGAGCGACGCGTAGATCTCGGCGATGCGCACGCTTCGCTGGCTCCCTTCAGGTCTTGGACGCCCGCGGATCGACCGCGCCGGCCGCGGCGAATCCCGCCGCCCGCAGGAGGCAGGAATCGCACCGACCGCAGGGCCGACCCGCAGCGTCGGGGTCGTAGCAGCTCGTCGTGAGGCCGTAGTCGAGGCCGAGCGAGAGGCCGAGCCGGATGATCGCCTCCTTCGAGAGGTCGAGGAGCGGTGACACGATCTCGAGCGGCTTCCCCTCCGTGCCGGCCTTCGTTGCCAGCTGTGCCAGCTTCGTGAACGCGTCGAGGAATTCCGGGCGGCAGTCGGGATAGCCGCTGTAGTCGATCGCGTTGACGCCCAGCACGATCGCCTCGGCGCCGCGGGTCTCCGCCATCGCCATCGCGAGCGCCAAAAAGACGGTGTTGCGGGCCGGCACGTAGGTCGCGGGGATGCCGTGGCCGATCTCGGCGTCGGACCGGCCCTTCGGCACGTCGATCGCGGCATCGACCAGCGCGCTCCCCCCGAAGGCGGCGAGATCGACCCGGATCACCGCGTGGTCGGTGATGCCGAGCGCCTCCGCCACGGCCCGGGCGCTTTCGAGCTCGCAGCGGTGCCGCTGGCCATAATCGACCGAGAGCGCCGAGAGCCGGTAGCCCCGGTCGATCGCCCAGGCGGCGGCCGTCGCAGAGTCGAGCCCGCCCGAAAGCAGCACGACGGCCGGGGCGGCACCTTTCCGCGGACTGTTTTTCATGGCACACTCTCCCGAATCATGAGCATCACCTTTCAGAAGCCGTCTCGAGACCAGCTGGAAACCTTCGCCAACCAGTTTCCCGGCCGCGACTACCAGATCGAGATCGTCTGTCCGGAATTCACGAGCGTCTGCCCGAAGACCGGCCAGCCCGATTTCGGCACGCTCACGTTCCGCTATGTCGCCGACCGGCTCTGTGTGGAGCTCAAGAGCCTCAAATTGTACCTGCAGGCGTTCCGCAACGAAGGCATCTTCTACGAGAATGTCTCCAATCGCATTCTCGACGACCTGGTCGCCGTCCTCGAGCCCCGCCGCATGACGCTCGTCGCCGAATTCACACCTCGCGGCGGCATTTCCTCTCGGATCGTCGTCTCGCACCCCTCCGGCGAACACCTGCCGGCGGCCGGCTAGCGGCCCACTCCATCATCCGTCACGAAAGGCCCGACCTCATGGCACAGTCTCCCCGCGTCCTGCTCTCCGCGCTCGCCGACGAATCGTCCTTCCACCTCACGGCCGTCGAGCAGTTCACGGCGCTGGCCGCGATCGGCCTCGAGTATTACAGCCTGCGGTTCATCGACGTGGGCAAGGGTGTGAAGAACGTCATGAAGCTCACGCTGCCGGAGATCCAGAAGATCCGGCACCTCGAGGACGAATACGGCCTCAACGTCGCCTCGATCGCCTCGCCGATCGGCAAGATCAAGCTCGTTGACAAGCCCGACGGCACCAAGAACCTCTTCACGCCGTTCAAGAAATACCTCGCGCAGGACGTGGCGAGAGCCTGCGAGCTCGCCCATGCGTTCGAGACGAAGCTCATCCGCGGCTTCTCTTTCTATCCGCCGCGCGGCGCGAAGCCGGAGGATCACCTCGAGGAGGCCGTCGATCGGATCGGCCGGATCGCGGAGGCCTGCCACCGTTCCGATCTCACGTTTGGCCTCGAGGTCGAGGCGAATCTCGTCGGCCAGACGGGCGAGCTGCTCGCCGAGATCCATCGCCGCGTGAACCATCCCGGTCTCGTGCTCGTGTTCGATGCCGCCAACCTGATCGTGCAGGGCTTCTCCACCGCCGACGTCTACCGGCAGTGGGAGGCGATGAAGCCGGGCCTCGGCTGGGTGCACATCAAGGATTACAAGAAGGTCTCCGGCAAGGCCCGGGGCAAGCACGTCGACGAAGACGCGCTGGCCAACTTCGTGCCCGCCGATCTCGGGGCCGCCGGCCACGAGCGGATTCTCGCCGATCTCCGCACGATGCTGCCGAGCCTCTCGAAGAAGCTCGAGCGGCGCGGCATTCCCGGCGTGTTCCTCGACCTCGAGCCGCACGTCCGCGGCGGCGGCCAGTTCGGCGGCACGAGCGGCCCCGACGGCATGGGCATCGCGCTCCGCGGCCTCTGCCGGGTGCTCGACAAGGCGAAGGTGGCCTATCATCTTCGCGACTTCGACGACCTCCTCGCCGCCCGCGGCCTATGAGCGCAAGCACCGAGCCGGGCAGCTACTTCGTCGCCAACTATCCGCCTTTTTCGCGGTGGACGGCCGACGCGGTGCCCGCGGTGCTCTCCGCCTTCGCGGCGGCCCCCTCGGCGGAGCCGCTTGGGCTCTATCTCCACGTGCCCTTCTGCCGGAAGCGGTGCAAGTTTTGCTACTTCCGCGTCTATACCGACGTGGCCGCCGCCGACGTGGATCGCTACTCGCAGGCGCTCGCCGCCGAGGCCGCGATCGCCGCCGCCCAACCGGCCGTCTCCGGCCGATCGCTCCGCTACGTCTACTTTGGCGGCGGCACGCCATCGTTCTTGAGCGTGAAGCAGCTCGAGCGGCTGGTGGACGGGCTCCACCGCAGCTTCGGCTGGGACGACGCCGAGGAGGTGACGTTCGAGTGCGAGCCGGGCACGCTCTCGGAGCCGAAGGTGCAAGCGCTCAAGGCCCTTGGCATGACCCGGATCTCGCTGGGCGTCGAAAACTTCGACGACGCGATCCTCGAGGCCAACGGCCGGGCCCACCTCTCGGCGGAGATTCTTCGCGCCTGGGAGTGGATCAAGGCGGCCGATTTCCCGAGCACGAATATCGACCTCATCGCCGGCATGGTGGGGGAGACGACCGACTCGTGGCGCCGCACGGTCGAGAAGACGCTCGCGCTCGAGCCCGACAGCGTCACGATTTACCAGATGGAATTGCCGCTGAACACCGTCTTCGTGCACGATGCCAAGGCGACGGGCGCCCCTGCCGCCGTGGCCGATTGGCCGACGAAGCGGGAGTGGGTGGGCTGGGCGTTCGACCGGTTCGTCGAGCGCGGCTATTTCGTCTCGAGCGGCTACACGCTCGTGCGCGATCCCGCGCTGGTGCACTTCCGCTACCGCGACATGCTCTGGGAGGGGAGCGATCTCGTGGCGCTCGGTGTGGCGAGCTTTGGACACCTCTCCGGCGTCCACTATCAGAATGCGACCCACTGGGACGACTATCTCTCCGCGGTCGAGGCGGGCCGGCTGCCGATCGCCCGCGGCCTCGTGCCGACGCGCCGGGAACTGCTCATACGCGAACTCGTGCTCGGTCTCAAGAAGGGCACGCTCGACGTCGATCGACTGCGCCGGAAGTTTGGCATCGATCCCCTTGCGGAGTGGGCCGGCGAGTGGCGGCGGCTCGCCGACGAGGGCTTTCTCGATTCGCTCGCGCCGCGGCCGGTGCTTTCGCGGCGCGGGCTGCTCCAGATCGACGCCCTGCTCCACCGGTTCTTCGCGCCGGCCCCCGAATAGGCGGTGGGTCCTCGGCCGGGGGCCGCTTTCGAGCCGCTGCCACGGCATTCGCTACACGTTTTCCTCGTCCCGCCTAGACTTTCGTCATCGGCGTCCGTCCACCATTCCCGCCCCGCGAGAGCTTTTGTCAGTGACCCAATCCTTCCTCACCCGGGGCTCGGCCTCGAAGTCGGACGTCACCCCGGCGAGCCTCACTCCGGCCGGCCTTGCCTGCCCCGAATCAAAGGCCCTGCGCGAGCGGCTGCGGGCGATGGCGTCGGACCTCGTCTCCTCCTGGAAATCGGGCGGCATGCCGCCGGCCGCCAAGACGGCGGCGGGGCTCAAGGCACACGCCGAGTCGCTCGTGGCCCGTGCGGGAGCGCGGACCGAGCATGTCGGCTGGACGATGGTGACGATCGTCTCGGAATACTGGCGCGACCGGCTGGCCGTGGGGGCCTCGGGCCGGCGGCTCTTGCTGCTGCCCGACTGTCCTGTGGCTGCGGGTGCCCCCGAGGGCGAAGGGGGCGTGCCCCGCGTCTGCGGCCCGAGTTGCGCGATCGGCACGATCTGGTCGGCGGCACATGACAGCGGCTGGGTGGTCGAATCGACGAACCGCGCCGTGCCGGCGATCGGGTCGCTCCTCACCGGACAATACGACGGGATTCTCGGCGTGGCGAAACTCGAGCACCTCGAGAAGGCGTTTGCCATGATCCCGGCTTTTTCACTGCCGATCGCAGCGGTGCCCTATGAGCCTGCCGCACGGGCGCTGCCCGCAGGCACCCCCTGCGGCGCGGCCACGGCGGCCTCCTGCATCGACGTGGAATGGGTGCTGGGGCTGCTCGGTGTGGCCGGCGGCGCGCCGGTGCCGGTTGGAGATTATCTGCCCCTGCTCCGTGAGGCGGCTGAGTTTTTCACGCGGCCCGCGCTCCTCGACCTCGAAACAAAACTCTCGCTGCCGGGTGCTTTCGGCGTGCCGGCCGTGCCAGGCGAGGCCTTCGAGCCGCTCGCGGCGGCGGCCTCGATGTCGGGAGATTTTCTGGCCCGCGGCGGCAAGTTTTTGCGGCCCTTCATCGCGCTTGCTGCCTACGACGCCGTGCGGGCCGACCGTCAGCAGGTGGCTGCGGCGCCGCGGGAGGCGGTGCAGGCGGCCGCCGTGGCGATCGAGATCTTCCACAAAGCATCGCTCGTCCACGACGACATCGAAGACGACGACCAGATGCGGTATGGCCAGCCCACGATGCACGTGCAGCGCGGCATCCCGTCGGCGATCAACGCCGGCGATTATCTGCTCGGCCTCGGCTATCGGATCGTGACGTCGCTGCCCGGCGCCGATGCCGCCTGCCAGCGCGATCTCGTGGCGATCCTTTCCGACGCGCACGTGAAGCTCGCCCAGGGGCAGGGCGCCGAGCTCTGGTGGCGCGACGCCGCCGACAAGCGGCTTTCTCCCGATGAATCGCTCGCGATGTATGGCCTCAAGACGTCGCCGGCCTTCGAGGCGGCCGTCGCGATGGGCATTCGGCTGGCGGGCCTGCAGCCGGCCGAGGCAGCCGCGGTCGATCGCTACGCTCGGCACGTCGGCACGGGCTTCCAGGTGCTGAACGACCTCAAAGACTGGGCGGGCGACCTCGAAAACAATCGGCAGGCCGCGGGCGACCTGCTCGGCGGTCGGCCAACGCTCATGTGGGCGCTCGCCCTGGAGCGGCTGCCGAGCGAGTCGATCGAGCGGCTCGTCTCGCTCGCGGCGCGGGCCGGTGGCCCGGGCGCTTCCGAACGCGATGTTGCGGAGGCCATCGGCGAGGCGCGGCGGCTCTTCGAGGCGGCCGATGTCTTCACCCGCGCCGCCGCGATCGTCGAGCAGGAACGTCGGCAGGCTTCGGCCGCAGTGGCGTCGTGCCGGCTCGGCAGGCTCCGCGAGGTACTCGAGTTTTTGCTCGATCTCGCGGTGCCGGAGCAGGCCGCCGCGCAGGTCGTCGCGCGGCCGTGATGAATCAGCATCAACAGCGAGACGCCGTCGAGCGGGCCCTGGATCTGATCCGGTCGTTCCCGGAGGCTGCGGCCGGATTCGGAACGCTGCGATTGGTGCAGCCCGACGATCTGCCCGAACCCTACCGCGAACTGCTCGACCATCGCAGCCATATGACCGTGGCGATGGAGCGATTGTCCGGCGGGCTGGTCGGCCTCGAGGTGGTGGCCGCGCGGGTCGAACCGGCCGCGGCCTCGGGAAAGCGGGGCCTTTACATGCGCGAGATCCTGCTCACTTCGGCCTCCGGAGCGGTCGTGCAGGAGGGCATCGTGCGGATCGATCTCGATGCGCTCGATGAAGCCACGGCCGCCGCAATTCTCGCGGCCAAGACGCCGCTCGGGCGGATCCTGATCGAGGCGAATCTGCTCCGCGACGTGCACGATGTCGGCCTGCTCGAGGTCCTGCCAGGGCCGCATCTTGGCCGCTTGTTCGGCCCTGCGGCGGCCAACGCCCACCGCACGTTTGGTCGGGTCGCCGAGATCTCCCTCGGCGGGCGGCCTGCCGTGGAGTTGCTCGAAATTGCTGCTCCGGGGCTTTTGCCGAAGACGTTGCGGTGAAGGTATTTGCGGCGACTGCATCGATATTGACTCATTGCGCAAGCTGCCTGTAGAGTTGGGCATCAGGCAAGGATGGCAAGCAGGGAAGCGGTTGAAGGAAACGGATTCCTTCCGCATCCCCCGCCAAGCTTGGAACTTGCCGGATGGCGTCGGCATGGATCGCGACGCCGGACGGTTTGGCAGAGGTTCCCGAGAGTCGGGGCGTCTGCCGAAAACGCGTTCATCGATGGCAACCAGGAGGCCTAGGTGTTCGGGGCTGCCTTGCGGACAAGGCATTTCCGAATTCCGTTTTGACTAGCTGCACCACGGCTAGGGAGAGGGTGGTAAAGCAGATGCAGAAGACTGTGTATACGACTGGCGAAGCCGCCAAGATTTGCAAGGTGAGTCAGCAGACGATCATTCGCTGCTTCGACTCCGGACAGTTGAAGGGATTCCGGGTTCCGGGCAGCCGGTTCCGTCGGATTCCGCGCGATCAGCTGTTTCTCTTCATGCGCGACAACGGCATCCCGACCGATGCCCTTGAAAGCGGTCGCCGCAAGATCCTCGTCGTGGACGACGATCAGGATCTCGTCGAGCTCATCACCGACGTCCTCGAGCGGGACGGTCGGTTCGAGACTCGCAGCGTCAACAACGGCTTTGACGCCGGCATGATGGTCAAGGATTATCGTCCTGACCTCATTGTGCTCGACGTCATGTTGCCCGACATCAATGGCAAAGAAGTCTGCCAGCGGGTCCGCAGCGACTCGACCATGGACGAGGTGCGGATCATCTGCATCTCGGGCATGTGCGAGCCCGACAAGATCGAGGATCTCAAGGCGTCTGGCGCCAACGAGTTTCTGCAGAAGCCGTTCGAGGCCGAAGTGCTCGTCGATCGGATCTGCAGCCTCCTCGACATCGAGTCGGTCGCCGCAGGTTCCTGATCCGGCGCATCCGCGTCGGCTGATCACTGTCCGCAACACGTTCGCCGGGAGTTTTGGTCACGGTGTCGCACGATTCCGGTGCCTGGCTCCTGGTGCAGTCGGCGAATTCGCCCGCCATCGCGTACGCGGTCCCGCGTCAGGCCTGTCTGGGCCTGCCGCGGGCCGTGCTCGCGGGGGGCGACGATCTCGTGGCGTGGAGGGCGCTGGCCGGCGGCGATCCGGCCATTGCCGCCTGGCTCGCGGCGTCTCGTCGCGACGAGACGCCGGTGGCGGCCTCGCGCGAATCCCTCCTCGCCCGGCTTTCGTCGACCTTGGTGCTCGGGGCGCCGCCGGTGGGCGTTGCGTGTGCGTCGGAGCCATTCTCTCCCCTGCCCATGGAGCCGGCTCTTGAGGCGCAGCTGTTGGCGGCGGCCGTCGAGCGGATGCTCGCGCACGAACGGCTGTCTGCGCGGTTCGATGAGGCGCTCGCCGAGGCCCGCCTGGAGGCGCTTCGCGAATTGGCCTACGGCGCCGGCCATGAGATCAACAATCCCCTGGCCAACATCGCCACGCGTGCCCAGGCGCTCCTCCTCGACGAACGGGATGCCGAGCGCCGCCGCCGGCTGGCCACGATCGTCGATCAATCGTTCCGGGCCCGCGACATGATCGGTGGCCTGATGCTCTTTGCCCGGCCACCCAAGCCGCAGCCCGGGGAGACGGATATCGGCGGGCTGGTGGCGGCGGTGATCGAATCGATCCAGCAGGCGGCGGTTGGTCGCGGCGTGCGGCTGCACTACAGCCCGTCGCCCACGCCGCTTTCGGCCCACATCGACCGTGGCCAGATCGAGGAAGCGGTGCGGGCGATCGCGGTGAACGCGATCGAGGCCGTTGAAGACGGAGGGCGGGTGACCCTGTCGGTGGGGAGCGTGGCGGGGCCGTCTGCGGCGGAGGCCGGCTGGTGTGAGATCGTCGTCGCCGACGACGGCAAGGGCATGGACGCCGCCTCGCTGCGGCGGGCGTTCGATCCGTTTTACAGCGGCCGCGAAGCGGGCCGCGGCGCGGGGCTCGGGCTCTCGAAGGCCTGGCGGTTTGCCGAGGCCAGCGGTGGCCGCGTGGTGATCGAGTCGAAGCCGGGGGAGGGAACGCGGGTGGCCGTGGTCCTGCCGACACGAGCCCTGACGACCGCGCGTTAGAGTCTGCCCAGATTTCCCCGCATCACCCCGACGCAGGTTTCTTGCAGCGCGGCATCGGTTTTTTCGGTGAATTGCCGCACTCCCGCACTTGTCGGCCATCGCGTCCTTTCTCTATTCTTCCCGGCTGCTTGCTTTCGGTGGCCCATGGCTAGGAGCCTGGCGGCCCAACACATGGTTTGGAGCATGGATGCGACAATGAACCATTCAGGATCCACTTCGGCCCCGCCGCGTTCGTCCGCGGTTCCTGCCGGCACGGCAACCGGCATTCCTCCGTCTGGCGTGGTGCAGGCGGTGATCGGTTCCGGGACGCGCGAGAAACAGGCGATCGTGCGCGATCTGGTTGGCCCCGCCCTGACCCCTCATCAGGGGCAAGACAGGCTTGCGCCGGTGCTCGACTCAGTCGGGCTGACGGCCGACTGGCTCGCGAAGCGCCAGTATGCCGACGGCCACTGGCGCGGCCCGCTCGAGGGAGACACGATCCTCGAAAGCGAATACACGCTCATCCTGACCTGGGCGGGCAAGCTCGACGATCCGCATCTGGCAGGAGCCGCAGAGCGGATTCTGCGCGAGCAACTTCCGGGCGGCGGCTGGGCGATCTATCCGGGCGGTCCCGTCGACATCAGCGCGAGCGTGAAGGCCTATCTCGCGCTCAAGATCCTCGGCCACGACAGGCAGTCGGAGCCGCTCGTGAAGGCGCGGCGGGCGATCGCTGCGGCCGGGGGCCCCTGGGCCGTCAACAGCTTCACGCGTTTCTATCTCGCGCTCCTCGGCCAGATGTCGTACGACGCCTGCCCGGCGGTGCCGCCGGAGATGGTGCTCCTGCCCCGCTGGCTGCCGATCAACCTCGATCGCGTTTCCGCCTGGTCGCGGACGATGATCGTGCCGCTGTCGCTCATCTGGGCGTTCAAGCCGGTCCGTCAGCTCGAGCCCGCCCGCGGCATCGCGGAACTGTTTTCGGCCGAGGATCTGCGCCGCGGTCCGCCGGCCTCCGGCGGCAACGACGCCTGGGCGAGGTTCTTCCGTGTGGTCGACCGGGCCGTGAAAGCCTGCGATGCGTTTGGCATCCGTCCGCTGCGGAGCCGCGCGGTCGCGGAGTGCCGTCGGTGGATGCTCGAACGATTCGACGGCAGCGACGGACTCGGGGCGATTTTTCCGCCGATCGTCTGGAGCATCGTCGCCCTGCGGGCGATGGGATGCGAAGACGAATCGCCCGAAGTGCAGGAATGCTGGCGGCAGCTCTCACGGCTCGTGGAAAACGAGCCGGATGGATCGACCCGCGTCGAGCCCTGCCGCTCGCCCGTCTGGGATACCGCGATCACACTGCGGGCGCTGTCCGATTCAGCCGCCGCGGGAAACACCGCCGGCCGCCTCGACGACGCGGTCGATTGGATTCTCGACAACGAGGTGCGTGGCCGGGGCGACTGGACCCGCAGCGCCGCCACGGTCGCGCCGTCGGGCTGGTGCTTCCAGTATGCCAACCGCTTCTATCCCGATGTCGACGACACCGCGATGGTGTTGATCGCGCTTTCGACGTGGCGGGCGGCGGTGGCGGACTCTCAGCCGGCCGATTTGGCGACGGCCCGTCGGCTCGAACGCGCGGCCGCGGCGATGGCGCGGGCGCGGGCCTGGGTCGAGGCGATGCAAAACAGCGACGGCGGCTGGGCGGCGTTTGACCGCGACAACAATTGCGAGCTGCTCTGCAAGGTGCCGTTCGCCGACCACAATGCGATGATCGATCCCAGTTCGCCCGATCTCGCCGGCCGCGTGCTCGAGGCCTTCGGCAAACTCGGCCTGCGGGTTGGCCATCCATCGGTCGATCGCGCCATCCGATACCTTCGCGAGCAGCAGCGGGCCGATGGCTCGTGGTATGGCCGCTGGGGCATCAACTACGTCTACGGAACCTGGCAGGCCATCGAGGGGCTGCGGTCGGTGGGGCTGTCGGCCGACGATCCCGCCGTGGTGGCGGGCGCCGATTGGCTCGTCGCCCACCAGCAGGGCTGCGGCGGCTGGGGCGAGACGCCCGAGAGCTATGCCGACGAGCGGCTGGCCGGCAAGGGGCCGCCTACGGCCTCGCAGACCGCCTGGGCGCTCGCCGGGCTCGTGGCGGCCGGCCGCCACGATGCACGCGCGGCCCGCCGGGGCGTGCAATGGCTCGTGGGTCGCCAGGAATCCGACGGCGCCTGGCTCGAGCCCGAGTTCACCGGCACCGGCTTCCCGAAGGTGTTCTACCTGCGGTACCACTTCTATCCGATCTACTTTCCGCTGATGGCGCTGGCCCGCTGGTGTTCGGCGCAGCGCGACGCGGCACAGCCGGCGGACATGCTGCCGAGGGAGCGAATCGCATGAGCGTGCCTGTCGGCCAGATGATGTCGGTGCTGCGGCACGTCGCCGTGCAGCGGCTCCGCGGCAATGACCGCTATCCGCTCGTGCTAATGCTCGAGCCGCTCTTTCGCTGCAACCTCGCCTGTGGCGGCTGCGGCAAGATCCAGCATCCCACCGAGATCCTGCGGTCGCACCTCACGCCCGAGCAGTGCTTCGCGGCCGTGGACGAGTGCGGGGCGCCGATCGTCTCCATTCCCGGCGGCGAGCCGCTGCTTCATCCGCAGATCGAGCAGATCGTGGCGGGGATCGTGGCCCGGAAGCGGTATCTCTACCTCTGCACCAACGCGATCAAGCTCGAGGAGATGCTGCCGCACTTCACGCCGTCGCCCTACCTCGCGTTTTCCGTCCATCTCGACGGGCCGCGGGAGGAGCACGACCACGCCGTCTGCCGCGAGGGAGTGTTCGACACGGCCGTGGCGGCGATCCGCGCGGCTCGCAAGGCCGGCTTCCGCGTCACGACCAATTCCACGCTCTTCACCGACGCCAATCCCGAGCGGTATCGGACGTTTTTCGACGAGGTGATGGCGCTCGGCGTCGAGGGGATGATGATCTCCCCCGGCTATTCCTATTCGAAGGCGCCCGATCAGGAGCACTTCCTGCGGCGCGAGCGGAGCCAGTCGCTCTTCCGCCGGATTCTCAACGGCGCCCCTGCCCGTTGGAAGTTCAACCAGTCGCCGGTGTTCCTCGAGTTCTTGAAAGGCGCCTGGGATCTCGAGTGCCGTCCGTGGGGCACGCCCACGTACAACCTCTTCGGCTGGCAGCGGCCCTGCTATCTGCTCGACGAGGGCTACGCGAAGACGTTTCGCGAGCTCATGGAGGAGACCGATTGGGATGCCTATGGTCGGGCGAGCGGCAACGCGAAGTGCCAAGACTGCATGGTGCACTGCGGCTACGAGCCGGCGGCCGTGGAAGCCACGTTTGGTTCACTCGGCGGGCTCCTCGCCACGGCGCGGCTGATGCTCTTCGGGCCGCCCCGAGGCAAGCCGCTCGCCGATCTGCCGCCCCTGCCTGCGGCCGGGCCACGGCTCCAGCCCAACGGACTGCCGGCCCTGCCAATCCTCCAGTAGACCGCTTGCTCAAGTAGACCGCTTGCTCCGCAAGCGGATCCCCTGCTCTCAGCCCCTCGCCTCTTCCGCAAAACCCCGCTTCACGCGGGCCACGATCGACCGCAGCCCGCGGGCACGGAGAATGCCGAGCACCTCGGCGAGGCCCATCCGCTCGAGCACGTCGTCGGAGATCGCCGCCACGTCGGCCACGGGCCGACCGTTGATCGCCTCGGCCAGGATCGCCACGAAGCCCTTCACGGTGGGCGCCTCCGGGGCCACGTCGGCCACGAGCTTCGCGGTGCCGTCTGCCGATTCCATCCAGAGAAAGACCGGCGTCTGGCACTCGTGCACGCGGCGGTCTTCCGTGGCCTTGCGGGCCTCGTATTCCGGCGGCAGCGGTGACAGGCCGTTCGCGAAATCGACGAGCAGTTCCAGCTTCTCGCGGGCGTCGAGATCGGAGAATTCGTCGATGATCGCGTCGAGTCGCTCGCGCACGCTCGTCATGGGCGTTGGCACCGTACGCGGCCTCAGGCTGGGCTGGAAGCGAGCGCGGCGACGCTGCCGGGCTCTGCCCCCTTCGCGATCGGCACACGGACGGCGTTGCCCCACTCGAGCCACGAGCCGTCGTAGTTTTTCACGTTGCCGAAGCCGAGCAGGTAGGTGAGCACGAACCACGTCAGGCTCGACCGCTCGCCGATCCGGCAATAGGCGATCGTGGGCGACCGCCGCTTCATCTTCAGCTCCTTGATATAGAGCTTCTCGAGCTCCTTCACGGTCTTGAACGTGCCGTCGTCGTTGCAATTCATTGGCCATGGCACGTTCATCGCCCCGGGGACGTGGCCGCCGCGGACGGCGCCCTCGTTGGGGTAGTCGGGCATGTGCATCCGCTCGCCGCGGTATTCCTCGGGACTGCGGACGTCGAGGAGCTGCTTGCCCGCCTTGCAGTGCTTGAGCACCTCGTCGCGGAGCGCCCGGATCGAGCCGTCCTGCTCGGAAGCGGTGTAGTGGGCACGCGGGGAACTGACCCGCTCGTTCGACCAGGCACGGCCGTCGAGTTCCCAGCGCTTTCGGCCGCCGTTCATGATCCGGCAGTCTTTGTGGCCATAGAGCTTGAAGACCCAGAATGCGTAGCAGGCCCACCAGTTGTTTTTGTCGCCGTAGAAGACGACGGTCGTATCGTTGGAGATGCCCCGTTCAGCACAGAGTTTCTCGAAGGCCGCCTTGTCGATGTAATCGCGGCAGGTGGCGTCTTGCAGGTCGGTGATCCAGTCGATCTCCACGGCGCCGGGGACATGCCCCTGCACGTAGAGCGCCCGGTCTTCGTCGGATTCCACGATCCGGACGTTCGGGTCGTTCAAGTGTCCCGCCACCCATTCGGTGGAAACCAGCACTTCGGGATGGGCGTACTCAGCCATGTGGCACGGCTCCTGTATACTGTTGCGTGTCGCAGTCAGCGGAATCGTAGACCAAGCAGGCACCCTCTGCAACGAGGCGCCGCGGCGTCCGATCCGGGATCGCTTCCCGAGTCCGCCCGTTTGGCGACACTACGTTTTTCCTTCCGCGCACGGAGTGCAAAAGTCGAATGGGCCCCGCGTTCATCTACCAGATCGTCGACCTCAACAAGAAGTTTGGTCAGCGCGAGCTGCTCAAGAACATCAATCTCGCCTTCTATCCCGGCGCGAAGATCGGGCTGCTCGGTCGCAACGGCGCCGGCAAGAGCACGCTCATGAAGATCATGGCGGGCATCGACAAGGAATATGACGGCGAGGCCCGGCTGGCCGAGGGCTACTCCGTGGGCTATCTCGAGCAGGAGCCCAAGCTCGATCCGAAAAAGACGGTCTTCGAAAACGTGATGGACGCAGTGGACCATTCGCGGGCCGTGCTGCGGCGCTACGAGGAGATCAATGCAAAGTTCGCGGAGCCGCTTTCCGACGACGAGATGGAGAAGCTCCTCGCCGAGCAGTCGCGCGTGCAGGACGAGATCGACGCCAAGAACCTCTGGGATCTCGACCGGCAGGTGGAGATCGCGATGGACGCGATGAACCTGCCGCCGGCCGACTGGGCCGTGACGAATCTCTCCGGCGGCGAGCGGCGGCGCGTGGCGCTCTGCAAGCTGCTCCTTGAGAAGCCCGACCTGCTCCTGCTCGACGAGCCGACGAACCATCTCGACGCGGAGAGCGTCGATTGGCTGGAACGGCATCTCGCCGAATACACGGGCACCGTCGTGGCCGTGACGCACGATCGCTACTTCCTCGACAATGTGGCCAAGTGGATCCTCGAGGTGGACCACGGCCGCGGGATCCCGTTCGAGGGCAATTACACGTCGTGGCTGGAGCAGAAGAAGGCCCGCCTCGAGATGGAGGAGAAGCAGGCGAGCACCCGCCAGAAGACGCTCGACAAGGAGCTCGAGTGGATTCGGATGAGCCCCAAGGCGCGGCAGGCGAAGAGCAAGGCCCGCGTGGCGGCCTATGAGAAGCTCGCCGCAGAGCAGGCCGCGGTGCGCGATTCGGAGATCGAGATCTTCATTCCGGCGAGCCGCAATCTTGGCGACCAGGTGATCGACGCCGACAACATCTCGAAGGCATTCGGCGACAAGGTGCTCTTCGAGAATCTGTCGTTCAAACTGCCGCCGGGCGGCATCGTGGGCATCATCGGGCCCAACGGCGCCGGCAAGACGACGCTCTTTCGGATGCTCGTCGGCCAGGAGAAGCCCGACAGCGGCACGATCAAGGTGGGGGCGACGGTGGACATCGGCTACGTCGATCAGAACCGCGACGCCCTCGATCCCAACAAGACCGTCTTCGAGGAGATCTCGGGCGGCCACGACACGATCGAGCTCGGCAAGCGGACGGTCAACGCCCGCAGCTACGTCGCGAAGTTCAACTTCATGGGCCCCGACCAGCAGAAGAAGGTGGGCACGCTCTCCGGCGGCGAACGCAATCGCGTGCACCTCGCGAAGCTGCTCCGCGGCGGGGCAAACCTGCTGCTGCTCGACGAGCCGACCAACGATCTCGACGTCGACACGCTGCGGTCACTGGAAGAGGGCATCTCGAGTTTTGCCGGGAGCGTCGTGGTGATCACGCACGACCGGTGGTTCCTCGACCGTCTCGCAACGCACATCATCGCCTTCGAGGGAGATGGCTACGTGCACGTCTGCGAAGGTAACTTCGAGGTCTACGAGCGGGGCCGCAAGGAGCGGCTGGGCGTGGCCGCCGACGAGCCGCACCGCTTCCGGCACAAGAAGCTCACGCACTAAATAGAGCGCCCGCCGGGCCATCCATGGCAATCCTGTTCGGTGCGGCGCTCGTCCATGTGGCGCACGCCTCCGGCGTGCGGTGTGGCACTGAAAGCTGATATCACCCAGCCCCGGCCAGACGCATGGCGCGCTGAAAGGCACAGCCAAAGAACTGCTCAGAGACGTGATGACGTCGAACGCATCCCGAGCGAGGATCGCGAGCCCCTGGCGATGCGTATGCCGCCCTGGAATGTTTCTCTTGCTCAGCGAGCCGACTCAGGGCGAGATGAATGCGGCGTAGCTCCGCCGCATCTGACCCGAGCACGAGCGTCTCGTAGGCCTCGATCGCCCTCACTGCCTGCAATCGCTGCCAAGCGGGCGTGCCGTGATCGCGAAGAGATCGCAGGAACTCAACTACCTGCCGCTCGCTGACCGAAAGGAAGCCTCCCGTATCACCGCAACTGGAGGCATACCGGCGAATCCACCGTGGAAACCACTGCTTGTCGGCCCTCGGGAGCTTCGTGCCGGGCAAGATCGCGCAAAATCGAGCTACGGTCATCGCCTTCACCCTCTACGCCACGGCTGCACGAGCGGCACTCACTGGCCGGAGTGGTGGCATGTTGTACATTACTTGGACAAAGTCAGCCGGGCTGGCACGCCCCTCGCCAAACGGCGTAGGCTGCCAACGATCTGGGCACGGATCGAGATAACGCTTTATTCGTCCGCCCGAAGCCAATAACTAAATTGTTATGCGGAAGAGCTGAAAACCCGGAGAGTGCACGGTGTCCCGCCTCTGGCAACAGTTCGCCGCCCTCATCACCGCCGGAGACGTTCGGATATCCGAGCACGGCTATGACTCTCTCGCTGACGATGGACTCACGGTCGATGAACTGCTCGTGGGCGTTGGCTCTGCGGTCATCGTCGAGGAATACCCCGAGTATCCGAAGGGCGCTGCCGTGCTTGTTCTCCAGCGGACAGTCGGCGGCAGCCCGGTGCATGCTGTGTGGGGTATGCCTCGTGGATACAATAAGCCTGTGGTGCTGGTGACGGCCTACAAGCCTGACCCGAGCCTTTGGGATGAGACGTTTACGAGGAGGCTCCGCCCGTGAGCGAAAAAAAGAAAATCAAACTGATCCACGAAGGCCGGTATGCGGCGGAGATCGAGGTCGAGTTAATCGACGATGACACTGGTTGGGCTCCGTACCTGAGCGTCAGTGATGCACGCAAACTGGACGCTGTGAGGGCGGCCCTGAAGGCGGGTCAATTGGCAGAGGCTGCGCTATTCGGAAGAGTGTTTGAATTGCAGCCCGTAGGTCAACGCGAAAGCGCATAACAACGCGATGCAGCGGACTCGCGATAAACTCGGTCGGTATGGTTCGCCGATGGTCGCGAGCCGCTGATTGCTCGCGTTCGGCCACTACGCTGACTTCCTCCTGTGATTGCCGCCCGGTATGATGATCGGCGGCTTCTTCCAAGTGCGGAGGACATCATCAATGAACCTGACCTTGTCGCAATTTGGCATCGACCGCCTTGACGCACAGCAGCGGGTGGAGTTGATTGGTCTGATCTGGGACAGCCTTCCCGACGATGCGCCGTACACACCCCCCGACTGGCATATCCAGGAGTTAGAGCGGCGAATCGCAGCCGCTGACGCCAATCCTGGGGCCGCTGAACCTTGGGAGACGGTGCTGGCGCGATTGTCGAGAAGTTCATGAGTTTGCCCGTCGTCCTGCGTCCGGAAGCTACGAAGGACGCGGCGGAGGCGATTGGTTACTTCGAGGCACTGCGACCTGGCTTGGGGCAGGCCTTTTTGATTCAAGTTCAAGATGTCCTGCTTCGGATTTCAGGGATGCCCGAGATGCATGGCATCGTCTGGCGAAACGTGCGCGCGGCGCGACTGCGGCGGTTCACCTATGTCGTCTATTGCCGTGTCCACGAAGATCGTCTGGAGGTGTTGGCCGTGGTCCAGGGTAACCGTGACGCTGCTGTGTGGCAGAGCCGCTAGCGAAAACCCAAGCAGGCCGAACCAAACGATGCAGCGGACTCGCGATAAAATCGGGCGGAGTGGATAATCCTTTGGTCGCGATCTGCTGATCGCCGCCGTTCGCAGTTGCCGAGTTATTGCATGCACTCCATCGCGACAATCATGCTCCTCATCGTCGCCGCCATTCACGTGCTGCCCCTACTGGGAGCGTTCGGTGAAAAGCATCTTTCCGGGCTGTACGGCATTTCTATCGCTGACCCGAACCTTGCCATATTGATGCGCCACAGGGCGGTGCTCTTCGGCCTTCTCGGAGCATTTCTATTCGTCGCCGCTCTTATTCCTCCGCTGCGACTCGCGGGCTTGGTTGCGGGTGCCGTCAGCGTGGGCTCATTCCTACTGCTTGCTTGGCACGTGGGTGGCTACAACGACCACCTGCGCAAAGTGTTTGCGACTGATGTGATTGCCGCTATGTGCCTCGCATGCGGACTGCTCGCCCATCTTGCGAACGGCAGCATTGGCACAGCCAGCGTATTGCCAGCCAATGTGCCCTCTGTGGTCGTCGAGGAGTAGCGCGACAATGACGCCCCATGGACCACCATGCGGCGACGCCCCGACGGCGGAGGCTCCGCAGGCTGTGCCGACGAAGAAACGCATTCTCGCAATGCTCGCCAACCTTCGCGGGGAAGGTCTCGAACTCTGGCGACGCATGGAAGCGGAACGATTCTGGTCTCGGCACGATCGCAAGTGGTCGCCGGCAGACAATGTTCATCATCTCATGATCTCGACGGCGCCGGTGACGCTGGCCTTGCGCATTCCGCGACTCATGCTTCGAGTATGCTTCGGTATGACACGCACGCCATCCCGAAACTGGGAGGCGTTGCGGTCTGCCTATCGTGACGGACTTGCGGCTGGGGCTACGGCTGGCCGCTATGCACCTCCTCGCAAAGCGGTTCCGGTCGAAGCGGCTGCCGACCAGGGTCGACTCGTCCTCCAGTGTGAGGGCACGGTTCTCAGGTTGGAGAAAGTAATTGAGCCATGGCGCGAGAAGGATCTAGATCGCTATCGGCTGCCTCATCCTGTCTTGGGACGGGTGACGGTGCGGGAGATGCTGATGTTCACGCTGTTTCACTTTGATCATCACCGCGAGATTGTGGCTCGGCGACTGGAGGCTTCCCCCCTGTCGGGTCTTGCCGAAAGGATTCCGACCAGCGCTTGAAGTCGTAAGGAAGCGCAATGCGAACCAAGCGATGCAGCGGACTCGCGATAAGATCCGGCGGTGTGGATAATCCCAAGGATCCGTTACTATGAGAAACAGTAATCCGCCACCCGTGCTTCTCCGCCTCGCGCTGTGGGGGGGCGTGGCCTATTTTTGCTGCATGGCGGTGGCCCACTTCTTTGGCCTGAAATACCCGCTCTTGTTCGTCTATTTCGACGTTCCTTTCTACGCCTATCAGGACAAGATAATTTCCTTCGCGGTCGTGGCATACATCTGCCTCTTCGCGAACGCAGCTTTGAACCGAAGCGCGGTTCCCGCTGCGCTCGTGGCGCTTGGCGTCACCGTGCTCGGGCTGAGCGCCGTCAATACGTCCGATGCGCTCGGCTCGGTGCTGGAAGGCCGCTCGACGCTGGCCTATTGGGCGCAGACCGGTCTTATCGCCGCCTATTTCGCGTTTCTGCTTGGTTTGTACGCAGCGGGCGAGCGGGCGTCGCGAAGCCCTGAATAGCCTGCGGGATCTCGGAGGCAGCCGTCAGGTGAGCAAGATCCGCAGCATGCGCCGCAGCGGTTCGGCCGCGCCCCAGAGGAGCTGATCGCCGATCGTGAAGGCGCCCAGATAGTCGGGCCCCATGGCGAGCTTGCGGATGCGGCCCACGGGGATCGTCATCGTGCCCGTCACAGCCACTGGCGTGAGGTGCTCGAGCGTCGCTTCGCGGGTGTTGGGCACCACCTTCACCCACTCGTTGTCGGCTGCGATCATGGTCTCGATCTCGGCGACGGGCACGTTGTTGCGAAGCTTGAACGTGAGCGCCTGGCTGTGGCACCGCATCGCGCCGACGCGCACGCAGAAGCCGTCCACCGGTACCGCCGGAGTGCCGAAGCCCTCCCCCTGCCCCAGGATCTTGTTCGTCTCGGCCATCCCCTTCCATTCCTCCTTCGACTGGCCGTTGCCGAGGTCCTTGTCGATCCAGGGGATGAGCGAGCCGCCGAGCGGCACGCCGAAGTTGGCCACCTCGTCGCCCGCGAGGCTCCGCTGCCGGGCGATCACGCGGCGGTCAATCTCGAGGATCGCGCTCGAAGGATCGTCGAGCAGCGGCTTCACCTCCGCGTGGAGCGTGCCGTATTGCCGGAGCAGTTCCCGCATGTGCTGGGCGCCGCCCCCCGAGGCCGCTTGGTAGGTCTGCGTGCTCATCCATTCGACGAGCCCGGCCTTGTAGAGCGCACCCACGCCCATCAGCATGCAGCTGACGGTGCAGTTGCCGCCGACCCAGGTGACGCCCCCCTTGGCGAGCGCCGCCTTGATCACCGGCATGTTGACGGGATCGAGGATGATGACCGCTTCGTCCTTCATGCGGAGCGTCGAGGCGGCGTCGATCCAGTGCCCCTTCCAGCCGGCTGCCCGCAGCCGCGGATAGACGTCGCTCGTGTAGTCGCCCCCCTGGCAGGTGATGACGATCGCGCACTTCGCGAGGGCGGCGATGTCGTGGGCGTCGCGCAGCGTGGCTTCGTTGCGGGCCATGGGGGGCGCCGCCCCACCGGCGTTCGATGTCGAGAAGAACACCGGTTCGATGAGGTCGAAGTCGCGCTCCGCGACCATCCGATCCATGAGCACTGAACCGACCATGCCGCGCCAGCCGACCAATCCGACCAACCTGCTCAAGACAGCACCTTTCGAGGGTTGAACAACGAGAGAACCGCCGGGAGACGATACCTTCGCCGATCCGTCGGCGGTAGTCAGCGGTGCCGACGGCGGCGATCAGGCCATCGGCAGTTGCACGGCTGCCGCGGCGGCGCGGAGTTCCTTGGGCAGCGGAAAGTAGACGTCTTCCTGGCGGATCGTCCGCTCCTCGACGGTCGCGCCAAATCGCGACTCGAGCCACCGCACGCAATCCTGCACCACGCTCTCCGGGGCGCTGGCGCCCGCGGTGATGAGCACCGTTTCCTCTCCGGTGAACCAGCCGGGGTCGATCTCATTGGCGCCGTCGATCAGGTGGGCCTGGATGCCGCCGTCGCGGGCGAGCTCGGCGAGCCGCTGGCTGTTGGAGCTGTTTTGGCTGCCGAGCACGATCACGATGTCGGCTTCGTCGGAGAGGAGCCGCACGGCCTCCTGGCGATTCTGCGTCGCATAGCAGATGTCGTCCTTCGGCGGGCCGACGATCTGCGGGAATCGCTCCTTGAGCCGCTTGATGATCTTCGAGGCGTCGTCCACCGAGAGGGTCGTCTGCGTGAGGTAGGCGAGCTTGTCGTCGAGGCCGAACGGAAGGGCATCGACCTCTTCGGTGTTATCGACGAGCGAGAAAGCCTCCGGGGCCTGTCCCATCGTGCCGATCACCTCGTCGTGCCCTTCGTGGCCGATGAGCACGATCCGGTAGCCGGCCTTGGCATACTTGATCGCCTCGAGATGCACCTTCGTGACCAGCGGGCACGTGGCGTCGATCGCCCGCAGCCGACGCTCGGCCGAGACGCGGCGTACTTCCGGGGCCACGCCATGCGCGGAAAAGAGCAGGACGGCCCCCTCCGGAACCTCCTCCACCGTGTCGACGAACACGGCCCCTTCGCGCACGAAACGATCGACCACGTGCTTGTTGTGGACGATTTCGTGATAGACGTAGACGGGCGTGCCGTGGAGCCGGATGGCCGTTTCGAGGGTCTCGATCGCCATGTTTACGCCGGCGCAGAAGCCACGGGGGCTGGCAAGCAGGATTTTCATGGGACTGGCTCCGCCGGGAATGCCGGATCGGCCTGCGGCCAATCCGGCTATGATCTTTTCCACATGGTAGTGAAGTTCCGGCGGGCCGGCCAGACAATCGCGAGGCCGTCGGCCCCCTGCCCCGCTCCGATGCCAGCCCCCATCCCAGCAACCATCCCAGCAACGCCGCCAGCGCTCGCCGAAGCCGAGGCCTTCTGCCGCGCGCTGGCGTCGAGCCACTACGAAAACTTCACCGTCGCGACGCGGCTGGTGCCGCGCCGGCTGCGGCAGCATCTCGCCAATGTCTATGCCTTCGCCCGCTGGGGCGACGACCTCGCCGACGAGGCGGAATCGCCGGCCGCTGCCGCCGGCGCGATCGCCGACTGGCGGCGGCAACTGCTTGAGTGCTTCGCCGGCCGGGTGAAGCATCCGGTCTTCGTGGCGCTTTCGGATACCGTGCGGCAGACGGGCCTTGGGATCGAGCCCTTCGAGGATCTGCTCGATGCCTTCGAGGAGGATCGGGCGTTTGACGAGGCCGGCGTTGCCTGCCGCTATGCCAGCCGCAGCGAGGTGCTCGCCTACTGTCGCCGGTCGGCCGACCCGGTGGGCCGGATCGTGCTCGGGCTCGAGGGCTGCCGCGATGCGGCGCTCGTCGCGATGTCGGATGCGATCTGCACGGGGCTGCAATTGGTGAACTTCTGGCAGGACGTCCGCCGCGACCGCCGCGCCGGCCGCGTCTACCTTCCCCGGGAAGACATGCGACGCCACGGAGTCGATGAATGGATGCTCGATGCGCCGGCCGCCGGCACGGCGCTCAAGGGCCTGCTCGCCGACGAGGTGGCCTGGGCCCGCGGGTGCTTCGACCAAGGCGCGCCGCTCGTCGGCCTCGCGCCCCGCGTGCTGCGGCCGGCGATCGGCATGTTTCTGGCCGGGGGCCGGGCCATCGCCGACGCGATCGAACGGGCCGGCTACGACACGCTCTCCGCCCGCCCCGTCGTGGGCCGCTGTCGCAAACTGCAGCTTGCAGCCCGCGCCTGGTGGGGGCTGCAGACCGCGAGGCTCGCAGGAACACCATGACATCCCGCACGCTCGCCGCCGACCATGCCGCTTGCGCCGACGTGCTCCGCCGGTCGCGATCCAACTTCGCCCTGCCCATCCGCCTGCTGCCGGAGGAGAAGCGACGCGGCACGACCGCGCTCTATGCGTTTTGCCGCCGCGCCGACGACATCGTCGACGACGCCACTGATCCCGCCACTGCCGGTCTACGGCTCGATGCGTTTGAGCGCGATCTCGAGGCCGCGCTGGCGGGGGGACAGTCGGCCGATCCGGTCATCCGGGCCGTGGTCGATACGGCCCGCCGCTTCGCCGTGCCCTCCGACCATCTCCGCGAGATCATCGACGGCGTGCGGATGGACCTGGTGCAGCATTCCTACGAGACATTCGCCGACCTTGAGCAATACTGTCGCCGCGTGGCGAGCGCCGTCGGCCTGGCGGCGATCCATATCTGGGGCTTTCTCACGCCGGAGGCCATCCCCGCATCGCACGCCTGCGGCATGGCCTTTCAGCTCACGAACATTCTCCGCGACATCCCGGAAGATCTCGGCCGCGGCCGGATCTACCTGCCACGCGAAGACCTCGCGGCGCACGGCTGCTCGGCCGAGGATCTCGCAGCCGGACGCATCGGTGGGGAGTTTTCCCGGCTCGCTGATTTCGAGGTCGCCCGCGCCGAGGCGTATTTCAAGCAGGCGCAGGCGCTCGACCGCATGCTCTCGACCGACGGTCGCCTCGTCTTCCGCGCGATGCACGGCGTCTACCGGGCGTTGCTCGACGCCGTGCGGCGGGGCGGCAGCCGGATCTTCACCGAGCGGGTGCGGCCTTCCAAGCCCACGATCCTCGGTTCTGCCCTCGTGAGCCTCGTCGCGGGGCCACGGGCATGACGACCGGCGGGCACACTACGCGCGTGGCGATCGTCGGCGGTGGCCTCGCTGGCCTGGCCGCCGCAGCCGCGCTCGCCGACGAAGGTCTCGAGGTCACGCTGCTCGAGGCGCGCAGGAAGGTCGGCGGGCGGGCGGCGTCGTTCGAGGATCCCGTTTCCGGCGGCCTCGTCGACGCCTGCCAACACGTGGCGATGGGCTGTTGCACGAATTTCCTCGAACTCTGCCGTCGGGCCGGTCTCGCCGACGCCCTGCGGCAGGATCGCACGCTCTTCTTCATCGGCCCCGACGGCGATCGGGCCGCCTGCACGCCCTCGCGCCGGCTGCCTGCCCCGCTCCATCTCGCCCCCCTGCTCCTCGGGATGCGGCATTTTTCGCTGCGCGAGAAGGCCCTGCTCGCCCTGGGCATGCTGCGGCTTGCGCGGTTTCGCGGCGGCGACGCCGATGCAACGCAGACGGCGCGACGGTGGCTCGAATCGGCGGGGCAGCCGGCCCGCGTGATCGATCTCTTCTGGCAGCCCGTGCTCGAAAGCGCGCTCGGTGAATCGATCGATCTCGTCAGTGTGGCGGCAGCGCGAAAGGTGGCCGTCGATGGCTTCCTCGCACATCGCGAGGCGGCCGATCTCTACGTGCCGACCGTGCCGCTCGGGGCGTTGTTCGGTGACGGGCTTGCCGCGTGGCTCGATGCCCGCGGCGTGCGGTTGCGGCCGGGCCGGACCGTGACCGGCATCGAGCGGGATGCCGCCGGGCGGGTGCGGGCCGTGGTCTGTGGCGACGAGACAATCCCCTGTGATGCCGTGATCGTCGCACTGCCATGGAAGCAGGCGGCGCGGCTGGTGCCCGATGTCGTGCCGGCGGCGGAAGACAGGCTCGCCGGCTCGCCGATCACGGCGGTGCATCTCTGGTTCGATCGCGACGTGGTCGATCTGCCGCACGCCGTGCTCGTGGGGCGGGTGTCGCAGTGGGTGTTTCGCGGCGACGAGTCCGCGCAGGGCAGGCCGGGCTACTGCCAGGTGGTGATCAGCGCGTCGCGCGGGCTGTTCGATGGCGACCGTTCCCGGCTGCTCGAGGCGGTCGTCGATGAAGTGCGGGAGGTTTTTCCGGCGGCCCGCGCGGCAGCCCTTGTCGACTCGCGGATCGTGACCGATCCCACGGCGGTCTTGTCGGTGCGGCCGGGCGTCGAAGCGTCGCGGCCGCTCGCGCGAACCTCCATCGAGAATCTCTTTCTGGCCGGCGATTGGACCGCAACCGGCTGGCCCTCGACCATGGAGGGAGCCGTCCGGAGCGGCCGGCTCGCCGCTGAGGCGTTGCTCGAGCAGATGGGAAGGCCGCGGCGAATCCTGGCGGCAGACCTGCCCCACGGGCCGCTCGTGAGGCTGCTCACAGGGGGGTGATGTTGGCCTGGCCGTTGGGCAGGCTGGCGATCAGCCGCTCGAGCGCGTCGGCGAGCGTGCGGGCATCGACGACGGCGTTTTCCCACAGCCGCCACATGTCGACCGCGGCGCCGGGCCGACGGCCCACCGCCCGCAGGGCTGAGCCGAGCCTGCGCAGCGACGACTGCGGCTTCACGAGCGTGGCCATCTCACGCGGCAGTTCGTCGCTCACCGTGTCAGACACGACCCGCAGGCCGACGCACTCGAGACCGGCCTCGCGGGCCGCCCGCGCGACGCCCCAGGTCTCCATGTCCACGAGCTCGGCGCCGGTCGTCTCAGCCAGCGACTGCTTCTCGTGCGCCGTGACTGCGACGTGGTCGATCGTGATGATCGCCGCGGCCTTCGCGATGCCGCTCACGCCAATGTGCATCAGCTGGATCGAATCCTGCTCGCCGCGGATCGCCCGCACGGGCGACACGACCCGGCCCCGCTCGATTCCGACCGCGAGCCCGCCCGCAAAGCCGGCGGAGACGATCAAGCCCGGCCGATGGCCGTCGATCAGCAGCCGACAGGAACGCGCCGCCCGCTCGCGCCCCGCCCCCGCGACGACCCAGGCCACGCGGCGTCCTGCGACCGTCCCTTCGTGAAACTCCAGTCCGGCCGCCTGCATTTCGACCACCTGGCGGGCACGGGCCGCAAACGCGTCGGCCTCCACCGGCATGGCGAAGACGATCCCGGCGGCGGAAGGTTCACGTGGCATCGACGGTCAACGATCAAGCAGCGAGGGCCCAAGCAGGCAGGAGACCCAACTGACGGGGTTCCACCAGCATAGCCGCGATCCATTCCTGCATGACGAGCAGCCGCACGACTCCGCGGGCACCATCTCGACCTCGTACTTCGGCACCCGCTCCACCTTCTCGGGGCCGTCGGTCTTGTAGAGCCGCTTTTTGACGATGATGTCGCCGCACGGAGGGCTACAGCGACATTCTGGCGGGGGCGCGTGCCACGAATCGCGGCCCCGCACGCAGGCATAGTCACACTGCATCGAATACTTCGACTTCTTCGTCTTCACCTCGTCCCACGTCGCCTTGCAGGCGGGCACGCATTCGGCGCAACACGCGGAGCCGGTGCAGGAGACATGCCCGCAGCCGCAGTCGGCGGCAGCACAGGGCCGCATGCCCGCCAGCGAGACGATGGCTGCCAGTGTTGCCGCCAGAATCCACCGCATGGAACACTCCTCGTTTAGAAGTCGAATGCCAGCCGCGTGCCGAAGCCATTGATGAAGCCGCTGCCGTTGTAGCTCGTGCCCGGCGTGCCGTCTTTGGCCCATGGAGTGCTGACGAAGTCGCGATACGTGAGGTCGTAGTTGAAGTAGACGCGGGCGTTTGGGTTCAAGAGCCAGTTGAGGCCGAGTGTCATGCCGTTCAAGACGCCGCCGTTGACACCGCTGTCGTTCAGGCTGAGGTAGTTGTAGCGCACGCCCACCTGCCAGGCGCCTTCGCTCAGGCTGAGCCGGCGGCCGGAGCCCCCGCCCCGGATCGCGTAGAAATTATTGTGCGGAATGGGGCGGTCGAAACGGTATTCGATCTTCGAATAGGTGCGGCTTTCGCCCGTGAGAAAGTAGAGCACCTCGGCGTAGCCAGCCTGGTAATAGACCGTGCCGACGTTCGTGCCGGGCTTGGGCTGGAAGCCGTTGGTGACGTAGGGGCCCGCATTCGTCGTCGTCGCGTTGTAGAGCCACGACCCGAAATACTCCGACTGGAACGACCATGGGCCGTTGTTGGCCACCAGCTCCAGCCCGATCATGTTTTGCCAGGTGCCCTCGAGGACTCCCGTGTCGGCGTAAATCGAGTTGAGCGGGCCGGGCGGGCCGTTGCGGATGCTGCCGCGGCTGCGGAATCGAACGGCATTGACTGCGGGGCCGGTCGGCAAGCCAGTGACCGGATCGAAAGCGAGAAACTGCTTCCGCGGCTCCATCGTGCGGCCCGAAACACCGAGGTGAAGGAGTTTCCGCCCCTCGTCTTCGTAGACGGGCAGGTAGACGAGGCGACCCACGGTCATGCTGCCGCCATTGGAGTTGGAATATCCGAATGGGTTCGACGTGTTTTTGAATTGGCCGATCTGCCAGCCGATGTCGCCCTCCTCGTTGTTGTTGAGGATCTGGATGCCGGGGAGAAAGCCGTTGTTGAACGGGCCCTCGAAAGCGTCTTGGGCGAACGACCGCTCCATGAAGTTGAGCCAGCGGCTGCTCGTCAGATGTTCGTAGCCGTAGGGATCCTTCTGGTTGCCGACGCGAACGGTCCCCAGGATCGGAATTTCGCGGACCTGCAGCCAGAGGTCGGTGACGGCGGTGAGCGGGCCGGCATCTCGCTCGGTGGGAAAGACCGAGTTGTTCACGTTGATCTGGTTGACGAAGTCGTATTCGCAGGCCCAGTCGTAGAGTTCGTACATGCGGCCTTCCATGCGGAAACGTGCGCGACGGAAATTCACCGTGTCGGAGAGGGATGGATCGAGCCCGCCTTGATCGGGCGTCTGGCTGGGGCCGGGCTCGGCGTTGAAGGCCACTGCATCGACCTGCGTGCGGCCGCCGATCTTCACGCGGAAGTCCTTGTTGGCCGATTCGGCCTGGAATGTGTCGGCCCATTTCGACTGATACACCTTGTCGCTGCCGATCTCGTAGGGCTGTTTGGGTTTCGTGTCTGCAGCGGTCGTGTTGTTGTCGCCCGCCTTGCTGGAGCTCGCGTCCGCGCCAGGGGCGGGCAGTGGCTCAGGCTTGACCGCTGCTGCGGCCTCCATCTGCGCGATCCGCGCCTCGAGGGCGGCCATCCGCTTGCGATCGGTGTCGAGCGCCGCGGAAACCTGCTCGAAGGTCTCGAACCGTGCGGCGACAGTCGGCAGTTGCAGCGGTGGCGCGTGGGGATCGTTGGCCAGGACGAGGAATTCGCTGGCTTCGGCCTGGGGCGCGGTTGTCACAAGGGCGAGGCAGAGCCCGAGCGCGGCCATCAAAATGGCAGCAAGGCGTGCGCGCGTGCCCGCAGGCTTTTCGTGACCACTCTGTATCGCACACATCGCAAACTTCTCCCAAACGCCTCGTTCTTCCTGATCGACAGGATCATTTCCGCGGCTTTATGAGGGGGAGGCTTGCTTCTCGTTTAGGAGGGCGGGCGCGGCGAGGCAGGTTCACCCAAACTGCCAGCCTGAGGCTTTAGGGGGCCTGGGGGAGCAGTGCGGTGAACTCCGTGCCTCGGCCAAACTCGCTCCTCACCGAGATGAGGCCGCCATGCCGCTCCACGAGCGTGCGACAAATCGCCAAGCCCAGGCCGCCCCCCCGCCGGCTGTCGCGGCGGTCGCGGGCCACATCCGCCTGAAAGAACCGGTCGAACACCCGCGGCACATGATGCGGCTCGATGCCGCAGCCGGTGTCGGTCACCGTGAGCCGCGCCTGACGGCTCATGGGATCGGCCGCGAGCGCGACGACGACCCGGCCTCCCGGCGGCGTGAAGCGGATCGCATTGTCGAGCAGGTTGCTCACCACCTGCCGCAGCTGCCGCGGCTCGCCGGTGACGAGGATGACCCCGGCGGATTCGACGCGCAGGTCGATGCCCCCTTCCTCGGCCACCCCGGCGAACATCGCGGCCGTCTGCTGCACGAGCGCATCGAGATCGACCGTGGCGTGGCCCGAGCCGGGGGCGAGCTCTCCTTCAGCCAGCAGCAGCAGGTCGTTGGCGAGCTTCGCAAGCTGCCTCGTCTCCCCGAGCAGAGCCTCGAGCGTGTCGCGGTATTCGGCGGCGGAGCGATCTCGTGAGGCCGCCACCTCGAGGCTGGTCTGGATTGCCGCCAGTGGACCGCGGAGCTCGTGCGCGGCGTCGGCCACGAACTGCTGCTGCCGCTCGACGTAGCCGGCCACCTGATCGAGCAGGCGGTTGATCGTGAGGGAAAGCCGATCGAGCTCGTCCTTGGTGCCGCGAACCTCGAGCCGGTCGCCGAGCCGAGTGGGGCGGAGTTGGTCGGCCGTCCGCAGGATCTCGGCGATCGGGCTCGTGGCCCGCAGCGCCAGCCAATAGCCGGCCAGTGGCGTGAGCAGCGACAGGGCGACGCCGACGGGAATCAGGATGCGGGCCAGTGCATCGACGTCTTGTTCGAGGAATTCCGTCGGCATGCCGATCCGCACGTGAAAGGCCTCGTCGGCGGTGGCGGTCACGGTACGACGCGCGAAGCGGTAGGGCCCCGCCTGAACGAGGTTTTCCTTCTTCTCGAAAAGGATCGGCAGGCTCGCGATCACGTCGGGGCAGTTGTCGCTCTTCCAGATCGTTTCGCCGTTGCCGTCGAGGAGCTGCGCGAACCAGCCGCGCTCCCGGTGGCCGACCGTCTTGCGACGCAGTTCCTCAACCACCGCCAGCCGGTCAGGATGCAGGTCTTCGAGGGCCATGCTGATCTCCCGTACTTCTCCGCGGAGCACCGAGTCGGCTTCGCGGTAGAGGATGGAGCGGCCGGCGAGCCTCACGGCGAGCAGGGCTGCGATCGTGGCCAAGAGCACGACTGCGGTATTGAGGAGCGTGAGGCGGACCCGCAGCGTGGCCCACGGAATCCGTCTAAGCAGACGCGAGGGCATAGCCGCGGCCCCGGATGGTGCGGATGAGCGAGTCTTCGCGTCCCTTGTCGATCTTTCCCCGCAACCGGTTGATATGCACCTCGATGACGTTCGTGGGGCCGTCCCAGTTGAAGCCCCAGACGTGCTCGCAGAGCATCTTGCGGGTCACGACCTGCCCTTTGAACCGCATCAGGAGTTCGAGGATCGTGAGCTCCGTGGGAGTGAGTTCGACCGAGCGGCCGTCGAGTGTCAGTCGCTTCGTGGCGAGGCTGAGGTGCAGGCTGCCGGCCGTGAGTTCCATCGCCGGCTTGTTCGACGTGCGCCGATGCACGGCCTCGATCCGGGCCAAGAGTTCGTCGATCTCGAACGGTTTCACCAGGTAGTCGTCGGCTCCCGCCTGGAATCCCACGAGCTTGTCGGCCACGTTGCCCAAGGCCGTCAGGACGATCACGGGGGTGCGAATCCCGGCGGACCGAGCCGCCTCCAGCACCTCGAGTCCGCTGGCCTTCGGAAGCATCAGGTCGAGCACGACGATGTCGCTCGACAGGATCGTCTGGTCGCGGATGGCCGTTTCGCCGTCTGGAATCCAGCTGCACTCGTGCCCCGCCTCCCGCACAGCCGTGCGCACCGCCTTGGCGATGGCAGGATCGTCTTCGATGATCGCGACGTGCATGGTGACAAAGGCTCCGCAGGCGAGAGTCGCTTGGATTTCCGTGAAAACGTAGTATGCCATGCCCGCCCCAAGCCGCGTGGGACTTAAAAATACGACAGTCGGCAAGGATTGGGGTCGCGTTCCGCGGCGGCATCGGTAACCTCTTGGCTTCCACGGCGGCGCAGCCGCGGGACGGCGGTTTCGCCAGGGATCGGTTTCGCCCCATTTCCACCGCGAGTCGAGCATGATCTGCCAGGTGTTTTTTCCGCTCGCCGTCTTCAATGCCGAGCAGGTCGCCCGAATTCTCGAGTCGCTCGAGAGAAATCTGCTGACACCCATCCCCCTCTGCTTCGTGCTGGGCATCATCTGCACGCGGATTCATGGCGGCATCAAGATTCCGAAGGAACTGTATCTCTCGATCGCGATCTTTCTTTTGATGTCGATCGGATTCATCGGTGGCCATGAGCTCGCACACGAGTACCAGATGCACGGCGTATCCACCATCTGGAAGCCGGCGCTGGCAACGCTCTTTCTCGGCTGCGTCACTCCGCTCACCTCGTTCGTCGTGCTGCGCTACCTGGGGGGCATGTCGATCGCCGACTCGGCCGGCATCGCCGCCCACTACGGGAGCACGTCTGCCGTCACCTATGCGGTCGCCAACTCGTTCGTGGAGCAGACGCACCACCCGGCCAACAGCTTCCTGCCGACGCTCGTGACGATCCTGGAATGCCCCGGGATCGCGATCGCGCTCGTGCTGGGAGCGGCGCTCTCGGCACGTGAGCGAAGTGCCGACGCCACCACCAGCGCGGGCCGCCGAAAGGCCCGCGAGTCGAAACTCTACGAGGCGCTCTACGAGGTGGTCACCGGGCAGTCGATCATGCTGATGGCCGGGTTGCTGGTGATCGGCTTCATCTCCACGCTCTTCATGGACGAAAAGGCGTTTGAGCCGTTCTACGAATTCTTCCAGAGCAAGGGGATGCTGTTTCGTGGAGCGCTCTGCATCTTCCTGCTCGAGATGGGGCTGGTCGCCGGCGAGCGGCTCGGGGATCTCGTGAAGGTGGGGCCGTTTCTGGTCGCCTTCGGCATCCTGATGCCCTTGATCCACGGCTTCTTCGGGGCCTATCTCGGCCATCGTGCCGGGCTGAACCTCGGCGGCTGCACCGTGCTGGCGGCCATCGTCGCCAGTGCGTCGTACATCGCCGCGCCGCCGGCGGTGCGGCTCACCCTGCCGGAGGCGAATCCCACCTATTCGATCACGGCGGCCCTTGCCATCACGTTTCCGTTCAACATAGCCTTCGGTATCCCGATCTATTACGAGATGGCCAAGTGGCTGGGAGCCACCTGAGGCCGGTGCGCGAAACGAGGAATCCCATGCATCTTTACCCGCTCAAGATCGTGACCGTCATCGGCGAGACCGTGATCATGGAAGATATTGCCGAGGAAGGAATGCGTCTCGGCGCCACCGGCTACACGCTCAGCGAGGTCGTCGGCCAGGGATCGAGGAGCGCCAGGAATGTCGCCGTGACGACCGGCGCGAAGACGATGAAGCTCGAATTCGTGGTGCCGATGGAGGTGGCGGAGAAGATTCTTACGCACGTCTCGCACGAGTATTTCGAGTATTACGCCTGCATTGCCTGGCTCGCCGACGTGCAGGTGGTGCGCGGGCAGCAATACACGAAGGCAGCGCAGTAGGGTCTCATTCCCACTCGATGGTGGCCGGCGGCTTCGACGAGATGTCGTAGACCACGCGGTTGATGCCGCGGACCTCGTTAATCACGCGGCTCGAGATCCGGGCGAGCATCTCGTAGGGAAGGTGGCTCCAGTCGGCCGTCATGAAGTCTTCCGTCTCCACGGCCCTGACGGCGAGCACGTCGTCATACGTTCTGGCGTCGCCCATCACGCCCACACTCTGCACAGGTAGGAGCACGGCGAAGGCCTGCGAGACCTTCCGCATCAGGCCGCCCCGCTCGATCTCCTCGAGCACGATCGCGTCTGCCTCGCGGAGCTTGTCGAGCCGGGGCTTCGTCACCTCGCCCAGGCAGCGGACGGCGAGGCCCGGGCCGGGGAATGGATGCCGCCAGACGATCCGTTCGGGTAGGCCGAGTTGCAGGCCGAGCCGGCGGACTTCGTCCTTGAAGAGATCACGCAACGGCTCGATCAGCTCGAATTGCAGGTCTTCCGGCAGGCCGCCCACGTTGTGGTGCAACTTGATCGTGGCCGCCGGGCCGTCGAGGGCCGCGCCGCTTTCGATGACGTCGGGATAGAGCGTGCCCTGGGCGAGGAACTTCGCCCCCTTGATCTTCGCGGCCTCGTCGGCGAAGCAGTCGACGAATGCCTTGCCGATCCGCCGCCGCTTCTCCTGCGGCTCGGTGACGCCGGCGAGGACGTCGAGAAACATCTTCTCGGCGGGCACGACGTGGAGGTCGGTCTTGAAGTGGGTCGTGAATTCGTCGATCACGGCCGCCGCCTCGTTCTTCCGCAAGAGGCCGTTGTCGACCAGGATGCAGGAGAGCTGGTCGCCGATCGCCCGCGAGAGGAGCGCCGCCACGACGGCCGAATCGACGCCGCCGGAGAGGCCGCAGATGACGCGATCCGTTCCGACCCGCGTCCGCAGGTCGCGGATGACGGCGTCGGCGAAGTCTTCGAGCCGCCAGGAGCCGGAGCAGCCGCAGGCGTGCTTGAGGAAGTTGGCGAGCATGACGCTGCCGGCCGCGGTGTGGGTGACCTCGGGATGAAACTGCAGCCCGAAGACCGGCAGCGAGCGATGCCTGACGGCGGCCAGCGGGCAGGTGGGCGTCTTGGCGAGCGGGAGGAAATCGGCCGAGACCTGATCGACCTGGTCGCCGTGGCTCATCCAGACCTCGGTATGCCGCGGGATGCCGGCAAAGATCGTGTCATCGGCGATCACGTCGAGCACGGCGCGGCCGTATTCCCGCGCGTGGGCCTGTCCGACGCGGCCGCCGAGGGCATCGCAGGCGAGTTGCATGCCGTAGCAGATGCCGAGCACCGGAATGCCAAGCTGGAAGAGGCCGGGATCGCAGCGGGGCGCACCCGCCTCGTAGACGCTCGACGGGCCTCCGGACAGGATGATGCCGCGCGGGGCGAGCTCCTTGATCCGCGCGGCCGTGATGTCGTGCCGCACGATCTCGCAATAGACATGCTGCTCGCGTACCCGGCGGGCGATTAGCTGGGCGTATTGGGAGCCGAAGTCGAGCACGATCACGCGCTCGGCCTGCTGGGGAGACCTGTCGGGCGAGGGCTTCATGGCGGCAGTGGCGGGAAGGGGGCGGAAAAGCCGCCGAGTATAGAAAGTCGGCGGGTGAAGGTTCTATAGTGTGCGGTTTTCGCCATGCTCACGCTGCTCACGAACGACGACGGCATCTTCGCCCCCGGCCTCGCGGCGCTGGAACGCGCCCTCCGCCGGATCGGCGACGTGAGTGTGGTCGCCCCATCCACCGAGCAGAGCGGCGTGGGGCACGCGATCACGTTTCTCACGCCACTCACCGCCAAGGAGATCTTCGAGGGCGGTCGCAGCCGGGGCTGGGCCGTCGACGGCAGCCCGGCAGATGCGGTGAAGCTCGGGATCTCCGAGTTCTGCCCGCGACGCCCGGATGTCGTTGTCAGCGGCATCAACAGCGGTCTCAACGCCGGCATCAACGTGCTCTATTCGGGGACGGTGGCGGCCGCGATTGAGGGCGCATTCTTCGGAATCACGAGCATTGCCGTCTCGCTCGAATATGACGAGCACGCCGACTTCGACCGCGCCGCCGAGATCGCGCTCGACGTGATCCGCGGGCTGCTCGCCCGCCGGCCGCCCGCGGGCAGCCTCTACAACGTCAACATCCCGACGCGGGCCCTGGCGGGGCAGCCACTGCTGCGGGTCGTGCCGATGAGCACGTCGCGCTACGGCGAGGCCTTCGAGCGCCGGGTCGATCCACGCGGCCGCGCCTACTACTGGGCGACGAACGAACCGCCGCCGCCACCGTCGCCCCACGATTCCGACGTTACGGCGCTCGCTGCCGGCGAGGTGACGCTCACGCCGCTCGACTACGACCTCACGCACCGCGCCACGCTCGACGCGCTCGCCGACGGCGAGTGGACCATCGGCCCGTCACGCTAGAGCGCGACGCAGCCCGCTCTGGGGCGGAAGCGATCTACGCAAGACGAGGCGAGCGGGTCGGCGGAAGCTTGAGGAGCATTGGGACCGAGTCTTCGAGGGCCACCGCGACGAAACTTCTGCCGCCCGCGAGCCGGCAGCGCCCCGTTTTGGGGGCGAAGCGGTCTACCTGTTGATCACCGCGAAGGCCAGGCCGGCGGCCGCGATGAGCGCGATCCCCACCACGATCCAAAAACCGATCGGCAGGCCGGCCACCTGTTTTTTGAAGAACCCCCGCAGGGCGGTTGCCGCACCGCCGAAACGCTGCCCTGGACCGGCAGTTTTTGTGGGCTTGGCCGCAGGAGCGGGTTTGGCAGCTGCTTGTGGCTTTGGGGCGACGGTGGAACTGACCTGCGGCATCTTCGCGGTGGAACGGCTGCCGCTCGACGGCGACGAAGGGAAGGACAGAGACGAGAGATCGACATCGGAGCCCGGAGCCCGCCGGGCAGCGTCACTTCCACCGCGCCTTGGCCCGCTGCCGGACGGCACACCACCGCCCCCCAGGCCGCCGGATCTGCTGCCCGGCCCGCTGCGCATGACGGGGCCGGGGGGAGGGAGCTGCCGCAGGTCGACCCCGCTGGTTTTCTCACCCGGAGTCCGCCTCAGCGAACGCCTCGGTGGCTCCGGCCGCTCCTGCTGCCTGGCTCCGCTCGTCGACTTTAGCCAGGCATCGAGCGTATCCGCCACTTCCTGCGCCGTCTGCGGACGACCGTTCGGATCTTTGGCCATCATCCGGAAATAGAGTTCGGCGATCTCGGCCGGCACGTCGCTGCGAATCTCAAGCAGGTTTGGCGGCGGCTCGTTCATATGAGCGCGGACCCGCTCGCCGAGCGAGCCCTTCGCGAAGGGCGCCTTGCCGACGAGCAGGTAGAAGAGCGTGCACCCGAGTGCATACACATCACTGCGGCGGTCGGCTAGGTGGCTGTCCTTGGCCTGTTCGGGGGCGAGGTAGTCGGCGGTGCCGAGCACCTTTTCATCGTGCTCGCGGGTGATCGATGCATCTTCCTCGTCGTCGCCGAGGGCGAGGCCGAGGTCGAGAATCTTGACCGTGCCCTTGCGGTCGAGCATGAGGTTTGCCGGCTTGATGTCGCGGTGCACGAGCCCCTCGTCGTGCGCATAGTGCAGGCCAACGGCCGCCTGCCGGATGAAGTCGGCGGCCTCGCGGACGTCGAGCGGCCCCTCGGCCTTTACCTTGACTTGAAGGTCGGTGCCCTCGACGTATTCCATGACGATGAAGTGGATCGAGCCGGAGATGTCGAGGTCGAAGGCGCGGGTAATGTTGTGGTGGCTGAGCCGCGCGGCGGTCTGCGCCTCCCGCTCGAACCGGGCGAGATACGAGCTCTCTTCGACCCGCTTCAAGGGCAGCACCTTGATCGCGACGCGCTGGCGGAGCGTGGGGTTCTCAGCGAGGTAGACGCTGCTCATGCCGCCGGCCCCCAGCAGCCGCAGCAACTTGTATTTGCCGAGCATGAAGCCCTTGTGCTTGCCCTTGCGGATCTGCTCGATCTGCCATTCGGTGAGCACATCGGCCGCCACGAGGGCCGCCGGGAGCTCCGCGGGCAGCGGGCCCGTGGCGGCGGCCCACGGCGCAATCACCTTCTCGAGCGTGGCTTGCTCGACGAGCCCGCTCAGCTTGACGAGGCGGATGAAGTCCGCCGCCGTCTGCTCGGGCTGGGCGGGCTTGGCGGCGACTTTTTTCTCGGGGGCTTCACTCATGATGCATGAACGGATTGTTGTAGACTCGTTCCCTCTCCAACAATCCTAACTCAGGCATGAAGATCGTGCTCTATTCCCGGCGCGGCTGCCACCTCTGCGAGCGGGCGGAGGACATGCTCGCCCCTCACGCCGCGAAAATGATGGTGGTCGACATCGATGCCTCGCCCGATCTGGCCCGGGCATTCGGCACCCGGGTGCCCGTCGTGGAGGTGGATGGGCGGGTGGTGATCGAAGGCAATTTCCTGGAGCAGGAATTGCTGACGCGGCTGACCGCCCACTGACGCCCTGCGTCGTCACATGCCGAGGTTGATTCCGCGACGGTCGAGGTCGTCGGCCAGCGCCACGGCCGAGGTGAAGACCTCCGCGTCCCAGCCGGCGGCCCGGGCGGCATCGACGTGCGCGGCGATGTCGTCGCAGAAGAAAATTCGCTCTGGCCGCACGCCGACCAGGCGCGCGGCGCGTGCATAGATCTCCGGGGCCGGCTTGATCGCCGCCACCTCGTGGCTGAGCACGGTCGCGACGAAATTCCCCGGCAGCACGGCATAGCCGCTGGCGAGGAGGTAATCCCAGTGGGGGCCGCAGGTATTCGAGAGGATGCCCGTGGGGATTCCGGCCCGCTCGAGCCCCGCGATCACCGGGAGCATGGCCACGTTGAGCGCGAACATGTCGCTCGCGGCGCGGGCGAGCGCGTCGGGCGACGGCGTGGAACGGGTGTGGCGGCAGAATGCCTCGTGAAATGCCAGCCAGTCGATCGCCCCGCGTTCGATCGCCTCGTTGAGGCCCGTCGGCTCGACGGCCTGCCGCACCGCCGCCTGGTCGACCCCCGACACCTCGGCCATCTGCCGGTAAGCCTTGTCGCGATCGAACGAGACGATCACGTTGCCGAGGTCGAGGAAAACGAATTCGGGGCGCGTGAATGCGGGGCGCATGACGGGCATCTTTCAAAGGCCTGGCGAGATCACTATTCTGCACCAAAACCCCGGAGGATTTGAAGCATGGCCCAGCTGAATCGCTATAGCTCCCGCATCACGCAACCCCGCTCGCAGGGCGCCTCGCAGGCGATGCTGCTCGGCACCGGCCTGCAGCCCGCCGATCTCGACAAGCCGCAGGTGGGCATCGCGAGCATGTGGTACGAGGGCAACACCTGCAACATGCACCTCGACAAACTCGCGGCGAAGGTCCGCGAGGGCGTGATCGCGGCCGGCATGGTCGGGATGCGGTTCAACTCGATCGGTGTCAGCGACGGTATCTCGATGGGCACCGAGGGGATGAGCTACTCCCTCCCCTCCCGCGACGTGATCGCCGACTCGATCGAGACGGTGATGCACGCGCAATGGTACGACGCCCTCGTGGCAATTCCCGGCTGTGACAAGAACATGCCAGGCTGCCTGATCGCGATGGGCCGGCTCAATCGCCCCGCCCTGATGGTCTACGGCGGCACGATCAAGCCCGGCCACCTTGCCGACGGCACGGCGCTCGACATCGTCTCCGCCTTTCAGTGCTACGGCGAATACGTGGCGGGCCGGATCGACGACGCCCGCCGCGGCGACATCGTCCGCCATGCCTGCCCGGGAGCCGGCGCCTGTGGCGGCATGTATACGGCCAACACGATGGCCACGGCGATCGAGGCGATGGGCATGGCGCTTCCCGACAGCGCCTCGATCCCGGCCGAGCACCCCGACAAGCTGAACGAGTGCCTGCGGGCCGGCGCGGCCGTCCGCACGCTCCTCGAGCGGGATCTCAAGCCGCGCGACATCATGACCCGCCGCGCCTTTGAAAACGCGATGGTCACGATCATGGCGCTCGGCGGCTCGACCAATGCCGTGCTCCACCTGATCGCGATGGCCCGCACCGTCGAGATCGATCTCACGCCGGCCGACTTCCAGAAGGTGGCCCGCCGCATCCCCTACCTCGCCGACCTCAAGCCGAGCGGGAAATTCGTGCAGGAAGACCTCCACTCGATCGGTGGCACCAGCGGCCTGATGAAATACCTGCTCGACAAGGGGCTCATGGACGGCGATTGCATGACCGTGACGGGCAAGACGCTCGCCGAGAACCTGGCCACGAGCAAGGGGCTCGCCCCGGGGCAGAAGATCATCCAGCCGGTCGAGAACCCGATCAAAAAGACGGGCCACATCACGATCCTCCACGGCAACCTCGCCCCCGATTCGGCCGTCGCCAAGATCACGGGCAAGGAAGGCTCGCGGTTCAGCGGTCCGGCCCGCGTCTTCGACAGCGAGGAAGCGATGCTCGGCGCCCTCGAGCAGGGGGCGATCAAGCGGGGCGACGTGGTGATCATCCGCTACGAGGGACCGAAGGGCGGCCCCGGCATGCCGGAGATGCTCACGCCCACCTCCGCGCTGATGGGCGCCGGGCTCGGCAACGACGTGGCGCTGATCACCGACGGCCGGTTCTCCGGCGGCTCGCACGGCTTCATCGTGGGGCACGTGGTGCCGGAGGCTCAGGACGGCGGGCCAATCGCGTTGGTGAAGGATGGCGACATCGTGGTGATCGACGCCGACAAGGCCTCGATCGACGCCGAGGTCTCCGACGCCGAATTCGCGAAGCGGCGGGCCGAATGGAAGGCACCGCCGCCGAAGGCCACCCGCGGCATGCTCGCCAAATACATCCGCTGTGTCGCCCCGGCCTCCCGCGGCTGCGTGACCGACGAATGACAGGCTGAGGCCTGTCCTACCGGGGCACCGGCAACGATTCGATCGGCACGGCCGGGCCCGGGGCGATCACGGCCCCCGCCGGCAGCTGCTCCGGTGGGATCGGCGCGCCGAAGACGGGGCCTGGCGTGACCGGCGTTGAGGTCGTGGCGGAGCCGCCCTCGGGCGGCTGGTAATAGGGCTCCGGCGCCGGCATCGGCGCCACGCCGAGCCGGGCGAGCACCTGCGACTGCATTCGTTGCTCGAGCAGCGGATCGCGGCCCAGCGGAATCCAGCCGAGGTTCGGCGTGGGGTTGGCCACCGGCCGGGGCTGGTCGCCCACCTGCTGGCCGAGTGTGGGGAGCGGCGTACCGTAGCGATAGAGCGAGTCGTCGTTGCGAAACGAGGCGCCGCCGGTCGTCGCCCGCATCGGCCGCGGCAGGTATTCGAGCTCCTTGAGCACCACGGTCTCGATCCGCCAGCCGGCCGGATCGGGAATGAGCCGCATCGAGCCGGTTCGTCGGATCGATTGCAGCGTGCTCTCGAGCCGCTCGCGAAAGCCGATCGAATCGCGGCGCCACGGCTCGAGCAGCGTGGCGCCGGTCTGCGGGTAGGTGTCGATCCGTCCCTCGGCCGGCACGCCATTGGCGAAGACGACCCGCTGCTCCGACTGCACCTTGAAATAGTCGTCGACCACGTCCACCATCTGCTTCCATACCTGCTCCGCATCGAGCGGCGGGATGACGACGGAATTCCGCGCTCCGGGAGCGGGGCCGGGCACGACGGGCCCTTGCGGACCGACGACGGCGCCGGCGGGCAGCGGGGTGAACGGATCGAGAGGCTGCCCCGGTGGCGCTTGCGCCGCGGCCCCGCCGGCCATGAAGGCGGCGAGGGCAATCGCGACAAGCACGGGGGGCCGGGGGGAATGCATGAGGCGGATGGTGGTGAATCCGCCCGCCCGGCTCAAGCCCAGTCTGCCCCGCGAAACCCCGGGCTAGAAGACCGCGTGCGGAGCAAGCGGTCTGTTTATGACAGGCACGGAGGCCTGTCCTACGGGCGAGGCTCGCGGGTCGGCGGAAGCGCGACGAGCATTTGGACCGAGTCCGCGAGGGCCACCGCGAGTCGACTTCTGCCGCCCGCGAGCCGGCTGGGCGCTGCTGGATCCGCTTGCGGAGCAAGCGGTCTACTTTCCGAGCGGTCTCCTTGGGCGGGCCTAGGCCGCGCCCAAGCTGGCGGTCATTTCGTCGAAGAGCCGCGCGAAGCGGGTGTGGGAGGTGTGGAGATGCTCTCCCTGCGAGATGAACCGCATCCGGTCATTGCGGATGATCCCCTGCTCTTCGAGGATTCGCTCGAACGGGCGGCGGTTGGGCGCGTAGACGACGACCAGTTTGTGCTCGTCGAGCTGCACCTCGATCGGCTCCTCCGGGTGCATGATCGCGATGCCGGTGCAGCCGTCGTTGAGCAGCAGGTCTTCGAAGTCCCAGAGCACGCTCTCGAGCACGAGCCGCTCCATGCCCTCGCGGGTGAATTCGCCGCGTTGCTGGCCCTTGGAGGGGCCGCGGTCCCCCTCGTGGGAGGTTTCGAGCACGACGTCGCAGGCGTCGCCCAGAGGCTCGAGCAGCCGCAGGAACGTCTCGAAGAGGTCTTCGCTCGAGACCGAGGCGACGAGCGCGGGCAACCGCGAGCCCGTCCGCGGATCGACGTAGGTGTCGAAGCGGTAGCCGGCCTGCGGCACGACGTCGAGCTGCCAGCTCGGCCGGATCGCCTCGGTGAGCGTGAAGCGGCCGTAGCGGCGGCGGGCGAGGTGCGCCTCGAGCGTGGCCCGATCCGGGCGGGCGATCGCGCCTTCCGGCGCGGGGGACCGGCGAGGGGTTTGCTGGGCGGCGATGTAGTCGTCGAGAAAACGCATGATGAGGCTTTTGCGGCGAGGAGAGGAGGAAGAGTGAATCAGACCCACAAACCTAGGACACGCTTCGGCGCCGTGCGCCGCGGGGGCGGGAATCGCCCGCGAGGCACGGCCGGTCGTTGCCCTTTTGGGGCTGGAGCCGCATAATCCGCGGTTTTCCAGCCCCTCGGGAGCCCCTCATGGACGGGAAAATCGTCGCAACCGGGATCACCTTCGATGACGTTCTCCTCGTGCCCCGCTATTCCGCCGTGGTGCCGGCCGAGGTGGATGTCAGCACGAACCTCACCCGGGGCATCCGGCTGAATATCCCGCTTGTCAGCTCCCCGATGGACACCGTCACGGAGAGCGAGATGGCGATCGCCCTGGCTCAGGAGGGCGGCCTCGGGGTGATCCACAAAAACCTCTCCATCGAGCGACAGAGCGAGGAGGTGGACAAGGTCAAGCGGAGCGCCAACGGGATCATCATGGATCCCGTCACCCTGCCCCCCACTGCCACGGTCGGCCGGGCCCGCGACGTGATGGATCAATACAACATCTCGGGCGTGCCCATCACCGAGGGAAACCGGCGGCTCGTCGGCATCATCACGCGGCGCGACCTGCGGTTTCTCGAGAGCGGCGAAACCCCCGTCGCCGACATCATGACCCGCACCGGCCTCGTGACGGCCACCGGCAACGTCACGCTCGACGAGGCCGAGAAGATCCTGATGGCCAACAAGGTGGAGAAACTGCTCCTTGTCGATGCCGCGGGCCTGCTCACCGGCCTGATCACGATCAAAGACATCGACATGATGAAGCGGTTCCCCAACGCCTGCAAAGACCGGCAAGGCCGGCTGCGGGTGGGGGCGGCCGTCGGCGTGTTCGACTACGAGCGGGCCGAAAGCCTGATCGCCAAGGGGGTCGACGTCTTGATCGTCGACTCGGCCCACGGTCACTCGTCCAACGTGATCGAGACAGTCTCGGCAATCAAGAAACGCTGGGGCATCGAGGTGATCGCGGGGAATGTGGCAACCCGGGCAGGCTGTCGCGATCTCATCAAAGCTGGCGCAGATGGAGTCAAAGTTGGGATCGGTCCCGGGTCGATCTGTACTACGCGGGTCATCTCCGGTGTCGGCGTCCCCCAGATCACGGCGGTCTGGGAGGCCGCACAGGAGGCGGCCGGCGCCGGCGTGCCGGTGATCGCGGACGGAGGCATTCGCTACTCGGGAGACATCACCAAGGCGATCGCGGCCGGGGCCCACTGCTGCATGGTGGGTGGGCTCCTGGCGGGCGTCGCGGAAAGTCCCGGACAGACGGTCCTTTACCAGGGCCGTACGTTCAAGGCCTACCGCGGCATGGGATCGCTCGGGGCGATGGTTCAGGGCTCGAGCGAACGCTACCGGCAAAAAGCGACAGGGCGCGGCGGTGACAAGCTGGTTCCGGAAGGGGTGGAGGGGCGTGTGCCCTTCAAGGGCCCCTTGAGCGTGTTCGTCTATCAGCTCGTCGGCGGCCTGCGGGCCGGGATGGGCTATTGCGGCACGCGGACGATCGATGAACTCAGGTGCGACGCCCAGTTCATCCAGGTTTCGGCGGCCGCCGTGCGGGAAAGCCATCCACATGACATCGTCATCACCCAGGAAGCCCCGAACTACTCCGCAGAGCACAAGCAGGGGGAATAAACGCCCTCTCGTCGTGGCCATCGCGATCGTAGCGAGTCTCGCCGCAGCGCCTGAAACACGCGCCTATGACTGGCGGTCGCTCGAGCAGGCAGCTGCCCGTCAGGGAGATGCTGCAGGCGCCGAAGTGGCCGACGCTGCCGTGACGACGGCGGAAGGCCGCGGGCCGGATGGGAGCGGCGTCGTCGCCGTGAGCGGGAAAGACTCCTGCGGGGAAGAGGGAAAGACCTGCACCGAAGCGCTCAGGAAACTGCGGGCCGACCGGCTTGCCGACATCGACCTCGACATTCGCGTGGGCGGCCGCGCCGGCAATGACTATCCGTGTGAATGCCGGCTCGAAGGGGAAGTGTTCGAGCCTCGGCGGTTTGCCACGACGACGTTCACCTGGAAGGCCGCCGGTTATTGCCACAAGCCGCTCTACTTCGAGGACTGGAACCTCGAACGCTACGGCCACTCGCACGGCTGGGCCGACCCGGTCGTGTCGGCCGCGCACTTCTTCGTGACGCTGCCCGTCCTGCCCTACAAGATGGGCGTGGAGCTGCCGTGGGAATGCGTCTATCCGCTCGGCTACTATCGGCCCGGCAACTGCGCGCCGTGGACCTGTCCGGCCGTGCCGATCAGCTACCGCGGCATGGCGGTGCAGGCCGCCACGGTCACGGGCCTCGTCTTCCTGCTGCCCTGAAAGCGCCGTGGCGGCAGAAGTTCTGCGTCCGCCGTTCCGACGGCGGAAGGGCTCCTCGCGGTGGCCCTCGAAGACTCGGTCCAAATGCTCGTCGAGCTTCCGCCGACCACGGCGCTGGGGAGAAGCTGTCAGTTCTTTCGCAGCGTCGCGATGTAGGCGTAGCGCCTGGCGACCGACTCGAATTGCACGTCGGCCCGGCCCGAGCGGCCGAGTTCCACGAGCGCGTCGTGCACCTCCGGGCGGTAGTGCACGTGAAAGAGTGAGAGCCACTTCTTGAGGCCGGCCGCGAAGACGGACGGCAACTCCTTCTGGTCCCAGAAATCGACGATCAGGAGCGTGCCCCCCGGCCGGAGACAGGCCATCGCGGCCTCGAGGGCCCCTGGCCACGTCGGCACCATCGAGAGGCAGTAGGAGAAATAGACGGTGTCGAACGGCTCGTCGCGGCCGAACATCCGCGTGGCATCGAGCTGCTCGGCCAGCCCCTGCCGCAGCACGATCTTGTCGTGGTGGCCGCGGTCGGCGCCGGTCTTCGCGATGCTGGCCGCGGCCGTCTCGAGCATCTCGTGCGAGGCGTCGAGGCCGTAGAGCTTTCCCGGCGCCTTCCGCTCGGCGAGCTTGATCAGGTTGCGGGCCGTGCCGCAGCCCACCTCGAGCGTGGCCGTCGTGGGCGATGTTTCCACCTTCGCGAGCATGCGGTCGCGGCCGAGGAGGTAGTAGGCGCGGGTGAGGTCGTAGATGTGCCGCGTGAACCGATACATCCGGTCCATCGCCACGGCCTGGTCGTCGGCGCCGCCGCCGCGGTTGTTCGATGAAGACACTGGCTGCTTCCGGGCGACCCCGCTCATGACGCGGGGAGCATTTCATAGAGGTGGAACATGCCGTAGATCGCCGATCGATCCTGCTTGTGGAGCTCCGCCGACCGATCCCGGTTGTAGAAGAAGCGGCTCCGCGTGGCGGGCGACAGGGCTGCCTCGACTGGGGATTTTTCGCCGGCCGTGCGGAAGATGACCCGCGTGCCTGGCCCGCCCACGCGCACCACCTGCGACCAGAGATCCTCGATCACCTGCGGCGGCATCCAATCCTGGCTGTCGAGGAAGATGAAGCCGTTGAGCGCGCCGGGCGTCTCCCCCTGCAGGTAGTCACCGAGCGACGCGATCTGGGTCTCCACGCGATCGACCACCGACTTGATCGTGTCGTAGTTTTCCCGCTTGAGGTAGTCGGGCAGGCCGCGGCGACCCTCGTGGTCGTAGCGGCGGCTGAAGGCCTGCCAGGCGAAGTAGTTGTCGTCGAGCGGGAAGCCGCAGGCCAGCCGCTTCACCCGCTGCTTATACATGTCGAAGAGCTTGCCGCCGTCGTTTTCGTGCTCGTCGAGCATCGCCTGGTGCTGGCTGGGCGGGATGCCGAGGCTGTAGACCGCGACGGGCTGCCGGCCAAACCAGCGGACGAGTTTGTTGTCGAAGAGCGGGCCGAACGTGTCGTCGAAGATCTTCTCCTGCTCGGCCATCGTCTTGGCCGCCACGAGCCGGGACGGGTCGCGGCCGGCGGACCTTGCGATGCCGTGGACGATCCGGAAGAACTGGCCGAGCTTGGCCTGCTCGTAGAGGCCGCGCTTGAAGTAGCCGATCCGCTTGGGGCCGATCGCGTTGCCGGGCCAATCGCTCGATTCCCAGAATTTCCGAGTCACGGGGTCGAGGTGATCGCGAATATAGCGCTGATAGTTGGGGATGTTGTCGGCGTGCCGGCCGTAGCCGAAGAACTTGTAGAACGACTCGTAGTCGGGCAGATGCTTGAGCGCCGCGAGCTTGAGCCGCGTGAGCGACATGTGGTTGGCGTTGAGGTCGACCGCCACGATCCGCTTCGGCTTGTGCACCAGGTAGTTGAGGACGTTGCAGCCGCCGCTCGAGATCGTCAGCAGGCTCGACTCGGGGCCGAGTTGCAGGGCTGCGGCATCGACGCGGGGATCCTCCCAGATTTGGTTGTAGACGAAGCCGCGGAACCAGAGCGTGAACATCCGCTCCAGCACGCCCCGGCGGCTGGCGAGTTTGTGGTGGTGGACGGCCTTCTTCAGGCGAACCTTGTTGCCATGCTGGGCGGCGATACTGGCCATGATGCTCGGGTGGGCGGAAGGGAAAGAGGCGTTTTCGAAAGGCGGCAGTCTACCCGGTCTGCCCAAAATCTGTCAGGGAATCCGCTTGGCGGCCCCGGCCGGCTGGGCCCCGGCCCTCGCCGGGGGCGGGGCGGCGGCATCGATCTCGCCCACGAGCAGGGCGGACGCACCGGCGAGTTCTCGGCCGAGTTCCACGATCGCCGTTTCCAGGCCCGACAGCTCCGTTCCCAATTGGGCCACCCGCCGCTCGAACTTCGTCGCCGTCTCCTCGGCGGCCCGAGCGTCGGCCTGCCAGTTCTTGAGGTCGTCGCCGAGATCGCCGGCCTCGCGGGAGTGAATCCCGAGCTGGCTTTCGGTGGTCGTCTTGGCCGCCTTGAGCCGTTCGGTCATCGCGAGGATGTCCACGATGTCGCTTTCGAGCATCCGCCGCATGAACAAGAGGCCCTCGGTCTGCACCGTGCCGCCGCCATCGGCGCCGCCCGCATGCTCGCCGCCGCGGATCGCCATCAGCGGGTCGACGAGCGGCCGGCGCGATTCCACGGCCACGATGTCGACGGCGCCCTCTTCCTTGAGTTTCTGCGCCGTCTCGAGGTCGAACTCTCCGGTCTGCCCCGACTCGAACTGCACCGGCTCCTGGCCGGCGATCGGGAAGGATTTCGGCTCCTTGAACTCGACCTGGGCCCAGTAACGGCCGGGCGTGATGTTGCCCTGCCTGAGGTTCTCGATGATTTCCGGCAATTTCTCCTCCGGCACGATCTCTGCATGCTCGCGCACCTCCGCGAGCCGGGCTTCGAGGTCCTTGAGAAGCGCCTCGGGATCGGTTCTCCGCGGCGCGGGCAGGACGGATTCTTCGTCACCCTCCGCGGCGTCGCCCTTCTTGGGGGTCAGCGTGTGGAATGCGAGCCACGTGTCGTTGGGCAGCGTCTCGAAGACCCTGACCGTCTCACGGGGCTTCGCCCAGAGCCTGCGGTCTTCTTCCGTCGGCGCGGCGGCCGGCGAAATCGAAAGCTTGTTGCCATTCACCGCATCGACGTGAAACGCCCCCAGGAATGCGCCCCCCGCGGCGATATCGCTCTCGTCGAAGACGTAGACTTCCGCCCCGGCCACGGCCGTCAGCTTCTCGACGTCGTCCACCGTGATCGTGCCCGCCCTAGCGTCGATGGGGGGAGAGAATGAGGCGTTGGGCCACGACCGGCCGCCCCACTCGTCCACCAGATTCCACACCCGCTGCCAGCGGGCTTTGTCTTCTTCGAGCGCAGCGATCGACTTCTGGGCGGAGTCGGCCCCTTCGCCGCCGAGGCCTTCGCGTTTCTTCGCGATCTCCTTTTGATAACTGGCGATGATCTCGCGCCAGGCGCGTTCCTGCTGGCCGACCATGCCGGCCAGGAACGTGAAGCCCAACGACGCGAGCAACACCAGGATGCCGGCGATGATCGTGCCCCAGTTCCAGCCCTGCCGACCCATGGCGAACGCGACGAGGCCGACGAGAAAGACGACCGCGATCACGATCAGCAGAATGATTTCCATGCACCACCACCCTCGAGGGAAATCGGCAAGGCTCGACAGACCGGAATTATAGGGAAGCCCCCGCCTCTTTCGGCGAGGTCTGTTTCGAGCCGCAGCCATGGCCGGCTTGAGCACAGCCCCTTGGGGGCGTCGCATCCCGTCGACCCGGCTGTCGCCTGCGGTGTTGCCCGCCGGCGACACGCAGGCCTGGCCCGACCCCTCTCCGGCCCACGGGGAAATCGCCGCCACCCGCTGAAAAACAGAGTTTTCAGTTCGTTTTCGATGGCACTGGGGGGGTGGGCCGCCGGCCTTGGCACCGGGAATGCATGCTGAATTCGGGGTCGCACCTGCGGATTCACCGACCCGACCCGAAAGGACTGTCATGAGCCGATCCATCGCCCCCCCCGCCCCTCCCGCCGCGAAGCCGCGGAAGGGAAAGGCCGCCAGTCCCCGCAAGCTCGGTGCGATCGACGACCCGATCCGGCTCTATCTGCTCCAGATGGGGGGCATCCCGCTGCTCACCCGCGAGACCGAGGTGTCGAGTGCGCGGCGGATCGAACAGTGGCGCCGGCACTTTCGCAACACGATGCTCGGCAATGACCTCGTCCTCACCGGCGCCGTGCAACTGCTCGAGCAGGTGCTCGCCGGCAAACTTCGTCTCGACCGCACGATCGAGGTCTCCGTCACCAACACCAGCGAGAAGAAGCGGACGCTCAAGCGGCTCGTTCCAAATCTCGAGACGCTCCGCAGGCTCGAGCAGGAAAAGAAGCAGCTCTTCCGGACCGCGATGTCGCGAAAGGTGCCCCTCGCGAAGCGTCGCGAGGCCTGGCGGCAGCTGGTGCGCAAGCGGAGCAAGGCTGTGCGGCTCGTCGAGGAATGCAACCTGCGGATCCAGCGGCTCTACCCGCTGCTCAAGCGGCTGCGCGGGGTGGGCGACAGGCTCGAGGCCATCCATTCCGAGCTCCAGGGCATGGGCAGGGCGGCCGCAGACCGGCGGCTGGCCGAGCCCCTCCAACAGGAGAGGCGCCGGCTCCTGCTCGGCGTTCGCGAGAGCACCCGCACGCTCACGCGGCGGCTCGATCGGCTCGCGGACCTCCAAGGCCGCTACGACGCCGCCAAGCGGGATCTCGCCGCCGGCAACCTGCGGCTCGTGGTGTCGATCGCCAAGCGCTACCGCAACCGTGGCCTCTCGTTTCTCGACCTGATCCAGGAGGGCAACTCCGGCCTGATGCGGGCCGTCGACAAGTTCGAGCATGCCCGCGGCTTCAAGTTTTCGACCTACGCCACCTGGTGGATCCGGCAGGCCATCACCCGCGCGATCGCCGACCAGAGCCGCACGATCCGCGTGCCCGTGCACATGGTCGACACGATGACGAAGCTGCGAAACATCGCGAAGCAGTTTCGCCAGGAGCACGGCCGCGAGCCGGCGGTGGAGGACCTCGCCCGGATCGGCGGCCTCACGATCGAGGAGGCCACCTGCGTCTGGCGGATGTCACGGCAGCCCGTCTCGCTCGACCAGCCGATCGGCGACAGCGAAGAGGCCGGCGTCGGCGACATCATCAAGGATCACCGCGAGGACGACCCGCTCAAGGGAATCCACGAGCAGTCGCTCCGCGACTCGATCGGCAAGGCGCTCGAAGGGCTCACCTACCGCGAACGGGAGATCCTGCGCATGCGGTTCGGCCTCGCCGACGGCTACAGTTACACGCTCGAAGAGGTGGGCACGATCTTTTGCGTGACCCGCGAGCGGGTGCGGCAGATCGAGGCCAAAGCCGTCGAGAAGCTCCGCCAGCCGGGCGTACAGCACGACCTGGCGGGCTTCGTCGACGACAGCCTGCTGGAAAAACTACGCACGTAAGTAGACCGCTTGCTCCGCAAGCGGATCAGTTCGTATCGCACCGGCTCGCGGGCGGCAGAAGTTCTTAGTCCGCCGTTCCGACGTCGGATTGGCGCGTCGCGGTGCCCCCCTCGCGGACTCGGTCCAAATGCTCCTCGAGCTTCCGCCGACCCGCTCGCCTCGTCCAACGGTAGCGCTTCCGCAGAAGATTCCTGTGCTTACGCGTTTTTCGCTTCGTCGAGGGCCTGCTGGAGTTTGGCCTTCGTCTGCACGCCCATGAATTGCTGCACGAGGCGGCCGCCCTTGAAGATCATGATCGTCGGGATGCTGGCCACGTTGTAGCTCATCGCCACACGGTTGTTTTCATCGACGTTCACCTTGCCCACGCGGAAGGTGCCCGCATTTTCGGCGGAGAGTTCTTCGATCGTCGGGCCGATCATGCGGCAGGGACCACACCAGGGCGCCCAGAAATCAACCAGCACCGGCACCTGGGAATCGAGCACTTCCCGCTGAAAGTTGTCGTCGGTGAATTCGAGCGCCTGTCCCATCGTCGTGAACTCCTTCCGTTTCAATAAGCCCGCCGAAAGGCCACAATGCCAGGCGG